>NZ_JADWYQ010000008.1 GCF_022414575.1 Streptomyces sp. MUM 178J | reverse complement strand
GCGGCGGACTCGCTGCCGCCCGATGTGGACGCCGCCGAACAACTGCTGATCGTCCATGACTTCCCGCACGGCTTCGACGACCGGGCGGTCAACCAGTTGCGCTATCTGGCGGACGAGGGGCCGACCGTCGGCGTCCATCTGCTGATGGTCGCCGACCGGGAGGAGGCGAGCGGGTACGGCCCCGTCCTCGATCCGCTCTGGCGCTCCCTGCTGCGGATCACTCCTGCGCCTGACGACCACCTGGCGGACCCGTGGGTCCGCCACGCCTGGACCTATGAGCCGCTGACCGTTCCGCCCGGCAGCGACGTGGTGCGCCAGGTGCTGGGCCAGGTGGCGGCCGCCCATCGAGCATGGGGGCGCTGACCTGCATATTTGAAGAGTTGTTTACCGATTCCTTTACCTTCGCTTGGGGTTTGCTGTACTGTCGTCCAGGCGGAGGGGAGTACTCCCACCTCGCGGCGTTCCCGTCAGTACGGACCACTCGGTAGTACAGACCACTCGGTCTTGAACCGGTCCCGGGGCGTCGGCCCATGGCGCGCCAGCGCCGCCCGGGTGGAGGAGACCTCCGGCAGGAGACGAGGCTGCACCGCAGCCCTTGTGAAGCCGGAGGCTCAGTGGACGTTTCATGGACCCTGTGGGCGCTGACCGTGTTCGGTCTGACCGCCTTGATCGCTGTCGACTTCTTCATCGGGCGCAAGCCCCATGACGTGTCGATCAAAGAAGCCGGCATCTGGACCGGCGTCTGGATCGTGCTGGCCGTGCTCTTCGGCCTCGGTCTGCTGGTATTCGGCAACAGCCAGGCGTCGGGCGAGTTCTTCGCCGGTTTCATCACCGAGAAGTCGCTGAGCGTCGACAACCTCTTCGTCTTTGTGCTGATCATGGCGAAGTTCTCGGTGCCCTCCCATCTGCAGCAGCGGGTGCTGCTGGTGGGTGTGCTGATCGCCCTGGTGCTGCGGGCGATCTTCATCGCCGCCGGGGCGGCGGTCATCGCCAACTTCTCCTGGGTCTTCTACCTCTTCGGCGCCTTCCTGATCTACACCGCCTGGAAGCTCATCCAGGAGGCACGCTCCGGCGAGGAGGAAGAGGAGTTCGAGGAGAACCGCCTCCTGAGGTCGATCGAGAACCGCTTCGGCGTCGCCGACCGCTACCACGGCACCAAGCTGTTCATACGCAGCAACGGCAAGCGCGTGCTGACCCCCCTGATGGTGGTCATGCTCGCCATCGGCACCACCGATGTGCTCTTCGCGCTGGACTCCATCCCCGCCATCTTCGGTCTCACCCAGGACCCGTACATCGTCTTCACCGCGAACGCCTTTGCGCTGATGGGCCTGCGGCAGTTGTACTTCCTCATCGGCGGGCTGCTCAAGAAGCTGGTCCACCTGAGCTATGGGCTGTCGGTGATCCTCGGCTTCATCGGCGTCAAGCTGGTGCTGCATGCGCTGCACGAGTCCGGGGTGCACGTCCCGGAGATCTCGATCCCGTTCTCCTTGTCCGTCATCTGCGGCGTGCTGATCGTCACCACGATCACCAGCCTGATCGCCTCGAAGAAGCAGGAAGAGCGGCAGCCGGAGCCGGCGAAGGACGAGGACAGCGTCGGGGCCTGATCCCCAGGGAGGGCGCCGGTGTCTGGAGTGCGGACAGTCGCGGAGTGCGGCTGCCGGGAGCGGGGTAGCCATGATTCGCTGTCCGACGGCCGCCCGCCCGCGGCCCTCTCGGCAGTACTGATGAGGAGGTGACTCCCATAGGCGTCAGCCATCCCAGAAGGCATGGGCGGCAGCCGGACAGATCACTGCTGCTCGACCGGGCCGCAGCGCCGCCGAAGGCCGCAGTGCTGCTGCTCCACGGCGGCTGCGCCGACAGCCTGGAGCCGCCCCCCGCGTGGAACCTCCCCGGGGTGCGGATGCGCCCCTTCGGCCGGGCGGTCGCCCGCGCCACCACCGATCATGACGTGGTGCTCGGCCGGGTGCGCTACCGCTGCCGCGGCTGGAACGGCGACCGCGCCGACGCGGCGCGGGACGCCCTGCAGGCCCTGGAGGAACTGGCCTTTCTCGCCGGCCCGGTGCCGGTGGTGCTGGTCGGCCACTCGATGGGCGGCCGGGCTGCCCTGCGCGCTGCCGGGCATCCGGCGGTGGAGGCCGTCGTGGGACTCGCGCCCTGGTGCCCCGACGGCGAGCCGGTGGAGCATCTGGCAGGGCGGCGGATCGTGCTGGTGCACGGCGACCGCGACCGGGTGACCGACCCCCGCGGCAGCTGGGACCTGGCGGCCAGAGCCCGCGCCGCCGGGGCGGAGACCTGCGCGCTGCGGATCCCGGGCGGCGATCACGCCATGCTCCGCCACGCATGGGTCTGGCACACGCTGACCACCCGCCTGGTCACCGGTCTGTTGCGGCTCGGGCCGCTGCCGGCGACCGTGGCGGACAGTTTCGACGATCTGGGCCCCGGCGACGTACGCCGCCCGGTGCGGCGTCGCTGAAGCGGCCGGGGCCGCCCGGCGGCTACCAGCCGCGCTCGCGCCACTCCGGCAGATGGGGCCGTTCCGCGCCCAGTGTGGTGTCCTTGCCATGGCCGGGATAGACCCAGGTCTCGTCCGGGAGGCGGTCGAAGAGCTTGGTCTCCACATCGCGGAGCAGGCTGGCGAAGGCCTCCGGGTCCTTCCAGGTGTTGCCGACTCCGCCGGGGAACAGGCAGTCGCCGGTGAAGGCATGGGGGTGCCCGTGCTGGTCGTCGTAGATGAGGGCGATCGACCCCGGCGTGTGGCCCACCAGATGACGCGCCGTCAGTTCCACTCGGCCGACCCGGATGACATCCCCGTCGTCGACCAGGACATCCGTCGGAACCGGAATGCCCTCGGCGTCATGCCGCCCGGCATAGGTGCGGGCGCCGGTCGCGCGGACCACCTCGGCGAGCGCCTGCCAGTGGTCGCCGTGCCGGTGCGTGGTCACCACGGAGGCGATCGAGTCCTCACCGATCAGCTGGAGCAGCGTCTCGGCGTCATTGGCCGCGTCGATCAGCAGCTGCTCGCCGGTGGCCCGGCAGCGCAGCAGATATGCGTTGTTGTCCATCGGGCCGACCGCGACCTTGGAGATCATCAGGTCTGTCAGCTCATGAACGTCCGCCGGGCCGCCGACCTTTACCACTCCGCTGTACGTCATGGGCCCAGCGTATGCCCTATCGGTGTCCGGCGGATCTTTCCCCGACCCCGCCCCATCCCGTCCCGTATCCGGGGGCTTCGCCCCGGGGCCCAGGGTATGGCCTGCCGGACCCCCGGGTACGGCCTGTAGGCCGTCTCTGCGAACCCGGCCGCGGTTGGGGGGCTGGGGGAGTTCGAGGCGTGGGGGCCCGGGGAGCCCGTTGCTGGCACTCCCGGGCCGAGCGGTCGACCGGTCACCCGGTCACAGGGGCGGCAGTGCGGGGAGCGGACCGCCCGAGGCGTGCAGTCCGACGCCGTCCCGGCGGCCGGCCAGCCAGCCCAGCAGTGCGGGGGCGGTGCCGGAGACCTTGATCTGCGAGCCCTCCGCGCCGCCCGTCCGCCACTCTCCGCCGTCGGCGGACGAGACCATGGTCGGCGGGACTGCCGCGAGGCCGCTGAAGCGCTGAGTGAGGAACTCGATCTCCCGGTTGGTGAAGTCCTCGGGCAGGTGCTCCAGCTCGTAGCCGACGCCCAGGTCGACATGGTGCAGCTCAACCTCGACGAGCCGTCGGAACGGGAGTCGTGCCGCCGTGTCGGTGACGCCGTTGCGCAGCTCGACCGTGCGGGCCCAGTCGGAGTCGGCCGCGCCCGCCGACTGGAAGCGGGCGGCGCTCTCGCGCACGTCCGCGAGATGCTCGGCCAGGGGTCGATGGGCGTCGCGCTCGATGTCGGCGTCACGCGCCTCGGCGCTCTCGTACATCGGGCGGCCTTCGAGGACGTTCACCAGCGCGTCGGCGTTGCGGGCGATATGGGCCAGGACATGGCCCCGACTCCATCCCGGAAGCCGCGAGGGCGCGGCGACCGCCGCGTCGTCCAGAGCGGCGGCTGCGCTCAGGAGCCGCTCCGTCGCATCACGTACTGAGGCCAGGTCATGCACAGGATCGATCATGAGCTCGACGATAGCCCCGCCACACGTTCGGGTGAAGGTGGCGAACTGCCGCAGTAAATCGAATGCACGTGCTATAGGCTCGGGGGAGGCATCCTTGGTTGTCAGGCATTCATCGATCTGGCCGCCCCCATAGGCTGGAACAGTCTGGGACGGGGGCTGTGCCCCCGCTTCTCTCAAGAAAGGTGCGGACCGGCGTGGCCGACCGTCTCATCGTCCGTGGCGCTCGCGAGCACAACCTGAAGAACGTCTCGCTCGACCTCCCGCGTGACTCCCTCATCGTCTTCACCGGGCTCTCGGGGTCGGGCAAGTCGTCGCTCGCGTTCGACACGATCTTCGCCGAGGGACAGCGCCGCTATGTCGAATCCCTCTCCTCCTACGCCCGGCAGTTCCTCGGCCAGATGGACAAGCCGGACGTCGACTTCATCGAGGGACTCTCCCCGGCCGTCTCCATCGACCAGAAGTCCACGTCGCGCAACCCGCGCTCGACGGTGGGCACCATCACCGAGGTCTACGACTACCTCCGGCTGCTCTTCGCCCGGATCGGCAAGCCGCACTGCCCCCAGTGCGGCCGGCCCATCTCGCGCCAGTCGCCGCAGGCCATCGTGGACAAGGTCCTGGAGCTGCCCGAGGGCAGCCGCTTCCAGGTCCTCTCGCCCCTGGTCCGGGAGCGCAAGGGGGAGTTCGTCGATCTCTTCTCCGATCTGCAGACGAAGGGATACAGCCGGGCGCGTGTCGACGGACAGACCGTCCAGCTCGCCGATCCGCCCAAGCTCAAGAAGCAGGAGAAGCACACCATCGAGGTGGTCGTCGACCGCCTCACGGTCAAGGACTCCGCCAAGCGCCGGCTCACCGACTCCGTGGAGACCGCGCTGGGCCTCTCCGGCGGCATGGTCGTGCTCGACTTCGTCGACCTCCCAGAGGACGACCCCGAGCGGGAGCGGATGTACTCGGAGCATCTGTACTGCGCCTACGACGACCTGTCCTTCGAGGAGCTGGAGCCCCGCTCGTTCTCCTTCAACTCCCCCTTCGGCGCCTGCCCCGACTGCACCGGCATCGGCACCCGTATGGAGGTCGACCCCGAGCTGATCGTGCCCGACCCGGACAGGTCCCTGGACGAAGGCGCGATCCACCCCTGGTCCCATGGCCACACCAAGGAGTACTTCGGCCGGCTGATCGGCGGACTCGCCCTTGCCCTGGGCTTCTCCACCGACATGCCCTGGGCCGGTCTGCCGCAGCGTGCCAAGAAGGCTCTGCTGCACGGGCACAAGACACAGGTCGAGGTCCGCTACCGCAATCGGTACGGGAGGGAGCGCGCCTACACCACGCCCGCCTTCGAAGGGGCGGTGCAGTTCGTCAAGCGACGGCACTCCGAGGCCGAGAGCGACTCCAGCAGGGAGCGCTTCGAGGGTTATATGCGCGAGGTGCCCTGCCCCACCTGCGAGGGCTCCCGGCTCAAGCCGATCGTCTTGGCGGTCACGGTCATGGAGAAGTCCATTGCCGATGTCTCGGCCATGTCGATCAGCGAGTGCGCCGACTTCCTCGGCCGGCTGAAGCTGAACGCCCGCGACAAGAAGATCGCGGAGCGAGTGCTCAAGGAGGTCAACGAACGGCTGAGGTTCCTGGTCGACGTCGGCCTGGACTATCTCTCGCTCAACCGCGCGGCGGGCACCCTGTCCGGCGGAGAGGCCCAGCGCATCCGGCTGGCCACCCAGATCGGCTCCGGTCTGGTCGGCGTGCTCTACGTCCTCGACGAGCCCTCCATCGGGCTGCACCAGCGTGACAACCACCGACTGATCGAGACCCTGGTGCGGCTGCGCGACATGGGCAACACGCTCATCGTCGTCGAGCACGACGAGGACACCATCAAGGTGGCCGACTGGGTGGTCGACATCGGCCCGGGCGCGGGCGAGCACGGCGGCAAGGTGGTCCACTCGGGCCCGCTGGCGGAGCTGGTGTCCAACAAGGAGTCGATGACCGGGCAGTACCTCTCCCGCAAGCGGGCCATCGCCACCCCCGACGTCCGCAGGCCCGTCGACCCGGCACGCCGGCTCACCGTCCACGGCGCCCGGGAGAACAACCTGCGGGACATCGACGTGTCCTTCCCGCTCGGGGTGCTCACCGCCGTCACCGGAGTCTCCGGGTCCGGGAAGTCGACCCTGGTCAACGACATCCTCTACACCCACCTCGCCCGCGAGCTGAACGGCGCGAAGTCGGTGCCGGGGCGCCACACGCGCGTAGCGGGCGACGATCTCGTCGACAAGGTGGTGCACGTCGACCAGTCGCCCATCGGCCGGACCCCCCGCTCCAACCCGGCCACCTACACCGGCGTCTTCGACCATGTGCGCAAGCTCTTCGCCGAGACGATGGAGGCGAAGGTCCGCGGCTACCTCCCCGGCCGGTTCTCCTTCAACGTCAAGGGCGGCCGCTGTGAGAACTGCTCCGGCGACGGCACCATCAAGATCGAGATGAACTTCCTGCCGGATGTGTATGTGCCGTGCGAGGTCTGCCACGGAGCGCGCTACAACCGGGAGACGCTGGAGGTCCACTACAAGGGCAAGTCCATCGCCGAGGTGCTGGACATGCCGATCGAGGAGGCCCTGCACTTCTTCGAGGCCGTTCCCACGATCTCGCGGCACCTCAAGACCCTCACCGAGGTCGGACTGGGCTATGTGCGGCTCGGACAGCCCGCGCCGACGCTCTCCGGCGGCGAGGCGCAGCGGGTGAAGCTGGCCTCGGAGCTCCAGAAGCGCTCCACGGGCCGCACGGTCTATGTGCTGGACGAGCCGACCACCGGCCTGCACTTCGAGGACATCAACAAGCTGATCAATGTGCTCTCCGGCCTGGTGGACAAGGGCAACACCGTGATCGTCATCGAGCACAATCTGGATGTCATCAAGACGGCGGACTGGGTGCTCGACCTGGGCCCCGAGGGGGGCAGCGGCGGCGGACTGGTGATCGCCGAAGGCACTCCGGAGCAGGTCGCCGGCGTGCCGGCCAGCCACACCGGAAAGTTCCTCAGGGAGATCCTGGACGCCGAGCGGATCAGCGACGCGGTGCCGCCCCCGCGCAGTGCGAGGAAGGCCGCGCAGAAGAAGGCCGCGGCCAAGACCGCCGCTGCGAACGCGACCGGCGCCGAGAAGACGGCCGCTGTCAGCAGGAAGCCCGCCAAGACGGTCGCGGCCAAGAGCACGGCGGCCAAGAAGACGGCCACGGCGCGGACCCGTACCCGCAAGGGCTGACGCCTTGCTTCCGGTGCGCCGGCGGAGAGCCCGCGGCGCACCGGCGAGGCACTAGGCCTGCAGCTCCCAGGCGTACGGCGGCTCTGCGCCGGTGCGGGAGCAGGTGATCGCGGCCGCACGGGCGGCAAAGCCGAGCACCTCGCGCCAACCGTCGGCGTCCAGCGTGTCCAGGGCGGTCGGGGCAAGAGCGCCGCGGGCCGCGAGGGCGTGGAGGAGCGCCGCGTTCACCGTGTCGCCCGCGCCGATCGTGTCGGCCACCGGCACCGCCACGCCCGGCACGGACGCCTCCAGTCCGGCCCGGGTCCGTACGGACAGCCCCCGCGAGCCCCGGGTCACCACCACGGCCGGGGGCGCGGAGGCCGCCCCGCCGGGCGGCCCGCCCAGCCAGGAGGCGTCCTCCTCGGAGACCTTGAGCAGCGACACAGAGGGCAGCCAGCCGGTGAAGCGCGCCCGATAGGCGTCGGCGTCGGGGATCAGGCCGGGCCTGACGTTAGGGTCGAGCAGGGTGAACACGCCGCGATCGGCCTCCCTGCGCAGCAGCGCCTCATAGGCCGTCGCGCCCGGTTCCAGCACCAGCGAACAGGTCCCGACGGCCAGCGCCCGCACCGCTTCGGGCAGCCGCGGCGGCAGTTCGAAGAGGCGGTCTGCGGTGCCCTCCGCATAGAAGGCATAGCTTGCGGAGCCGCCGGCGCCCACAGCGGCTATCGCCAGCGTCGTCGGCTCGGGTCCACGCTGCACCAGGGAGACGTCGACACCCGCAGTGCGCAGTCCGTCGAGCAGCGCGTCGCCGAAGGGGTCGGTGGACACACGGGAGCAGAACGCGGCCTCGGCGCCCAGCCGGCCCAGAGCGACGGCGGTGTTGTACGGGCCGCCGCCGGGCCGGGGCAGCAGCGGGGACAGAGGGCTGCCGTTCTCTCGGGGGACCAGGTCGATCAGGGACTCTCCGGCGACGACGATCACAGCCCGAACGTAGCCCATCCGCCGCCCGGACAGCAGGCCCGCCGTAGCCGCCGACGACAGGCAGCCGACGACGCGGACCCGCCGTCAGCGGCCGCGGAGCCGGCCCCCGACCCGAGCAGCGCCGGACTCGCCCGGTATCGTCGGGTTCTGCCTGCCGGTGCGACGACAGGCGCCTCACCCCGCCAGAACCGTGGAGACCCCATGCCCGCGCAGCCCTCCTCCCGCCGCACCGTGCTGAAAGGCGCAGCCCTCGCGGGCGTGGCCGGGCTGGGAGCGGCTGCCTGCTCCACCGACTCAAAGCTGGGCCACGCCCAGACGCCCACTCCTACGGCGCCCGTCGACCTCGGCGCCGCCGACGCCGTCCCCGTGGGCGGGGTCAAGCTCTACCGCGAGCAGCGGCTGGTGGTGAGCTGCCCGGCCGAGGGGCAGTACAAGGCCTTCAGCGCGCAGTGCACACATGCGGGCTGTGTTCTGGACAAGGTCGAGGGCACGGAGGGCAACTGCCCCTGCCACGGGAGCCGCTTCGACTGCACGACCGGCAAGGCGCTCAAGGGACCGGCGACCGTGCCGCTGCCCGAGGTCCCGGTCAGGGCGGAGGGCGGCAAGCTGGTCGCGGGCCCCGACGCCTGAGCGCCTGAGCGCCTGACGCCTGAGCGCCTGACGCCTGAGCGCCTGACGCCTCAGACGGCTGTCCGCCGCAGCCGGCGCCGCCGCACCGTGCGCTCTGCCCACGTCGACCCCGTCAGGCGGCGGCCGCGCCAGGACGCCGCCATGGCTCTGCCCGCCGCGGCGGCCGGGGCGGGTGCGGCCCTCGCCCTGGCCTCGTGCGCGGCTGCGCGGTCACCGCACGGCCGGAATCAGGGCACGGGTCGGGCACCAAGCGGGGAAGGGACCCAGGGGGCGGAAGGGGCGGTGCGCCACACCCCTGACACCCTGTGCCCCAGGGCCGGGAAGGCGGAGACGGCGGCCCCCGTTGTCACTGCCCGCAAGTAGGGTGGGCCATATGGCCGACCCGTCCACCTACCGCCCCAAGCCGGGGGAGATCCCTGACTCTCCGGGGGTCTACAGGTTCCGCGACGAGCACCGCCGGGTGATCTACGTCGGGAAGGCGAAGAGCCTGCGCCAGCGCCTGGCCAACTACTTCCAGGACCTGGCCGGGCTCCACCCGCGCACCCGCACCATGGTCACCACGGCGGCCTCGGTGGAGTGGACGGTCGTCTCCACCGAGGTCGAGGCGCTTCAGCTGGAATACTCCTGGATCAAGGAGTTCGACCCCCGCTTCAACGTCAAGTACCGGGACGACAAGAGCTATCCCCACCTGGCCGTCACCCTCAACGAGGAGTTCCCGCGGGTCCAGGTCATGCGTGGCGCGAAGCGCAAGGGCGTGCGCTACTTCGGGCCGTACGCGCACGCCTGGGCGATCCGCGAGACGGTCGACCTGATGCTCCGCGTCTTCCCCGTCCGCACCTGCTCCGCAGGGGTGTTCCGGAACCATGTGCAGAAGGGCCGCCCCTGCCTGCTCGGCTATATCGGCAAGTGCTCGGCCCCCTGTGTGGGCCGGGTCACCCCCGAGGAGCACCGCGAACTGGCCGAGGAGTTCTGCGACTTCATGGCCGGCCGCACCGGCACGTACATCCGCCGCCTGGAGCAGCGGATGAACGAGGCGGCAGAGGAAATGGAGTACGAGAAGGCGGCACGGCTGCGCGACGACATACAGGCCCTCCGGCGCGCCCTGGAGAAGAACGCCGTCGTGCTCGGCGACGCCACGGACGCGGATCTGATCGCGCTCGCCGAGGACGAGCTCGAAGCCGCGGTGCAGATCTTCCATGTCCGCGGCGGCCGGGTGCGCGGCCAGCGCGGCTGGGTCACCGACAAGGTCGAGGCCGTCGACGCCGGCGGACTGGTCGAGCACGCACTGCAGCAGCTGTACGGCGAGGAGAGCGGCGACGCCGTCCCCAAGGAGGTCCTCGTCCCGGCCCTGCCCGAGGACCCCGCCGCCGTCACCCAGTGGCTCGGCGACCGCCGCGGCTCGAACGTCTCCTTGCGCGTGCCGCAGCGCGGCGACAAGAAGGACCTGATGGAGACGGTCCAGCGCAACGCCCAGCAGGCGCTGGCTCTGCACAAGACCAAGCGCGCCAGTGATCTGACCACCCGCTCGCGAGCCCTGGAGGAGATTGCCGAGGCGCTCGGCCTTGACTCCGCCCCGCTGCGGATCGAGTGCTTCGACATCTCCCACCTCCAGGGCGAGGACGTGGTGGCCTCCATGGTCGTCTTCGAGGACGGGCTGCCCCGCAAGAGCGAGTACCGCCGCTTCCAGATCAAGGGTCGTGCCGGAGACGCGCAGGACGAGCACAGCGCCGGCCAGGACGACGTCCGCTCCATGCACGAGGTGGTCAGCAGGCGCTTCAAGCGTTACCTCGCGGAGAAGGACAGGACGGGGGAGTGGATCGGGGCCGACTCGCCGGCGGACCTTCCGGCGGACGTCCTGGAGGCCGACCCGGCGGGCATTCCGGCGAGCGTCCTGGAGGCCGTCCCGGCGGGCATTCCGGCGGACGGAAGCACGGCCCCCGTCGACGACGGCCGGCCGAAGCGGTTCGCCTACCCGCCCCAGCTCGTCGTGGTCGACGGAGGACAGCCCCAGGTGGCAGCCGCCCAGCGCGCCCTCGATGAGCTGGGCATCGACGATGTCGCGGTCTGCGGGCTGGCCAAGCGGCTGGAGGAGGTCTGGCTGCCCGGCGAGGACGACCCGGTGGTGCTGCCCCGCTCGAGCGAGGGCCTGTACCTTCTCCAGCGCGTCCGTGACACGGCCCATGACTTCGCCATCCGCTATCAGCGCTCCAAGCGGACCAAACGCATCAGGACCAGTCCCCTGGACGCCGTGCCGGGCCTCGGCGAGAGGCGCAAACAGGCCCTGATCAAGCATTTCGGTTCGGTGAAGCGGCTGCGGCAGGCCACAATCGAGCAGATCACCGAGGTTCCCGGCATGGGCCGCAAGACGGCGGAGTCCCTGGTCGCGGCGCTTGCCGAAGCGGCTCCGGCCGCGCCCGCCGTGAACACGGCGACAGGAGAGATCATGGAAGAAGACAACGGGGGCAGCACGAGATGACCGAGCACGACGGAGACGGAGCAGCAGACGTGAGTACGGGCAATGGAACAGAGCCCGGCGAGGCCGCAGAGGCGGCCATCCCCGAGCTGGTGATCATCTCCGGTATGTCGGGCGCCGGACGCAGTACGGCGGCCAAGTGCCTGGAGGACCTCGGCTGGTTCGTCGTCGACAACCTGCCGCCCGCGCTGATCCCCACCATGGTGGAGCTCGGCGCCCGCTCCCAGGGCAATGTCGCCCGCATCGCCGTCGTCGTGGACGTCCGCGGACGACGGTTCTTCGACAATCTCCGCCAGTCCCTGGCCGAGCTGGACGCAAAGCAGGTCACTCGGCGGATCGTCTTCCTGGAGTCCTCCGACGACGCGCTGGTGCGCCGCTTCGAGTCCGTCCGCCGCCCGCACCCCCTGCAGGGGGACGGCCGGATCGTCGACGGCATCGCAGCAGAGCGCGATCTGCTGCGCGAGCTGCGCGGCGACGCCGATCTGGTGATCGACACCTCCAGCCTCAACGTGCACGAGCTGCGCGCCAAGATGGACGCCCAGTTCGCCGGGGACGAGGAGCCCGAGCTGCGGGCCACCGTGATGTCCTTTGGCTACAAGTACGGGCTGCCGGTCGACGCCGACCTCGTGGTGGACTGCCGCTTCCTGCCCAATCCGCACTGGGTCCCGGAGCTGCGGCCCTTCACCGGACTGAACGAGGAGGTGTCCGGCTATGTCTTCAACCAGCCCGGCGCCAAGGAGTTCCTGGACCGCTACACCGAGCTGCTCCAGCTGATCGCCGCGGGCTACCGCCGCGAGGGCAAGCGGTACGTCACCATCGCCGTCGGCTGCACCGGAGGCAAGCACCGCTCGGTGGCCATGTCCGAGAGGCTCGCCGCCCGGCTGGGCGCCGAAGGGGTCGAGACCGTCGTCGTCCACCGGGACATGGGGCGCGAGTGACCGGACGCAACCTCCGGCTGCGACGGCTGCGCAGGACCGGCCACGCCCCCTCCGGGCGCAAGCGCGGAGCCCAGCCCAAGGTCGTCGCTCTCGGTGGCGGCATGGGCCTGTCCGCCTCGCTCGCGGCCCTGCGCCGGATCACCGGCGATCTCACCGCGGTGGTCACCGTCGCCGACGACGGCGGCTCCAGCGGCCGGCTGCGCGAGGAGCTCGGCGTGCTGCCGCCGGGCGATCTGCGCAAGGCGCTCGCAGCCCTGTGCGGCGACGACGACTGGGGCCAGACCTGGGCCCGGGTCATCCAGCACCGCTTCCAGTCCAGGGGCGACCTGCACGAGCACGCCGTCGGCAATCTGCTGATCGTCGCTCTGTGGGAGCAGCTCGGCGATCACGTCCAGGCCCTGGACCTGGTCGGCAGGCTCCTCGGGGCGCACGGTCGCGTGCTGCCGATGTCCGCGGTGCCGCTGGAGCTCCAGGCGCTCGTACGGGGCCATGACCCCGCCCGGCCGGATGCGATGGGCACTGTGCGCGGGCAGGCGACCGTGGCGCTCACCCCCGGCGAGGTGCAGTCCGTGCATCTCGTCCCGCACGATCCGCCCGCCGTGCCCGAGACGGTCTCGGCGGTCCTGGACGCCGACTGGGTGGTGCTCGGGCCCGGCTCCTGGTTCTCCTCGGTCATTCCGCATCTGCTGGTGCCCGAGCTGCTTGAGGCGCTGACGGCGACCAAGGCCAGGAAGGTCCTGTCGCTCAATCTCGCCCCGCAGCCCGGTGAAACCGCGGGCTTCTCACCGCAGCGTCATTTGGAGGTTTTGGGACGACACGCGCCTAAACTCGCCCTGGACGTGGTGCTGGCCGACGAGGCCGCGGTGCCCGACCGCGAGTCCCTCTCCGACGCCGCCAAGCGGCTGGGCGCGGCGGTGGAGCTGGCGCCCGTGGCCAGGCCCGACGGCGTTCCGAAGCACGATCCGGAGCTGTTGGCCGCCGCGTACGACCGTATTTTTCGGATGCATGGAAGGATCGGCCCATGGCGATGACGGCAGCGGTGAAGGATGAGATCTCCCGGCTCCCCGTCACCCGGACCTGCTGCAGAAAGGCGGAGGTCTCGGCGATTCTTCGGTTCGCGGGCGGGCTGCATCTGGTCAGCGGGCGCATCGTGATCGAAGCGGAGCTGGACACCGGGATCGCGGCCCGCCGGCTCAAGCGGGACATCCTGGAGATCTTCGGACACAGCTCCGAGCTGATGGTGATGGCTCCCGGAGGGCTGCGGCGCGGCTCCCGCTATGTCGTACGGGTGGTGGCGGGCGGTGACCAGCTCGCCCGCCAGACCGGTCTGGTCGACGGCCGCGGCCGTCCCATCCGGGGGCTGCCCCCGCAGGTGGTCTCCGGCGCGACCTGTGACGCGGAGGCCGCTTGGCGCGGCGCCTTCCTGGCGCACGGCTCGCTGACCGAGCCGGGCCGCTCCTCCTCCCTCGAGGTCACCTGCCCGGGGCCGGAAGCCGCCCTGGCGCTCGTCGGCGCGGCCCGCCGGCTCTCCATCGCCGCCAAGGCGCGGGAGGTGCGGGGCGTTGACCGGGTCGTCGTACGGGACGGCGACGCGATCGGCGCGCTGCTGACCCGGCTCGGGGCTCATGAGTCGGTCCTGGCCTGGGAGGAGCGCCGGATGCGGCGCGAGGTGCGCGCCACCGCCAACCGGCTGGCCAACTTCGACGACGCCAACCTGCGCCGCTCGGCTCGCGCCGCGGTGGCCGCGGGGGCGCGGGTGCAGCGGGCGCTGGAGATCCTGGGCGAGGAGGTGCCCGAGCACCTCGCCGCGGCGGGCCGGCTGCGCATGGAGCACAAGCAGGCCTCGCTGGAGGAGCTGGGCGCGCTGGCCGATCCGCCGCTGACGAAGGACGCGGTGGCGGGTCGTATCCGGCGGCTGCTGGCCATGGCGGACAAGCGGGCCGCGGATCTGGGGATTCCGGGTACGGAGTCCAACCTCACGGAGGAGATGGCGGACGGCCTGGTGGGGTGACGGTGTCCCCGTATGCGGGGCTTGTTCCCCACCCCGCCCCTTCCCGGGACTGGGGCTCCGCCCCGGGTCCCGTTCTACGGGGGCTCCGCCCCCGGACCCCCGCGCCTCAAACTCCCCCAGCTACCTCCCCCAGACTCCGTCCGGGGGTACCCCCACGGAGGTGCCCTCAGGCGGGGCTGGGTTGCGCCGCCTGGGGCACCCGGCGGCCTGCGCCCGGTTACAGGAAGCGGGAAGCCATAGGGCGTAGGGCGAGGGGTGGGGGAAAAGGCCATATTGACATGATCATGTTGTATGACGAGCCTGTCCTCCTGTTCGTGGCAGACAACAGCAAGGGGGGCTCATGAGACGCAAGGCGAGATCGATCCTCGCAGCAAGCGCGCTACTCCTCGGCACACTCGCAGCCGCGCCGTTCGCCCAGGCCGAACCGCAGGCCGGGAACCAGGCCGGTGCGGGCAAGGCCGCAGACCCCGCGACGGAGGCCGTCAAGGTCTTCGAGGCGGATGTCGCCGAGGAGCAGATCCCACTGCTCCTCGCGCTGGGACAGGACGCCCATGAACTGGGCGAACGGGCCCCGGAACGGGGGACCGCGCGTGTGGAGCTGTTCCTCACCGACGCACAGGCGGCCGGCCTGGAGAAGCAGGGTGTACAGGTCACAGAACGCAAGGTTCCGGCCAAAGCGCAGGCCCGCCTCCGAGCCGCGGGTGACGGCGTGTACCGGCCCTACAGCGGCAAGGGCAACCTCGGCGAGGAGATCGTCGAAACCGCCGCGGCCCACCCGGACATCGCCAAGGCGGTCTCCATCGGCAAGACCCGCCAGGGCCAGGACATCCTCGCCCTCAAGCTCAGCAAGCACGCCCGGAAGACGAAGGACGGCTCCAAGCCCGCCGTGCTGTACATGTCCAACCAGCACGCCCGTGAGTGGATCACCCCGGAGATGACACGCCGGCTGATGCACCACTACATCGACAACTACGGCAAGGACCGGCGGATCACCAGGGTCGTGGACTCAGCCGAACTGTGGTTCGTCATCTCCGCCAACCCCGACGGATACGACCACACCCACAAGTCCCCCGCCAATCGCCTCTGGCGCAAGAACCTCAGGGACAACGACGCCGACGGGGCGATCACCAACGCCGACGGCGTCGACCTCAACCGCAACTTCCCCTACAAGTGGGGCTACGACAACGAGGGCTCCTCCCCGAACCCCGCCAGTCAGACCTACCGAGGCACCGGCCCGGCCTCCGAGCCCGAGACCGTCGCCGTGGACCGCTTTATGAAGCGCATCGGCTTCACCTACGGCATCAACTACCACTCCGCCGCCGAACTGATCCTCTACGGCGTCGGCTGGCAGGTCGCCACTCCCACCCCGGACGACGTGCTCTACAAGGCGCTCGCCGGCACCCCGGAGAACCCGGCGGTGCCCGGCTACTACCCGCAGCTGTCCTCCGAGCTCTACACCACCAACGGCGAGACCGACGGACACGCGGCCAACGTCAACGGGACGATGATGTTCACCCCGGAGATGACCACCTGTCAGACGGCGTCCGACATCGACCCGGACGACCCGTGGAAGCGCGAGGACTGCCAGTCCGGCTTCAACTTCCCCGACGACGAGAAGCTGATCCAGGCGGAGTTCGCCAAGAACGTCCCCTTCGCGCTCTCCGTCGCCGAGACGGCTCTCCATCCCGACCGGCCGTCCTCGGTCGTCGGACTGGACGCCCCGGACTTCACCGTCGACCCGTTCGACGTCTCCTACGCCCGCGGCGGCAGCCAGGAAGTGTCGGTCGTCGCACGCAAGTCCGTACGCCACAAGGAGCTCAACTACCGCATCAACGGCGGGCGCGTGCATGACCAGAAGCTCCGGCCGTGGCGGGGCGGCGAACGCTACGGCGGCGAGGACAACATCAGCTTCGACGAGTACCGCGCCCGGGTCAGAGGCGCCGGCGTCGGAGACCGGGTCGAGGTCTGGTTCACCGGCAGAACCGGATACGGCCAGCGCACATCGAGCGAGCACTTCACATACACCGTGGCCGAGCGGCCCCGCGCCCGCACCCTCGTGATCGCCGAGGAAGGCGCCTCCGCCCGGCACACCCGGACCTATGTCGACGCCCTGCGGGCGGCCGGCCGCAAGGCAGCCGTCTGGGACGTCGCCACCCAGGGCGCCCCGCATCCGCTCGGCGTGCTCTCCCACTTCTCCGCAGCCGTCCACTACACCGGCGACCGGGCGCCCGGCGGCGAGACCCAGCTCGCGCTCCGCGACTACCTCAACGAAGGCGGCCGGCTGATCGAGGCCGGGGAGGCCGCAGGCGGCAGCGCCCAGGTCGGCCGGGCGGTCACCAACGACTTCAGCCAGTACTACCTCGGGGCGTACAGCAGGGCCTCCGCGCAGACCGCCACCGGGCTGATCGGCGCGGGCCGGCTCGACGGCTTCACCGGACCGCTGGCGGGCGCCGCCGGCAATCCGCTGGAGGCAGCCGGCGCCTACACCGTGACCTCCGACAGCCTGCCCGCGGAGGACTTCCCACAGTTCACCGCCGCCCAGGCGGGCAGTTACAGCGGGGTGAGGAACCCCTACGCCCCGTACGCGGGAGACTGGATGGCCTCCGCGCCGCACGCCGACAACGACTGGAAGCGGCTGGCGCGCACCGTGGACCTCACCGGCGTCACCGCCGCCGACAAGCCCCGGCTTGAGCTGGCGCTCAACTGGAACCACGAGCCCGGCTACGACCATGCGCTGCTGGAGGCGCACACCGTCGGCGCCGACGACTGGACGACCCTCCCCGAGGCGAGCGGACTGACCGGCACGGCCGTGCCCACCGAGTGCGACGCCGGGTTCTTCGTCAACGGCCATCCCTTCCTGCGCCACTATCTGACCCTGGACTCGGGCGGCTGCACCGCGACCGGCTCCACCGGCGAGTGGCACAGCTTCACCGCCTCCTCCGGCGGCTGGCGGCAGGTCTCCTTCGATCTGAGCCGCTACGCGGGCCGGCAGATCGAGCTCTCGCTCAGCTCGGTGACCGACCCCGGCACCGGTGGCCGCGGCGTCTTCGCGGACGAGGCGCGGCTGGTCGTCGGCGGGGCGCAGCAGCAGGCGGAGGGATTCGAGTCCTCGCTCGGCCCCTGGGCCGTCCGGACCGCGCCCGAAGGCTCCCCCGAGGTGGCAGGCGACTGGGGGCGCACGGGCGAGCTCTTCACGTCCTACGCCGCGGTCACCACGCGTGACACCGTGCTCCTCGGTTTCGGCCTGGAGCACATCCCCTCGGCGGCCGACCGCGCCCGGCTCGTCCTCAAGGCGCTGAGGGCCCTTCACCGCTGATCCGGCCGGGACCCGCCCCTGAACAGCGGCTCCGCGGTCCGTCGCCCTACTGGTGGGTACGGACCGCGGGGTCACATCCGGGCCATATACGGCACCCGTCGATGTCACTCCGGGGCCGTCCGGGAGGTAGGGTCGGGGGTGGTCGGGGACATCCCATTACAGCCGCCGGCGTCGAAACCGGCATACCAACGAGGAGATCGGTTCGTGACGATCCGCGTAGGCATCAACGGCTTTGGCCGCATCGGTCGTAACTACTTCCGCGCGCTGCTGGAGCAGGGTGCAGACATCGAGATCGTGGCTGTCAACGACCTGGGTGACACCGCGACCACCGCCCACCTGCTGAAGTACGACACCATCCTGGGCCGCCTCAAGGCCGAGGTCACCCACACCGACGACACCATCACCGTCGACGGTCACACGATCAAGGTGCTCTCCGAGCGCAACCCCGCCGACATCCCGTGGGGCGAGCTGGGCGTCGACATCGTCATCGAGTCGACCGGCATCTTCACCAAGAAGGCCGACGCCGAGAAGCACCTCGCCGGCGGCGCCAAGAAGGTCCTGATCTCCGCGCCCGCCAAGGACGAGGACATCACGGTCGTCATGGGTGTCAACCACGACAAGTACGACGCGGCCAACCATCACGTCATCTCCAACGCCTCCTGCACCACCAACTGCGTGGCGCCGATGGCGAAGGTCCTCGACGAGAACTTCGGCATCGTCAAGGGCCTGATGACCACCGTCCACGCGTACACGAACGACCAGCGCATCCTGGACTTCCCGCACAAGGACCTGCGCCGGGCCCGCGCCGCTGCGGAGAACATCATCCCGACCTCCACGGGCGCCGCCAAGGCCACCGCCCTGGTCCTGCCGCAGCTCAAGGGCAAGCTGGACGGCATCGCGATGCGCGTCCCGGTCCCGACCGGCTCCGTCACGGACCTGGTCGTCGAGCTCGACCGCGAGGTCACCAAGGACGAGATCAACACCGCCTTCCAGAAGGCCGCCGAGGGCCAGCTCAAGGGCATCGTCGAGTACACCGAGGACCCGATCGTCTCCTCCGACATCGTGAACTGGCCGGCCTCCTGCACCTTCGACTCCTCCCTGACCATGGTCCAGGGCAAGCAGGTCAAGATCGTCGGTTGGTACGACAACGAGTGGGGCTACTCCAACCGCCTGGTCGACCTGACCGTCTTCGTCGGCGGCCAGCTCTGATCCCGGGCCGTTAGCCATCCCGATGTGAGCGATGGGGCTCGGACAGCGCGCACAGCGCCGTTCGGGCCCCATCGCTTGCGTCGACCCCTCGTTGCCGTCCCAAGGAGCAGTGTGACCACATGAAGACCATCGACGAACTCCTCGCCGAAGGGGTCTCGGGCAAGCGGGTATTTGTCCGCGCCGACCTCAATGTGCCGCTCGACGGCACGACCATCACGGACGACGGCCGTATCCGCGCCGTCCAGCCGACCATCGCCAAGCTGGCCGAGGCGGGCGCGCGCGTCGTCGTCGCCTCCCACCTGGGCCGCCCCAAGGGCGCCCCGGACCCGGCCTTCTCGCTCGCCCCGGCCGCCGAGCGGCTCGCTGAACTGCTCGGCGCCGATGTCGCCTTCGCAACCGACACGGTCGGCGAGTCCGCCCGCTCCGTCGTCGCCGGCCTGGCCGACGGGCAGGTCGCCGTCATCGAGAACCTGCGCTTCAACGCCGGGGAGACCAGCAAGGACGACGCCGAGCGAGGCGCGTTCGCGGACCAGCTCGCGCAGCTGGCGGATGTGTACGTCGGCGACGGCTTCGGAGCCGTCCACCGCAAGCACGCCTCCGTCTACGACCTCCCCGCCCGCCTTCCGCACGCGGCCGGCCACCTCATCGCCGCCGAGGTCGACGTGCTGAAGAAGCTCACCGACGAGGTGCGGCGGCCGTATGTCGTCGTGCTCGGCGGTGCGAAGGTCTCCGACAAGCTCGGCGTCATCGACGAGCTGCTCGGCAGGGCCGACCGCATCCTCATCGGCGGGGGCATGGCGTACACCTTCCTCAAGGCCAAGGGGTACGAGGTCGGCATCAGCCTCCTGCAGGAGGACCAGGTCCCGACCGTGACGGAGTACATGCGGCGCGCGGAGAAGAACGGCGTCGAGCTGGTGCTCCCGGTCGACGTCCTGGCCGCCAAGGCCTTCCCCGACCTCAAGGGCAAGACCCCCGCCGAGTACGTCACCGTCGACGCCGACGCCATCCCCTCCGACCAGGAGGGCCTGGACATCGGCCCCAAGACCCGGGAACTGTTCGCCTCGAAGATCGAGGACGCGGCCACCGTCTTCTGGAACGGCCCGCTCGGCGTCTTCGAGCACCCGGACTACGCGGACGGCACCCGCGCCGTCGCCCAGGCGCTGCTCGACAGCGATGGCTTCACCGTCGTCGGCGGCGGCGACTCGGCCGCGGCCGTGCGCACGCTGGGCTTCGACGAGAACGCATTCGGCCATATCTCGACCGGCGGCGGCGCCAGCCTCGAATACCTCGAGGGCAAGACGCTTCCCGGCCTCGCCGCACTGGAGGACTGACCCCTTTATGAGTAATCGCATCCCGCTGATGGCGGGCAACTGGAAGATGAACCTCAACCACCTTGAGGCCATCGCTCATGTCCAGAAGCTCGCCTTTGCGCTCGCCGACAAGGACTACGAGGCCGTCGAGGTCGCCGTCCTGCCGCCGTTCACCGATCTGCGCTCCGTGCAGACCCTGGTCGACGGCGACAAACTGAAGATCAAGTACGGCTCGCAGGACATCTCGGCACAGGACTCCGGCGCGTACACCGGTGAGATCTCCGGGTTGATGCTGTCCAAGCTGAAGTGCACCTTCGCCGTGGTCGGCCACTCCGAGCGCCGCCAGTACCACGCCGAGAACGACGAGCTGTGCAACGCCAAGGTGAAGGCCGCCTTCAAGCACGGTCTGACCCCGATCCTGTGCGTCGGCGAGGGGCTCGACATCCGCAAGGCCGGGCAGCAGGTCCAGTTCACCCTGAACCAGCTCGAGGGCGGTCTGAAGGACGTCCCGGCGGAGCAGGCCGAGACCATCGTGATCGCTTACGAGCCGGTGTGGGCCATCGGCACCGGTGAGGTCGCGACCCCCGAGGACGCCCAGGAGGTCTGCGGCGCGATCCGCAAGCGGCTGGCCGACCTGTACTCGCAGGACGTCGCGGACAAGATCCGCATCCAGTACGGCGGCTCGGTGAAGTCCGGGAACGTCGCCGCGATCATGGCGCAGCCCGATGTGGACGGCGCCCTGGTGGGCGGGGCTTCGCTGGACGCCGACGAATTCGTCAAGATCGTCCGCTTCCGCGACCAGTGAGTAGGCGCTAGCGCCGATACGTCGTACCCTTGCGGGGGTCCGGGGAATGCCCGAGGGAGCCCGGACCCCCGCAGTCCGTCTCTTGATTCCGTCAATGTCCGAGGAAGTTGGTCCAGCCGTGGTTATGGGGTTCTCGATCGCCCTGATCGTCTTCAGCCTGCTGCTGATGCTGCTGGTGCTGATGCACAAGGGGAAGGGCGGCGGCCTCTCCGACATGTTCGGCGGCGGCATGCAGTCGTCCGTCGGCGGCTCCTCGGTCGCCGAGCGCAACCTCGACCGGATCACGGTCGTGGTCGGTCTGCTGTGGTTCGCGTGCATTGTCGCACTCGGTCTGCTGATGAAGCTGGACAGCTGACCAGGACTTACCCGTCTCGGGGGTGGGGTGTAACTCCAATCACTGGACGAGCGTTGGGCCTTACGTAGACTGGGGCACCCGCGGCGCAGCCGCTCCGAGACGCTGTGCAGCACCATCACGCAGGGAGTTACGACCGTGGCAAGTGGCAACGCGATCCGGGGGAGCCGGGTCGGAGCGGGGCCGATGGGCGAGGCTGAGCGAGGCGAGTCAGCGCCCCGCCTGCGCATCTCCTTCTGGTGCTCGAACGGGCACGAGACGCAGCCGAGCTTCGCCAGCGACGCACAGGTCCCGGACACCTGGGACTGTCCGCGCTGTGGCTTCCCCGCGGGGCAGGACCGGGACAATCCGCCGGACCCGCCGCGCACCGAGCCGTACAAGACACACCTCGCCTATGTGCGCGAACGGCGCACCGACGCGGATGGCGAGGCGATTCTCGCGGAGGCGCTCGCCAAACTGCGGGGCGAGATCTAGTACCCCTCTCGGCAAGCTTTGCCCTGTCGCGCCGCCCTGCACGCCCGCTCGCTGCGTTGGCCAAAAGCCCAAGTAGCTCCGCTACGAGGACTTCCGGCCGCCTTGCGATCGCACGCACCGGACGACGCTCCTTGACGGGCAAACATCGCCGGTCGCGGCACTAGGAGATGCGGTCCGGTTGGACGCCGAATGGTGGCCGACCGGACTTTTTCGTTGCTGAACCGGGGGCTCCGCCCTCGGCCCCCCGCCTCAGACGCCGGCGAGGCTTGTTTGTCCTCAATCGCCGGACGGGCTCGAAAATCCAGCCCGTTGGGGGCGCCTCCGCGGGGGTGCCCCCGGACGGAGTCCGGGGGAGGTAGCCGGGGGAGTTTGAGGACCGGGGATCCGGGGGCGGAGCCCCCCGGTTACGGGGAGGGCGGGTTGGGGGAAACAGCACCGGTCACCGAGCGCGCGCAGACACCTGCACCCGCATGGCGCGGAGGATTCGGCCGGCTCTGGGCGGCCGCTGCGGTCTCCAAGTTCGGGGATTCCCTGCGCATCGCGGCCATGCCGCTGCTCGCCGTCTCGCTCACCGACGACCCGCTGCTCATCGCGTCGGTCACGGCCTGCGGCTATCTGCCGTGGCTGCTGTTCGGGCTGGTCGGCGGGGCGGTCGCCGACCGGGTGGACCAGCGGCGGGCGATGTGGATCGCGGACGTCGTCCGCGGGGTCCTGATGGCCGGCTTCGCCGTGGCCGTCTGGCTGGACGCCCATTCGATCGCCTTGCTGATCGCGGTGTCCTTCGTGCTCACCGTGCTCCAGACGGTGTTCGACAACGCCGCCACCGCCCTGCTGCCCTCCCTCGTGCCGGCCGAGGCGCTGGGCAGTGCCAACGCCCGGCTGATGACCACCCAGCAGATCGTGGGGAGCTTTCTGTCCACTCCGGCGGTTCCGGTGTTGCTCGCGGCGGGCGCGGCCGTGCCCTACGCGGTCGACGCGGCCACCTATGCCGCGGCAGCCGTCCTCATCGCCTCGCTGCGGACTCCGCGGACTCCGGGGCCGCCGCGGGCCCCCGGACCCGCCGGAAGCACCCTGCGCGGCCAGATAGCGGAGGGGCTGCGCCATCTGTGGCAGGACCGGGCGCTGCGCGGCCTGTGCATCGCCTCCACCATCTGCAATATCGGCATGGGCGCGCTCATCGCCACCCTCGTCGTCCATGTCACCGACTGGCTGGACGCGGGGACCGCCGGATACGCGGCCGTGCTCACCGCCTTCGGAGCGGGCAGCGTCGTCGGCGGTCTGACGGCCCGCCGTCTCGCCGACCGGATCGGACGCATACGCAGCGTCTTCCTGGCCGGTCTGGTGCAGACGGGCGCCCTGCTTGCGATGGGCTCGGTACGCGCCCTGTGGGCGACCGTTGCGGCGATGGCCGTGTTCGCCGTGATGGGCATGGTGTGGAACGTCAACCAGACGACGCTGACGCAGCAGCGCAGCCCCGCCGGAATGCTGGGCCGTGTCAGCGCGGCCATCCGCACCCTCACCGTCGCGGGCGTCCCGCTCGGCGCGCTGCTCGGCGGCGCGGTGGCCGGAGCCCTGGGGCCCAACGCCCCCGCATTGTTGGCCGCGGCGCTCTTCGTGCCGGCAGTGGCCGCACTGAGCGGTCTGATCAATTAGGTTGGTGACGCAGCGGGGCATGCAGGCAGGTACGAGAAGAATGGGCGATGTCCTAGATGAACGCACAAGGACGCACGCGACTTAACCAGACCCCCGAATGGGCCGCTCTCGGCAAGCACCGCGAACAGCTCGGAGACACCCATCTGCGGGAGCTGTTCGCAGCCGACGCCGCCCGCGGCGGGCGGTACACCCTCCAGGTCGGCGATCTGTACCTCGACTACTCGAAGCATCTCGTGACGGACGAGACACTGCGGCTGCTGCGCGAACTGGCCGCCGCCACCGGCGTCGCCGAGCTGCGGGACGCCATGTTCCGCGGCGAGAAGATCAACACCACCGAGGACCGCGCCGTGCTGCACACCGCGCTGCGCGCGCCCCGGGACGCCGTCGTCGAGGTCGACGGCGAGAATGTGGTGCCGGGCGTGCACGCGGTGCTCGACAAGATGCGCGCCTTCTCCGACCGGATCAGGTCCGGCCGGTGGACCGGTCACACCGGCAAGCCGATCAGGAACGTCGTCAACATCGGCATCGGCGGCTCCGACCTCGGCCCGGCCATGGCCTATGAGGTGCTGCGCTCCTACACCGCACGGGATCTGACGTTCCGTTTCGTCTCCAACGTCGACGGCGCGGATCTGCACGAGGCCGTCAGGGATCTGGACCCGGCAGAGACGCTGTTCATCATCGCGTCCAAGACCTTCACCACCATCGAGACCATCACCAACGCGACGTCCGCACGCGCCTGGCTGCTCGACGGCCTCGGCGGCGACGAGAGCGCTGTCGCCAAGCACTTCGTCGCCCTGTCGACCAACGCCGAAAAGGTCGGCGAGTTCGGCATCGACACGGCCAATATGTTCGAGTTCTGGGACTGGGTCGGCGGCCGGTACTCCTACGACTCCGCGATCGGCCTCTCCCTGATGATCGCGATCGGCCCCGACCGGTTCCGCGAGATGCTCGACGGCTTCCACCGTGTCGACGAGCACTTCCGCAATGCCCCGCCGGAGGCAAACGCACCGCTGCTGCTGGGACTTCTCGGGGTCTGGTACGGCGCGTTCTTCGACGCCCAGTCGCACGCCGTGCTGCCGTACTCGCACTATCTGAGCAAGTTCACCGCCTATCTCCAGCAGCTCGACATGGAGTCCAACGGCAAGTCCGTGGACCGCCAGGGCCATCGGGTGGACTGGCAGACCGGACCGGTCGTCTGGGGCACTCCGGGCACCAATGGCCAGCATGCGTACTACCAGCTGATCCACCAGGGGACCAAGGTCATCCCGGCGGACTTCATCGGCTTCGCCAAGCCCGTCGACGATCTGCCGCACTTCCTTCTCGCCCAGCACGATCTGCTGATGGCCAACTTCTTCGCGCAGACGCAGGCGCTCGCTTTCGGCAAGACGCCGGAGGAGGTGCGGGCGGAGGGCGTGCCCGACGAACTGGTCGCGCACAAGACGTTCCGCGGCAACCACCCGACGACCACGATCCTCGCCGAAGAGCTGACCCCCTCCGTGCTGGGCCAGCTGATCGCGCTGTACGAGCACAAGGTGTTCGTACAGGGCGCGGTCTGGAACATCGACTCCTTCGACCAGTGGGGCGTCGAACTCGGCAAGGTGCTGGCCAAGAAGATCGAACCCGTGCTGACCGAAGGAGCGGGCGGAGACCAGCTCGATTCCTCGACTGCCACGCTCGCCGCCGAGTACCGCACCCGGCGAGGCCGCTGATCCGATGGCGGGGGAGAAGACGGTCCGGCTCAGACCGCCCGCCAACCGCATGAACCGGCGGGCCGTCACCTGGTGGCGTGTGCAGTGCCTGCTGACCGCGGCCGTGCCCGTCGGCGTGCTCGTCGTGCTGGCCGCGTTCATCGAGCCCGCCCGCCGCTGGCTGCTCGTCGCGGCCGGAGCGCTGGCACTGCTGGGGCTCGCCGGAACCGCCTTCTTCCCCGCCTGGTGGTATCGGGTGCACCGCTGGGAGGTGACCGACGAGGCCGTGTACGTCCGCACGGGCGCGCTCTGGCAGGAGTGGCGGATCGCGCCCATGTCCCGGATCCAGACGGTGGACACGATGCGTGGACCGCTGGAGCAGGCCTTCCGGCTGGCGACGGTGACCGTCACCACCGCCTCCGCGCGGGGCGAGATCAGGATTCAGGGCCTGGACCATGAAACGGCGGCGGACCTCGCCGAACAGCTGACCAGAATCACCCAGGCCACGCCGGGAGACGCGACATGAACGCGCCTGCCCCTGACGCCGGAGGCCATGGGGCGCCCGCGCCCGCGCCCACGCCCGTGCCCGGGCCCGCACCCCGGTCCGGGGCCGGGTGCGGGCCCGCGCCGCACGGCGACGGATGGCGGCGGCTCGACCCCCGCACCGTCTGGGTGACAGGGCTCGTCATGACCGGCGTCGCCGGGGGCGCGGCCCTGCCCGTGTTCTTCGGGCTCGCCGGGGTCCTTCCGCTGTGGCAGGCAGCCGCTCTGGTGCTGGCCGGGGGCGTCCTGGTCGTCGCGGCGGCCGTGGCCGCGGACTATGTGCGCTGGCGCAGAACCCGCTATCGCATCGGGCCCGAGCGCGCCGAACTCCACACCGGGCTGCTGCTGATAAAGCGCCGCTCCCTGGCCAGAGAACGGATCCGCAGCGTCGATCTGACGGCCAATGTGCTGCAACGGGTGTTCGGTCTGGTGAAAGTGCGCATCGGCACCGGAGAGCAGACCGGGACCGGCGAGTCCACCTTGGAGCTGGACCCCGTCCCCAAGGCGGAGGGGGAACGGCTCCGCCGGGAGCTGATCGCCGGCGCCCCATGTGCCGAGTCCGCGGAACACCACCGTGACGGCCTGCTCGCGGCACTGGATCCAGGGTGGATCCGCTATGCGCCGGTCTCCTTCGTCGCGCCCGTCCTCGGCGGTGCGGCCGTGGGCGCGGTGATGCAGGTCAGCGAGTGGTTCGGGCTGCAGGGTGAAGTAGTCGAATGGACGCGGGACCGGTTCCGGACCACGCCTGTCGCGCTGACCGTCGCGGTCCTGGCCCTCGCGGCGCTCGTCGCCGGCGTCGTCGGCGCCCTCGCCTTCTGGGTCGAGATGTGGTGGGGCTACCGGCTGGAGCGGGAGCCGGGCGGCGCCCTGCGGGTGCGCAGGGGCCTGCTCACATCCCGCTCGATCTCCATCGAGGAGCGGCGGCTGCGCGGAGTCGACCTCGTCGAGCCGCTCGGCGTACGGCTGTTCGGAGCGGGACGGCTGGACGCGGTCGCCACCGGACTGGTCAGAGAGGACGACCACAAGCACGCAGGTCACCAGGCGCTGCTCCCCGCGGTTCCCGCGGCCACGGCGCACGAGGTGGCGGCGCGGGTCCTCAAGGAGTCCTCGACGCCCACGGGCACGCCGTTGACCGTCCATCCGCCGGCGGCACGGACCCGCCGGCTCCGACGGGCGCTCACAGGCGTGCTGGCCCCGGCCGCGCTGTTCGCCGCGCTGGGTGTCCGGGTCGATCCCGTCCTGCTCTCCGTCGCCGCGGGATGGACGGCGGTGGGAGTGCCGCTCGCGGCGCTCCTCGCGCGCGACGCGTACCGGAACCTGGGGCATGGGCTCAGCGGCGCGTATCTGGTCGCCCGCAGCGGCACGATGCGGCGCTCCACGGTGGCGCTCCAGCGGAGCGGAGTCATCGGCTGGACGGTCCGTCAGTCCTACTTCCAACGGCGGGCGGGGCTGATCACCCTCACCGCGACGACGGCCGCGGGAGCGGGCGGGTACGACGTCCACGACGCGGACGAGAGCGAGGGGCTGTGCTTCGCGGCCGCCGCGACCCCCGGCGTACTTGACCCCTTTCTGCGGCCCGCCCAGGAGAAGGAGCCCGGTTGATCGCGGCGGCCGAAGGGGGGGTGATCATGGTGGGCATGACATCAACGAGTCGTCGCACGATCCTCACCGCCTTCGCTGCCGCCGCCGTCACCGGCCCCCTGCTCGGCGGCGTCGCCGCACCGCCCGCCCATGCCGCCGATGACCTCTACGACTCCAACACCGACCTGTACACGCAGCTCGCGGGCATGGAGGGCACAGACTTCGCCCGCCGCTACCGGCGGCACCAGTACATCGACGACAGCCTCGACCAGTCCTCCCCCTTCAACCGCACCACGGTCATGGCACTGCACGGCGGCAGCATCGAGACCGGCACCTCCGAGCTCTGCCTCGGCATTGCCGGCTACCGGCCCGACAGCCTGACGCCGCTTCAGGACGGCCACGGCGTCCACGACTACTGGATGTTCGAAGGGCTGAAGAGCGGGGGGAACAGCGTGCTGCATGTGACCTCCACCCACAACGACGACCATGTGGCGGTGTCCATGGCCGCGAGCAGCCTCAATGTGCTGAGCCTGCACGGCTGCTCCACCACGTCGGCCGGGGGGAGCGACGTCGTGGTCGTCGGCGGCCGCAACGAGCGCTTCAAGACGCTGCTGAAGCAGGAGTTCACCGCGGCGGACATCGGCTGGCGGGACGGCAGCGAGGTCCCACACCTCGCGGGCGTCTCCACCGCCAATCTGTGCAACCGCACCATGCTCGGCAAGGGCGCACAGCTGGAGATCACCTCGGATCTGCGGGCCGCGATGTTCGACGTCAACACCCGCGCGGGCCGGGCCGGCAGCACCAACGAGGACTTCGACGCCTTCGTGGGCGCCTGCCGCAGGGCGATCGCCACCCTGGAGACCGACCCCGACCAGGTCATCCTCTGAAGACGACGGCGGGGCCCGGTCCGCAGCCTCGCGGATGCTGTTGGTTAATTCGGGCCCTGTTGCTTCGCCCCGTCGACTTGGTCGGCGGGGCGAAGTGCTGCGAAGTGGCTGGTGCGGGTGCGGGCCCGGGGGGTGTCGGTGAGGGGGGCGTCGATGCGGGCGAGGTTGATGGCGGCGCCGGTGAGCTGGTGCTGGAGGCTGGTCTTCGCCAGGCCCCGGTAGCGGGATCTGCGCAGGCCGCAGCGCTGGACGCCTTGCGAGATGGTGCCCTCGACACCAGCGCGGATCTTGTAGCGGTCCTTCCAGACGTCGGTCTGCTGCTCGGTGCGGGCAGTGTGGACGGCTTCGTGTTCGGCCCGGTGCCGAAGGGTGATCTCGCGGCGTTCGGCCTTCGGTGAACTGACGCATTCCCGCAGGTGGGGGCAGGTGCGGCAATCCGCCGGGTTGAACCGGACCCGGATGACGGGCAGGCCGTGCTGTGAGTGCCGGTGGTGCCACTGGGTGCTGGTCACGCCGTTCGGGCAGGTCACCTGCTGCTTGTCCCAGTCGATGGTGAAGGCGTCCTGCTCATAAGGGCCGCCGGTCTGGGGCGTCGTGCTGGCCGCCATCGGCCCGTGCAGGGCGATGCCGTGTTCGGTGCGGGCGGCCACGACCTGGGCGGCGTTGGGGTAGCCGGCATCGACCCAGTGCTCGCCGGGCAGGCAGTCCCGCGCGGCGAGGGAGGCGTGGATCGGGCCGGCCATCACGCTGTCCGGAACGGTGGCGTCGGTCGTGGCGACGTTCGTGATCAGGTTCGGGGTGTCTGGCTCGCAGGTCTCGGTGAGATGGGCCTTGTATCCGTCCCACAGGATGTCGCGTTTCTTGCTGCCCCTCGCCCCGGGGTCATAGGGTGTGACCAGGCGCGTTGCGCCCGGCGGCCGGTCTTTTGGGTCCCGCCGCCTCACCTCGCCCCCGACCAGGTGGAAGTGCTGGACCCACATCTGCCGCAGGTTCTTCACCTGCTCCAGCTCCCGCAGCCCGGCCGACGCCTGGGGCGAGAAGACGGCCTCAAGCAGCCGCATCCCGTCCGTCCCGATCCGCCGGCCGGCCTCCTCCCGTTTGGCGTGGGCCTTGGGGAACCGGGAGTCCTCGGCCCTCGTCGCGTAATGCCTGAACCAGTCCGGCTCGGCAACCTCCGCCAGCCAGTCGGGGGCGGCCTGCGCGAGCGTGTTCAATGCCGAACGCAATGTTTCCGCGACCATCTCCAGCCAGCACAGTTCCCGTGCCACGGACTGCACATGCGTGGAGTCGGTACGAGCTCGGCCGGCGGTCTTGAGCAGCCCCTTCTCCCGGGCCGCGGCCAGGATGCCATCCAGCACCCGCCGTCCGGCGTCCGCCTCGACCAGCCGGTCCCGGAACTCCGACAGCACCGAGAAGTCGAACCCCGGATCAGCCAGTTCCAGCGCGAGGGCGTATTTGAAGTCGATCCTTGCCCGCACCGCCTCGGCGGCCTGCCGATCGGTCAGCCCCTCCACGAACTGCAACACCAGCACCAAGGCCAGCCGACCCGGTGACCAGGCAGGCTTCCCCCGCGTCGGGAAGAGATCCGCGAACTCCTCGTCGGTGAACAACGGCCCCAGCTCGTCCCGGACCCGGATCGCCTGGCTCCCCTTCGGGAACGCGGCCCGCGCCACCCGCACCGTCTCCGCCGGAATCTCCCCCGACCCCTTCGGCTGCATAGACATCGACACCCACCCCATACGACAACGTCGGCTCCCAAGACCACAACCAGGTCTCGGGAGCCGACGTCACGCACGGGCCCGAATTAACCAACAGCATCCGCAGCCTCGCGGACCGGGCCCCGCGGCCAGAGCCGCCTTACTACGCCGGGGGATACAGATCCCGCGGAAGCCGGGACGCCGCGGCCGCGTCGAGCAGCCAGAGCGTCCGGCTGCGGCCGTACGCGCCCGCGGCAGGGGCCTGGATCTCGCCCGCGCCGGAGAGGGCGATCGCCGCCGCCTTCGCCTTGTCCTCGCCCGCCGCCAGCAGCCACACCTCACGAGCCGAGCGGATCGCGGGAAGCGTCAGCGAGATCCGGGTCGGCGGAGGCTTGGGCGCGCCATGGACGCCGACGACCGTGCGCTCCGTCTCGCGGACCCCGGGAAGCTCCGGGAAGAGCGAGGCGACATGTGTGTCCGGGCCGACGCCCAGCATCAGGACGTCGAACGACGGGACCGCGGCGTGGTTCTCCGGCCTTGCCGCGGCGGCGAGTTCGGCCGCGTACGCGGCGGCTGCGGCATCCGCGTCGCCGCCCCACTCGCCGTCGGAGGCGGGCATGGCGTGCACCCGCGACGGATCGACCGGCACCCGGTCCAGCAGCGCCTCCCGGGCCTGCGTGACATTGCGCTCCGCATCGCCCTCGGGAAGGAACCTCTCGTCGCCCCACCACAGGTCCAGCCGCCGCCAGTCGACCGCGTCACGGGCCGGGGAGGCGGCGAGCGCGGCCAGCAGGGCGTTGCCGTTGCGGCCGCCCGTCAGCACCACGGAGGCCGTGCCGCGTGCGGACTGGGCGTCCACGATCCGGGTGATCAGCCGGGCGGCGGCGGCCTGCGCCATCAGAGCCTTGTCGTGGTGCACCACGAGCTGACGGGCGGTCATTTCGCCGCCGCCTTCTTTGCGGCCGCCGGCTTCCCGTCGGCCTGGCCTTTCGCCGCCCCCTCGGTCCCGGTCCCACCGGAGGCGGAGTCACCGGCCGCGGGCTCGGCGGCCGTCGCGGCGGAGAGGTTCTCCACACCGAACCGGAGCGCCGACGCATAGGTGTCGTCCGGGTCCAGCCGCCGCAGCTCCTCCGCGATCAGCTCGGCCGTGTCGCGCCGCTTCAGCGCCACCGCACGCTTGGGCTGACCCTGGATCGACAGTGTCGCCAGCGAACCGTCCGCGCGGTCCAGCACGATCGGCCCGCAGGTCGTCTCCATCCGCACCGCCGTCAGACCGGGGCCCTTCGACCGATTCCGCCGCACCGGCACCTGCAGCCGGTTCGCCAGCCACATGGCGAGCAGCTCGCCACTGGGGTTGAACTCCTCACCGGCCACCTCCACCGAGGTGACATCGCACTCGACCTGGTCCAGCGCGGCCGCCAGCATCGAGCGCCACGGCGTGATCCGGGTCCAGGCCAGATCCGTGTCGCCGGGTGTGTACGCCGCGGCGCGCGCGGCCAGCTCCCGCACCGGGTGCTCGGCCGCGTACGTGTCCGTCACCCGGCGCTGCGCCAGCGCGCCCAGCGGGTCGTGGGCGGGGTCGACCGGCGCGTTCACCGGCCACCACACCACCACCGGGGCGTCGGGCAGCAGCAGCGGCAGCACCACCGACTGGGCGTGGTCGACCACCTCGCCGTACAGCCGCAGCACAACCGTCTCACCGCCGGTCCCGGCGTCCGCGCCGACGCGCACCTCGGCGTCCAGCCGGGCCTTCGCGCGGTCGCGCGGCGAGCGCGAGACCCTCTTGATGACCACCAGGGTGCGCGAGGGGTGTTCGCGGGAGGCCTCGCTCGCCGCCTTCAGGGCGTCGTAGGCGTTCTCCTCGTCGGTGACGATGACCAGGGTCAGCACCATGCCGACGGTCGGCGTGCCGATGGCCCGCCGCCCCCGCACCAGCGCCTTGTTGACCTTGCTGGCCGTGGTGTCCGTAAGGTCGATCTTCATGGCCGACGCCAGCTCCGTCCGTCTCGTGCGAGCATCTCGTCCGCCTCGGCCGGACCCCAGGTGCCGGCGGGATACTGCGCGGGCCTGCCGTTCTTGGTCCAGAACTCCTCGATCGGATCGAGGATCTTCCAGGACAGTTCGACCTCCTCCAGCCGCGGGAAGAGGTTGGAGTCGCCCAGCAGCACATCGAGGAGCAGCCGCTCATAGGCTTCCGGGCTGGACTCGGTGAAGGACTCGCCGTATGCGAAGTCCATCGAGACGTCCCGCACCTCCATCGATGTCCCCGGCACCTTGGAGCCGAACCGCATGGTCACGCCCTCGTCCGGCTGCACCCGGATGACCAGGGCGTTCTGCCCCAGTTCCTGGGTCGCCGTGTGGTCGAAGGGCGAATGCGGAGCACGCTGGAAGACCACCGCGATCTCCGTCACCCGGCGGCCCAGCCGCTTGCCGGTGCGCAGATAGAAGGGGACGCCCGCCCAGCGGCGGTTGTCGATCCCCAGCCTGATCGCGGCGTAGGTGTCGGTCTTTGACTGGGGGTCGATGCCCTCTTCCTCGAGATAGCCGACGGCCTTCTCACCGCCCTGCCAGCCGGCCGCGTACTGCCCGCGCACGGTGCCCTCCGCCAGGTCCTTCGGCAGCTTCACCGCACCGAGCACCTTGGTCTTCTCCGCCGCGAGGGCGTCCGCGTCAAAGGACAGCGGCTCCTCCATCGCGGTCAGCGCCAGCAGCTGGAGCAGATGGTTCTGGATGACGTCACGGGCCGCGCCGATGCCGTCGTAGTAGCCCGCCCGGCCGCCGATGCCGATGTCCTCGGCCATGGTGATCTGCACATGGTCGACGAACGACCGGTTCCAGACCGGTTCGAAGAGGGTGTTGGCGAAGCGCAGCGCCAGAATGTTCTGGACGGTCTCCTTGCCCAGATAGTGGTCGATCCGGAAGACCTGCTCCGGCGAGAACACCTCGTGGACGATCGAGTTGAGCTCCTTGGCGGAGGTCAGATCATGGCCGAAGGGCTTCTCGATGACGGCGCGCCGCCAGGAGCCGCCCTGTTGGTCCGCCAGTCCGTGCTTCTTGAGCTGCTGGACGACCTTGGGGAAGAACTTCGGCGGCACGGAGAGGTAGAAGGCGAAGTTGCCACCCGTGCCCTGCGCCTTGTCGAGGTCCTCGATGGTGGCCTTGAGCTGTTCGAAGGCGTCGTCGTCGTCGAAGGTGCCCTGGACGAAGCGCATTCCCTGGATGAGCTGCTGCCAGACCTCCTCGCGGAAGGGGGTGCGCGCATGCTGCTTGACGGCGTCGTGCACCTCCTGAGCGAAGTCCTCGTCCTGCCACTCACGACGGGCGAAGCCGACCAGCGAGAAGCCCGGCGGCAGCAGCCCGCGGTTGGCCAGGTCGTACACCGCCGGCATCAGCTTTTTACGTGACAAATCGCCCGTGACGCCAAAGATGACCAGACCCGACGGCCCCGCGATCCGCGGGAGCCGTCGGTCTGCAGCGTCACGGAGCGGGTTCGCTCCGATCACACCGGACAAGGTGGGTCAGCCCTCCGACGGGGTGAGGCGCTCGAGCTCCGCCTCGGTCGACTTGAGCAGGTCGTTCCAGGACGCCTCGAACTTCTCGACGCCCTCGTCCTCCAGCAGCCGCACCACGTCGTCGTAGGAGATGCCGAGCTTCGCCAGGGCGTCCAGGTCGGCGCGCGCCTGCTCGTAGGAGCCGCGCACCGTGTCGCCGGTGATCTCGCCGTGGTCGGCGGTCGCCTCCAGCGTGGCCTCGGGCATGGTGTTCACCGTGCCGGGCGCGACCAGCTCGTCGACGTACAGCGTGTCCTTGTATGCAGGGTCCTTCACACCGGTCGACGCCCACAGCGGACGCTGGCGGTTGGCCTGCGCCTTGTCCAGCACCGCCCAGCGGTCGGATGCGAACACCTCTTCGTACGCCTCGTACGCCAGGCGGGCGTTGGCGAGAGCCGCCTTGCCGCGCAGCTCCTTGGCCTCAGGGGTGCCCAGCGCGTCCAGCCGCTTGTCGATCTCGGTGTCCACACGGGACACGAAGAACGACGCCACCGACTGGATCTTGGACAGGTCCAGGCCGCGCTCCTTGGCCTTCTCCAGACCGGCCAGGTAGGCGTCCATCACCTCGCGGTAGCGCTCCAGCGAGAAGATCAGCGTCACATTGACGCTGATGCCCAGGCCGATCACCTCGGTGATCGCCGGCAGGCCCGCCTTGGTGGCCGGGATCTTGATCAGCGTGTTCGGCCGGTCCACCAGCCAGGCGAGCTGCTTGGCCTCGGCGACGGTGGCCGCCGTGTTGTGGGCGAGGCGCGGGTCCACCTCGATGGAGACCCGGCCGTCCTGACCGCCGGTGGCGTCGAAGACCGGACGCAGGATGTCGGCCGCGTCCCGCACATCCGCCGTCGTGATCATGCGGACGGCTTCCTCGACGGTCACCTTGCGCACAGCGAGGTCCGCGAGCTGCTGCTCGTAGCCGTCGCCGCCGCTGATCGCCTTCTGGAAGATCGAAGGGTTGGTGGTGACGCCCACGACGTGCTGCTCGTCGATCAGCTCGGCCAGATTGCCGGAGGTGATCCGCTTGCGCGACAGGTCGTCCAGCCAGATCGCGACGCCTTCGTCGGAGAGGCGCTTGAGTGCGTCTGTCATGAGAGTTGCATCTCCTAGTCCTTGTGCAGAATGCGTATGACGCCGTCAGCGCGCGGCGGCCGCGATCGATTCCCGCGCGGCCGCGGCGACCGCCTCGGCAGTGAAGCCGAACTCGCGGAAGAGGACCTTGCCGTCAGCCGAAGCGCCGAAGTGCTCCAGCGAAACGATGCGGCCCGCATCTCCCGCATAGCGGTGCCAGGTCAGACCGATCCCGGCCTCGACCGCCACCCGCGCCTTCACCGACGGCGGCAGCACGCTGTCGCGGTACCCCTGCTCCTGCTCCTCGAACCACTCCACGGACGGCATCGACACCACCCGGGTCGGGATGCCCTCGGCCTGCAGCTGCTCCCGCGCCGTGACCGCGAGCTGCACCTCGGAGCCGGTGCCGATCAGCACGACCTGCGGCGCGGCGCTCTGCCCGGACGGCCCTTCGGCCTCGAACAGCACATAGCCGCCCTTCGCCGCGTCCTCGTTGCGGTCGTACGTCGGCACGCCCTGCCGGGTCAGCGCCAGACCGTGCGGGGCGCCGACGCCGAACTCCTTGGTGTGGCGCTTGAGGATCTCGCGCCAGGCGATCGCCGTCTCGTTCGCGTCCGCGGGGCGGACGATGTTCAGACCCGGGATAGCGCGCAGCGACGCCAGATGCTCCACCGGCTGGTGGGTCGGGCCGTCCTCGCCCAGGCCGATCGAGTCGTGCGTCCAGACGTACGTCACCGGCAGGTGCATCAGCGCGGACAGCCGCACCGCGTTGCGCATGTAGTCGGAGAAGACGAGGAAAGTGCCGCCGTAGATGCGGGTGTTGCCGTGCAGCGCGATGCCGTTCATCGCCGCGGCCATCGCATGCTCGCGGATGCCGAAGTGGATCGTGCGGCCGTACGGGTCGGCCTCCGGCAGCGGGTTGCCCTCGGGCAGGAACGACGACGTCTTGTCGATCGTGGTGTTGTTGGAGCCCGCCAGGTCGGCGGAGCCGCCCCACAGCTCGGGCACGACCGCGCCCAGCGCCTGGAGCACCTTGCCGGAGGCGGCGCGTGTGGCGATGGAGTGGCCGGTCTCGAACTCTGGAAGGGCGTCCTCCCAGTCCGCCGGCAGCTCGCCCGCGCGGATCCGGTCGAACGCGGCCGCACGCTCGGGGTTGGCGGTGCGCCAGGCGGCGAACCCCTTCTCCCACTCGCCGCGCGCCTCACGGCCGCGGTCCAGCGCCCGGCGGGTGTGCTCGATGACCGCGTCGGACACCTCGAAGTCCTGCTCCGGGTCAAAGCCCAGGACGCGCTTGGTGGCCGCTACCTCCTCGTCGCCCAGCGCCGAGCCGTGCGCGGCCTCGGTGTTCTGCGCGTTCGGCGCGGGCCAGGCGATGATCGAGCGGGCGGCGATGAAGGACGGCCGCTCGGTCTCCTCCTGCGCCGCCTTCAGCGCGCGGTAGAGGCCCGCCGGGTCGAGGTCGCCGTCGGGCAGCTGCTCCACGCGCTGCACATGCCAGCCGTAGGCCTCGTACCGCTTCAGGGTGTCCTCGGAGACGGCCGTCTCCGTGTCGCCCTCGATCGAGATGTGGTTGTCGTCCCAGAGGAGGACCAGATTGCCCAGCTTCTGGTGACCTGCCAGCGAGGACGCCTCGGCGGCGATGCCCTCCTGGAGGCAGCCGTCACCCGCGATCACCCAGACGGTGTGGTCGAACGGGCTCTCGCCCTGCGGCGTCTCCGGGTCGAACAGACCGCGCTCGTAGCGGGCGGCCATGGCCATGCCCACGGCGTTGGCGACGCCCTGGCCCAGCGGGCCGGTCGTCGTCTCGACGCCCGCGGTGTGGCCGTACTCCGGGTGGCCGGGGGTCTTGGAACCCCAGGTGCGGAAGGCCTTCAGATCGTCCAGCTCCAGCCCGTACCCGGCGAGGTAGAGCTGGATGTACAGGGTCAGAGACGAGTGGCCCGCGGACAGCACGAAGCGGTCACGGCCGGTCCAGTCGGGGTCCGCCGGGTCGTGCCGCATCAGCTTCTGGAAGAGAACATAAGCGGCGGGGGCCAGGCTCATGGCCGTACCCGGATGGCCGTTGCCGACCTTCTGTACGGAATCCATGGCCAGGACCCGGGCGGTGTCAACGGCCCGCCGGTCCGATTCGGTCCACTCGAGGTCTGTCGTGGTCGGCTTGGTGCTCACCCTGAGTCAGGGCTCCTCTCCACATGTCGAATCCCGGTGACTGAGAGCGCACCGGGCGCTGTCGAGCCTACCCTCGCCCGGACGCTCATCCATTCGAGCGCCTGATCGGGCGCGGACGGCGGACGATACGGGCATCCGTACTGCCAGAGTGCCGCCCGCCCCGGTGCTTCGCCTCCCGGCGGCAGGCGTGCGCGGCGGCCGGGGCGACGGCGGGTGTGACGGCATGGTTCCCGGGCCGGACGCCGGTTCGAACAACGCTGCGAACAACGCCGCGGACGATGCCGCAACAACACTGCGGACAACGCCGCGGACAACGCCGCGGACAAAGCCGCGGACAAAGCCGCGAACGACGGCGCGAATGACGGCTCGACCATGGGCATGACCGTGTATACGCGCGGCATGCGGCTGCCGCTCAACACGATCCCACCCCGGCGGAGAACGGCATATGGGCAACGTCTAGAGTGGCGTGGTACGCGCAAGCCTTTACCGGGTCTTCACTCCCGGAGCTTGCTGGGATTTCTCTGTCAGGGGTGTGCGTGACGGCCGTCGAGTCCCGACCCGCAGGGGTCGTCTTGACTCCCAGCCCGGGGGGCCATCGGCCGTTCGGGGCCCGCGTCAAGGCATTCGTGGCGCTGACCAAGCCGCGGATCATCGAACTGCTGCTGATCACCACCGTGCCGGTGATGTTCCTGGCCGCTCAGGGCGTACCGGACCTCCGGCTGGTGCTGGCCACCTGCATCGGCGGCTACCTCTCCGCGGGCGGCGCGAACGCCCTGAACATGTACATCGACCGCGACATCGACGCGCTGATGGACCGCACCGCGCAGCGTCCCCTGGTCACCGGCATGGTCTCGCCCCGTGAGGGCCTCGTCTTCGGCGTCACCCTGGCCTTCGTCTCCACCCTCTGGTTCGGGCTGCTCGTCAACTGGCTGTCCGCCGCCCTCGCCCTCGGCGCGCTCCTCTTCTATGTCGTCGTCTACACGATGATCCTCAAGCGCCGCACCGCGCAGAACATCGTCTGGGGCGGCATCGCCGGCTGTATGCCGGTGCTGATCGGCTGGTCCGCGGTGACCGACTCGATGTCGTGGGCCGCGGTGATCCTCTTCCTCGTCATCTTCTTCTGGACGCCGCCGCACTACTGGCCGCTGTCGATGAAGGTGAAGGACGACTACGCGCGCGTGGGCGTGCCGATGCTGCCTGTCATCGCCTCCAACCGGACCGTGGCGCGGCAGATCGTCGTCTACAGCTGGGTCATGGTCGGCGTCTCGCTGCTGCTGCAGCCACTCGGCTACACCGGCTGGTTCTACACCGCGGTCGCCCTGGCCACCGGCGGCTGGTGGCTGTGGGAGGCGCATGCGCTCCAGGCGCGGGCCAAGGCAGGCGTCACCGGCGGCAAGCTCAAGGAGATGCGGCTCTTCCACTGGTCGATCACCTATGTGTCGCTGCTGTTCGTCGCGGTCGCCGTGGACCCGTTCCTGCGGTAGCCGCCGTCCCGCCCGCGCGTGGCCCACGCCACCGCGCCCGGCGGTCGCCAAGCGATCTACTCGTCGGTAGCATCGTGGTTATGGAGACCCAGTCAGACGCCCGCGCCGAGCGCCGCGCGGCCAAGCTCGCCAAGCAGATCAGCGCGTTCGCCGAGCAGCACGGCGGCGCCGAGGGCCAGCTCGCCTACCTCGGCCAGATGGGCACCCGCATCGTGCTCGTCGGCGAGGACGGCGGCTGGGGCGACCTGGTGGCCCCGAGCCATGCGATCGCCCAGGCGGCGGCCGAGAAGGCCGGGCTCACCCTGCACGAGTCGTTCGACGGCGACTTCGCGGCGAAGGTGCGGACCGGGCCGTACGAGTGGACGAGGATGGCCGGCATCCAGCTGGGCGGCCCGGCCAATCCCTGAAGCCCGGCAACACCTCCACCCGGGGCCACGCGTTAGGACTGTGAATGCACGGTCTGCGCCTGGGAGCCCCGGATGATCGACGCCGCGTCTGTGGCGAACCTCGTGGATCAGCACTGCCACGGCGTGCTCCGCACCGAGCTCGGCATCGGCGCCTTCGAGGCGTGTCTCGGCAGGACGGCGGGCCCGCCCGCGCCGGGCACCACGTTCTTCGACACGCAGACCGGCTTCGCGGTGCGGCGCTGGTGTCCGCCGCTGCTGGACCTGGAGCCGCACTGCCCGCCGGCCCGCTATCTCGCCCGGCGCCGGGAGCTCGGCGTCCTGGAGGCGGCGCGGCGGCTGCTGAGGGGGAGCGGCATCGCCACCTACCTGGTGGACACCGGGCTGCCCGGGGACCTCACCGGGCCGTCGGAGATCGCCGCGGCGGGCACGGCCGAGGCGCGGGAGATCATCCGTCTCGAACTCCTCGCCGAACAGGTCGCCGACACCTCCGGCACCGTGGAGTCCTTTCTGGCGAACCTCGCCGAGGCCGTCCACGGCGCCGCGGCCGACGCCGTCGCCTTCACCTCGGTCGCCGGCGTGAAGACGCCGCCGGCCGACTCGTCCGACCCCCCGGGGCCCGGCGAGGTCCGCGGTGCGGCAGGGCGCTGGCTGGCCGGGCGCGCCGTCGGCGACCGCCTCGACGACCCCGTCCTCGTACGGCATCTTCTGTGGATCGCCGTGGCCTCCGGGCTGCCGCTGCAACTCCACGTCGGGGTGGCGGACCCGCTGAACCTCGCGTCCTTCGCCGAGGCGACCGCCGGGCTCGGCACTGATCTCGTCCTGCTCGGCGGCTATCCGCACCACCGCCACGCGGCGCATCTGACGAGCGTCTTCCCCCATGTGTACGCGGATCTCGGCCCTGCCCTGACGCACACCGGCACCCGGGCGGCGGCCCTTCTCGCCGAGATCCTGGAGCTCGCTCCCTTCGGGAAGCTCCTCTTCTCCAGCGGAGCTCGCGGGCTGCCCGAACTCCACGTCGTCGGAGCCCGGAGCTTCCGCGAGGCACTGGGCCGGGTGCTGGGCGGCTGGGTCGCCGAAGGGGCGTGGTGCCTTCAGGACGCCCGGCGGGTCGCAGCGATGATCGCCGAGGGCAACGCCCGCCGCGTCTACGGCCTCGCGCCGGCGGACCGGTTCCGGGCCCCCGCCGTCTGCCGGGGCTGACAGCGGGGGCGGAGGGCCGGACCAACCCCTGCCCTACCACGGCGGGCGGCCGTCCCCGGCGGGACGCCGGAGCCGGTCGTACGGCGGGGCTGTGGCCGGCTCGCAGCCGCGACAGACGTGCTCGGAGCGGGGCGCGCCGGAACGGTCGCACCCGGACGGCCGGTCCGGCTCAGGCCCGCACAGCCGGCGTCGGCTCCGCGTGGGACGGAATCCCCGGGGCCGTGACCTCCCGCTCGCGCAGGCTGAGCGCCAGCCGCAGCACCGCGACCCACATCAGGGCCGAGCCGAGCATATGGGCCGCCACCAGCACCTCCGGGACGCCGGTGAAGTACTGGAGATAGCCGATGCCGCCCTGGGCCAGCAGGACCAGCAGCAGATCGCGGGCGCGCGCCCGGATGTCGTCGGGGGCGTCCACCACCCGCAGCCCCAGCCATATCGCCACCGCCAGCGCACACACCGCCCAGGCCGCGGCCGCGTGGATGTGCGCGACGTCCGCCCAGTGCCACGGCATGCGCGGGACCTCGCTGCTGTCGCCCGCGTGCTTGCCGGAGCCGGTCACCGCGGTGCCCAGCACGATGAGCGCCACCGAGGCGGCCACGATCGCCCAGGACAGCTGCCGCACGGGCTTCGGCACACGCACCCGCGGCCTGCCGTCGCCCTCGCGGGCGCGCTGCCAGGTGACGACGGCAACCGTGAGCAGACCGTTGGCCAGCAGGAAGTGTCCGGCCACCGTCCATGGATTCAGGCCCGCCAGCACCGTGATGCCGCCGAGCACCGCATTGCCCATCACGATCCAGAACTGCGACCAGGCGAGCCTGCTCAGGCCCCGCCGCCGCGGCTTCATGGACCGCGCCGCGATGATCGTCCAGCCGACGGCCGCCGACAGCACATAGGTGAGCATCCGGTTGCCGAACTCGATCAACCCGTGGATGCCCTGCTCGGGCGTGGTGAACAGTGAGTCGTCCGTGCACTTGGGCCAGGTGTCGCAGCCGAGGCCGGAGCCGGTCAGCCGGACCGCGCCGCCGGTGACGATGATGACGACGCTCATCACGACGGCGGACAGCGCGGCACGCCGGAGCGTCTTCGGGGACGGCGTCCAGCGCTGGGCGATGAAGGCGAGAGGGGTCTGCACGGCCCTCATCGTAAGAGGCGGGCTTGTGCAACCGTTCACGAGGGGTGCGAGTCAGGCCAGTCGGACCATTCCCCCGCCCGACCGGGTCCCGGACCGGACCCGGACGGGGGACCCGGACCGGACCCGGGTCAAGACCCGGACCGGGACCCGGACCGGGGCCAGCGCCCGGACCGCTCCGCGGCTACTCCCACCGGAACAGCCGCGCCGCAGCCCCCAGCCCCACGGCCGCCCAGACGGCCAGCACGCCCAGATCGGTCCACGGCAGCGCCGCGCCGTGCTGGAGCACCTCGCGCAGCCCCTCGGAGAGCGCCGAGATCGGCAGCAGTCCGAGTGCCGAGGCGACCGGACCGGGGAACTTGTCCAGCGGCACGATCACCCCGCCGCCGATCAGCAGCAGCAGGAACACCAGATTCGCCGCGGCGAGCGTCGCCTCCGCCCTCAGAGTGCCCGCCATCAGCAGACCGAGGCCGGAGAACGCGGCGGTGCCCAGCGCGAGCAGCAGCAGCACGGAGAGCGGATTGCCCTCAGGCGACCAGCCGAGGCCGAAGGCGATGGCCGTCAGCAGGCCGATCTGCAGCAGCTCGGTGGCCAGCACCGACAGCGTCTTGGCACACATCAGCGCCCAACGCGGGATCGGCGAAGCCCCGAGCCGTTTGAGCACCCCGTACCGCCGCTCGAAGCCCGTGGCGATGGCCTGACCGGTGAACGCCGTGGACATCACGGCGAGCGCGAGCACGCCGGGGGTGAGGAAATCCACCGGCTCGCCGCTGCCGGTGTCGACGATGTCGACCGTCGAGAACAGCACGAGGAGCAGGGACGGGATGATGACGGTGAGCAGCAGCTGCTCGCCGTTGCGCAGCAGCATCTTCGTCTCGAAGACGGCCTGCGCGGTGATCATCCTGCCGAGAGGGGCGGCGCCCGGCTTTGGCGCGTATGTGCCGACGCTCATCCGCGCAGCTCCTTGCCCGTCGGTTCCAGGCTGTGCTTTTCCGGGGGGCGACCCCCGGGCCCCCGGTCGTGTTCGTTGTGGCGCGCCGTCATCCGGGCAGCTCCTTGCCCGTCGGTTCCAGGCTGTGCTTTTCCGGGGGGCGACCCCCGGGCCCCCGGTCGTGTTCGTCGTGGCGCGCCGTCATCCGCGCAGCTCCTTGCCCGTCAGTTCCAGAAACACGTCTTCGAGGGTGTGCCGCTCCACGGAGATGCCGTCCGGCATCACGCCGTGCTGGGCGCACCAGGAGGTCACCGTCGCCAGCAGCTGGGGGCCCACTTCGCCGGTTATCCGGTAGGCGCCGGGCGTCAGCTCGACGGCGGCCGAGCCGTCCGGGAGGGCCTTCAGCAGGGAGCCGAGGTCCAGCCCCGGCCGTCCGGTGAAGCGCAGGGTGTTCTCCGCACCGCCCCGGCACAGCTCCTCCGGGCTGCCCTGGGCGATCACCCGGCCCGTGTCGATGATCGCGACATCGTCCGCAAGCTCCTCGGCCTCGTCCATGAAGTGCGTGGTCAGCACGGTGGAGACGCCGTCGGCGCGCAGTTCCCGCACCAGTTCCCAGGTGGCACGGCGGGCCTGTGGATCGAGGCCCGCCGTGGGCTCGTCCAGGAAGACCAGCTCGGGGCGGCCGACCACGGCCAGCGCCAGCGCGAGCCGCTGCTGCTGGCCGCCGGACAGCCGCCGGTAGGGGGTGCGGCCGCAGGAGCCGAGCCCCAGGCGCTCTATCAGTGCGTCCACATCGAGCGGATGGGCGTGCAGCCGCGCCATGTGCCGCAGCATCTCGTCGGCGCGCGCGCCCGTGTAGACGCCGCCGGACTGGAGCATCACACCGATGCGGGGCCGGAGCTTCGCGGCGTCGGCGACCGGGTCGAGGCCCAGCACCCGCACCGCGCCCGCGTCCGGGCGGCGGTATCCCTCGCACATTTCGACGGTGGTGGTCTTCCCGGCGCCGTTCGGGCCGAGGACCGCGGTGACCGAGCCCGCGCGTACGTCGAGATCGAGGCGGTCCACGGCCGTCTTCGTCCCGTACCGCTTGACCAGACCCCGGATCTCGACGGCGGACTCGCTTCGCATGCCGGGAAGTCTAGGCGGGGCGCGGGGGCCGTCGGGCCATGGGGGCGAAGCTCCGCCGTCCCGCGTCCGTCCCCCGTCCGGGCGTGGGCGTCAACGGAATATTCGGTACCGGAAATGCCCTGGCGCGGCCGGCGCCCCGCGCCACGCCATTCCGCCGGAATTTCCGGAGTAAGGGCAGGCCACAGCCGTTTGTCCGGTGGCTTCAGACCATCCGGAGCCGCCCCTTCCTTAGGTGACCCTTAGTGACGAAGCGCACCGGCTCGCGCAGCGGGCGTTGGTTGTCACGGTCAGAAGAATTACGCAACAATGGCGTTGTGAAAAACGGCGAGAGCGGGCGGGAGACGCCGCAGGAGGAGCTCGCGACCGGGGAGCGCTCGACGCGCAACCGGGTCGCGCGGTCGATCCTGGATCACGGCCCGTCCACCGTGGCCGATCTCGCCGGCCGTCTCGGTCTCACCCAGGCCGCCGTCCGCCGCCATCTCGACGCGCTTGTCGCGGAGAATGTGGTGGAAGCCCGTGAACAGCGGGTCTACGGAGCGCGTACACGGGGGCGGCCCGCCAAGGTGTTCGCCCTGACCGACTGCGGCCGGGACGCCTTCGACCAGTCGTACGACGAGCTGGCCGTGGACGCCCTCCGCTGGATCGAGCGGACCGCCGGCGAGGAGGCCGTGGCCGCCTTCGCCAGGGACCGCGTCGCGGCACAGGCCGAGGCGTACCGCAGGGCGGTCGACGAGGCGCCGGCCGAGGAGCGGACCCAGGCGCTGGCGAAGGCCTTGAGCGCCGACGGGTACGCTGCCACGGCGCGTAATGCGCCCCACAACCAGCAGGGCGAGCAGCTCTGTCAGCACCACTGCCCGGTCGCCCATGTAGCCGAGCAGTACCCGCAGCTGTGCGAGGCGGAGACCGAGGTCTTCTCCCAACTGCTCGGGACGCATGTGCAGCGACTGGCCACGATCGCCCACGGCGACGGGGTCTGCACCACGTTCATTCCCAAGAAGACTTCATCCACAGCATCTGCAAGCACGGCCGGGAGGAACCCCGCATGACTCTCCCCACGGAGACTGCCCACCCCGAACTCGAGGGTCTGGGCAGGTATGAATTCGGCTGGGCCGACTCCGACGCAGCCGGTTCCGCTGCCAAGCGCGGCCTTTCCGAGGACGTCGTCCGCGACATCTCCGAGAAGAAGAACGAGCCGGAGTGGATGCTGAAGCTGCGGCTCAAGGGTCTGCGGTTGTTCGACAAGAAGCCCATGCCGACGTGGGGCTCGGACCTGTCGGGCATCGACTTCGACAACATCAAGTACTTTGTGCGGTCCACCGAGCAGCAGGCGGCCTCCTGGGAGGAACTGCCGGAGGACATCAAGAACACCTACGACAAGCTCGGCATCCCGGAGGCGGAGAAGCAGCGCCTCGTCGCAGGCGTCGCCGCCCAGTACGAGTCCGAAGTCGTCTACCACCAGATCCGTGAGGACCTGGAGGCGCAGGGCGTCATCTTCCTGGACACCGACACCGCGCTGAAGGAGCACCCGGAGCTCTTCAAGGAGTACTTCGGCACCGTGATCCCGGTGGGTGACAACAAGTTCGCCTCGCTGAACACGGCCGTGTGGTCCGGCGGATCGTTCATCTACGTCCCCAAGGGCGTTCACGTCGACATCCCGCTCCAGGCCTACTTCCGCATCAACACGGAGAACATGGGCCAGTTCGAGCGGACGCTGATCATCGTCGACGAGGACGCCTACGTCCACTACGTCGAGGGCTGCACCGCCCCGATCTACTCCTCGGACTCGCTGCACAGCGCCGTCGTCGAGATCATCGTGAAGAAGGGCGGCCGCTGCCGCTACACGACGATCCAGAACTGGTCGAACAACGTCTACAACCTGGTCACCAAGCGTGCCGTGGCCTACGAGGGCGCGACCATGGAGTGGGTCGACGGCAACATCGGCTCCAAGGTCACCATGAAGTACCCGGCCGTCTACCTGATGGGCGAGCACGCCAAGGGCGAGACCCTCTCCATCGCCTTCGCGGGCGAGGGCCAGCACCAGGACGCGGGCGCGAAGATGGTGCACATGGCCCCGAACACCTCCTCGAACATCGTCTCCAAGTCGGTGGCGCGAGGCGGCGGCCGCACCTCCTACCGCGGACTGATCGAGATCGGCGAGGGCGCCCCGGGCGCCAAGTCCAACGTGCTGTGCGACGCGCTGCTCGTGGACACGATCTCCCGCTCCGACACCTACCCGTATGTCGACGTCCGCGAGGACGACGTGTCCATGGGCCACGAGGCCACCGTCTCCAAGGTCTCCGAGGACCAGCTCTTCTACCTGATGAGCCGGGGCATGAGCGAGGACGAGGCGATGGCGATGATCGTGCGCGGCTTTGTCGAGCCGATCGCCAAGGAGCTGCCCATGGAGTACGCGCTGGAGCTCAACCGGCTGATCGAGCTGCAGATGGAAGGCGCGGTGGGCTAGCCGCCCTCTGCCGTCACTCCCTGACCCCGGGACCCCAGGTCCCATCCGGCTCACCCCATGAGCCTGCGAGCGAGCCGAAGGGCACGCCGATGCCCGCCGGGCACGGCGCCCGGAGGCGACACGCACTATGAATGCAGAAAGTGAGCACTAGGACAGCCATGGCTGAGGCTCAGAACTCCCCCGAGGACCTCCGCAGGACCACGGTCCAGGGGGGACCCCCACCGGCGGGATCCACCACCGCCGGCTCGATCGCGGTGGCCGCCGAGTCGACCGTCGCCACCCGGATGAGTGCGCCCCCGTCCTTCGACGTGGCGGACTTCCCGGTGCCGCACGGCCGCGAGGAGGAGTGGCGCTTCACCCCGCTCGAGCGGCTGCGCGGGCTGCACGACGGCACGGCCGTCGCGAACGGCGCCGGCGTCAAGGTGGCCTTCGACGCGCCCGACGGCGTCACGGTCGAGGCCGTCGGGCGGGACGACGAGCGGCTCGGCACGGCCGGCACCCCCGTCGACCGCGTCGCCGCCCAGGCGTACAGCTCCTTCGAGCAGGCCTCGGTCGTCACCGTGCCCAAGGAGGCCGTGCTCACCGAGCCGATCCGGATCGCGGTCCACGGCGAGGGCGGCACCGCCTTCGCCCACCAGGTGATCGAGCTCGGCGCCTTCGCCGAGGCCGTCGTGGTCATCGACCACACCGGCGACGCCGTCCTCGCCGCCAATGTCGACTTCGTCCTCGGCGACGGCGCCAAGCTCACCGTCGTCACCGTCCAGGACTGGGACGACAAGGCCGTCCACTGCTCCCAGCACAATGCGCTGATCGGCCGGGACGCCTCCTTCAAGTCGGTCGTCGTCACCTTCGGCGGAGACCTCGTACGGCTGCACCCGCGGGTCGCCTACCAGGGCACCGGCGGCGAGGCGGAGCTCTTCGGCCTGTACTTCACCGACCGGGGCCAGCACCACGAGCACCGGCTGTTCGTCGACCACAACACCCAGCACTGCAAGTCCAACGCGGTCTACAAGGGCGCGCTGCAGGGCGACGACGCACACGCCGTGTGGATCGGCGACGTTCTGATCCAGGCCGCGGCCGAGGGCACGGACACCTATGAGATGAACCGCAACCTCGTCCTGACGGACGGCGCGCGGGTCGACTCGGTGCCGAACCTGGAGATCGAGACCGGCGAGATCGTCGGCGCCGGCCATGCCTCCGCCACCGGCCGCTTCGACGACGAGCAGCTTTTCTACCTGATGGCCCGCGGCATCCCGGAGCACGAGGCCCGCCGTCTGGTCGTCCGCGGCTTCTTCGCCGAACTGGTCCAGCAGATCGGCATCGACGACGTCGAGGCGCGGCTGATCGCCAAGATCGAGGAAGAGCTGGAGGCGTCCGTCGCATGACGTACGTACGCGCCTGCGGCCTGAGCGAGCTGGACGAGGACACCCCCAAGCGGGTGGAACTCGAGGGCACGCCGGTCTCGGTCGTCCGCACCGAGGGCGAGGTGTTCGCCATCTACGACGTCTGCTCGCATGCGAACGTCTCCCTCTCCGAGGGCGAAGTGGAGGACTGCCACATCGAATGCTGGCTGCACGGCTCCAGCTTTGACCTCCGCACGGGCAAGCCCGACAGCCTTCCCGCGACGCAGCCCGTCCCCGTATACCCCGTAAAGATCGAAGGGGACGACGTGCTCGTCTCCGTCACCCAGGAGTCCTGAGGCACCCATGGCAACGCTTGAAATCCACGACCTGCACGTCTCCGTCGAAGCGGAGGCCGGCCCCCGCGAGATCCTCAAGGGCGTCGACCTGACCGTCAAGCAGGGCGAGACCCACGCCATCATGGGCCCCAACGGCTCCGGCAAGTCGACGCTCGCCTACTCGCTCGCCGGCCACCCCAAGTACACGATCACCGGCGGCGCCGTCACCCTGGACGGCGAGGACGTCCTGGAAATGAGCGTCGACGAGCGCGCCCGCGCCGGCGTCTTCCTCGCCATGCAGTACCCGGTCGAGGTCCCCGGCGTCTCGGTCTCCAACTTCCTGCGCACCTCCGCCACCGCGATCCGCGGCGAGGCCCCCAAGCTGCGCACCTGGGTCAAGGAGGTCAAGGAGACCATGCAGCGTCTCCACATGGACCCCTCCTTCGCCGAGCGCAACGTCAACGAGGGCTTCTCCGGCGGTGAGAAGAAGCGCCACGAGATCCTCCAGCTGGAACTGCTCAAGCCGAAGATCGCGATCCTCGACGAGACCGACTCGGGTCTGGACGTCGACGCGCTGCGCATCGTCTCCGAGGGCGTCAACCGCGTCCGCGAGACCGGCGAGGTCGGCACCCTGCTGATCACCCACTACACGCGGATCCTGCGCTACATCAAGCCCGACTTCGTGCATGTCTTCGCGAACGGCCGCATCGCCGAGTCCGGCGGCCCGGAGCTCGCGGACAAGCTGGAGGCCGAGGGCTACGAGGCATATGTGAAGGGTGGCGTATCGGCGTGACTGCACCCCGCCAGGGGCTCCCCGGCCTCCTCGACACCGAGGCGATCCGCAAGGACTTCCCGATCCTGGACCGCCGACTCCACGACGGCAAGAAGCTCGTGTACCTGGACAACGCCGCGACGTCCCAGACGCCGCGCCAGGTGCTCGACGTGCTGAGTGAGTACTACGAACAGCACAACGCCAATGTCCACCGCGGCGTGCATGTGCTCGCCGAGGAGGCAACGGCGCTGTACGAAGGCGCCCGCGACAAGGTCGCCGCCTTCATCAACGCACCCAGCCGAGACGAGGTGATCTTCACCAAGAACGCCTCGGAGTCGCTGAACCTCGTGGCGAACATGCTGGGCTGGGCCGACGAGCCGTACCGGGTGGACCGTGAGACCGAGATAGTCATCACGGAGATGGAGCACCACTCCAACATCGTTCCGTGGCAGCTGCTCTCGCAGCGCACCGGAGCAAAGCTGAAGTGGTTTGGCCTCACCGACGACGGCCGGCTTGATCTGTCCGACATCGACGAGATCATCACCGAGAACACGAAGATCGTCTCGTTTGTGCTGGTCTCCAACATCATGGGCACGATCAACCCGGTCGAGGCGATCGTCCGCCGCGCCCAGGAGGTCGGCGCGCTCGTCCTGATCGACGCCTCGCAGGCCGCCCCGCACATGGTGCTGGACGTGCAGGCGCTGCAGGCCGACTTCGTGGCCTTCACCGGGCACAAGATGTGCGGTCCGACCGGCATCGGCGTCCTCTGGGGCCGGCAGGAGCTGCTGGAGGACCTGCCGCCGTTCCTCGGCGGCGGCGAGATGATCGAGACCGTCTCGATGAACTCCTCCACCTATGCGCCCGCGCCGCACAAGTTCGAGGCGGGCACGCCCCCGATCGCCCAGGCCGTCGGCCTCGGCGCGGCCGTGGACTACCTCAGCTCGATCGGCATGGACAAGATCGCCCAGCATGAGCACATCCTGACCGAGTACGCGGTCAAGAGACTGCAGGAGGTCCCCGACCTGCGGATCATCGGCCCGACCACGGCCGAGGACCGGGGCGCGGCGATCTCGTTCACGCTCGGCGACATCCACCCGCACGATGTGGGGCAGGTGCTCGACGAGCAGGGCATCGCGGTCCGCGTCGGCCATCACTGCGCACGGCCGGTCTGCCTGCGGTACGGAATTCCTGCGACCACGCGAGCGTCCTTCTATCTGTACTCCACGCCGGCGGAGGTCGACGCCCTCGTCGACGGGCTGGAGCACGTCCGTAACTTCTTCGGATGAGGGGCTGCTGACCTTGAAGCTGGATTCGATGTACCAGGACGTCATCCTGGACCACTACAAGCACCCGCACGGGCGCGGTCTGCGGGATGGCGACGCCGAGGTGCACCATGTCAATCCGACGTGCGGCGATGAGATCACCCTCCGAGTGAAGTACGACGGTCTGCGCATCGCGGACGTCAGCTACGAGGGCCAGGGCTGCTCCATCAGCCAGGCCAGCGCCTCCGTGCTGAACGAGCTGCTGGTCGGCAAGGAGCTGTCCGAGGCCAGGAAGATCCAGAGCGTCTTTCTGGAGCTGATGCAGTCCAAGGGCCAGATCGAGCCGGACGACGCCATGGAGGAGGTGCTGGAGGACGCGGTGGCCTTCGCCGGCGTCTCCAAGTACCCGGCGCGGGTGAAGTGCGCTCTGCTGAGCTGGATGGCATGGAAGGACGCGACCGCCCAGGCGCTGGGCGACGGCGCCGACGAGTCCGATGACGCCGACGAGGCTGTGAGGAAGACGGCATGACCGAGAACGCAGGGGCCGTGGCGAAGCCGGCCTCGGAGGAAGAAGTCCGCGAGGCGCTGTACGACGTCGTCGACCCCGAGCTGGGCATCGATGTGGTCAATCTGGGCCTGATCTACGGCATCCACATCGACGACTCCAATGTGGCGACGCTGGACATGACCCTGACGTCGGCGGCGTGTCCGCTGACCGATGTGATCGAGGACCAGGCGAAGTCCGCGACGGACGGAATCGTCAACGAGCTGAAGATCAACTGGGTCTGGATGCCGCCGTGGGGCCCCGACAAGATCACGGACGATGGCCGTGAGCAGCTGAGGGCGCTCGGCTTCAACGTGTGACGCGGACACGCGCGACGCGCGCCGCGGCGTGTGGAACGGCCGTGCCCGCCGGACGAACCGTCCGGCGGGCACGGCCGTTTGCGTCGCCCGCCGTCATCCGGCCGGCGCGTGCTGTGCCGCCGCCTGGGCCAGCGCGGGGGCCAGGTTCTCCTTGCGGATGCGCTGGTCGACGTAGAGCAGGCTGTTGACCAGCTGAGGGAAGATCGCTGCGGCGATCTGGCCGATCAGCGAGCCGATGACGAACGTGATCAGGCCGACCGCCATGGCGGCGACGGCCTGGGCCGGTGAGGCGTCGGCGTCCACGACGGAGCCCGGCAGCATCGTCGCAAAGCTGAACGGCAGCTGGATGATGTACGCCGCCGCCGCGGCCATGATCCAGGCCAGCAGTGAGATGCCGAAGATCCGCCACCAGTCGCCGCGCACCAGCTGGGACGAACGCCGCAGTGCCGCGACCGGGCCCTGCCGCTCCATAACCGCCGCCGTCGGGGCGAACAGGAACTTCACCCAGAGCCAGATCGACAGCGGAACGGCGGCGAAGAGCAGCAGCAGCAGCGGCAGCAGCGCCCAGGCGGCGGTCGCGCCGTTCTGCGTTGCCGCGCCCGTCATGAGCAGGCCGATGCCCGTGCCCCACAGGATGAGCGGGACGGCGCAGACGGCCAGGTTCCCCAGCAGGACGGCGCCGAGCACCGCGGGCAGCCGTCCCCAGGCCCGCCGCCAGACCGCGCCGAAGGTGACCCGGCGGCCGATCACGGCGTCCTGGAGCACGGCCGGGCAGGCCGCGGAGAGCAGCGCCTGGGCGAGCACCATCACGGCCACGCCGATGAGCCAGGCGCAGACAAAGGCGACGATGAGCGGACGGATGTCCTCCCACGGCGGGTCCTCGTAGGCCGACGCGTGCACAAGGACGTCGACATGGTCGCTGACCGCGGCGTAGGCGAGCGCGACCACGCCCGCGAAGAGCGCGGCTGCGCCTCCGTAGACCGCAAGGGCCATGCCGAAGAGCTGCTTCCAGCACCGGCCGATCGTCGCGAAAGCACCCCCGTACACATCGCCCATCCCCAGCGGTCTGAGGGGTATCACGCCCGGCTTGGGCGGAGGGGGCGGAGGTGTCCAGCCGGCGCCCCACCCCGGCGGCGGGCCTGCGTAAGGCGGGTTCCCGTAAGCCACTGATGTCTCATCCTCCCCTTGTGCACATGAACGGCACACCGTAGCGCTCGGTGTTCGCCATGGGTTCGCGGGGGTGTCGACCGTTGTATGTACACCCGTACGCATCGATGTGTACGCTTGTACGCATGGGGATGGGATACGGACTGCTCGCCGCGGCGATAGCAGCGGAGGTGGCCGGCACGACGGCCATGAAGTACAGCGACGGCTTCACCCGGCTGTGGCCCTCGCTGCTCACCGTGGCGGGCTACGGACTGGCCTTCGCGCTGCTCGCGCAGACGCTCAGGACGCTGGCAGTCGGGACGGTGTACGCGATCTGGTCGGGGGTGGGCACCGCGGCGGTCGCCGCCATCGGCATGATCTGGCTGGGCGAGTCAGCCGGCCTGGTCAAGATCGCCGGGATCGCCCTGGTGATCGCCGGGGTCGTCGTGCTGAGTCTGGACGGGGCGCACTGATGGGCCGCCGCTACGACCCCGAGCGGAGGCAGCGCATCATCGACGCGGCGATCCGCGTCGTCGGACGCCACGGGATCTCCGGGCTCAGCCACCGAGCGGCCGCGGCCGAGGCGGATGTGCCGCTGGGGTCGACGACGTACCACTTCCGCTCGCTCGACGAACTGCTGGTCGCCGCATTGCGCCAGGCCAACGAGGGCTTCGCCGCGGCGGTCCGGGACAGCGGCGCGCTCGCCGACCCCGAGGCCGACGTCGCGACGGAGCTCGCCCGGCTGATGGGGCAGTGGCTCGCCGGCGACCGGGCGGGCGCGGAGCTGGAGTACGAGCTGTACCTGGCGGCCCTTCGCCGGCCGGCCCTGCGCCCCGTCGCCGCGGAATGGTGCCAGGGCGTCGCGGACACCCTGGCCCGCCGCACGGACGCGGTCACGGCGCGGGCGGCCGTGGCGCTGATGGACGGGATCTGTCTGCAGGTGCTGCTGACGGGGGCGGAGTATGACGAGGGGTATGCGCGGGAGGTGCTGGCGCGGGTGCTGCGGGGGTGAGGCGGGGAGGGGAAGCGGTCCGCCGAGGGCGCCGGGGCCGGCTCTGCGGCGACCGGGAGGTGAGACCGGTTCGCCCCCGAAGCCCGCGGCCGGTTAGGTTCATGGCATGACTGACTCGCCCGACAGCACCACAGCTCCACGCACCACCGGCGCCGTCGCCGCCGGACTCGCGACGATCACCTCCGAGGGCGCCGTCCTCGACACCTGGTTCCCCGCGCCCGCGCTCGTGGAGGAGCCCGGGCCCGCCGGGACCGAGCGGGTTTCGGCCGAGCGGGCCGTCGAGCTGCTCGGGGACGGCGCGGCCAAGGCGATCGGACCCGACCCGCGCCGCGGCGTCGAGGTCGTAGCCGTACGCACCGTCATCGCCTCGCTCGACGACAAGCCGCTGGACGCGCACGACGCCTATCTGCGGCTCCACCTGCTCTCCCACCGGCTGGTGAAGCCGCACGGGCAGAACCTCGACGGCGTCTTCGGGCTCCTCGCCAATGTGGCGTGGACGAGCCTCGGCCCGGTCGCGGTCGACCAGGTCGAGAGCGTCCGGCTCAACGCCCGCGCCGAGGGGCTGCACCTTCAGGTGACCAGCGTCGACAAGTTCCCGCGCATGACGGACTACGTCGCCCCCAAGGGCGTGCGGATCGCCGACGCCGACCGCGTCCGGCTCGGCGCCCACCTCGCCGAGGGCACCACCGTGATGCACGAGGGCTTCGTCAACTTCAACGCGGGCACCCTCGGCACCTCCATGATCGAGGGCCGGATCTCCGCCGGCGTGGTCGTGGGAGACGGCTCCGACATCGGCGGCGGCGCGTCCACCATGGGCACCCTCTCCGGCGGCGGCAACGTCCGGATCGTCATCGGCGAGCGCTGCCTCATCGGCGCCGAGGCGGGCATCGGCATCCCGCTCGGCGACGAGTGCGTCGTCGAGGCCGGTCTCTACGTCACCGCCGGCACCCGGGTCACCATGCCCGACGGCCAGATCGTCAAGGCCCGTGAGCTGTCCGGCGCGAGCAACATCCTCTTCCGCCGCAACTCCGTCACCGGCGCGGTCGAGGCCCGCCCCAACAACGCGGTCTGGGGCGGTCTCAACGACGTGCTGCACAGCAACGACTGAGCCGGCCGGCTGAGCGCCACCCGTTCAGGTGCCTCTGCGTGACCTCGCCCCGCGAAGAGCGGATGAACAGGTCGTACGCAGGGGCACTTGAGGTTTCGAGGATGGAGAGGCACCTATGAGGCTCAGGACGACCGCCGTCGGCACGCTCGCGGTCATCGCATCGCTGGCGCTGCCCGGAGCTGTCGCGCACGCCGACGAGACGCACCAGGACTCGCACAACGGGCCCGTCGTCACCCTCGTCAACACCGGTCAGATCGACGACCCGATGGAGGACGTCCTGGAGCACGCCGCGATTCTGGGCTTCACCTACGTGTTCGACTGAACCAGCGCCTCGTACGCCAACAGCAGTCCGTCGGTCGCCTCGCGTCCGGCGGGCCGCAGCGGTTCCCGCACCCCGCCCGACGGCAGCCCGAGCGCCCCCAGCAGCGCCTTCGCGGTGACCGTGCCGGGCAGCCCGGCCGCCATCATCAGCTCCGTCAGCGGCAGCGCCAGTGCATGCAGCCGCCGTGCCCGCTCATTGTCCCCCGCGTCGTGGGCCTCCAGCACGGCACGCAGCCGCCGGGGCGCGACATTGGCGACCGTGGAGACGAAGCCCGCCCCGCCCACGGAGTACAGCGGCAGATTCAGCTCCTCGCACCCCGAGTAATAGGCCAGTCCGGTGCGGGAGATGACCTTCGCGCTGCCCAGCAGGTCATAGGCGCAGTCCTTCACCGCGACGACGCCGGGGTGCTCTGCAAGCCGCAGCATGGTCTCCGATTCGATGCGCACACCCGTACGGCCCGGGATGTCGTACAGCATCACCGGAATCCCCACGGCGTCCGCGAGCCGCCGGAAATGCGCCTCCACCGCATCCTGAGGCGGCCTGCTGTAGTACGGGGCCACTGCCAGCACGCCGTCGGCACCAGCCGCCTCGGCCTGTCGCGCGAGCTTCAGCGTATGCCGGGTGTCCGCGGTGCCGACGCCCGCGACCACCGTCGCCCGGTCGCCGACGGCCTGCGCCACCGCCCGTACGAGCGTGGCCTTCTCGGCGTCCGACGTCGTGGGCGATTCTCCTGTGGTGCCGCTCAGCACGAGGCCGTCGCACCCGCCGTCCACCAGGTGTGCGGCGAGCTTCTGAGCGCCGTCGGGATCGAGGGCGCCGGCGTCGTCGAACGGCGTGACCATGGCGCACAGGGCGCGGCCGAAAGGCCCGGAACGGGAACTGGAGTCCATTCACGCAGTGTGACCGGCTCGGACGGCGCGCTCCAGCGAGATCTGCTTCAGCCGATCGTGTAGCGCCGCTACGCAGAGCACAAGGGGAGCCGCCACACGCCCGCGCTGTGGCTCAGCGCGGGCGTGTGGCGGCGAAGCGGCGGCCCTACGGGCGGAAGCGCAGCACCTGCGGGTCGTGGTCGCTGTTCTGGTCCGCGAACTCCGCGTTGATGTGCACGCTGTCGTAGCTGAAGCGGCGAATGGCCGGGCTGGTCAGAATCTGGTCCAGGACCTGGCTGTTGCCGTCGTACACATACGAGTAGCGCTCGGAGCGCGGCAGGGAGGTGATCGCGGCGCAGAGCACCCCGCCGTCCGTCAGCGTCTTCGTCGTCCCGGAGAACTCGAAGTCGTTGATGTCGCCGACGACCAGCACCCGGGCGCGGTGGTCGGCCTTGAGAAGGTCCTTGACGAAGGTGTTGACCGCCTTCGCCTGGAGGTGGCGCTGTACCTCGGAGGAACGGTTCGGCGGCTGGTGGTGGGAGACCAGCGACTCGTCGCCGCCCTTCGAGGCGAAGTGGTTGGCGATCACGAAGACCTTGCGGCCGCGGAAGGTGAACTCGCCGGCCAGCGGCTTGCGGCTGTTCTCCCAGGCCTCGTTCGCCGGGTCGATCCGGCCGGGGGAGTGGGTCAGCGCGGCCCCGCCGTACTCCTTCTTCACCCCGGTCGAGGTCGTCGCGTCGCCGCCCGCGCGGTCGGTGAAGGAGACCCGCTCCGGGTTGAAGAGGAACACCTGGCGGATGTTGCCGCCGGGCTGGCCGCCGTCCTTGTTGTTCTCCGGGTCGATGCCGCGCCATTCGTACGCGGGGCCTCCCGCCGCCTTGATCGCGTCCGTGAACTTCCGCAGCGTCTCCTCGGCGCCGACCGTGCCGTCGTTCTTCGGCCCGCTGTCGTCCTGGATCTCCTCCAGGGCGAGGATGTCGGGCGACGCGAGGTTGTTCACCACCCCGGCGGCGAGCGCGTCGAACTTCTCCTGCGGGTCGGACGGATCGAGGTTCTCCACGTTGTACGTGGCGACCGCAAGCTCGCCGCGGTACTGCTTGCGGGTCTTCTCCCGCGTCAGACCGCGGTCGACGACCGTGCCGAGGGTGCGCGCGGCCAGCGTGTAGCCGCCGTACCGGCTGAAGTCCAGCGGGCCCTCGGTCCGGCCCGCCAGCACATCGCCGACGTTCGCCTTGGGGAACGGCTGCTCGGCGGTCGGGGTCAGCGACTGGATCTTCAGCCGGCCGGTGTTCTGGGAGGTGTACGAGCCGTAGACGGTGCCGCCCCGGTGGTTGCGGTGCTCGAACGGGTTGACCGTCACCCACATGTCGGCGTACCGGCTCGTGGCGCCGACGACCCGGGAGGAGCCGACGCGTACGTTCATCCCCTCCAGGGACTCGTAGTAGTCCAGCGCATAGCGGTGGGGCCGAAGCGGCAGGGCGTTGATGCTGCCGTCCGCGTCCGGGTCGCCGGACGGGGCGTACGTCCACGGCACCGACCACAGGGAGATCACGGCGGGGGCGGGCACGGGATTGCCGGAGGAGACGACGGTGACGGCCGGCCTGCTGATTTCGGTCAGCGACTGGTTGCCCGAGGACGTGCCGCCGGGGACGTACTCCGTGACGGTGCCGGAGACCGTCACCCGGTCGCCCACTGCCACGGTCGGCGCGGAGCCGGTGTAGACGAACAGGCCCTCGCTGGTGGCGTCGTCGCCGTCACCCTCGGCGTCCTGGAACCAGAATCCCTTGGAACCGTAGGTCCGTACGCCCGTGACGATGCCCGGGACGTCGGAGACCCGCTGGCCGGCGAGCGGGGATATGCGGGTGGAGCCCTGGATGTCATGGATGCGGACGGCGTCGTCCGAGCCTGCGGCGGAGGCGGGGGAGACGCCGGCGAGCAGACCGGCGGCCAGCGCCGCTGCGACGACGGCCGAGAGCGCGGAGGGTCTCGGCAGGGCGGAGGAAGGCATGCGAACTCCGGTGTGAGGGGTGGTCAGAAGGCAGAGCGGAGCTGTGCGATGGCTCTACGCGCGTCAATCTCTTGGCTGAGAAGGGTACTTGTCAAGGCTTGACAGATGTATGTGCGATGACCCGGTGATGAATCGCGCGGCGGACGGCGCGGCGAGGGGCCCCGAGTCGGCCGTGCGGCCGTCGTCCGCTCGTGGGGTGAGCGCGGCGAAACGGGCGGCATTGCGTCTACGCTGGGGCTCTCGCAGACCATCCCAGAATCCGTTTCGCGCACGCGCCGAGGAGAACGACCAGATGCCCGAAGACCGCCCCACCCTGCCCCCGGTGCGTCTGCACACGGACGCGGAGCTCGCACGGGACGCGCTCGCCGCGCCGCTGCTCTCCAGGGCCGTACGGCTCGCCCGCTGGGCGGGCCCTGCGACGCGGGTCGGCGCGGGCGGCGAACTGATCGAGGAACAGCTCCCGGCGGCCGCAGCGGAGTTGGGGCTCCCGGCGGACGAGGACGGCGCGGCTGATGCGAGCGAGGCATGGCGCATCGCGGTCGACACCGGACTCGTCGACGTCTCGGAGCCGGACGAGCAGGCCGAGGGCGAGCAGGCCGAGTACGGCGGGGCCAGCGCCGGGGAGGGCCTGCCGCTCGTCACCTCCGGCGGCCCTCAGGACGTGCTCGCCATCTGGCAGGAGGCGTTCGAGGCCGTCCACGCCGATGCGACCGCGCCCGTCCTGGACGACCTCGAGGACATCGTCGGGGAGGACGGAGCAATCGACCTCTCGGCGCTGGACTGGGACCCGGAGGCGGAGATCGAGTTCCTCGACGGGGTCCTCGGGAACCTGTACCTGCTCACCGTCTCCGGCGGCGGCGCGGCGGCCGAGGAACCGGTGCCGCTGCCCGCGCTCGCCGCGTCGATGATCGTGCCCGACGACATGGGCGAGCCCACGGACGACGTCCTGGAGCAGGTGTCCGAGGCGATGATGCGGCTGGACGACCAGTTCCGGATGTTCGAGCCGCTCGGACTCGTCGAGTACCGGCCGGTGGACGAGGCGCTGCTGGCCGAGGAAAGTACCGAGGAAGCGGCTGTGGCGCCGCCGTCGGACGAGGAGGACGTGTCCCGGTACGGGCTGGTGCGGCTGACGCCCCTCGGGCTGTACGGCGTCCGGGCCCGGTTGCTGGAGGCCGGGGTGGACGCCCCAGCGGTCGGGGACCTGGCGGACAAGGACGCGGACGCACTGCTGGACGGGCTGGCCCGCTATCCGGAGGTGGCGGCGCGGGCGGAGACGGAGCAGTGGCTGGCGCGGCGCGGGGCAGCGGACGCGGCGGTCGAGCTCCTCGCGGCGGCGAAGGGCGACGACGAGGGCGCTCCCCTGCGCCGGCTCCACTGCCAGCAGGCGCTGACCCTCGTCGGCGCCCAGGCGGAGCCCGCGGTGCGGGCGGTGCTGGACGACCCCGAGCTGGGCGGCCTGGCGCGTGTGTGGCTCGTCGAGCGCGGGGCGACGGATGTGCCGGCCCCGTCCGAGTCGATGATCTTCTGGCTGGCCATTGACACGATCGCCGCGCAGCTGGACGCGGAGGGCGAGCCCCAAGAGCTCCAGGAGCTGGTGGAGGGCCTGGTCGGGCGGCACGGCGGGTTCTTCGAGGAGGCGTGGCGGGTGGAGCATCCGGCGACGGCGGAGGTGCTGGAGGCGATGGGGCGGCTGCACGGGGACAAGAAGCTGGCCAAGGAGGCGCGCAAGGCGGCCTTCAAGGCCCGCTCCCGGCAGGCGTCCTGACACCTCGCGGGCCCGTCGACGGTCCAGTTCCCGCGGAAAGGTGCGGGAAGCGTACGGGTGCGTGGACGCGTGGCGCGCAAGCAGCCGCGAGAAGTGCCGCGATGTCGGGTCTCGTTCAGGCGGTGTTTATACGGGGGCGCAAGGGTGACGCCCGACATCAGCCACGCTGCATGCGTCCCTCAGGAGACCTCGATGCCGCTCACCCGCAGGGAGTTCACCAGACAGTCCGCCCTCACCGGCGCAGGCGTCGCCCTCACCGGCGCCGTCGGCTCGCTCGCCACCGCGCCCGGCGCCCTCGCCGCCGAGGAGGGCGACACCCCCGGCCAGGCCGTCCCCGACGAGGGCGACGGCCACCGCTGCCGCCCCGGCTACGGCCCGCTCCTCCCCGACCCGGAGGGCATCCTCGCGCTGCCTGCCGGCTTCCGCTACCAGATCGTCACGCACAGCGGCGTCACCCGGCTGGAGTCCGGCGAGTTCACGCCCGCCAAGCACGACGGCACTGCCGCCTTCGACGGCCCGCGCGGAGTGACGCTGCTGGTGGTCAACCATGAGCTGAAGGGGCCCCGGGCCCGTTGGGAGCACCCCGTGCCGCTCACCGAGGGCCTCGTGTACGACCCGGCCGCGGCCGGCGGCTGCACCGTCGTGGAGACCCGCCGTGACGGCCGTACCGCCGAGTGGGTCGGCATCGCCGGCACTTCCACCAACTGCGCCGGCGGCGGCACCCCCTGGGGCACCTGGCTGACGTGCGAGGAGAACTCCGACCGCGCCGGCGAGAACGGCATGACCAAGGACCACGGCTATGTCTTCGAGGTGGACCCCTACGACCGGCGCGCCAACCGCGACCCCCGGCCCATCAAGGCGTTCGGCCGCTTCGACCACGAGGCCGTGGTCATCGACCCCCGGCGTGGCCACGCCTATCTGACGGAGGACGACTCCAAGCCGAACGGTCTGCTCTACCGCTGGGTCCCCCCGCGCGGCTTCACCCACCGCCGCGGCCGGCTGCGCCACCTCGCCGACGACGCGGGCGTCCTCCAGGCGCCCCGCTGCTTCGACTCAGGGGGCCGGTTCGTCGACGACCTCTCCCGTGCGACCCGCATCGGCACCGTGTACGGGGTCGACTGGATCGACGTCCCCGACCGCGATGCCCGGGAGACCCCCGTCCGCGAGCAGTTCGGGGACGGGGAGGTGACCCGCGCCCGCAAGCTCGAGGGCATGTGGTGGGGCGATGGCGGGGCGTACTTCGTCTCGTCGTACGCCCGTGACGAGAGCCCCGGCGAGCCGCACGACGGACAGGTCTGGTTCTACAACCCGCGCCGCCGCACGCTCACCCTCAAGGTGCTGCTGGGCGTCAACGCGAGCCCGGACGAGGACGGGGCGTTCGACGGCCCCGACAACATCACCGTCTCCCCGTACGGGGGACTGGTCCTCGCCGAGGACGGCGAGGGCGTCCAGCGCCTGTTCGGCGCGACCGACCGCGGCCGTACCTATCCGATAGCCCGCAACGACCTCAACGACAGCGAGTTCGCGGGCGTCGTCTTCTCGCCCGACGGACGCACGCTGTACGCCAGCATCCAGGAGCCCGGCATCCTCCTGGCCGTCACCGGCCCGTGGCGGCGCCACTCGCCCCGCCACTGACCGCGGGTACAGCGGCCGGCCCCCGCCGCCGGGACAGGCGGCGGGGGCCGGCCGCACGGGTCACAGGGCCTGCGCGGCCGGCTTGACCATGCCGCGGACGGTGCGGGACTTCACGAACTCGCCCAGCGCGGTCATCTCCCACTCGCCCGAGAACTGCCGGATGAGCTTGGCCATCATCACACCGGTCTGCGGCTCGGCGTTGGTCAGGTCAAAGCGGACCAGCTCCTCGCCGGTCATGGCGTCGATCAGCCGGCAGTACGCCTTGGCGACCTCGGTGAACTTCTGTCCGGAGAAGGAGTTCACCGTGAAGACCAGGCCCGTCGCCTCCGCGGGGAGCCGGCCCAGGTCCACGACGATCACCTCGTCGTCGCCCGCGCCCTCACCCGTGAGATTGTCGCCCGAGTGCTTGACGGACCCGTTCAGGATCGACAGCTTCCCGAAGTAGCAGCTGTCGAGGTGGTTGCGGCTGGGGCCGTAGGCGATGACGGAGGCGTCCAGGTCGATGTCCTTGCCCCGGAAGGCGGGCTCCCAGCCGAGGCCCATCTTGACCTGGGACAGCAGCGGCCGGCCGCCCTTGACCAGGGACACGGTCTGGTTCTTCTGGAGGCTGACCCGCCCCTTGTCCAGATTGATCTTCCCGGCGCCGGGCGCGGCGGGCGCTGCGGACGCCGCGGCCGGGGGCGTCGAGGGCATCGGCGGGGCGGCCACGCGCGGATCTGCGGCGGCCGGGGCGGCGGCTGCGGGAGGCGCTGCCGGGGCGGCGGCTGCGGCGGCCGGCTCCTCATCGACCGAGACGCCGAAGTCCGTGGCGATGCCGGCCAGCCCGTTCGCATAGCCCTGGCCGACCGCGCGCGCCTTCCACGCGCCGTTGCGCAGATAGATCTCGATGACGACGAGCGCCGTCTCCGCACCGAGCCGCGGGGGAGTGAAGGTGGCCAGCGCCGTCCCGTCGTCGGCGTTGCGGACGGTGGCGGTGGGCTCGATGCCCTGGAAGGTCTGCCCTGCCGCGTCCGGGCTGGCGGTGACGACGATCTTCTCGATGCCGGGCGGCACCGCTGCGGTGTCCACGATGATCGCATCGGGGGCCGTCCCGCCGCCCGAGCGGTAGGTGACACCGGGGCCCGCGGGCTGGTTGTAGAAGATGAAGTCGTCGTCGGAGCGCACCTTGCCGTCGGCGGTGAGCAGCAGGCCCGATACGTCGAGCCGCACCGGAGCGGCGACGTCCACCGCCACACGCACGGCGGAGAGAGGAATGTTCGAGCCGGGGGTCATAGCTGTCATGCCAGGGGTAACGAGCGAGGTGGCTTTACCGTTCCATTGCCTTCGCCCTGACGTGTCCCCCGGTCGCCGTCGCCGTCGCCGCCGACCGCCGGCTATGCGCGCCGCCGACCGCGCCCCTGGTTGCGCGGGTGATCGCGGGCCGTGCGCTCGTTGCCGAACCGGTACGCGCCGGTCCAGCGCGCCATCGTCAACTGGGCGTCGCCCGACTCCGCCTGCGCCAGGAACTTCTCCGCCCGGGCTCCGCGCAGCACGGCGGCGGAGCGCCCGCGGTGCTCGATCAGCACGCTGCCGTCGCCGCGCCGGGTGAAGGTGAATCCGGATGGTCCGCTCATACGCCCATCCTGATGTGTGCGCGGCGGCGTGGCACATGAATATCCTTCATTGTGTGGGTGGAAGCTCCTTCCGTACGGAAGATGTGGACGAGGCGCGGGCGGAGATCGGCGACAAGTTCTACGCGACCTCCATCGACGTGCTCGGACGGGAACGGGCCTTCGCGGCCCGGTTCGACACCGTGCGCCTCGGCGCGCTGACGATGGGCGACTTCTCCTTCGAGGCCGATGTGCGGCTGCGCTTCGGGGACCTGGGCCACTACCACGTCGACGCGCCGCTCTCCGGCTGCCTGGACTGGCGGCAGGGCGAGCGGAGAGCGGACACCGCGACCGCCGACGAGGGCGTGTTCTTCGACCCGGCGGGCAAGGTGCTGCTGGACCGCTGGAGACGCGACTGCCGGCTGCTCGCAGTCAAGATCGACCCCCATGAGCTGCGCGGCCATATGGAGCGGCTGCTCGGCCGCACCCTGCCCGCACCGCCGCAGTTCGCTCCGCGGATCGACCTCTCCACCGCCGCCGGGCGCGGCTGGGTGCGGCTGGTGCAGAGGACGGTCGAGGAAGCGGCCCGGGACGACTCGCTGCTGCGGCGGCAACTCGTGGCCGCACCCCTGCAGGAAGCGCTGCTCAACGGCCTGCTGCTGGCCGCCGACCATCCCTACCGGGATGAGCTGGAGCGTCCGCCGCCGGCCTTGCGGCCCGCACCGGTCAAGCGGGCCGTGGACGCCATCCAGGAACGCCCCGAACATCCCTTCAGCACCGCGGAACTCGCCCAGATCGCCCAGGTCAGCGCCCGCTGGCTGCAGGAGGCCTTCCGCCGATACGTCGGGCTGTCGCCGATGGCCTATCTGCGGGACGTGCGCCTGACGCGCGTGCGGGAGGAACTGCGGCGGGGCGATCCCGCCGAGCTGAGCGTGAGCGATGCCGCCTGGCGCTGGGGCTTCGGACACACAGGGCGGTTCGCCGCCCAGTACCGGGCGAGGTTCGGCGAGGCGCCCTCCCAGACGCTCCGGGAACGCTGACCGGGCCCGCGTACGGTCTGGTGCGTTTTCCGGACTGACCGTGCGCGGAACGGACCGGCATCGGGAGCAAACGCTTCTAGGGTCCTGACCACGGGTGAGTGGCGTCGGCGCTACTCACCCTCGCCCCTCACCGCCCACTCGCCCGTGCGGGTGGGCGGTTCGGCGCGCGGATCCGCACCCGGCGGGCCCGGGGCGCCCTCGGGCGGCGTTGGCCGGCGTCCGTCGTCGGCGAGGGCGGCGGACACCATCGCGATCTGCAGCGGAGCGGCGGGGACGTCGAACTGCCCGATGCCCGTCTGCGTCTCGTCAGCGGGGCGAGACATAGCCCGACTCATAAGCGGCGATCACCGCCTGGGTGCGGTCCCGCGCGCCCGTCTTCGCCAGGACCGCCGCCACATGCGTCTTCGTCGTCGCCGGACCCACCCCCATCCGCCCGGCGATCTCCGCGTTCGTCAGGCCCGTCGCCATCAGCCGCAGCACCTGGGCCTCCCGCTCCGTGAGCCGCGCCGTCCACGCAGGCGGGGACGGCGCGGGGCCGCGTGTGTGCTCCGCGGCCAGCGACCGCAGCGCCGACGGAAAGAGCAGCGAGTCGCTGCGGGACACCAGCCGCACGGCCTGGACCAACTCCTCGGCCGCGGCCCGTTTGAGCAGAAAGCCCGCCGCACCCGCGCGCAGCGCGTCGTACACATAGGAGTCGTTCTCGAACGTGGTCACCACAACGATCCGCGGCGGTCCGTCCGTGAGCCCGGCCAGGATCTGCTCCGTGGCCCGGATGCCGTCGATCTCCGGCATCCGCACATCCATCAGCACCACGTCGGGCCGCAGTTCGCGCACCACGGAGACGGCTTCGGCACCCGTCGCCGCCTCCCCGACGACCCGGACGTCGTCCTCGGCGTCGAGGATGACGCGCAGCGCGGTGCGGACCATGCGTTCGTCGTCGGCGAGGACGACCCTGACCTGCGGCTGCTCGCTCATCGTTCGTGTCCTTCCAGCGGACTCCCGAGTGGACTCCTCAGTGGACTCCTCAGCGGTCTTCGCAGGGGCAGCATGGCCGACAGCCGCCAGACGCCCTGCCGCGGGCCGGCCTCGGCGTGACCGCCGAGCAGCGAGGCACGCTCGGCGACGCCGCGCAGCCCGCGGCCGCCTCCCGGGCGCACCGGGCCGGGCCGCCCCGGCAGCGGATTCTCCATCGTGATCACCAGTTTCTCGTCGCCCACCAGGACCGAAAGGGCCGCCGGAGCGGCCTCCGCGGGTCCGCCCGCGTGGCGCAGGACATTGCTCAGGCCCTCCTGGACGATGCGGTACGCCTCGCGGGAGACGGCCGGCGGGACGGCGGCCGGATCGCCCCCGGACGTCAGGGACACGCGTACCCCGCTGCGGGCGAGCAGCCCGTCGACGGCGTCGAGCCCCGGCCCGGTCAGATCGCCGGCCGGGTCGGCGCCGCCGTCCTCGCCGTGCCGCAACAGGCCCAGCACACAGTCCAGTTCGCCCACGGTACGCCGCGCGGTGTCCTCGATCGCCGCCAGCGCCTCCCGTACGAACTCCACATCGCCGGGCGCGTCGCTGCCCAGCACCCGGCGCGCCGCGCCCGCCTGGAGGGTGACCGCGCTCAGCGCATGGCCCACCGAGTCATGCAGCTCCCTGGCCAGGCGGTTGCGCTCGGCCAGTTCGGCCGCGCGCCGCTCGGCGGAGGCCAGCCGGTCCTCCGGGGTGGGGCCGAGCAGCCGCGGCGCCACACGGGCCAGCAGCGCCCCGGCGGCAGCCGACCACGCCGCGAGCGCCAGCAGCATGGCGACGCCTGCGAGCGGGGCGAGAACCCGGACGGCCGGCTGCGCCAGGAACCCTGGGGCCCCGAGCCAGTCCCGCACCGACCCCGAGAACGGCGCGATCATCACCGAGACGGCGAACGGAGGAAGCGCGAGCGACGCCCCGCTGATCAGCGCGCCGACCCCGAAGTGCAGCGTGCACCAGGCCGAAGTGCGCAGCCGCGCGGCCCGTGTGCGCGCGAGCCCCGCCGCGCCGTCCACGAACCGCTCAGGAGGCACCCCGCACAAGGGCCGGGCGAGGGCCACGGACAGCGGCCGGGCGACCGGGGCGAGGGCGGTGACCGCGACGAGCGGCAGCGCCGCGGCATACGCGCCGAACTGCAGGGCGACAGAGCTGTCGAGGAAGCCTTCCGCGCCGCTGAGCGGGCCGACGAACACGGCCGCGAGCAGCCAGTACGGCATCAAAAGCGCGCCGCCGAGGACCAGATGGACCCACCGCAGCCTGGCTCGCCTTCCGAGCAGCGCGGCCAGCGCTCCGCACAGGGCGCTCACGCCGTGCCGCGCCGCCGCAGCAGCGAGGCGATGCCGCATGCGAACAGGGCGCCGGAGACCATCTCCACAGCGTAGGCGAGGGACGGCAGCGCCGACACGCCACCGGTCCCGTCCGACACGGGCAGCAGCGCCACGAGCGTGAGATAGCCGCCCCAGGCGCCGAGCGCCGCCGACCCCGTCCAGGCCGCGGCCAGGGCCGTGCGCACCCGCGTGCCCGGGAAGCGGCGGAACGCGAGCGACACCGCCCCGCCGAGGGCGAGGGCCGCGAACAGCACGCGGACGGCTTCCAGCACCCGGAAGCCCGCGGTCCCGGACGAGGCCGTCTCCGCGGGCAGCCCCACGTCGGCCCCCAGCGCCCACATCACATGAAGGACCGCGGGGCCGAGCGCGGCCAGAGCCCCGGCCGCGACGGCCGCACGCATGAACGGCCCGGTCGCCGCGGACGGCAGGTCCCATATCCGGCCGCGCCACACCCGGCTCCAGCGTGCCCGCGCGTACAGCACGAAGAGCCCCCCGAGGGCGAGACCCTGGGCGATGAAGCCCCCGTAGACGACTGCGAACACCCAGGAATCGAGGAAGGCCGCCTCGGACGCCTCCTCCACGCTCGTCGACCCGCCGAGAGCGGCGACGGCGAGCTGGAGCGGAAAACCCACCATGATCGGGCCCAGCAGTCCCGTGGCGACCCATATGGGCGCCGCGAGCAGCCAGGCCCGGACGCGCAGCCCCCACGGCCGGGTGAGCAGCAGCGCCAGAAGCACGACACAGGCGTCCATCAGGAGCGTGACGCCATTGGCGACGATCATCGTGCCCCGGTGCTCCAGCAGGACGCTGCCTTCGGGGATGCCGATCCGGCTCCCGGCGATCCATGCGGCCTTGAGCGTGACGTACGGGACGCAGGCGGCGATCGCGACGGCGCGCAGCGCGGCGGGCAGCCGGCACGCTGCGCCGGGGGCCTGTGGTGCTGTGGCGAACGTGGTCGGTGTCATGCCTCCACGCTCCCCGGCCCGACCCCGGCGCACCTCGTGCGCCGCGACGATCTCCCTCCCCCTCGCGGGGGAGGAGGGGATCCGACCGGGCCGGCCGCGCTCAGCCGCCGAGCGTCAGCACATACTCGTCGATCTCCTTGCCGCGGGCGTGGGCGAAGCCCCGGTCCTTCCCGGTGACGCGGAAGCCGCACTTCTCGAGGACCTGCAGGGAGCCCGTGTTGTCGGCTGCCGCACGCGCGCGGAGCGGTCGCTCCGGCACCAGCTCCAGCAGTGCCCGCAGCGCGGCGGTGGCCACACCGCGGCCCCAGTGGTCGCGGCCGATCCAGTACGTCACCTCACGCTCCTCCTCAGGCCCGTACACCGCGGCGTGGCCCACGGGCGCGCCGTCGGCCAGCACCGTGCGGTTGACGTCCCCGGAGGCGAGCACGCGCGCCCAGTGCGCGTCGAAACGGGCGCGGTCGGCCGGGCCCTCCGGCATGAAGGCGGCCATCCGGGCGGCCTCGGGGTCCTGCATCTGCTCGAAGAACAGATCCAGGTCCTCCGCGCGCACCTCACGCAGCGATATCTCCATGTCAAAGCCTCCTTGTGGCGAGTGTCAGCCGGTCCCGCGCGTCGAGGAGCGCGTCCTTGATCGTCTGCTCGTGCGTGGGCGTGAGCCACGCGGGACAGCCGACGGCCTCCTGGACCGCGGCGAGCGAATGCATGCCGGGACGCCCGGCGAAGAACTCCGGCAACTCCACGGTCCGCACCGCGGACTTGACCTGGGCCCCGCCGGAATCAACTGCGGCCATACCCCCTCGCCCCCCTTCCGTGTTCACCACCGGGAACGCCGTTCAGCCTATCGGGGGGACGGCTCGGCGACGACCGAACGCCGCAACCGCAGCCGTGCCCTCCGGCGTCCCTCGCAGCATGATCCGAAACGCGATCCACGCCGACCTCGACGCCGTTGTCCGGACGCATGCCGAGGCCCGGGCTGCGTACTACCGCGGACACATCCCCGACGAGTTGTTCGACAGCCCCGAGGTGCACGCCCGCAGCAGGGCGGCCTGGGAGGCGGCCATCGGACGCGGCGCCGTGCTGTGCGCCGAGCACGGGGGCGCTCTGGCCGGGGTCGCCTCGTTCCGGGAGGGGGAGGAGAGCGAGGAGGGCGAGGGGATGACGTTGACACAGCTGCACGTGGCCCCCGCGCACTGGCGGCTCGGCATCGGGACGGCGTTGCACGACGCGTGTGTGCGCCGCTGGCAGACCGCCGGAGTGCGGCGGGCGCGGCTCGAGGTGTTCGAGCGCAACCTGCGGGCCCAGGCCTTCTACGCCGCTCACGGCTGGCTGCCGCACCCGCTGACGCCGAGACAGGGAGATCATTTGGTGCTGGTCCTGGCCGTGGCCGCGGCGGACGCCGGCGCCTGTGACGCCTACGGCGTGCGCGCGGCGGACGGAGACGGCAGCGGTTGAGCACCATGGAGGAGGACCGGGCGCATCGGGTTGACCGCCGGCGCGCAGCGGCCAAGAGTGGCGGCATGGAGATCAAGGACGCCCAGGCCGAGTTCACGCCCGAGTCGGTTTATCTGAACAGCTCCACCTGCGGGCTGCTGCCGCGCCGCGCCGTGCGCGCGATCACCACGCTGGCGGAGGAGGTGGCCGCCGGACGCGCGGCCGGGGCCGGGGACATGGCGGCCGTCGACGCGGCCCGCGGCTCCTTCGCGCGGCTTGTGGGGGTGCCCGAGGACCGGGTCGCCGTCGGAGGCTCGGTCTCGGTCCACGTCGGGCTGATCTCCGCAGCGCTGCCGCCAGGCGCGGAAGTCCTCCTCCCCGAAGGGGAGTACGCCTCTGTGATCACGCCCTTCACGGTGCGCGGTGATCTCGAGCTCCGCTATGCGCCGCTGGACTCGCTCGCCGACGCCGTACGGCCCGGCACCCGTCTGGTGGCCTTCTCGGCCGTGCAGTCCGCCGACGGCCGGCTCGCCGACCTGCCCGCGCTGCGGGACGCGGCCGCCGCCTGCGGGGCCCGCACGCTCGTCGACGCCAGCCAGGCGGCCGGCTGGCTGCCGCTGGACGCCGGGGCCTGGGACTACACCGTCACCGGCGGCTTCAAGTACCTGCTCTGCCCGCGCGGCGCGTCCTTCCTCACCCTCACCGAGGACGCCCAGCGGGGGCTGACGCCTTTTCACGCCGGAACCTATGCGGCGGAGGACGAGTCGGGCAGCTTGTACGGGCCGGTGGAGCGGCTCGCCCGCTCCGCGCGCCGCTTCGACGAGCCCCCGACGTTCCTCGCGTACCACGGTGCGCAGCAGTCACTGGCGCTGCTGGAGGAGGTCGGGGTCGAGGCGGTATACGCCCATGACACCGCGCTCGCCGAGCAGCTCCGGGCGGGTCTGCGGCGGCTGGGGCACGAGCCCCTGGACAGCGGGAACGGAGCGTCCGCGATCGTCGCCGTGCCGGGGCTCGGGCGACGGGCGGCGGAGCTGGCACGGGCGGGCGTCATCGCGGCGGACCGCTCGGGCAGCCTGCGGGTGTCCTTCCACCTCCACAACACCCCCGCCGACGTCGACCGGCTGCTGGACGCGCTGTCCGGCTGACCGGCACGCCCCTCTGTTGCAGTCCGCAGTCCGCAGTCCGCAGTCCGGCTGACCGGCTGACCGGCGCGCCGCAGTCGCAGCTCGGTGTGCGGCGTCCTCCGGAGGTCCTGCCCCGCTCGGGACACGTGCCCGGCGACGGACGCGGTGCGTCCGGGCCCGGCCGCCCGCGCTGCGCGCGGATGCCGTGTGGACGTCTGCCTCCCCGCGCGACGCCCCGCCGCCACCGGCGTCGATTCGGCCCGATGCGCAAGCTCCGTACGGCGAGGGGCAGGTGGCGGCAGACGTCCGCCGGGGCGGCCTGGCCGACGGGCGCGCCGCCGGAGGGGGCCTGCAGGGAGGCCGACGCCGGAGGAGGCCGGCACTGGGTAGGCCGGTGCTGGGGGAGGTCGACGCCGGGTAGGCCGGTGCTGGGGGAGGGGGAGGCCGGCGTGCATGGTGTGCCGTGCAGCGGGCACCGCCCCCTGGTGCGGGCGCCGGCTCAGCCGCGGCGCTCCGGGCAGCCCGCCGCCTCGGGGCACAGACCGGCCTCGACCTTGGACAGCAGCCTGGCCAGTTCCGCCCGCTCCTCGGGGTCGAGGCCCGAGAGCGTGTACTCCTCCAGTTCGCCCCAGGCCGCGGTGACGTCGCACAGCAGCGCACAGCTGCTCTCCGTGGCCTCGACGAGCACCGCTCGCCGGTCCGCCGGGTCCGGGCGCCGCCGCACATGCCCGCTCTGCTCCAGCCGCTGCAGCATCTTGGTCACCGTGGACGGGTCGAGTTCGACGGCCTTGATCAGCTCGGACTGACGGACCGGCCCGGCCTCCCACAGGTGCATCATCACGAACTCCTGGCCCGGATACAGCCCCAGCCCCTTGAGCAGCCTGCCAGCGGCGATGCGGTGGAGACGGGCGACCCGGCCGATGGCGTGGCTCACCGGTCCGCTGGCCGCGACCTGCGGCAGCTTCGCGCAGGCAGGTCCCTGCTCCCCCTGCCGACTCTGTGGTGTCGCGGACCTCATCGCGGGCCTCCCTGGCCTTTCGACCTCCTGTGACGCTGCTTCGCCAGTCTCCCAGAAAGAATAACTTGGCCGACCAATAGTTTCTGCTACAGTGTCCCGCACGCCTTACTTGGCCGACCAATGATATGCCTTCACGGGAGTTCGCATGACCACCGCATTCGACCCGATCGACCTCTCCGGCGCGCAGCTCGCCAACCGCATCGCCATGGCTCCCATGACCCGCAGCCGGGCCTTCGGTCCGGGACTGACCCCCACGGAATCCGTCGCCACCTACTACGCCCAGCGCGCCTCTGCCGGCCTGATCGTCTCCGAGGGAATCCAGCCCTCCGCCGTCGGCCAGGGCTACCCCGACACTCCCGGCCTGCACAGCGCCGAGCAGGTCGCCGCCTGGCGCAAGGTCACCGACGCCGTCCACGAGAAGGGCGGTGTGATCTTCGCCCAGATCATGCACTCCGGCCGCATCGGCCACCCCGTCCTGCTTCCGGAGGGCCTCCACCCCGTCGGCCCCTCCGCCGTCGCCGCCCAGGGCCAGGTCTACACCCACGACGGTCCCAAGGACTTCCCCACGCCCAAGGCGCTGACCTCCGACGAGGTGCGCGCCACCATAGGCGACTTCGCCACGGCCGCCCGCAACGCCGTCGACGCCGGCTTCGACGGCGTGGAGATCCACGGCGCGAACGGCTACCTGGTCCACCAGTTCCTGGCGCCCGGCGTCAACCAGCGCACCGACGAGTGGGGCGGCTCGGCCGAGAACCGCATCCGCTTCGCCGTCGAGGTCGTCAAGGCCGTCGCGGCCGAGATCGGCGCGCACCGCACGGGGCTGCGGATCTCCCCGGCCAACCCGTACAACGACATGGCGGGGTCCGAGCCCGACGCCGAGGAGACGTACACCAGGCTCGTCGCCGCACTCGAACCGCTGGGGCTCGGCTACCTCCACCTCATGGAGGCCCTGCCCGAACTGCGGGAGACGACCCTCGCCCTGCGCAAGCAGTTCTCCGGGACCTTCGTCCTCAACCCGGCGGCCGAGGGGTTCACCGGGCCCGAGGCGCTCACGCTGGTCGAGGACGGCGTCGCCGACGTCCTGGCCTTCGGAGCGCTGTTCCTCGCCAACCCGGACCTCCCGGCGCGGCTGCGGGCCGGCGGCCCGTACAACACCCCTGACCCGGCCACCTTCTTCGGGGGCGGGGACAGCGGCTTCACGGACTACCCGGCGCTGACCGCCGCCTGAGCGCGACAAGGGGGCCGGTCCGCACCGGACCGGCCCCCTCAGGACGTCTGCTGCTGACGCTGCGTCACCGCACCGGCGTGAACTCCCGCGCCCCGATGAACTCCGGACGCCGCACCGGCGCCGCGAACGGCTCCACGGCCGCGTTCTCCACGCTGTTGAAGACGATGAAGACATTGCTGCGCGGGTACGGGCTGATGTTGTCCCCCGAACCGTGCATGCAGTTGCAGTCGAACCAGGTCGCCGAGCCGGCCTTGCCGGTGAATAGCCGGATGCCGTGCGCGTCCGCGAACTTCGTCAGCGCCTCGTTCGACGGGGTGCCCGCGTCCTGCATCTGAAGGGACTTCTTGTAGTTGTCCTTCGGCGTCGCGCCCGCACAGCCCAGGAACGTCCGGTGCGACCCGGGCATGATCATCAGGCCGCCGTTGGTGTCGTAGTTCTCGGTCAGCGCGATGGACACCGAGACGGTCCGCATGTTCGGCAGACCGTCCTCCGCGTGCCAGGTCTCGAAGTCCGAGTGCCAGTAGAACCCGGAGGCGCCGAAGCCCGGCTTCACATTGATGCGGGACTGGTGGACGTAGACGTCCGAGCCGAGGATCTGCCGGGCCCGGCCCACCACGCGCTCATCGCGCACCAGGCCGGCGAACACCTCGCTGAGCTTGTGCACCTCGAAGACCGAGCGCACGTCCTGGGACTTCGGCTCGACGATGGCGCGCTCATCGGCCCGCACCGCCGGGTCGGCGACCAGCCGCTCCAGTTCGGCGCGGTAGACCGCGACCTCGTCCTCGGTGATCAGCTGGTCGATCGCGAGAAACCCGTCCCGCTCGTAGCCGCTGAGATCGGCCGGGGTGATCGGGCCGGGCGCGCCCGGTGCGGAGTAGACGACCGGGTCCTGGCGGGGGACGGTCACCTCGCTCGCGCCACGGGTCGGGTACAGGTCGGTCAGTGCGGCGGCGGTCGCCATGGGTTCAGCCCTCCTCGGTCAGCAGCGGGTAGACGCCGTTCTCGTCGTGGTCCTCCCGTCCGGTCACGGGCGGGTTGAAGACGCAGACGCAACGGAAGTCGGTCTTGGGGCGCAGAGTGTGCTTCTCGTGCCCGTCCAGCAGATACATCGTGCCGGGCGCTATCCAGTGCTTCTCGCCCGTCTCGTCGTCGGTGAGCTCCGCCTCGCCCTCTACGCACAGCACGGCCTCGACGTGGTTCGCGTACCACATCGACGTCTCCGTGCCCGCGTACAGCACGGTCTCGTGCAGGGAGAAGCCGACCTTCTCCTTTGCGAGCACGATGCGCTTGCTCTCCCAGGTGCCGGACGCCGATTTCACATGGCGCTCGGTGTTCTCAATGTCCTTCAACGATCGGACGATCACGGTGTCTTGTTGCCTTTCTCGTGCGTACGGGTGCAGCAGGCGGTCGCGGACGGGCGGCCCGCTCGGCTGACCGGGGCGGACGCACACGGCGTCCACCCCGGTCGACTACATTGCCGACGCCCTCCCGGCAGGTTTCCCCGCCGCGGCGCCGGGGGCGGGAAGACGGTCAGGCCGTCTCGCGGACGGCGCGCGCCAGGATGCGCAGGCCCTCGTCCAGTTCCTCCGGGCTGACGGTCAGCGGCGGCAGCAGTTTGACCACCTCGCTCTCCGGGCCCGAGGTCTCCAGCAGCAGCCCCAGCTCGAAGGCGCGGGCGCAGACCGCCGTGGCGCGCGCCTTGTCCTCGAACTCCAGGCCCCAGACCAGGCCGCGGCCGCGGAAGGAGGCGCCGGCCTCGGAGCCGCTCTCCTCGACGACCGACAGCAGCGCACGCTCGACCTGCTCGCCGCGCGCCATGGTCTGCTTCTCCATCTGGCCGTCGGCCCAGTAGGCGTCGAGCGCGGCCGCGGCCGTGACGAAGGCCGGGTTGTTGCCGCGGAAGGTGCCGTTGTGCTCGCCCGGCTCCCAGATGTCCAGCTCCGGCTTGAACAGCGTCAGCGCCATCGGCAGGCCGTAGCCGCTGATGGACTTGGAGAGGGTGACGATGTCCGGGCTGATGCCGGCCTCCTCGAAGGAGAAGAAGCCGCCGGTGCGGCCGCAGCCCATCTGGATGTCGTCGACGATCAGCAGCATGTCCTGGCGGTGGCACAGCTCCTGGAGGGCGCGCAGCCACTCGACGCGGGCGACGTTGATGCCGCCCTCGCCCTGCACGGTCTCCACGATCACGGCGGCGGGCTTGTTCAGCCCGGAGCCCTGGTCCTCCAGCAGCCGCTCGAACCACAGGAAGTCCGGCACCTGGCCGTCGAAGTAGTTGTCGAACGGCATCGGCGTGCCGTGCACCAGCGGGATGCCGGCCCCGGCGCGCTTGAACGCGTTGCCGGTGACGGCGAGCGAGCCGAGCGACATGCCGTGGAAGGCGTTGGTGAACGACACGATCGCCTCGCGGCCCTTCACCTTGCGGGCCAGCTTCAGAGCTGACTCCACGGCGTTGGTGCCCGTCGGGCCGGGGAACATGACCTTGTACGGCAGGTCGCGCGGCCGCAGGATCACATTCTGGAAGGACTCCAGGAACGCCCGCTTGGCCGTGGTGGCCATGTCCAGGCCGTGGGTGATGCCGTCGCGCTCGATGTAGTCGATCAGCGCGCGTTTCAGCACCGGGTTGTTGTGCCCGTAGTTGAGTGATCCGGCGCCGGCGAAGAAGTCGAGGTACGTATGGCCGTCCTCGTCGTGGAGGTAGCTGCCCTGCGCACGGTCGAACACGGCGGGCCAGCCGCGGCAGTAGCTGCGCACCTCCGACTCGAGGGTCTCGAAGACGCTCAGGGCGGGCGGGGTGATGGTCACAGCGTTTCTCCAGGGAGATGGGGGTGGTGGTCTGGTCGGTGACAGCCGGTCTTGCGGGACGCGGCCGGATCCAGGGGAGGACGGCCGGTCACCCGGGTGCGGCGGTCAGATGGCGACGGGGCCGATGCGGTAGAGCACTTCGGGCTGGTGGGTTCCCTCGGGGAACAGCCCTCCGTCGAAGAGCACCTCACGCTCCAGGGACGCTCCGTGACGCTTGGCATACGCGGTGAACAGCCGGTCGGAGGCGGTGTTGTCCGGAGTGATGGTCGTCTCGATCTCCCGGATTCCGCGCGTCTCGACGACCTTGGCGGTCAGCGCGTCCAGCAGCTTGCCGGCCAGCCCCTTCCCCTGGTGCGCGCGGTCGACGGCGACCTGCCAGACGACCAGCGCCTCGGGGCGGTCGGGGCGTACATAGCCCGTGACGAAGGCGACGGGCTCGCCGTCGGCGCCGCGCGCCACGACGGAGGTCGCCGCGAAGTCGCGACACCACAGCAGGTAGCTGTACGAGGAGTTGAGGTCCAGGACCTCGGAGTCGCGGGCTATGCGCCAGATCGCGGCTCCGTCCTCCACTCGCGGGGTGTCGATCTCCATGAATTCGCTCGGGCCTCGTACAAGGTCTTCTTGTGCGGCGGTCATGTCCAGCAAATTTACCGAGCTAATTTTGAAATTGCATCGGGGGAAGGGGTTGGGCAAGGCGCGATGATGTGTTATCGCGCGGGCGCGACCCGGATGCGATCAGGCTGTGAGTATGTCCGAGTTTGCGCTGTATATAAGGGGTGAATCGGGCGGCCTGTCGAGTAGGTCACACGTTAGTAACTGTCGCGAGACCTGTCCGAATTACGGTTGCCGATCCTGTCGAAACCTTGGCGTTTAGGATCGGAGAACCGGGGCAGAAGAATATGGGAAGCTGCCCTCAATAAACCGCTTTCGAGTATTCGGGAATTCGTCAGGAATTTCTTCTGCGGGAAATCGGGAGGGTGGCCGGGTCGCTGCCGGGTCGCTGCCGGGCGCATCCGGGCCCTCGCGCGGTCCTCGTACAGTGCAGGCATGAGCGATCACGTGGTGCTGCATGTGAAGGGGAGGGTGCTCGTCGGGCCCGAGGAGGTGCGCGACGAGCTGTGGGCGGTCGACGGCCGCATCACCTACGAGCGGCCGCGCGACCTCGAGGCCGTCACCGTCGATGGCTGGGCGCTGCCAGGGCTCGTCGACGCGCACTGCCACGTCGGTCTCGACCGGCACGGCGCGGTCGATGCCGCGACCAGCGAGAAGCAGGCCGTCACCGACCGGGACGCGGGCACGCTGCTGATCCGCGACGCGGGCTCCGCCGCGGACACCCGCTGGATCGACGACCGCGACGACCTGCCGAAGATCATCAGGGCGGGCCGTCATATCGCCCGCACCCGCCGCTACATCCGCAACTACGCGCATGAGATCGAGCCGGGCGATCTGGTCGCCTATGTTGCCCGGGAGGCGCGGCGCGGCGACGGATGGGTCAAGCTCGTCGGCGACTGGATCGACCGGGAGGCGGGGGACCTGACCGCCTGCTGGCCGCGCGGCGAGGTCGAGGCGGCCATTGCCGAGGCCCACCGGCTGGGCGCGCGCGTCACCGCCCACTGCTTCGCCGAGGACTCGCTGCGCGATCTCGTCGAGGCGGGCATCGACTGCATCGAGCACGCGACCGGCCTCACCGAGGACACCATCCCGCTCTTCGCGGAGCGGGGCGTCGCCATCGTGCCGACGCTGGTGAACATCGCGACGTTCCCGCGGCTCGCGGCGGGTGGCGAAGCCAAGTTCCCGCGCTGGTCGGCCCATATGCGTGCGCTGCACAGCCGCCGGTACGACACCGTGCGCTCCGCCTACGACGCGGGCATCCCGGTCTTCGTCGGCACCGACGCGGGCGGCTCCCTGGCGCACGGCCTGGTGGCGGCGGAGGTCGAGGAGCTGGTGAAGGCGGGCATCCCGCCCGTGGAGGCGCTCTCGGCGACGACCTGGGGCGCGCGCGCCTGGCTGGGCCGCCCCGCGCTGCAGGAAGGCGCACCGGCGGATCTGGTGGTGTACGACAGCGACCCGCGCGCGGACGTCAGAGTGCTGGCCGGGCCGCGGCGGGTGATCCTCAACGGCCGGGTGATCGGCTGACCGGTCGGCGCCCGGCGTCCGCCGCCGTTGACGGAACGTCACCTCCGGCGGCCGGCGTTCGTTCCTTTGCGTTGCGGACGCGCCTGTGAGTCAACCGGCGTACTCCCCCTCCGCCGCCACAGGAGCGACCCAGGGGAACAGCCGTACCGAATGAATCGAATGCGAGCCCGGAAACCCCACTTTGGAGTGAACTCACGTCAGGTGTCTGCCGGTTCACTCTCAGTGCGTAAAGATGCCGGTGTCTGACGTCGCTGCCGTCCCTGTGTCCCCAGGGGCGGCAGCGACACCATGTCTCTTGTGGGGGTTCCACCGTCTTGAACAGCAACACCTTCCGCATGCCCGCACGCCGCCGCGGCGCGTCCCGCCGCCGTGCCGCCGCCGTCACGGCGGCCGCCGTCGCCCTCGCGTCGGGCTCCGTCGTCCTCGCCGGTCCGGCGCATGCCTCCGGGGGCGAGGGCGGCAAGGGGCGGGCAGCGGCGGCCGTGCTCCGCACCGACCTCGACGTGTCTCTGCTCGACAAGGCAGTGGTCCCGCTCACGGCCACGCTCAACGAGGTGAAGGCCCCCGCAAGCGCCGAGAAGACGGCTCTGACCGCGAAACTCGACGGGGTCGACCGGGGCAGGCCCTTTCAGGTGCTGCGAGCGGACGTCGCCACCGCCAAGGCCACCGCGGACCGACGCCGGGCCGAGGGCTACGTCCATCTCGCCCGCGCCCGGGTCCATGTGCCGGGGCTGCCGCTGCTGTCCCTGATCGAGGTCCGGAAGGTCACCTCCAAGGCCGTGTGCGAGGTCGGCGAACACCCCGTCGTCAAATCGAACGTGCTCGGGGATGTGAAGGTCCTCGGCAAGAAGGTCAACCTGACCGCCGGCGGCACGGCGGACGTCGACGTCCCCGACGTCGGCAGGGTGACCCTGCATCTGTCGAAGACCCAGACCACCTCCCGCACGGCAGCCGCCACGGCCCTGGAACTCAAAGTCACCGTGAATCCCGTGCGGCTCAATGTCGCCGACGTCCAGGGGACAGTCACCCTGGCCAGGGCGACCTGCGAGTTGCCCCGGCAGGGCGGCGGGCCCGGCGAGGGCTCGGAAGCAGCGGAGGCAGCGGAAGCAGAGCAGGCAGGGAAGCCGCAGCAGCCCGGCCGGGACGGACAGCCGGAGCAGCCGCAGGACGACGCCAAGGCCGCGGAGCCGGGCGGGGAAACCGGGGGGCAGGGCGCATCGGCCGGGACCGGCAGCACGCTCTCCGTGCAGTCCGACGCTGCCCAGCCGGCCAAGGAGAACCTGGCCGCCACCGGCAGCAGCTCGGCGACGCCCTACCTCGCGGGCGGCGCGGCCCTGCTGCTGGCCGCGGGCGGCAGCGTACTCGCCTTGAGCCGCGCCCGCCGGGGCCGCGTGCAGAACTGACCCGCGCCCGGCCGCGTCCGCGGGTCTTCCCCCTCCCCACCCCTTCCCGTATCCGAGGCTCCGCCCCGGACCCCGCTCCTCAATCTCCCTCAGCCGCCTCCCGGACGAAGTCCGGGGGAGACTGGGGAGATTGAGGACACGGCCGAAGGCCGTACGGGCGATCCAGGACTCACTTCCCGAGAGGCTGCGTGAAGCGCAGCAGATTGCCCGCGGGGTCCCGGAACCCGCAGTCGCGTACGCCGTACGGCTGGTCCATCGGCTCCTGCAGCACCTCGCCGCCCGCCGCCCTGACGCGCTCGAAGGTGGCGTCGCAGTCGTCCGTCGTGAAGATGACACCGCGCAGCAGGCCCTTGGCCATCAGCTCCGCCATGGCCTGCCTGTCATCCGGTGAGGCGTTCGGGTCGGCGACGGGCGGCTCCAGGACGATGTTCACGTCCGGCTGCGAGGGCGCCCCGACGGTCACCCACCGCATCCCCTCGAAGCCGACGTCGTTGCGTACCTCAAGACCGAGCACATCGCGGTAGAACGCGATCGCCTTGTCGTGGTCGTCGACGGCGATGAAACACTGCGAAAGCCTGATGTCCATGCTGCTCAGGCTACGGCCGGGCGGCAGGGCGCGCTTCTTTGTTCCTGACCGGTCCGCTTCTGACCGGCCGCGTGTGGATCTTGGCCATGCACGCCGGGACGGCGGCGCCGTCGTCATGGCTCCGGGCCCGGTAGGCACTCGGGCTTTCACCGACCAACTGGCTGAAACGCGAGCTGAACGACCCCAGCGACGTACAGCCGACGGCGAAGCAGACCTCGGTCACTGTGAGGTCGCCGCGCCGCAGCAGCGCCTTGGCCCGCTCGATGCGGCGGGTCATCAGATAGCCGTACGGCGTCTCGCCGAACGCGGCGCGGAAGCTGCGCGAGAAATGGCCCGGAGACATCAGGGCGTCACGAGCCAGCGCCGGGACGTCGAGAGGCTCGGCGTAGTCGCGGTCCATCCGGTCGCGGGCCCGCCGCAGCCGGACGAGGTCGTCGAGATCCTGCCGTCTCACCCGATCAGTTTCCCACAGCGGCCGCGGCGAGGAACGCGAAACGAGGCCGGCGAAGCGAGCGCCGAGGGAACGCCGACGGACCGGTCAGGAATGGAGAAGCGCCGGTCGCCGGGCCGTGCCTAGCCTGGCCGACATGGACGTCACCATTCACTGGACTTTCCTCCCGCATCACGACCCGGACGCCTCCCTGGCCTTCTACCGCGACACCCTGGGCTTCGAGGTCCGCAACGACGTCGGATACGACGGGATGCGCTGGCTCACTGTCGGCCCCGCCGACCAGCCCGGCACGTCCGTCGTCCTGGAGCCGCCGGCCGCCGCGCCCGGCATCACCGACGACGAACGCCGCACCATCGCCGAGATGATGGCCAAGGGCACCTATGCCCGCCTCACCCTGGCTGCCGCCGACCTCGACGGCGTCTTCGCGCGGCTGCGGGCCGGCGGCGCCGAGGTCGTCCAGGAGCCGACCGAGCAGCCGTACGGCATCCGCGACTGCGCCTTCCGCGATCCCGCCGGCAACCTGATCCGCATCAACGAGCTCCGCTGAGCCGAGATGCTCGATCGCGAGCAGATGGACGACGGTCGGACGTACGCTCGAACCCGGTCGGATCGAGCCGGGCGGCGACGCCGACGCCGACGCGGGACCGCGGGGGCGGTCCGCGTGACTCAACAGATGGAGACGGGATGAGCATGGCCAAGAGGACGGACGCGCAGTCGCCTGAGCCGCACGCTGCCGACAGCCACGATCTGATCCGTGTGCACGGCGCACGCGAGAACAACCTCAAGGACGTCAGCGTCGAACTCCCGAAGCGCCGGCTGACGGTGTTCACCGGCGTCTCCGGCTCGGGCAAGAGCTCGCTGGTGTTCGACACGATCGCCGCGGAGTCGCAGCGGATGATCAACGAGACCTACAGCGCCTTCGTACAGGGCTTCATGCCGACGCCGGCCCGGCCCGAGGCCGACGTACTCGACGGGCTGACCACCGCGATCACCGTCGACCAGCAGCGGATGGGGGCAGACCCCCGCTCCACCGTCGGCACCGCCACCGACGCCAACGCGATGCTGCGCATCCTCTTCAGCCGGCTCGGCAAGCCGCACATCGGCCCGCCCGGCGCATACTCCTTCAATGTCGCCTCGGTCTCGGCGAGCGGCGGGTTCACGGTCGACCGCGGCGCAGACAAGACCAAGACCGAGAAGGTGACCTTCAGCCGCACCGGCGGCATGTGCACGCACTGCGAAGGCCGGGGCACGGTCTCCGACATCGACCTCACCCAGCTCTACGACGACTCCAAGTCGCTCTCCGAGGACCCCTTCACCATCCCCACCTACACCGGGGGCGGCTGGGTCGTGCGGGTCATCACCGAGTCCGGCTTCTTCGACCCGGACAAGCCGATCCGCGACTACACCAAGAAGGAGCGGCACGACTTCCTCTACCGCGAGCCGACCAAGGTGAAGATCAACGGCGTCAATCTCACCTACGAGGGTCTGATCCCCAAGCTCCAGAAGTCCATGCTCTCCAAGGACCGGGAGGCGATGCAGCCGCACATCCGGGCGTTCGTGGACCGGGCGGTCGCCTTCGCCGAGTGCCCGGAGTGCGACGGCACCCGGCTCAGCGAGGCCGCCCGGTCGTCGAAGATCAAGGGGGTCAACATCGCCGACGCCTGCGCGATGCAGATCAGCGATCTGGCCGAATGGGTACGCGCCCTCGACGACCCGTCGGTGACGCCGCTGCTCGCCAAGCTGCAGCACACCCTCGACTCGTTCCAGGAGATCGGCCTCGGCTATCTCTCGCTCGACCGCGCGTCAGGCACGCTGTCGGGCGGCGAGGCGCAGCGCGTCAAGATGATCCGCCATCTCGGCTCCTCGCTCACCGACGTCACCTATGTCTTCGACGAGCCCACCATCGGCCTGCACCCGCACGACATCCGGCGCATGAACGACCTGCTGCTGAGGCTGCGGGACAAGGGCAACACCGTGCTCGTGGTGGAGCACAAGCCGGAGGCGATCGCCATCGCCGACCATGTGGTCGACCTCGGCCCCGGCGCCGGTACGGCGGGCGGCGCCGTCTGCTTCGAGGGCACCGTAGAGGGGCTGCGGGCCAGCGGCACCGTCACCGGCCGCCATCTCGACGACCGCGCCGCCGTCAAGGAGACGGTGCGCCGGCCCTCAGGCGCGCTGAAGATCCGCGGCGCGACGGCGAACAACCTGCGGAACGTCGACGTCGACATCCCGCTCGGGGTGCTCACCGTGGTCACCGGAGTCGCCGGTTCCGGCAAGAGCTCGCTTGTGCACGGGTCCGTCCCGTCCGACGAGGGCGTGGTGGCGGTCGACCAGAGCCCTATCCGCGGCTCCAGGCGCAGCAACCCGGCGACGTACACCGGGCTGCTCGACCCGATCCGCAAGGCGTTCGCCAAGGCCAACGGCGTCAAGCCGGCGCTGTTCAGCGCCAACTCCGAAGGCGCCTGCCCCAACTGCAACGGCGCCGGGGTGGTCTACACCGATCTGGCGATGATGGCCGGTGTGGCCACGACCTGCGAGGAGTGCGAGGGGAAGCGGTTCGACGCATCGGTGCTGGAGTACCACCTCGGCGGGCGCGACATCAGCGAGGTGCTCGCGATGCCGGTGACCGAGGCAGAGGAGTTCTTCGGCGCCGGCGAGGCGCGCACTCCGGCCGCTCACAGGATCCTCGGCCGGCTCGCCGACGTCGGGCTCGGCTACCTCACCCTCGGTCAGCCGCTCACCACCCTGTCCGGCGGCGAGCGCCAGCGCCTCAAGCTGGCCACGCACATGGGGGAGAAGGGCGGCGTCTTCGTACTCGACGAACCGACCACCGGACTCCACCTCGCCGATGTGGAGCAGCTGCTCGGCCTGCTCGACCGGCTCGTCGACTCCGGCAAGTCGGTCATCGTCATCGAGCACCACCAGGCGGTCATGGCGCATGCCGACTGGATCATCGACCTCGGCCCCGGCGCCGGACACGACGGCGGCCGGGTGGTCTTCGAGGGCACGCCCGCCGACCTCGTCGCCGCCCGTTCGACCCTCACCGGCGAGCACCTCGCGGACTACGTCGGGGCCTGACCTAAGGCCCTCGCGGTCCGGGCGCCGGAGCGGCGTCCGGACCAACGGCGACCGGGGGCGGCTGACGTGGCTGTCATCCGGTGATCCCGTGATCCCGTGATTCGGATCCGGTGATCCCGTGATTCGGACGCCGAGCGGCCCTTCGCGCGGTCCTGTCCGGCGCGCATGGAGGGGCCGCTCGGCTGCCGAAGGCCGAACTGCCGGTCAGCAGCCCGCCATCGTCAGCGCCTGGTCGAGCGCCTGCAGAAAGCGGTTGGTGGTCGCCCGGTCCCGTACCGCCAGCCGCATCCAGTCGGGCCCGAGCCCCGGGAACGTGTCGCCGCGGCGGGCCGCGAAGCCGAGGGACCGAAGCTTCTCGCGGACCTCGGCGCCGTGCCGCACGCGGACGAGGACGAACGGCCCCTCAGCCGCCTGAACCGCCCGCACCTCCTCGAACTCCGCGAGCCCCGCCAGCAGATGCGCGCGGTCCGCCGCGATCCGGTGGGCCGCCTGGGCGGCCTCCGCGAGGGCGTACTGCTCCATGCACGCCTCCGCAGCCGTCAGCGCGGGCGTCGAGACCGGCCACAGCGGCTGGGCCGCCGCGAGCTCCGCGATCGTGCCCGGCTCCGCCAGCACATAGCCGATCCGCAGGCCTGCCAGTCCCCAGGTCTTGGTGAGGCTGCGCAGCACCACGAGCCCGGGTACGTCGAGGCGTTCCGCGAGCGACGCCCGCTCTCCCGGGACGGCGTCCATGAACGCCTCGTCCACCACCAGCACCCTGCCCGGGCGGGCCAGCCGCGCGATATGCCCGGCGGGGTGCAGCACGGACGTCGGGTTCGTCGGGTTGCCGATCACGACCAGGTCCGCCGAGTCGGGCACCGCGGCCGGATCGAGCCGGAACCCGTCCTCCTCGCGCAGCAGCACCCGTTCCACCTTGTGCCCGGCGTCCTTCAGAGCCGCTTCCGGCTCGGTGAACTGCGGGTGCACGATGACCGGGTGGCGCACCGTCAGCGCGCGGGCCAGCAGGACGAACGCCTCCGCGGCGCCCGCCGTCAGCAGCACCCGCTCCGCCGGAACCCCGTGCCGCGCCGCGATCGCGGCGCGTGCCCGTCGCCCGTCCGGATAGGCGGCGAGGGAACCGAGCGAGTCCGCGACGCGCTCGCGCAGCCACCGCGGGGGAGTGCCGGACCGCACATTGACCGCGAGGTCCGTCAGCCCGACGCCGTCGTCCCGCAGCTCCGCGTCGCCGTGATGCCGCAGATCGCAGACATCGGCGTCAGCGCTCAGCTGAAGCGACTCAGGTCGGTATGACGATCTGACCTGTGGTGCTTGTGGGGGAGGGGAGGCCATGCCGTCTCCTTGAGGTGGGGGTGGAGGGCAGGGAGCAGGTGGGGGTGTGCCCTGCTGCCCTGACTGAAGAGGCTCCTGAGACAGTGGTGCAATGGTCCGGGGCGGCGCCGGCTCGGGGTCTCGCGTCGCCGTGGCGTCGACCGCCGTGTCCGTCATCTTCTCCCCGCGCGCACCGTCCACTCCGGGCCGGGCGGCCAGGTGGCTGGAATCCGCCGCCCGCGCACCGTCCGGACGCTGGCGCGCAACGGCGCATGTCACTCGTGGCCGTCCGCCGTTCTGGGGCTGTGACCTGCGCTTGGGCACGACGAGTTCTCCACCGCCCGCGAGCGCCGCCGCCTCCGCGACCGACCCGGCGCCCACGGAGGAGAGTGCCACGGCTGACGGATTCGGCACCCTGATGCGGGCCAGCACCGCCGCCGGGTAGGTCACCAGCGCCACGCCGAGCCGCTGCGCGGCCCGTACGACCCCGTCCTCCTCCGCCTTTGCGTCGATCGTCGCGAGCGCCGCGACGTCCGCGGCCGACAGCCCCGCGGAGGCCAGCGCCTCGGCGATCGCGTCGTACACCTCCTCGGCCGGGACCCCCCTGGACATGCCGACGCCGACCGTCAGCGATACGCGGACCATGCGTCGGCTCCTCTCGTACGGGGCGGGGCTGCGGGATTCGGCGGGCGGGTCGGCGGCGGGAACTGACGTCGGGGACTGGCGGCTCGTGCCGGCGGCTCGTGCCGGCGGCGGGGCAATCGGGTGAATCCCGGGCGCCGGCGTCCTTGACGCGCTCAGCAGGATCTCAACAGGCCCGACGATCGGCTAGCAAAGGCCCATGGCGGTGTTCGTCGCGCTCGGCGCGTTTGCAATGACGCTGTTCGGCGGCTGGACGGCGCAGCGCGTCACCGACCGCAGGCATCTGGTGCTGGGTCTCGCGGGCGGACTGATGCTCGGCGTGGCCGGCCTCGACCTGCTGCCGGAGGCGCTTCAGGCGGCGAGCGGCGGAGTGTTCGGAGTCCCGCAGGGGCTGCTGCTCTTCGTCGGCGGCTTCCTCGCCGCGCACGTCGTGGAGCGGCTCCTCGCCGTACGCGGCCGGGCGGGCCACGGGCGCGTACCCCAGGTGGGCCTGACCGCCGCGGCGGCGATGGTCGGCCACAGCCTGATGGACGGCATCGCCATCGGCGCGGCGTTCCAGGTGAGCGGCGGAATGGGCGCGACCGTGGCCCTGGCCGTCGTCACCCACGACTTCGCCGACGGGTTCAACACCTACACGCTGGCCAGTCTGTACGGGAACAGCCGCGCGAAGTCCCTCACACTGCTCGTGGCCGCCGCGCTCGCCCCGGTGGCGGGCGCGACGTCCACCCTGCTGTTCACCCTCCCCGAGGAACTGCTCGGCGGCTACCTCGGGTTCTTCGGCGGCGCCCTGCTCTATCTCGCCGCCGCCGAGATCCTCCCCGAGGCGCACCACGACCACCCCGGCCGCTCGACACTGATGTGCACGGCGGTCGGCGTGGGCTTCATCTGGCTGGTGGTGGGCCTCGCCGAGTGATGCGAGCAAGCCGAGCATCATCGTCCGCACCGCTCGACGAACCTGCGCGCCAGCCCCGGCGCCTGCGCCCAGTGGGTATGCACATAGCTCGCGTGCACACCCTGCTGCACGAAGCCCTCAACACGCCGCTCGGGCCGGTGCAGCCCCCACGCCGGTGCGGGCCCCGCACCCGGTTCGAGCACCGTGCGGTGGAACTCGTGTCCGCGCAGCCGCGTCCCGGCCGCCGCCAGCACGCTGTCGCTCACCGCGACCGCCTCCCGGTAGCCGAGTGTGAGCCGCGGGGACATACGCGCCTCGGCGTCCAGGACCCCGCACATCGGCCTGCCGTCCAGCTCCCGCGACAGATACAGCAGCCCGGCGCACTCCGCGGCCACCGGCGCACCGGAGACGGCCAGATCGGCGACTGCCTTGCGCAGCGGCTCGTTGGCGGACAGTTCGGGTCCGTACATCTCGGGGAACCCGCCGCCGATGACGAGTCCGGCCGTTCCGTCCGGAAGCCGCTCGTCCCGCAGCGGGTCAAAGGGGACCACGTCCGCGCCCGCGGCGGCGAGCAGTTCGGCGTGCTCGGCGTACGAGAACGTGAACGCGGCCCCTCCGGCCACTGCGACCACCGGCCGCGCCGCCCGTACGCCCTCCGGCGGCGCGACGGCCTCCTCCGGGTCCCAGGCCGCCGCCGACCAGGCGGGGGCGCTGCGTGCCAGGGCAAGCAGCGCCGGAAGGTCGCAGCCCGCCCGCACCTGCTCGGCCATCGCCCGTACCGCGTCGACCGCCTCCGAGTGCCGCTCGGCCGCGGGCACCAGCCCCAGATGGCGGGAGGGCGTGTCGACCCGGGGCGCCCGGCGCAGCACTCCGAGCACCGGGGTGCCCGCCTCGTCCAGTGCCTCTCGCAGCAGCGTCTCGTGCCGGTCCGAGGCGACCTTGTTGAGGATCACCCCGCCCATCCGGACCTCGGGGTCCCAGGAGGCGAAGCCGTGCGCCAGCGCCGCCACCGACCGCGACTGCGAGGAGGCGTCCACCACCAGTACGACGGGCGCGCCGAGCACCTTCGCCACCTGCGCGGTCGACGCCAGCTCGCCCGCGCCCGCGGCCCCGTCGTACAGCCCCATCACGCCCTCGACCAGCGCCAGGTCGCAGCCGGACGCGCCGTGTGCGAACAGCGGGGCGATCAGCTCCGTACCGCACATATACGCGTCCAGATTGCGGCCCGGGCGGCCGGTGGCGAGCGCATGGTAGCCGGGGTCGATGTAGTCGGGGCCCACCTTGTGGCCCGAGACGGCGAGCCCCGAAGCGGCGAACGCGGCCATCAGGCCCGTCGCGACGGTGGTCTTGCCGCTGCCGGACGACGGCGCGGCGAGGACGAGTCGTGCGGTCACCGGTCCGCTGCCCTTCCGGCCGCCGTGCCTGCCGTGCTCACCATTCGATGCCCCGCTGGCCCTTCTGGCCCGCGTCCATCGGGTGCTTGACCTTCGTCATGTCGGTGACCAGATCGGCGAAGTCCATCAGCTTCTGCGGGGCGTTGCGGCCTGTGATCACCACATGCTGGTTCCCGGGACGGTCGCGCAGCACGTCGATCACCTCGTCCACGTCCACCCAGCCCCAGTGCAGCGGGTAGGCGAACTCGTCGAGCACATACAGTCGGTGCGTCTCGGCCGCCAGCTCGCGCCTGACCTGCTGCCAGCCCTCGCGCGCCGCCTCCTCGTTGCTGAGCTGCGCGTCGCGCTGCACCCACGACCAGCCCTCGCCCATCTTGTGCCAGGCGACCGAGCCGCCCTGGCCGCTCGCGCCCAGCACCTTGAGCGCGTTCTCCTCGCCGACCTTCCACTTGGCCGACTTGACGAACTGGTACACCCCGATCGGCCAGCCCTGGTTCCAGGCGCGCAGCGCGAGCCCGAAGGCGGCCGTCGACTTGCCCTTGCCGATGCCCGTGTGGACCAGGACGAGGGGCCGGTTGCGGCGCTGACGGGTGGTGAGTCCGTCGTCGGGCACGACGGACGGCTGTCCCTGCGGCATTACGCGACCCTCCTGGTCTTGTCGCCGGTGGTCTTGGTGGTCTTGGTGGCGGCGGTGGCGGCGGCGGTGTCAGCGTTCGCGCCGGCACCCTTGCGGACGTCCCGCTGTGGCTGGTGTGACTGGTGTGGCTGAAGGGACTGGCGTGAGCGCGGCTGCTGTGTGCGCTCCGTGCGACCGTCGCCGTCCCGCCCCGTGCCGGGGTCCTTGGCCGGGTCCCCGTTCAGGTCCGCGCGTACGTCCTTGACGAGCCCGGCGATCGCCTCGGCCCGCAGCTCGTCGAGCGCGACGGCCGTGCCGCCGAGATCCGCCGCCAGCTGCGCGGCCAGCCCGAGCCGCACCGGCCCGGCCTCGCAGTCCACGACGACCGAGGCGACGCCGTCCGCGGCGTGCAGGCCCGCGGCACGGCGCACCAGCGTCATGGCGTCCGCCCCCGCGCCCCCGGCGGCCGCCCGGCCTCCGGAGGTCGCGCGCCCGTCCGTCACCACCACGAGCAGCGGACGGCGCGCCGGATCGCGCAGCCGTTCCACACGCAGCACCTCGTGCGCCTTGAGCAGGCCGGCCGCCAGCGGAGTGCGCCCGCCCGTCGGCAGCGACTCCAGCCGGGACGCGGCGGTGTCCACCGACGACGTGGGCGGCAGCACCAGTTCCGCCTCCGTCCCGCGGAACGTGATCAGCCCCACCTTGTCCCGCCGCTGATAGGAGTCCAGCAGCAACGACAGCACGGCGCCCTTCACCGCGCTCATCCGCTGCCTGGCCGCCATCGACCCCGAAGCGTCCACGGCGAACAGGACCAGGTTCCCCTCGCGCCCCTCCCGGGTCGCCTGGCGCAGATCATGCCGGCGCACCACCAGACCGCGGCCGCTGCGCCCGCGCGCCCGCTGGTGCGGGGCGGCAGCCAGCAGAGTCGCGGGCAGATGCACCTTCGTCAGCGGCCCCTGAGGCTGCCGGGCCCCGGTCGTGCGGCCCTGCTCGGTGCGCGCCCGCGACCGGCGTCCAGACGCGCCTTCACCGAGCCCCGGGACGGTCAGCACCTTCGTACGGAACGGCTCACCGGCGCCCACCGCGCGCTGCTCGCCCGCACCGACTCCCTCTTTGGGCCGAGACTGGGCAGGCACCTCGGGCGCATCAACCTCCGACGCCGCCGACGTCGCGTCGGTCTCGGACCCCTCAGACACCTCGGACGCATCGGAGGTCTCCGGGGCCGTCGGCGCGGGGCCCTCCTGCGGCGGCTGTCCACCGCCTCCGCCAGGCCCGTCGGGACCGCCCGGACCGTCGTCCGGCCCCGGATCGCCGCCGTCGCCGTCCTCCTGCTCCTGGGACTGCTCCCGCGGGGCGAACTCCTCCAGCGTCTCGTCGAGCCTGTCCTCGTCCAGTCCGGGTGCGTCGAACGGATTCCGCCGCCTGCGGTGCGGCAGCGCCAGCAGCGCCGCCTGCCGCACGTCGTCCGTCGTGACCTCGGCGCGCCCCGCCCACGCGGCCAGCGCCGTCGCCGTACGCGCCATCACGATGTCGGCCCGCATGCCGTCCACCTCGAACGCCGCGCAGGTAGCCGCGATCTGCCGCAGCGCTCCGTCACCCAGCACCACGGACGGCAGCAGCGCCCGCGCGGCCACGATCCGCTCGCGCAGCGCCCGCTCCTCGCCGGCCCAGCGTGCGGCGAAAGCCTCGGGACCGTCGTCGTACGCCAGCCGCCGCCGTACCACCTCCACCCGCTGCTCGGGGTCGCGCGAGGCGCTGACCTCGACGGTGAGCCCGAACCGGTCGAGCAGCTGCGGCCGCAGCTCGCCCTCCTCCGGGTTCATCGTGCCGACGAGCAGAAAGCGGGCCGCGTGCCGTACGGAGACCCCCTCACGCTCCACGTACGACGCGCCCATCGCGGCCGCGTCCAGCAGCAGGTCGATCAGATGGTCGTGCAGCAGATTGACCTCGTCGACGTAGAGGATCCCGCGGTGCGCATCGGCGAGCAGCCCCGGCTCGAACGACTTCACGCCCTCCGCCAGCGCCCGTTCGATGTCCAGTGCGCCCACCAGCCGGTCCTCGGACGCCCCGACGGGCAGCTCCACCATCCGCGCCGGGCGCCGGGTGCCGGTGCTCGGTTCGTGCGGGCCGTCGGGACAGTCCGGGTCGGGCGCGGCGGGGTCGCAGGAGAAGCGGCATCCGCCGACCACTCCGACATCGGGGAGCAGCGCCGAAAGGGCCCGTACGGCGGTCGATTTCGCGGTGCCCTTCTCGCCGCGCACGAGCACACCGCCGACGGCCGGCGAGACTGCGTTCAGCAGCAGCGCCAGCCGCAGGTCGTCCTGCCCGACGATCCCGGTGAACGGATAGGGGGTGCTCATGCGTACGTGCCCTCCAGGTCTGGCATTTCCATCAGCTCGCTGCGTGTCGTACGGGCGGTCCCGGCCCGTGCCCCGGCCCATGCTCCGGTCCGTTGCCGGGCGTGTGCTCCGGCGTTCACGGCGCTCCCGGCGGGATGAACGGCAGGCCGGCCGGCGGGCCCTGCTCGATCAGCCGCAGCAGCGCGTCCGTGTCCGCGTGCTCCTCGATCAGATCGCCAAGCCGGTCCAACTGCTCCTCGCGCAGCGCGCCGAAGCAGGTGTCGGGAGCGGGTGTGAACCGCCGCCCCGCGGCCGCCGCCACCTCCCGCAGGAACGCCCGGCGGAACGCGTCGCTCTCCAGCGACCCGTGCCAGTGCGTACCCCACACCGAGCCGACCCGGCAGCCGTCCAGAAAAGGCTCCCCGCCGAGCACTTCGGCGACCCCGTGGTGGATCTCGTAGCCCTCGACATGCTCGCCGAGAGCCTTGCCGGCGGGCCGCGCGAGCGTCTTGTCAGGTGCGAACCGGACCCGTACCGGCAGCAGTCCCAGCCCCTCGACCTCGCCGGCCCGCGACTCCACCTCGTCCTCGATCCGCTCGCCCAGCGCCTGGAAGCCGCCGCAGACGCCCAGCACCGGCCGGCCCTCGGCGGCCCGCCGGGCGAGGGCGTCGGCGAGCCCGCGCTCCCGCAGCCACGCCAGGGCGCGCACCGTTCCGCGAGTGCCGGGCACGATCACCAGGTCGGCGTCGGCCAGCTCCTGCGGCCGGTCGGCGAAGCGCACCACGACGCCCGGCTCGGCCGCCAGCGCGTCCACATCGGTGAAGTTGGACATCAGCGGCACCGCGCACACGGCGACCCGCAGCACGTCCTCGCCGAGCGGCGGCGCGACGACCGACTCGCGCACCGCGCCCCGCAGGGAGACCCGCAGCCCGTCCTCCTCGTCGATGCCCAGGCCGTGCGCATAGGGCAGCACACCGTACGTCCCGCGGCCCGTCAGCCCGCGGAGCATGTCGAGCCCCGGCTCCAGCAGCGTCACATCGCCGCGGAACTTGTTGACGAGATAGCCCGCGACGAGCCGCTGGTCCTCGGCGGCCAGCAGCGCCGTCGTGCCGAAGAACTGCGCGAAGACCCCGCCGCGGTCGATGTCCCCGACCACCAGCACCGGCAGCTGCGCGGCCCGGGCGATGCCCATGTTGACGATGTCGGTGCGCCGGAGATTGATCTCGGCCGGACTGCCCGCCCCCTCGCAGATCACGGCTTCATATGTGCCCCGCAACTGCTCCAGGCACTCCACGACGGTGTCGCGCAGCGAGGCCCGCCGCCCTCCGTGCTGTGTTTCCCCGGCGGACCGGGTGTCCGACGGCGGCTTCCCCGCGGGCCCCGCCTCCCCGAAGAACCCGCGGGCGCTCATCTCTCCCACCGGCTTGCCCAGCAGCACCACCTGGCTGGTCCGGTCGCCCCCGGGCTTCAGCAGGACGGGGTTCATCAGGGCGGTCGGCTCGACCCGGGCAGCCTGCGCCTGCATGGCCTGCGCCCGGCCGATCTCCGCCCCCTCGCGGGTCACGAAGGAGTTGAGCGACATGTTCTGGCCCTTGAAGGGCGCGACGCGCACACCCTGCCGGGCCAGCCAGCGGCAGATGCCGGCGGTGACGACGCTCTTGCCCGCGTCCGATGTGGTTCCGGCGACCAGCAGCCCGCCGCCGTGCCGTCCGCTCCCGCTCATGTTCCCGTTCCCCGTCCTGTCCCGCTCGGACCGCCGTTCACGCCCCTGCTCATGACCTGGCCTTCCGCGCCCGGCGGACGACCGCGTCCATCCCCGTGCGCCCGGCCGCGCAGACCGCCAGCGTCAGCAGGCTGACGCGGCGCGAGAGCCGCACGGCGCGTTCGATGTCGCCGTACTCCACCTCACGGCCGGCCGCGTTGAGGACTGGCCGGTGCTCGATCCGGCCCCCGTACGACAGAGTGCCGCCGAGCCGTACGCCGAGCGCCCCCGCGAACGCGGCCTCCACCGGGCCCGCGTTGGGGCTCGGGTGCCTGGCGGCATCCGTGCGCCAGGCCCGCGCCGCGCCGCGGGCGTCGCCGCCGGAGAGCACCGCGAGGCCCGCGGTGAGCCGGGAGCCCGGCCGGCCGGCCACGTCGTCGAGCCGGGCGGCGGCCCAGCCGAAGCGGCGGTAGCGCGGCGACTTGTGGCCGACCATCGCGTCCAGGGTGTTGACCGCGCGGAAGCCGACGAGCCCCGGAACGCCCGCTGCCGCACCCCACACAAGCGCGCCGACGACGGCGTCGGAGGTGTTCTCGGCCACCGACTCGACCACGGCGCGGGCGATCTGCCGCTCGTCCAGTGCCTGTGGATCGCGCCCGCACAGATGCGGCAGCCGCCGGCGTGCGGCCTCTGTGTTCCCGGCGGCCAGGGCCGCTCCGATCGCGCGCGCTTCCCGCGCGAGCGACGTCCCCCCGACGACGGCCCAGGTGGCCGCGGCGGTCAGCGCGATCTGCGCCGCATCGGCTGCAGGGCGCCGAAGGCCGGCGTCTGCGGCTCGCGCCGTCCGTGCGAGCAGAGCTCCCGCCGCCGCCGCGCCGCCGGCGCACAGCGCTGTATGCAGTGCGCCCCAGCCGCGGTGGTCGCGCCAGAGCGCGCGCTCTGCCGCGCTCGCCGTGCGCCCGAACGCGGCGACCGGATGTCCCCGGCGTGGATCGCCGAACAGAGCGTCGCCCAGGAGGCCGAGGGCCGTGCCAAGGGCGAACGCACGGTCGGCACGCACCGCTGAACCGCAGCCATGCATGGCGATATGTCCTCACTCAGGGTCCGCGCCCCGGCTTGACGTGAACGGCGGTGAGAGTTCCTGGCTCCCGGGGCGGCGGACGCCCCCCGGTGACAGTGGCGGGACCGCGCCGGATTCGCACCGGCTTCCTCTGCTGCCGCCGTAGTTGGCCTCGGCAGTCCACCATGCCCGCCAAGGCCCGTCAACTCGCCTTGACCTGCGACGGGACAGTGTGCTGAGCCCCACATTCCACGCATGCGAAGGCCGGTTCGGGCGCCGGAGAGGCGCCGGAACCGGCCGACGGGGGATTCGTGGGGTGCTCGCGCGGGTCCTCAGGCGACGATCAGGGAGATCCCGTACGCCACGGCCGCGGTGCACAGTGCGAAGCAGACGTACGCACCGGTGCGCGCCAGCGGTGCGGAACCGCCCTCGGCGGCGGCGGCTTCCTGCTTGCTGAGGCCCTGGACGCCCAGGGTGAACAGGCCCACGAGGGCGACGGTGGCCACGAGGCTCACGCCGAAGACGGAGCCGAGGGCTGCCCAGTCGATGTCCATGTCGTTTCCGTATCTTCCGTGGAGCTGCTTCAGACGGCGGCGGAGCGCGCCGACTCGGTGGGGGGAGCGGACGGAGCCGGGATGGTGGCCGACAGGTCGGCCGGGGCGCCGGCGGGCGGCGGGGTGACGGCCGCGATCGCGGTGGTGACGACACCGGGCTGGGCGTCGCCGCTGTCGGGCGTGCCGTCGGCGTCGACGTCGTTGACGTTGGTGTGGTTGACCACCTGACGGCGGGAGATGATCCAGATCGCGGCGCAGGAGACGACCAGGAAGGTGGCGACGGCGGCCACGCCCCAGTCGCCCTGCCGGGCGACGAACTCCGCGACCGCGGCGACCAGGCCCGCGGCCGGCAGGGTCAGACCCCAGGCGACGAACATCCGGGTCGCGGTCGACCAGCGGACCACGCCGCCCTTGCGACCCAGGCCCGCGCCCATCACCGCGCCGGAGCAGGAGTGCGTGGTCGACAGCGAGAAGCCCAGGTGGGAGGAGGCGAGGATGACGGTGGCCGCGCTGGTCTGGGCGGCGAAGCCCTGCTGCGGCTGGAGGTCGGTCAGGCCCTTGCCCATGGTGCGGATGATGCGCCAGCCGCCGAGGTACGTGCCCAGTGCGATGGCGAGACCCGCGGAGAGGATGACCCACATCGGGGGGTTGGAGCCCGGGGCGAGCACTCCGCCGGCGACCAGCGCCAGGGTGATGATGCCCATGGTCTTCTGCGCGTCGTTGGTGCCGTGGGCGAGCGAGACGAGGCCCGCGGAGGCGATCTGGCCGCTGCGGTAGCCCTTGGCCTGGGCCTTCGGGGCGGTGTTCTTGCCGATCTTGTACGTCAGCCGGGTGGAGAAGTACGCGGCCATGCCGGCCACCAGCGGGGCGGCTATCGCGGGGATCAGCACCTTGGTCACGACGACGCCGCCGTTGACGCCGCTGAGGCCGATGGAAGCGATGGTGGCGCCGATCAGACCGCCCATGAGCGCGTGCGAGGAACTGGAGGGCAGGCCGATCAGCCAGGTCAGAAGGTTCCAGAGGATGGCGCCGACGAGCGCCGCGAGGATCACTTCCGGGGCGATGCCTGTCTCGTCGACCAGTCCCTTGGAGATCGTCTTGGCGACCTCCACCGAGAGGAAGGCGCCGACGAGATTCAGTACGGCGGACATGGCCACCGCCGTCTTTGGCTTCAGAGCGCCGGTCGAGATGGTCGTCGCCATCGCGTTGGCGGTGTCGTGGAAACCGTTCGTGAAATCGAACACGAGAGCTGTCACGATCACGATCGCGAGCAGCAGCGTGATGTGTTCCATTTACCCAGGCAATCTCTTGATGTCAGTGGCCGGCCGAACGTAGGTAACCTAGATGAACGAAAGGTGAACTGCGCAGGGCTGCACGGTGTCCGTGGCTTGTTCCGGTGTGTGAGTCAGGTATCACCCTTTTCGATTCCGCACCGTCGAATCCACGAGCACCCGAGCGCACCCGGGCGCACCCGGGCAGAGCCGGGCGGAACCGGGTCGCAGCCCCGGCCCTGACCCCCGTGGCCCCCGTCCGCTGGCAGCGCGGGGACCGGCTGCCGACACTGGAACGGTGCGCCCGGCTACCGCGGCGGCAGCGGCCGCCACCACACTGATCGGCGTCGGAGCGGCCGCGGTCGCGGCCGGCCGCTACGCGAGCGCCGCCGCGCTCAGAGCGCCCTCACGGCAGCCCCTGCCCGGCGACCCCCGGCTCACCGTCCACGCCACCGCCCCCGGCCGGGTGACCCTCACCCGCAGCCTGGCCTCGCTCCGCCCCGGCCTGTACGGCATCGAGGGCCCGGGTCTGCACGCCGTCGTCGGCCCCGTCCTCGACGGCGCGCACCCCGCGGACGCGGTGGTGCGCAGACTGGAGCGCGTCAGCCACGGCAGCCTCGAACCGGGCACACGCGTCCGGTTCACACCGCGGGTGCACAGCGGCGACCCCGGGCACGCCCTCGGCCTGCCCTGCCGCGATGTCACCGTCCCCGGGGAGCTGGGCGGCCTGCCCGCGTGGTTCGTCCCCGGCGCCCGCACCACCTGGGTCATCACCGTGCACGGCCTGGGCGCCACCCGGGAACACCCCATGAACCTGATCCCTTTTCTGCACGCCCAGCGGCTGCCCGTCCTCGACCTCGCCTACCGCGGCGACGACGGCGCGCCCCGGCCCCCGGACGGCCTCGGCCACCTCGGTGACTCCGAGTGGCGCGATCTGGACGCCGCCGTCCGCTATGCGCTGCACCACGGGGCGCAGCGCGTCGTCCTCCACGGCTGGTCCACCGGCGCGTCGATGGCCCTGCACGCCGCCGCACACTGCGCCCTGCGCGACCGGATCAGCGGACTCGTCCTGGACTCCCCGGTCCTCGACTGGGAGTCGACCGTGCGAGCCCTGGCCCGGGCACGCAGAACCCCCGCCCCCCTGCTGCCGCTCGCCGTGCGCGCGGCGCAGGGCAGAACCGGCCTGCACGCGGACCGGCTGCGCTCCACCACGCTGCCGGCCGCCCTGCGGATGCCGACCCTCCTCTTCCATGGGCCCGACGACGTCATCGCCCCCTGGCGGCCGTCCCGCGAACTCGCCGCCCGCAACCCCGGGATGATCGCCCTGCACACCGTCCGCCACGCCCCGCACGCCGCCATGTGGAACGCCGATCCGGCCCGCTATGAGGAAGCGCTCCGGCGCTTCCTCATTCCCTTGATGTAGCCGCTCCCTTTGATGTCGCCGCCTGCTCACACGGCCGCCAGGTCCGGCCGAGCAGGTTCCGTTTGGGCTTTCGGGCCGTCAGCGGGAAGACTGCTCCCGTGACGTCCCGAAAGCCTGATGAGCAATTGGCGCGCAACTCCAGACTCCGTCTTGTCCGCCCGCGATCCCTGGCCACCGCACGACGGGCCGTGACGACCCGGCGCACTCGCCCCGCCCCCCGCCCGCCCGAGGGCACCCCGGCCCCCGCCGAGCTCGCCCGCCAGGCGAGGGCGGTGCTCGCGGACGCGGTGCGCGTCGCCCGCTGGGCGGCCGCCGGGCACGCGGCCGCCGGCACCGCCCCGCTCACCGGCCGGGCGTCGCTGGAACAGGCCGCCGCCGCGCTGGAACTGACAACGCTCCAGGTACGCGCCGGATGGGACCGCGCCCGGCTCGCCGGGCTGGTCGAGGTGCACGGCCACACCGTCCGCCCCGGCTGGCGGCTGCGTGCGTGGGACCGCGACGACATGGCCGTGCTGCGCGGCTGGGTCGCCCTCTTCGACGCCTGGTCGCTGGCGCACCCCGCCCCCGGCGCGGCGGCCCCCGCCGCCGTCGCGGAGGTCGTCGAGGCCGTCCCCCAGGTCCTCTCCCTCCTGCAGCTGTCCGCCGGTCCCGTGGCCGTGCCGGCCCTGCTCGACCTGCTGCAGCAGCGCGTCGCCGAACTGCGCGAGGAACGCTGCGAAGTCCCCCTGGCCCGCAGTGAGACGGCCCCGTGCGCCGCGGTTCCGGACGCGACGGCGCCGGACACCGCGGTTCCGGACGCGACGGTTCCGGACGCGACGCTCCCCTCCCTCCTCGACTGGGCCATGGAAGGCCTCCGCGCCGTCGGCGCCCTGACCCTGGACCAGGGCCAGGCCACTCTCACCCCCCTCGGCAACTGGGCGGTCTGGGTCAAGCTCGAGCAGATCTGCGTCGCCGCCCAGAGCCCCGCGGGCAATATCGAGCAGTCGGCGGAGGACATGCTGCGCGGCTGCGCCCGCCTCACCCCCGGCCCTGCCCGCAACGAATACCGTGCCTGGTTGGCCGCACGCCCCGTCTCCAGCGCCGTCGCCGAACTCCTCGCCGTCGCCCGCGGCGAGGACGCGCTGCTGCGCGGCCTCGCCTTCGAGGCCCTCCGGGCCGTCGGCGCACCCGCGGAGCCCGATGTGCGCGCCGCCGCCGACGAGTCCTCTCTCCGCCCCTACGCCCTGCTCTGGCTCGCCGAGTACGAGGGCGTCGACCCCGACGACGCGGCCGACGTCCTCACCCGCGAAGAGGCGACCTGGCTCTGGGTGGACACCGCGGCGGCGGTCACCGACCACGGCGAACCCCAGCTGCTGCTGCGCCATCTCGACTCCGCCGTCCAGAACACCGTCCCCGCGCTCCTCGAGGAGGTCCGCGCCGGCGGCCACCCGCGCACCGTGCAGGTCCTGGTGGCCCTGGCCGCCGCCCATCCGGACCCCGCCCTGGCCAAGGCCGTGCGCCGCGCCGCCTTCCAGGTGCACACCGGAGGCGCCTGAGGGCGCCTCCCGGAGCCGCCGGCCGCCACGGCCGGGCCCCGGCCGGGTGGGCGGCAGTCGGGACGGGCTAGGTCTCCGCCGCCTCCGCGGCCGGCTCGTAGGTGCCGAAGCTCCAGAGATTGCCCTCCACATCGCGCGCCATGTAGTCGCGCGAGCCGTAGTCCTGGTCTCTGGGGGCCATCACGATCTCCGCCCCCTGCTCCACGGCCCTCGCATGGTGGGCGTCCACATCGTCGACATGGACGAAGACGCCCATCGGCCCCGCGTCCGCCATCAGCTTGTCGTACTCCCCGCCGGTCCCCTTGCTGCCCAGCATCACCATGCCGTTCCCGAACGTGAGTTCCGCGTGCACCACACGGCCGCCCTTGTCCTCGTACACCGCGTGGCGGGCGAAGCCGAAGGCCTTGGTGAGCTGCTCGATCGCGGCGCTCGCGTCCTCGTACAGCAGGGCGGGACAGATGCTCGGAGACTGGGCCATGACCATCACTCCTCGAAACGACGATCGGATCCGTGTGATCTGGCTCTCAGTCTGGCAGCCGCCACTGACAACGGCCCTCAAGCCGCCCGCCTGCCGTAGCCCGTCAGGGTGGCGGCAGCGTGCGGAAAACCACTTGCGCCGCCCCGCTAGACTGGCCGGTATGGCAATTCTCCTTGTGCATTAGGCGGCGTCGAAGCTCGCGCGCCCGTCCCTTCCGCCGTCCACACCGCCCTGGAGTCTTTCCGTGATCACCGCCTCCGGTATCGAGCTGCGCGCCGGCGCGCGCGTTCTCATCGAGTCCGCTTCCTTCCGTGTCGCCAAGGGCGACCGCATCGGCCTCGTCGGCCGCAACGGAGCGGGCAAGACCACCCTCACCAAGTGCCTCGCGGGCGAGGGGATCCCAGCCGCCGGCGCCATCAGCCGCTCCGGTGAGGTCGGCTACCTCCCGCAGGACCCGCGCACCGGAGACCTGGACACGCTCGCACGCGACCGCATCCTCTCCGCCCGCGGCCTCGACTCCGTCCTGCGCAAGATGCGGGAGAACGAGGACCGCATGGCGAACGGCAAGGGCGCGACGCGCGAGCGCGCCATGAAGAAGTACGAGCGCCTGGAGACGGAGTTCCTCACCAAGGGCGGTTACGCCGCCGAGGCCGAGGCCGCCACCATCGCCGCAGCGCTCGGACTGCCCGACCGGGTGCTCGGCCAGCCCCTGCACACCCTCTCCGGCGGTCAGCGCCGCCGCGTCGAGCTCGCCCGCATCCTGTTCTCCGACGCCGACACCCTGCTGCTCGACGAGCCCACGAACCACCTCGACGCCGACTCGATCCTCTGGCTGCGCGACTACCTCAAGACCTACCGCGGCGGCTTCATCGTCATCTCCCACGACGTCGACCTGGTCGAGACGGTCGTCAACAAGGTCTTCTACCTGGACGCCAACCGCGCCCAGATCGACGTCTACAACATGGGCTGGAAGCTCTACCAGCAGCAGCGCGAGGCCGACGAGAAGCGCCGCAGGCGCGAGCGCCAGAACGCCGAGAAGAAGGCCGCGGCCCTCAACGCGCAGGCCGACAAGATGCGCGCCAAGGCCACCAAGACGGTGGCCGCGCAGAACATGGCCCGCCGTGCCGAGCGGCTGCTCGCGGGGCTGGACGAGGTGCGCGTCGGCGACAAGGTCGCCAAACTCCGCTTCCCCGACCCCGCGCCGTGCGGCAGGACCCCGCTGTCCGCGGAGAGCCTGTCGAAGTCGTATGGCTCGCTCGAGATCTTCACCGATGTGAACCTGGCCGTCGACAAGGGCTCCCGGGTGGTCATCCTCGGACTCAACGGCGCCGGCAAGACCACGCTGCTGCGGCTGCTCGCCGGCGTCGAGACGCCGGACACCGGCGCCGTCACCCCCGGACACGGGCTCAAGCTGGGCTACTACGCCCAGGAGCACGAGACGCTCGACCCGGACCGCACGGTCCTGGAGAACATGCGCTCGGCCGCTCCGGACCTCGACCTGGTCGACATCCGCAAGACGCTCGGCTCCTTCCTCTTCTCCGGGGACGACGTCGACAAGCCCGCGGGCGTGCTCTCCGGCGGTGAGAAGACCCGGCTCGCGCTCGCCACCCTGGTGGTCTCCTCCGCGAACGTGCTGCTGCTCGACGAGCCCACCAACAACCTCGACCCGGCCAGCCGCGAGGAGATCCTCGGCGCACTGCGCACCTACAAGGGGGCGGTCATCCTGGTCACCCACGACGAGGGCGCCGTCGAGGCGCTGGAGCCGGAGCGGATCATCCTGCTGCCGGACGGGGTGGAGGACCTGTGGGGCGCGGACTATGCGGATCTGGTCGCCCTCGCCTGAGCCGTGCGTCTGCGCCGTGTTTTTGCGCCGTGTTTCTGCGCCGCGCCTTTGAGCCCTGCCGCCGATGCGCGCCGCTGATCCCTGCTGATCCACTCCGTATGGATCATTCGGCCTACAGGTGATCCTTCATCTGTGTGAGGACGTCTCGTATCGCGGCGTGCCGCCGAGCGGAGGCCCTCGCTCCGGCTCCCGGGCGCAGCCTGACTCGGTGCGCGCCCCTGACCTGGGATTTCTCAGGGGATGCAGGCCGGACGCCGGAATCCGACAGACCGGAATCTAGCCCTCCGGTCGTGATCGGCGCTCCCTGCCGGGCAAAGCCGTCTGCATTGACCTTGTCGAATGGGTGGCCAGGATGCCCGTAAGGGGTGATCATGAGAGTCCAAAGGCGCACTTCCCATGAGGAGGCACGGGTGGCCGAGACTCTGAAGAAGGGCAGCCGGGTGACCGGCGCCGCGCGTGAGAAGCTCGCGGCAGACCTGAAGAGGAAATACGACAGCGGTGCGAGCATCCGGGCGCTGGCCGAGGAGACCGGCCGCTCCTATGGATTCGTGCACCGCATGCTCACCGAGTCCGGAGTCATTCTGCGCGGACGCGGCGGGGCGACGCGGGGCAAGAAGGCCGCCTCGGCCTGACGGCTCACGGCCCCTTCGGCCGGCCGGTTCGGCGGTGACCACGGTGACCACCCGGTCGGTCAGCCGACCGGACGGGTGGTTACTGTGCAGTCACTTAGTCTCTGCACAGGAGACCGAACCCGAACCGGAGGCGCTCCATGACTTCGCCCGACTCTGTGCTCGACAAGGACGGCGTACGGCTCACCGTCGAGGACGCGGTCGCCACGGTGACCCTGTCCAACCCGGACAAGCGCAACGCCCAGTCACCCGCACTGTGGCGGGCTCTGGTCCAGGCGGGACGGTCGTTGCCGGGCAGCGTGCGGGTCGTGGTCCTGCGTGCCGAAGGCAAGTCCTTCTCCGCGGGACTCGACCGGCAGGCCTTCACCCCCGAGGGCTTCGACGGCGAGCCTTCCTTCCTCGCTCTCGCACGGAGCGCGGACGCGGAGCTCGACGCGGTCATCGCCGAGTACCAGGAGGCGTTCACCTGGTGGCGGAGGAATGACATCGTCTCGATCGCCGCCGTACAGGGGCATGCGATCGGGGCCGGCTTCCAGCTCGCCCTCGCCTGCGATCTGCGGGTCGTGGCGCAGGACGTGCAGTTCGCCATGCGCGAGACCAGCCTGGGACTCGTCCCCGACCTCACCGGCACCAAGCCGCTGGTGTCGCTCGTCGGCTATGCCCGCGCCCTGGAGATCTGCGCCACCGGCCGGTACGTCCACGCGGACGAAGCGGAGCGCACCGGCCTGGCCAATCTGGCAGTCCCCGGCGAAGAGCTCGACAGCGCGGTACGGGACCTGACGTCGGCGCTGCTCGCCGCCCCGCGCGACGCGGTGATCGAGACCAAGGCGCTCCTCCAGGGGGCCGCGTCCCGCACCTACGAGGACCAGCGCACCGCGGAGCGTGCGGCGCAGGCCCGCCGTCTGCGTGACCTGGCGGGCGCCTCCGACTGACATCCGCTGCCCGGGCGACCGCCGCCGCGGCGGCGGCTGTCAGAGCACCGAGCTGATCAGAACCGTCACCGGGCGGTCGTCCCCAAGGGCCCCCGAGGCCGCGGCACGCACCGCCCGCGCCACATCCAGGGCGCGAGCGTCACGCGCCGCCGCCACCTCGACCCGGGCGTGGCCGGCGGCGATGTGTACGGCGGGACCCAGCTCGGAGGCCAGGAACGCCACGCCCGCAGTCCCGGCGGCGGCGCGCGCCACCGGGTCCTCCTCCGTCCGCGCGACCGGATGGCGCAGGGACTCACCCCCGGCCGGGTGACCGGCGTCCTCCGCCGAGGCCGGCGCCTCGTCCAGCAGCTCCGTCACCGCCAGATCCGCCCGTACGACATGGAGGCCCAGCCGCTCCTCCGCGGCCGCGAGCAGCGCCCTCCGCAGCGCCTCGGCCAGGTCCGGCAGAGGCTGCCGCGGCCAGGCCGCGAACTCCGCCTCGATGCACAGCCCTTCGCGCGGCAGCGCGCCCGGAGGGACGGGACCCTCCACAGCGGCGGGCCGCCCCGCCTCCCCCTCGTCGCCGGGCCCTGCCTTCCCCGCGGCGCCCGGCGCGACCGAGTCCCGCTCGCCCGGCGCGCCCGTGGCCTCGCCCGGTGCGGCCAGTCCCAGCCGCAGCCAGGTCAGCCTGGCATCCGGCGCCGCGGCGGCCGCCTCCCGCCGCAGCACCGCATCGGCAGCACGCTCGGCGATCCACGTCCCGTCCGAGGGACCGCCCAGCGGAAGCAGTCTGCCGAGCCCGAGCACCTGGCGGACCCGCCGCAGCGCACCGGTGCGCCACGCGTCAGCAGAGGTCATTCCTCCAGCGTGCCGCATCCCCGGCGCGTGAGTGGGCAACCCCACTTAGTGTGGGCAGCGAAGGGTTCTCACAGCCCGGAGAGGACGGCCGGAGATGACGGACACCCCAGAGCGAGAGGTGGCGGTCTCGGGTGACGAGCCCAGGAAGGCGTCCGCAGGCAGGCGCACGGCAGACCCGGGCAGCCGCGGCCGTACCACCATTGCCGACGGGGTGGTCGAGAAGATCGCGGGACTCGCGGCCCGCGATGTGCTCGGCGTCCATGCCATGGGCAGCGGTCTGTCCCGCACCTTCGGCGCGGTGCGCGACCGGGTCCCCGGAGGCAGACCCAGTGTCACCCGCGGGGTCAAGGCCGAAGTCGGAGAGGTGCAGACGGCGCTCGACCTCGAGATCGTCGTCGACTACGGAGTCTCGATCGGCGACGTGGCCCGCGCGGTCCGCGAGAACGTCATCTCGGCGGTGGAACGTATGACGGGACTGGAGGTCGTCGAGGTCAACATCGCCGTCACCGATGTGAAACTGCCCGAAGAAGAGGAAGAGGAGCCGGAGCCACGGCTCCAGTAGCTCCGGCGGAGGAGCTCGATATGAGCATGGCAGTGGTCGGCATGATCGCCGGCATGGCACTCGGCTTCGCCGGGTACTTCGGCGGATTCGGTGCGTTCCTGCTGGTGGCCGCGTTGGGCGTGGTCGGTTTTGTGGCGGGCAAGTTCCTCGACGGGGACCTTGAACCCGGCGACTTCTTCCGCAGCCGCGACCGCGGCAACCGGAGGCGGTGAGGCACGGTGGCCGCTGCCGCACTCGCCAGGGTCCCGCCCGCCGAGCGGGGGGCGACGACGATCGCGGACCGGGTCGTGGCGAAGATCGCCGCACAGGCGGCGCGGGAAGCGCTCATCGAGCGGGCGCACGGTGGCGCGCCGCCCTGGGCGTCGGTCACCGTCCACCACGGCACGGCACGCGTACGTGTGACGCTGGAACTCGACTATCCGTCCGACCTCGGCGCACAGTGCACGGCGGTGCGCCGCCGCGTAGTCCAGCGGGTGACCTCCCTGGCGGCCATGGACGTACCCGAAGTGGCCGTGCAGATCGAACGGCTCCACTCCGCGCATGTGCCCGGCGGGGAGCAGGGGAGGACCCGATGAGCGAACCGCCGTCCCGGCCGGACGCCGAGACCACCGAGGGCGACGGCGGCGGCGAAGGCGCGGAAGGCGGCGTCCCCGGCCGCTTCTGGTCGGTGCGCCGGGTGCCTGCCGCTCTGGCCGCGCTGACCGTCCTCGCGGCGGCGGGACTGCTGCTGTACGACGTCGCGGCGGTACGGGCCGGCCGGCCGGGCATGGCGTGGCGGCGTGCCCTCGCGGAGGACCTCGCGACGCTGCGGCTGGACGAGACCCCGGTGCTGGTGGGCGCCGGGATCGCGGCAGCGCTGGGCGTCTGGCTGATCGTGCTGGCTCTCACTCCGGGACTCCGTGCCGTCCTGCCGATGCGGCGTGCCGAGGGGATCGTGCGGGCGGGGCTCGACCGGGACGCGGCGGCCCGGGTGCTGCGCGACCGGGCGACGGAGGTGGCCGGGGTGCAGTCCGCGCGGGTGCGGGTCGGACGCACCAGCGTCTCCGTGCGCGCCCGGTCGCACTTCCGTGAGCTGGACGAGGTGCGGGCCGATCTCGACGCCGTGCTCGACGCCGGCCTGCGGGAGCTGGGCCTCGCCGTCCGGCCGGCCCTGTCCGTGTACGTCGACCAGCCGTCGGCGCCGAGGGAGAGGTGAAGCCGCCGTGCTGAAGGCCGCCAACCGGATCGTGCTGGGCGTGCTGGGGCTGGCCCTGCTGGGCGCGGGCGGCGCGGCGCTGGCGGCGGGGGCCGGACTGGCGGTTCCTTCCTGGTGGCCGTTCGACGGTCCCGACGATGTGCTGCTCAGCGAGGCGGCCCGGGAGCGCTGGCGTGACCAGGGCTGGTGGTGGCCCGTCGTCATCTCGACCCTCGCGGTCACCGTGCTGCTGGTCCTGTGGTGGCTGGTCGCCCAGCTGCGGCGGCGCCGGCTGGCGGAGCTCCTTGTGGACACCGGCGACGGCGAGGGAGCACTGCTCAGAGGGCGGGCGCTGGAGGGAGTGCTGGTCGGCGAGGCGGAGGCGATGCAGGGGGTGGGGCGGGCGGCCGTGGCGCTGTCGGGCGACCGGAACGAGCCGACGGCGCGGGTGACGCTGCGCGTCGAGCCGGAGGCCGTGCCCGTGGAGGTGGTGGGACGGCTGGCGAGCGAGGTGCTCGGGCAGGCGGCGGCGTCGACGGGCCGGCACTCGCTGCCTGCGGAGGTCCGCCTCCACTCGGCCAAACATGCGCCGCACCGCGTTGCCTGACTCCGAGGGGCGCCGGTCGCAGCACTAGATGCCGCGGCGGGCGCCGCCGTCGACCGAGAGCATCACACCCGTCAGATATGACGCCGCCGGCGACAGCAGAAACGCCGCCGTCCGGCCGAACTCCTCCGGTGTCCCGTACCTCCGCAGCGGAACCGCCGACTCGTTCGCCGCCCTCGTCCCCTCCGCATCGCCCGACAGGGCGTCCAGCTCCCGCAACCGGTCCGTGTCGATGCGGCCCGGCAGCAGGCCCACGACCCGGATGCCCTGCGGGCCCACCTCGTCCGCGAGGGACTTGGCGAAGCCCGCCAGCCCCGGGCGCAGCCCGTTGGAGATGGTCAGGCCGGGGACCGGCTCATGCACCGAGCTGGAGAGGACGAAGCCGATCACCCCGCCCTCGCCCAGCGCCTCCGCCGCGGCGCGCGCCATCCGCACCGCGCCCAGGAAGACCGTCCGGAACGCCGTCTCCCACTGCTCGTCCGTGTTGTCCGCGGAGAAACCCGGCGCGGGACCGCCCACGCTGACGAGCATGCCGTCGAAGCGCCCGAAGTGCGCCCGGGCCGCCGCGATCAGCCGATCCGCGGCCGAAGGATCCGCGTTGTCGCAGGCGAGCCCGATCGCGTCCGGCCCGAGTCCGGCAGCCGAGTCGGCGACCGTCTTCTCGTCGCGGCCGCTGATCACGACCTTCGCGCCGTCTTCGACGAGCGCCCGCGCCGAGGCGTTGCCCAGCCCGCGCGACGCCCCCGTCACCACGTACACGCGGTCCTTGAGTCCAAGATCCATGGCCCCTATCCTGCCGTCTCTTCCCCGGACAGCGCGAGAGCCGTGTTCACCAGCGCGATATGGCTGAACGCCTGGGGGAAGTTCCCCAACTGCCGGCCGCCCGCCACGTCGTACTCCTCGGCCAGCAGACCGACGTCATTGCGCAGCGTGAGCAGCTGCTCGAACCGCTCTCGCGCCTCCTTCACCCGGCCGGTCATCCGCAAGGCGTCTGCCAGCCAGAAGGAGCATGCGACAAACGTTCCTTCCCGGCCGGGCAGCCCGTCTGCCGCCGCGCCCGCCGGGCTGTAGCGGCGCACCAGTCCGTCCTCGCCCAGTTCGGCCCGGACCGCGTCCACCGTTCCGATCACCCGCGGGTCGTCCGGCGGCAGAAAGCCCAGCCTGGGGATCAACAGCGTGGCCGCGTCCAGCTCTCGGGAGCCGTACGACTGGGTGAACGTGTTCCGCTCCGGGTCGTACCCCTTCTCGCACACCTCCCGGTGCACCTCCTCCCGCATCGCCCGCCACCGCGCCGCGTCGCCGTGCAGCGCCGGATAGTCCTCCAGGGTGCGTACGGCACGGTCCGCGGCCACCCACGCCATCACCTTGGAGTGCACGAAGTGCCGCCGCGGACTCCGTACCTCCCACAGCCCCTCGTCGGGCTCCCGCCAAGTGGACTCCAGGAACCCCAGCAGGCTGAGCTGCAGATTCCAGGCGTGCTCCTCGCTGGTCAGTCCCGCGTCACGGGCGACGGCGAGGGCGTCCATCACCTCGCCGTACACGTCCAGCTGCAGCTGGCCGACCGCCTCGTTGCCGACCCGCACCGGTGCGGAGCCCGCGTACCCGCTCAGCCAGGGGATCTCCGTCTCCGGCAGTCTGCGCTCACCGGCCACGCCGTACATGATCTGAAGGTCCGCGGGATCGCCCGCGACCGCGCGCAGCAGCCAGTCGCGCCATGCCCTGGCCTCGTCGAGGTAGCCGGCCGACAGCAGGGCGCCGAGGGTGAGGGTGGCGTCGCGCAGCCAGCAGTAGCGGTAGTCCCAGTTCCGTACGCCGCCCAGCTCCTCCGGCAGCGATGTGGTGGCCGCGGCGACGATGCCGCCGGTGGGCGCGTAGGTGAGCGCCTTGAGAGTGATCAGCGAACGGACCACCGCATCCCGGTACGGCCCCTCGTACCGGCAGCGCGCCGCCCATGTGCGCCAGTCGTGCGTGCTGTGCTCCAGGGCGGCCAGGGGGTCGATCTGTGCGGGCCGGGGCTTGTGCGACGGGTGCCAGGTGAGGACGAATGCCACCTTCTCACCTTCGCGGACCGTGAACGACGAGCAGGTGCTGTACTGCTGGCCCCAGGTCTTGACCCGCGGCTCGCTGCGCAGCCATACGGAGTCGGGTCCCGCGATCGCCACCCGGCTGCCGTCCGCCCGCCGCATCCACGGCACGATGGAGCCGTAGTCGAAGCGCAGCCGCAGCGTCGCGCTCATCTCGACGGAGCCGCTGACGCCTTCCACGATCCGCATCACGTCCGGCGCGGTGTCGCGCTGCGGCATGAAGTCGACGACCTTGACCGTGCCGGTCCTGGTCTCCCACTCGGACTCCAGGATCAGAGTGTTCTCCCGGTAGCCGCGCCGGGTGCAGTGGCCCGCGCCCTTCGGAGCGATCCGCCAGTGGCCGTTCTCCTCGTCACCGAGCAGCGCGGCGAAGCAGGCGGCCGAGTCGAAGCGGGGCAGACACAGCCAGTCGATCGACCCGTCCTTGCCGACCAGGGCGGCGGTCTGCAGATCGCCGATCAGGGCGTAGTCCTCGATACGTTGCGTGGGCGTCACGCTCTGGCGTGTTCCCGCCAGGTGTGTTTGCTAAGCAGCGGTGTGGTCGGTGCGGCGGCGGCACGGTCAGACGGCGGTGGCCGCCGACGGCGCACCGGTGTCGGCCCGGTCCGCGGCGGCCTCGCGGTCGCGCTTCTCCCGGCGCACCAGGATCACCCAGCCGACGGGCACGGCCGCGGCGAAGAGCCACCACTGGACGGCGTACGCCATATGCGCGCCGATCGACTGGTGGTCGGGCTCGGGAATCTGTTCCGGACGGCCGTCCGACGGTGTGGGCCCGGTCTGCTCCAGATAGCCGCCGAGGACCGGGCGGCCCAGCCGCTCGGCCTGCTGCCCGCTGTTGATCAGCATGGTCTGGCGGGGCGGCAGCCCGGCCAGATCCTTGATGCCGCTCGCTTCCGTGGTCTCGTCGGCCTTGAGCCGGCCGGTGACCGTCACCGTGCCCTCGGGCGGGGCCGGGACGGCCGGGTACGCCTGCTGGTCGGCGGCGGCCGGCACCCAGCCGCGGTTGACCAGGACGACGCGGCCATCGTCGAGAACCAGCGGCGTCAGCACATGGAACCCGACCCGTTCGTCGGCGTTCGTACGGCGGCGTACGACGACCTCGTGCTCGGTGTCGAACGCGCCGGTCGCGGTGACCCGCCGCCAGTAGTCCGCGCGGGGGACCGTGTGCCCGGGCGAGGTGAGCTCCGTCACGGGCACGGGCGCGGCGCGCAGATTCCCGGCGATCAGCTCGTTCTGCGTCACCCGGCGCTCATGGCGGTGCAGCTGCCAGAAGCCCAGCTCGACCATCGTGGGAACGAGGACGAGGGCGAGCAGGGTGAGGATCACCCACTGCCGGGACAACAGGAAGCGGTACACGCATCGACGGTACCCGCCGCCTCCCGCCGCGCCGCCGCCGGGTGCCGCCACCTCCGGTCGGGCGCCGCTCACCACGCTCACACGTGGTCGACGATGCCCGCCTTGCCCTCGGCGCGGGCGCAGTGGGCTCCGCAGTAGAAGTGGCCGTCGGCCTCGACGCCCTGGCCGATGATCTGGACCCGGCAGTGCTCGCAGATGGGCGCCAGCCGGTGGACGGCGCAGGCGAAGCAGTCGAACACATGCACAGCGCCCTGTGCATGCACCTCGAAGGACAGGTGGTACTCGTTTCCGCAGACCTCGCAACGTGACATGCGCCGCATGCTCCGTCCCCCGGCCGCCGCGGGCAAGGCTATGGCGGGTGGGTCGGCGCCCCTGCACCCGACCGGCCCAGCCGCCCGGAGCCCCATGGCCGGCCGGCGCGCCGCCCAGGGTCCCATGGCCGACCGGACCGGACCGGGCGGTGACGGGCCGTTGGCCGACACACGGCCGGTCAGCCGCGCGAGGGGGCAAAGCTGCCGGGAGACGGGACTTTGACGACGCGACCTAGTCCGCCGGGGCCGCCGCCGGAGCCACATCGCGCAGCAACTGGGTGAAGGCGGCCTCGTCGACGACCGGCGTGCCGTATGAGCGGGCCTTCACGACCTTGGACGTGGCGGCGTCCGGATCGTTGGTCACCAGCAGACTCGTCAGCCGCGAGACGGAGGTGGCGATATGCAGCCCTGCCTCGATCGCACGGTCTTCGAGCAGCTCACGCTCCACGGAGGTGTCCCCGGAGATCGCCACCCGCATGCCCTGCACCAACGGCCTGCCCGGCTCATAGCGCCCCGGGTTGGGATGGGGGCACGCGGGCCGTTTGCGCGAAGGCCGCCAGCTGCGCTGCCCGTATGAGCCGTATGCGCGGTGCGCCGCGCCGCGCGAGCCGGGCGAGGCCTGGTAGCCGATGCGCGGCGCCGCGGGGGAGTCCGACCACTCGGTCAGGGGACGGCACTCCAGCAGCGGCAGCCTCAGCCCCTCGCGCGCGGCCGTGTGCAGACTCGGCCGGAACGCCTCCGCCAGCACACGCGCATCGTCCAGCGCATGGTGCGCCCGCTGCTGTACGACGCCGAAGTGCGCGGCGAGCGACTCCAACCGGTGATTGGGCAGCGGCAGCCGCAGCTCCTTGGCGAGAGCGATGGTGCACAGCCGCTGACGGGTCGGGGCCGTGCGCTCGGCACGCGCATACTCCCGGGCGATCATCGACCAGTCGAAGATGGCGTTGTGTGCGACCAGTACACGCCCGTCGAGCCGCTCGGACAACTCGCCCGCGATGTCGCGGAAGAGCGGAGCGCCGTGCAGCATCTCGCTGGTGAGGCCGTGAATCCACACGGGGCCCGGATCGCGCTCCGGGTTGACCAGCGTGTACCAGTGGTCCTCCACTTCGCCCTGCGCGCCGAGACGGTAGACGGCGGCGGACACTATCCGGTCATCACGGGCGAGTCCGGTGGTCTCCACGTCGACGACCGCGTATCCCTGCGGATACGCGTCCGGCCACGCTGTCGCTGCTGTCGTACGGTCGTCGAGCATGGTCCCAGAGAATACGGGCCGCCACTGACAGCGATGGCGGCCGCCCCGAACCTGCCGCCGCGCGGGTCGGTGCGCGTCCGGCGACGCAGCCGGTGAGAACCTCCCCACGTGACCGAACCCACCCATGCAGAAGCCCATGGGGCGTTGGGCGCCCGGCTCAACTGGCTGCGCGCCGCCGTGCTCGGGGCGAACGACGGCATCGTCTCCACCGCGGGCCTCGTCGTCGGCGTCGCCGGGGCGACCACCGACCGCTCCACGCTGCTGACCGCGGGGCTCGCGGGGCTCCTCGCGGGCTCCATGTCGATGGCGGCCGGCGAGTACGTCTCCGTCTCCACCCAACGCGACTCGGAGAAGGCGGCACTGGCGGTGGAGCGCCGGGAACCGCGCGACCAGCCGGAGGAAGAGCTCGACGAACTGACCGGGCTGCTCAAGGACCGCGGACTGAGCGAGGACGTGGCCCGGGAGGCGGCGGAGCAGCTCACCGCCAGCGATGCGCTGCGCGCCCACGCCCGCGTCGAACTGGGCATCGACCCCGACCAGTTGACCAACCCCTGGCATGCCGCGGCCGCCAGCTTCTTCGCCTTCACGGCGGGCGCGCTGCTGCCGCTGCTGGCCATGGTCCTCCCGCCGGCTTCGGAGCGCGTGTACGTCACGGTCCTGTCGGTCCTCGCCGCCCTCGCCCTCACGGGCTGGTGGAGCGCCCGGCTGGGGGCCGCGTCTCCCGGACGTGCCGTGGTGCGGGTCGTGGGCGGTGGAGCGCTGGCGATGGCGGTGACGTACGCGGTGGGGTCGCTGCTGGGGGCGGCGGGGGTCTAGTGAATGACGATCCGTCCGGGGGCGAAGGGCTCCAGGCCCGTGAGCGGCGTGTCGGCTGTGGCGTGGATGGTGAGCTGTTCCAGGTCGGCCAAGGGGGCGAGGTCGACCGCCGACCCGGCTGGTGAGCACCTCCACAGGTGGAGCTCGGTGAGGGAACGCAGCGCTCGTAGTGGGCTCAGGTCTTCGGGAAGCCCGCAGAACTGAAGGGTGAGCAGCTGCAGCCGGGTCAGACCGCAGAGCAGCTGCAACGCTCGCGGGTCGGCGTGCACGAGCGTCAGCCGACGTAGTCCGGACAGACTGGGGGTGCGGGACAGCTGTCGCAGCTGGGTCAGGCCGGACAGCCCGAGGGAGGTGAGGCCGGGCCAGCGTTCGACACCCTCCAGGGACACATAGCGCATCTGCTCGAAGAGCAGGAGTCTGGTGAGGTGCGCACCGATCGGCAGTTCCCCGACGCTTTCGATGAGCAGAGGATGGTTGAGCACCAGCTCGCGCAGGTCGGGCATCGAGTCGAGGGCCCGCACATCGACGTCCGGGTGGAGGTTGACGAGCGTCAGTCGTTCGACTCTGGGCCGGGCCAGCGGCGTCAGGTCGCGGACCTCCGGACAGTAGCTGAGTCCGATGTCCCTCAGCTGCGGAAGAGCTCTCAGGGGAGAAAGGTCCGTCAGCTCCCTGTTGTCATAGACGAACAGCTGCTCGGGGTCGCGCACGGCGAGCAGCGGCGTGAGATCGGCGTGCGGGCCCGACAGATGGACACGGCGCGCATGGGGGACGTGCCGCACGGAGCGGAGCTGTTCCGGAGTGCTGATGTGCAGATAGCTGCCGTCCCATGCGCCTGCGGCCAGCACATCCCTGGCGTAGGGCTCCGTCTCGAAGGAGCTCCACGCGTGGGAGATCTGGCCGGCAACCGCCAGTCGGTTGTCCTCCTTGAACCGTGTGATGACCGCCAGCGCCGCGTCCCCCTCGAAGCTCGCCGCCGTCCGCACCACCGCCCCCGCTGTCTCCTCCTCCAGTCCCTCCGGACCCGGAAGCAGCTCCAGCACCAGCTCACCCGCCTTGGCCAGCTCCTCGGCCTCCTCGATCGACCGGGGCGGGACCAGCTCCGCCGTACGGCTCTCCACCTCCTTCCGCACCTCCGGGTCCAGCTCCGGCGCGTGCTCCAGACAGGCGGCCGCTAGCAGGACGAGCCGGTTGCGCAGCCGCGGTGCGCGGTCCGCGCGCCGGAGGATCTGGCGGAGCAGCCGGGTGCGCTCCTCCACACGCGCGTGCCCCACCGCCATGCGCACCACGTCGTCCCACTGGTCGTCGTGCGCGTTCTTCACCAGGACGCCGAAGTCCCGGGCCTCGACCGCCGCCTTCGCGCCCAGATAGTCCTGGAAGGTGCGGTGTACGAAGTCGACGGCGCCGGGCATGGGCTCCCGGAGCAGTCCGCTGCGGATCAGCAGATGGGCGAAGACGTCCTCCGGCCCGGCCGTCACCTGAGGCATGGCCGCAAGCCACTCGTCGAGCATCTCGACCGCCTCCGGGCGGGAGGCCTCCACCTGCCCGTTGCGGATCAGCCAGTACGCCAGTCGCTGCAGCAGGGCCGTCTGCTCGTCCCGGGTGAGGGACACGCCCTCCACGCACCCGATCTCCCGCTCCATGTCGCGGCGCACGAGCAGCATGTCGAGAGCCGCGTCGTACAGTTCCTTGCGGGCGCGCGGCAGATGCATGCGCCGGTCGCGGTTGAGCGCGCACAGCAGGGCGCACATCAGCGGATTGGTGGCCAGCCGCCCCAGGTCCCGCCGGGTGGTGACGGCCTGGACCAGGGACTTCTCATAGGTGTCGAGCAGCTCCGTGTCCGAAGGGTTCTCCCGGCGCGCCGTGTCATGCCAGTGGGCGATGAACGCCCGGATGTCCCGGCGGTCCATGGGCAGCAGCGAACGCGGGGCGAAGCCCTGGGAGGCCAGCCAGTCCTCAGGGACCGCGGACGGCCGGGTCGTCACCACATACCGCGCCTCCGGGAAGGCCGCGATCAGCGACTTCAGCCAGGTCTCCGTGCGATGGCGCAGCCGCGCCGGCACCTCGTCCACGCCGTCGATCAGCACCGCCGCCCGCCCCGACGACATCAGCGCGTCGACCCATCCCCCCGGGGCGGAGCCGTGCAGCGGCACCCCCGCCGCCCGTAAGAAGTCGTCCGGCAGCGGCAGGGCCTCCGACGAGGTGAAGGCGCGCAGCCTCAGTACAAAAGGCACACACCGGTTCCAGTCGGCCAGCTCGACGGGGAAGGTGCGCCGGGCCGCGTTCAAGGCCAGCCACTGCACCAGCGTCGACTTGCCGGAGCCCGCGGGGCCGCGCAGCAGCACCCGGTCCGACTCTGTGAGCGCCTGCTCGGCGCCGACCGCGACCCGGACCGCGCCGTCGGGCAGTCCCGGCCCTTCCCGGTCGCTCACGCTCAGACTGATATAGGCGGTGTCCAGCGGCCATTCGCTCGCCGACCGCCCGAGCGTCAGCCCGAACAGCTCCAGCCGCCCGTGCGTCGCGGCGATGTAGTCCGCGTACCGCTGCTCGAACTCCAGCGCCGCAGCCTCCGGCCGGCGGCGCGCAAGTCCCTCGACCAGCGCCTGGGTGCGGCCCGCCGTGCGGGTCTGCTCGACCGCCGCCCGCGCCGGGAACGACGGGTGCGCCGTCAACTGCTCGACCACATGGGCGCAGCACAGGGACAGTAGCTCCTCGTAGAGGTCCAGCGCCCTCGCGCTCAGTCCCGCCGCCGGGCTGTGCAGTTCGCCGCGCAGCCGCTCCGGGTCCAGGTCCAGCCGGAAGAGCCGGTCCGCGTCGATCGCGCCCGCCGCGGCGAAGCTGTCCCGCACCGCGTCCACCGCCGCCAGCCGCTCGTGCTCGGGCAGTGCGGCGTACGACTCCGACAGCCGCGCGGACAGCGTCTTCGCCAGCCTGTCCGGTGAGGCGGGCCGGGGGAGGGGGCGCAGCGGGCGGTCCACCAGGCCCGCCCCGGGGCGCGGCGCGAGAAGGGGCTTGACCGCCGTGCCCAGCACCGTGCCGGCGAGACGGGCGATGACGACTTCCAGGCTCTGCACGGCAGTTGGCCCCCTCGGTTGGTCTCCCCAGACGCGCTTCCCGGGGTGATCGTATGCGCCGCAGAATGCCGCTGTTGGCGGAAGTCACCAAAACTCGCTGACAGATCGTCTCGCATACTTGTCGGTAACAACCTCTAGTCGCAGCCCCGCACCCGCCTCTACGGTGCACGCATGCCGAACCTGCCCGATGTCGTGCTGTGGTCGATACCCGCCTTCGTGCTGCTCACCGTGGTCGAGATGGTGAGCTGCCGCCTCCACCCCGACGAGGACGCCGCCGGGTACGAAGCCAAGGACGCCGCCACCAGCGTCACCATGGGGCTCGGCAGTCTCGGCTTTGATCTGCTGTGGAAGATCCCCATCGTCGCGATCTACACGGCCGTCTATGAACTGACCCCCGCCAGGGTGCCCGTCCTGTGGTGGACCATCCCGCTGATGCTGCTCGCCCAGGACTTCTTCTACTACTGGTCGCACCGCGGACACCACGTCATCCGCATCCTGTGGGCCTGCCATGTCGTCCACCACTCCAGCCGGAAGTTCAACCTCACCACCGCGCTGCGCCAGCCGTGGACCTCGCTGACCGTCTGGCCGTTCTATCTGCCGCTCATCGCCTGCGGCATGCACCCCGCGGCCCTGGCCTTCTGCTCTTCGGCCAACCTCGTGTACCAGTTCTGGGTGCACACCGAAAGGATCGACAAGCTGCCGCGGCCCTTCGAGTACCTACTGAACACGCCCTCCCACCACCGGGTGCACCACGCCTCCCAAGGCGGCTACCTCGACCGGAACTTCGGCGGAATCCTGATCGTCTGGGACCGGCTCTTCGGCTCCTTCACCCCCGAGACCGAGCGCCCCGTCTACGGACTCACCAAGAACATCGACACCTACAACCCGCTGCGGGTCGCCACCCATGAGTACGCGGCCATCGCCCGCGACCTGAAGGCCGCACGCAGCTGGCGCGAGCGCGGCGGGCGGCTCTTCCGCGGGCCGGGCTGGCAGCCCCAGCCGACCCCCGCGGATCCGGAGCCCGCACCGCCCGCACCGCCCGCGGCGCAGGACGGCGGCAGCCGGGCGGCAGCGGCCCCGGAGCGGGTCGCATGAACGCGCACGGGCCCTCGCAGACCCGCCGGCCGGACGCCGCCGCCCCCCTGGACGGGGCCGCCCCGGCCGGCGGCACACGGGAGTCAGTCGCCCGGCTGCTGCTCACCGCCTTCCTGGTCGCCCTCGCCGCCGATCTGCTCTCGCTGGCTCTGGGATACGGCACGGGCCACACCGCCGCCAAACCGCTCCTCATGCCGCTCCTCGCCGGATACGCGGCCGCCCGCCACGCGCCCCCGCTCCTGATCGCGGCCCTGCTGTTCGGCTGGGGCGGCGATGTGTTCCTGCTGGGCGAGGCGGACTGGGCCTTCCTCGTCGGCATGGCCTCCTTCGCCGCCGGCCACGTCTGTTACCTGCTGCTGTTCCGCCCATACGCCCGCCGCACCCCGGCGACACCGGCCCTGGCAGCCGGGTACGCCGCCGCCCTCGTCGTCACCGTCGCCTTCCTCTGGCCCGACCTGCCCGGCGAACTGCGCGTCCCCGTAGCCGGATACTCATTGCTGCTCACCGCCATGGCGTGGCGGGCGAGCACGCTCGGACTGCTCGCGGGCGCGGGCGGGGCGCTCTTCCTGCTCTCCGACACCCTCATCGCGACGGGTGTGGCCGAGTGGCCCCAGCTGCCCGCGCCCGACCTGTGGATCATGCTCACCTACGGTGTGGCCCAGCTGATGCTGACGGTGGGGGTGCTGGCGGCCCGACGGCGGCCACAGGGCTGACCACCGCCCGCAGGCCGTTCAGCGGTCAGAGCCACTCCGGCGTATCCACGCCCCACAGGCCCGACGGGCGGGCCCAGTTCGACGGGCCGCCGTCGAGCAGCACCGGCGGCAGGGCGTGGCGCAGCCGGCCCCTCGGGCTGTCCGTCTCGGTGATCCAGGGCTCCGGGTCGTACGGCAGCGGCTCCTGACGCGGCGCGTCCTTCTCCAGGCCCTGTGTCAGCCACGCCGCCGTACGGGCCAGCGCCACGTCCACCAGGCGCGCGCCGCCCTCCTCGCACCGGTCCGTCAGCGCCCGCAGGACGCCCGCCGCCAGCAGATAGCCCGTCGCATGGTCCAGGGCCTGCGTCGGCAGCGCCCCGGGGGCGTCTGCGCCCGCGGCCTCGGTCACGGCGATGCCCGTCGCCGCCTGCACCAGGCTGTCGAAACCGCGCCGTGCGGCCCACGGCCCGTACCGGCCCCACGCGGACAGCCGGCCGATCACCAGGCCGGGACGGCGTGCGGCCAGCTCTTCCGGGGACAGTCCGGGCAACTGCTCCAGCGCGCCGGGCCGATAGCCCAGCACCACCACGTCCGCCCGTGCCAGCAGTTCCTCGAAGACCCGGCGGTCAACGCCGCTCCCGCGCAGATCGAGCAGTGTGGACCGCTTCCCCAGGCCCGTGTCGTCGTAGACGTCCTGGGACTCGGCGAGCCCGGGGTCGTCGACGCGCAGCACGTCCGCGCCGAGCAGCGCCAGTGTGCGGGTCGCGATGGGCCCGGCCAGGACGCGGGTCAGGTCCAGCACCCTCAGCCCCGCGACCGGTGACGGCGTCCCGACCGCCGGAGCCGCCGGAGCCGCCGGACTCCGCCGCGGCCCGCCGCCCAGCCGTTCGACCGTCAGCAGCGGATGCTTCGCGGACAGCGCCCCCTGCTCGTGCGCCGCCCACTCCTCCGGGCCGCGTACGGCGACGGCCAGCCCGCCCGCCGCGTACACGGTCTCCTCGACCTCCAGCGCCCGCCGTGCAGCGAGCTCCGCCGCGACGGCCTCCGCCTCCGCATCCGCGTTCGCGCCCGCCCGGTCCGGCAGGCCCAGCGCCGCTAGCAGCCGCGCCCGGTGGTGAGGGTAGTTCGCATGCGTACGGACCCAGCCGTCGGCCGTCCGCCAGAACCGCGACAGCGGGGCGAAGGCCGTCGGGGCGACGCCGTTCACCCGGACCAGCCGGTCGCTGAGGAACGCGGCCGTCACCGCGCCGTCGTCCACCCGCACACCCGGTACGGAGCCGCCCTCCGGGCGCCGGGCGGCGAACTCCGCGGCGGCCAGCGAGCAGCCGGCCACGGCCGCCCGCGCCAGCTCCATGACCGGCAGCGCCGACGGCAGCCCCCCCTCGCCTCCGTACCGGACCCGGCTCAGCAGTGCGGGATCCCCGCCGAGCGCCTCCCACACCCGAGCCGTACCCCTCGCACGCGCCGATGCACCAGAAGTGTCAGTCATGCACGCACTATGGCACCCGGTGCCACTCCGGCATACGGAAGGAGGGCCGGGCGCGAACCCCGCGCCCGCCCCCCTGCCCTGACGGGGTGCTACCAGCGCACCGCGTCCAGCGCGTCCACGATGCCGGAGCCGTAGAAGCCGTTCTTGAACGTGCCGCCCTCGCACACCGCGTCGACCGTGCCGTCGGCGTTGATGTCGTACGGGTTGGTGCACGCCTTGTCGTCCGCCTGGAGCGACAGCAGCGTCTTCACGATCCCCGGAGTGGCATACGGGTGCTTCGACTTGATCAGCGCCGCGACGCCCGCGACATGCGGCGAGGCCATCGACGTACCGGCCTTGTAGCCGAAGCCGCCGCCCGGCAGCGTGGACAGGATCAGACCGTTGGTGGCCGGGGCCTCCGGCGGCTGGTACTGGGTCCGGTCGCCGCCCGGAGCGGAGATGTCGATGACGCCGTTGCCGTAGTTGGAGTACGACGCCTTGAGGTCCTTCGCACCCAGCGCGGACACCGTCACGACCCCCGGGATCTGGGTCGGGATGTCCAGGCACTCTCGCGGGTTGATGATCCGCTCGGTCGGGGTGGTGTCGTTGGGGCTGGTGGTGTCGGTCAGCTCGTCGGCCGCCAGGTCCATACGGGAGTTGCCGGCCGCCGCGACATTCACCGCGCCCTTGCGCTCGGCGTACCGCGCGGCCCGGGAGACCGCCTCGACCAGGGCCTTCTGGTCCTCGTCGTTCTTGCAGTTGAACAGCCACGGGTCGGTGTAGTAGCTGTTGTTGGTGACGTCAACGCCGTGTTCGGCGGCCCAGACGAAGCCGCAGACCACGGCCTCCGTGTAGAAGAAGCCGTCCGGCTGGGAGACCTTGATGCCGGAGACCTTCACACCCGGGGCGACGCCCGTGATGCCGTAGTCGTTCTTCGCGGCGGCGATCGTGCCCGCGACATGGGTGCCGTGGTCGGACTCGTCGGGGCCCGGACGCCAGGCGCCGTCGGCCGTGTTCGGCACCCCGCCGACACAGCTCACGGAAGCCTTGCGGTCGAAGTTGGGCGCCAGGTCGGGGTGGGTGTCGTCCACGCCGGTGTCGATGACGGCGACCGTCACCCTGCTGCTGCCCAGCGTCTTCTTGTGCGCCTGGTCCGCCTTGATGGCGGGCAGGTCCCACTGCAGGGGCTCCAGCGGGTCCTGGCCGTCCTCGGCCTTCGCCGCCGCCTCCTCGGCCTCCTGCGCGCTCAGCGGCTGCTCGGCCTCGATGGCCGTGTCCCCCGCGGACTCCAGCGGCGCGGTGCGCGTGGCGCCCGCCGACTCGACCCCCCTGGTCTTGCGGATCGTCTCGGCGAAGTCCGGGTTCTGCGAGTGGACGACGATGACGCCGATCTGGTCGTAGGCGTACACCACCGTTCCGCCGGCCTTGGATATCGCCTTCTTCACGGACTTGGCCACGCCGTATCCGCGCTTCACGTTCACGACGTACGACAGTTTCTCGCCGGAGGTCGACACCGCCGCGGGCGATGTCTCGTCCACCGGGGCGGCGGTCGCCGCGCTGGTGGGGAGGAAGCCGAGTGAGGCCGTGAGCGCCAGGCCGACGGGGAGCGCGAGTGCGCGCCGCCGCCTGGATCCCAGATGAGCCATGGGTTCTCCACATCATCGGTCAGAACCGCCCAGACACCCCTGTGCGAATGGGCGGGTACATGACGAAGGAAGCTATCGCCGATCATGCCCGCGCATCAATGACTTACGGCGGAAACCGGTAATAAATAGGCCGGTGCTGAACCGGTTCTCTTCGCTCTCCGTGCCGTTGACAGGGGGACGAGAGACATCACCCCACCCCCACCGTGAGGTCCCCCTTGTCCGTCCCCACCGCACCCGCGTCGCGAGGAGATTCCGTGGCCACCGATGCACCGCCGCCCCGAGCCGGCACGGACGCCGGCGCCGTTCAGCCCACGACGGAGGCGTTCGTCGAGGTGCAGCAGAGCGCCCAGTTCGGCGAGCTGCGCCGCACCTACCGTTCCTTCGCCTTTCCGCTGACGGTCGGTTTCACCGTCTGGTACCTGCTCTACGTCCTGCTGTCGAACTACGCCGGCGGATTCATGGGCACCAAGGTCTTCGGCAACGTCAACGTCGCCCTGGTCTTCGGCCTCGCCCAGTTCGCCACCACATTCCTGATCGCCTGGCTGTACTCGCGGCATGCCGCGGCCAAGCTTGACCCGAAGGCCGAGGCCATCAGATCCCGTATGGCGGCCGAGTCCCGCATGGAGGCCGGCGCATGACCGACACGCTCCACCAGCTGGCGGCCTCCGGCGATGCGACGCTCCATCTGGGCGCCTCCAGCGCCACCTCCGAGCACCGGGGTCTGATCATCTCGCTGTTCGCCGCCTTTGTGATCGCGACCCTCTTCATCACGGTCTGGGCCGGCCGTCAGACCAAGGACGCCGCCGACTTCTACGCCGGCGGACGCCAGTTCACCGGCTTCCAGAACGGTCTGGCGATCTCCGGCGACTATATGTCCGCCGCGTCCTTCCTCGGCATCGCCGGCGCCATCGCCCTGTACGGATACGACGGCTTCCTCTACTCCATCGGCTTCCTGGTCGCCTGGCTGGTCGCCCTGCTGCTGGTCGCGGAACCGCTGCGCAACTCCGGCCGATTCACCATGGGCGACGTCCTCGCCTACCGGATGCGCCAGCGGCCCGTGCGCACCGCCGCGGGCACGTCCACCATCGTCGTCTCGATCTTCTATCTGCTCGCCCAGATGGCCGGGGCCGGCGTCCTGGTCTCCCTGCTGCTCGGCATCACCAGCGACGGCGGAAAGATCGCGATCGTGGCGCTGGTCGGCGTACTGATGATCCTCTACGTCACCATCGGTGGAATGAAGGGCACCACCTGGGTGCAGATGGTCAAGGCCGTCCTGCTCATCGCGGGCACCCTTCTCATCACCTTCCTGGTGCTGTGGAAGTTCGACTTCAACGTCTCCCAGCTGCTCGGCACCGCCGCCGAACGCAGCGGCCGGGGCGCGCAGTTCCTGGAGCCGGGCCTGAAGTACGGCGTGGACGGCATGACGAAGCTGGACTTCCTCTCCCTGGGCATCGCCCTCGTCCTGGGCACCGCGGGCCTGCCGCACATCCTCATCCGCTTCTACACCGTGCCCACCGCCCAGGCCGCCCGGAAATCCGTCAACTGGGCCATCGGCATCATCGGCGCCTTCTACCTGATGACCATCGCCCTCGGCTTCGGCGCCGCGGCGCTCGTCGGTCCCGAGGAGATCAAGGCGTCCAACCCGGCGGGCAACACCGCGGCCCCGCTGCTCGCCCTGCACGTCGGCGGGGTCGACTCGGCAGGCGGCGCGATCCTGCTCGCCGTGATCTCGGCGGTCGCCTTCGCCACCATCCTCGCCGTGGTCGCCGGCCTCACCCTCGCCTCCTCCTCGTCCTTCGCGCACGACATCTACGCCAACGTGATCCGCAAGGGACAGGCCGATGAGAAGGAGGAGGTCCGTGCGGCCCGCTGGGCGACCGTCTTCATCGGGGTCGTCTCCATCGCGCTGGGAGCCATGGCCCGCGATCTGAACGTCGCCGGCCTGGTCGCCCTCGCCTTCGCGGTCGCGGCCTCCGCCAATCTGCCCACCATCCTCTACAGCCTCTTCTGGAAGAGGTTCACCACCCGGGGAGCGCTCTGGTCGATCTACGGCGGCCTGACCGCCTCCGTGACCCTGGTGCTGTTCTCGCCGGTCGTCTCCGGCAAGGCGTCCTCGATGTTCCCGGACGCCGACTTCGCCTGGTTCCCGCTGTCGAACCCCGGCATCATCTCGATCCCGCTGGGCTTCCTGCTCGGCTGGCTCGGGTCCCTGCTGTCCAAGGACGAACCGGACACGGGCAAGTACGCGGAGCTGGAAGTCAAGTCCCTCACGGGCATCGGAGCCCACTGAGGCGCCTCACCGATGCGAGTGCCGACGCGCCGGCACGGCCCTGTCGCAGACACCCGTCGTAGGGATCTACGACAGGGCCATGCCGCTCATCGTGAGAATTGCGCCACTTGGTTGTCACAGGTGTGCCGTAGGCTCAAAAGAGTCCTGATCGCCATCCGGGGGAACACCGTCCGGGAGGGGGCCTGCCGTGCTCATCGACACTTATGGCCGAGTGGCCACCGACCTGCGGGTCTCACTCACCGACCGGTGCAATCTGCGCTGCACCTACTGCATGCCCGAGGAGGGCCTGCAGTGGCTGGCCAAGCCGGACCTGCTCACCGACGACGAGATCGTCCGGCTGATCGGCATCGCCGTCACCGACCTCGGTGTGACCGAAGTCCGCTTCACCGGAGGTGAGCCGCTGCTGCGGCCGGGCCTCGTCGGGATCGTGGAGCGGTGCGCCGCCCTCGAGCCCCGCCCCACGATGTCCCTGACCACCAACGGCATCGGGCTGCACCGCACGGCCGAGGCGCTCAAGACCGCCGGCCTCGACCGGGTGAATATCTCCCTGGACACCCTGCGTCCCGATGTCTTCAAGACCCTCACTCGCCGTGACCGGCACCAGGACGTCCTGAAAGGCCTCGCCGCGGCCCGTGCCGCCGGTCTCACCCCCGTCAAGGTCAACGCGGTGCTGATGCCCGGGTTCAATGACGACGAAGCCCCCGACCTGCTGGCCTGGGCCATGGAGCACGACTACGAGCTGCGCTTCATCGAGCAGATGCCGCTCGACGCCCAGCACGGCTGGAAGCGCGACGGAATGATCACCGCCGGTGACATCCTGACGTCCCTGCGCACCCGCTTCACCCTCGCCCCCGAGGGCGACGACGAGCGGGGCTCCGCCCCCGCCGAGCGCTGGGTCGTTGACGGCGGACCGCACCGGGTGGGCGTCATCGCCTCCGTCACCCGCCCGTTCTGCCGGGCCTGCGACCGCACCCGGCTCACCGCCGACGGCCAGGTCCGCACCTGCCTGTTCGCCCGTGAGGAGACGGATCTGCGGGCCGCACTGCGTTCGGACGCCCCGGACGAGGAGGTCGCCGCGATATGGAAGCAGGCGATGTGGGGCAAGAAGGCCGGTTCCGGACTGGACGACCCGGCGTTTCTGCAGCCACAGCGTCCGATGTCAGCGATCGGCGGCTGAGTCGGAGCCCTGCTCCCGCTGGCGCCACTCCGCCAGGGTCACCACGTCCTTGAGGAAGCCGCGCAAACCGAGGAACTGGGACAGATGTTCCCGGTGCTCTTCACAGGCCAGCCAGGTCTTGCGCCGCTCGGGGGTGTGCAGCTTGGGGTTGTTCCAGGCCAGCACCCACACGGCGGCCGCGCGGCAGCCCTTCGCGGAGCAGATCGGTGTCTCGTCAGTCACTGTGGTGTCCAGATGTCGCACATGAACGACGCCGAGCAGCCACGGGGGGAGCTGCCCGGCGTCGGTCTGTCGCTCCGACGGGGGATGCGGAGCGCGTAGGAAGTATGTCACGGGGAACGGGGTGCGGTGCACCGGAACGTCATGATTGATCTGAGCTTTTCCCGAGCTTTGCAGCCCCGCAACATACACCGGGGCCGGTACTGGTCAGCTCCGCCCGCCACCGGGGGCGGTGCGCTCCCGCTGCTCCGCCGCAGGCCCGGCAGGGGCGTCCGCGCCGTCCGAGGCAGACTCCCGGCCGTCGGCGCCGTCCGCCCCGTCGTCCGGTTCCGCCCGTTCGGGCGGGCCCAGCACCGGCCGCGGCGGAGCGGCGGCAAAGCTCGACGGCAGGGAGGGCGTGCTCTCCCGGCCCGCATTGGCGATCACCACCGCGATATACGGCAGCAGCGCCCCGACCACCAACGCCACGATCGCCACATGGCGCTCCACATTCCACAGAGCCGCCGCCAGGACCACCGACACGGTGCGCACCGACATGGAGATCACATAGCGCCGCTGACGGCCGCGCACATCCTCGGCGAGCCCCTGCCGGGCCCCTGTGATCCGGAAGACCTGCGCTCCGCCCTGCTTCCGCATCACGTTCCACCACCCGCCTTCCCGCCCGGCCGTTCCCCGGCCGCTCCAGGGTCCCGCCGTATACGCTGCGGGGGCCCGTCGTGTCCACCGTACGCCCGGGCCTCCACGGTCAGGAGACCGGGTCCGGGCCCCCGCCGACCGTCCGCGCTGCGCAACCGCGGCGAACGCCGTACTGCAGACGGCGTGCCCGGCATGCGCTGTTCGGCGGACCATCCGAGACTGACCTCCGTAGTGCTCGCGCGGAGCGCGACACCCGGCGGCGGTGCAGGGAGGCGGCCATGGGCTGGTTGTGGGCGATCATCGTGGGATTGGTGCTGGGCCTGATCGCCAAGGCGCTCATCCCCGGCAAGCAGCACAGCCCGCTGTGGCTGACGACCCTCTTCGGCATGGCCGGCGCCGTCGTCGGCAACTGGATCGCCATGGGCCTCGGCATCGACGAGACCCGCGGTGTCGACTGGGGCCGCCATGCGCTGCAGCTCGGCGCCGCGATCGTGATCGTCCTGCTGGGCGACATGGCGTACACGGCGGTCCGCGGCCACAGGGAGAGAGTCTGAACGGTGGCCGGAGCACCGCGGGGCAGCACGGCTGAACGGCTGACGGCGGCCGGACGGGCCTCAATCCGTCCGGCCGCCGTCAGCCGCTCCCGCCTGTCAGGGGCGGTTCGCGTCCGTCAGCACGGGTCAGCCCTCCGGGGCCACCTCGACGGCCGCCAGGTTCTTCTTGCCGCGGCGGAGCACCAGCCAGCGGCCGTGGAGGAGGTCCTCCTGCGCAGGCACCGCGTCCTCGCCGGTGATCTTGACGTTGTTCACATACGCACCGCCCTCCTTGACGGTGCGGCGCGCGGCGGACTTGCTCGGCACCAGGCCGACCTCCGCGAACAGGTCCACGACCGGGGCCAGCTCGGGCACCCGGGCGTGCGGCACCTCCGAAAGCGCCGCCGTCAGCGTCGCCTCGTTGAGCCCGCCCAGCTCGCCCTGCCCGAACAGCGCCTTGGACGCGGCGATGACGGCCGCGCACTGGTCTGCCCCGTGCACCAGCGTCGTCAGCTCCTCGGCCAGCGCACGCTGTGCGGCCCGCGCCTGCGGACGCTCCGCCGTCTGCTTCTCCAGCTCCTCGAGCTCCTCTCGGCTCTTGAAGCTGAGGATCCGCATGTAGGGGGAAATGTCCCGGTCGTCCACGTTCAGCCAGAACTGGTAGAACGCGTACGGAGTGGTCATCTCCGGGTCCAGCCAGACCGCGCCGCCCTCGGTCTTGCCGAACTTGGTGCCGTCCGACTTCGTCATCAGCGGCGTCGCCAGCGCGTGCACCTCCGCATGCGGCTCCAGGCGGTGGATCAGGTCCAGCCCGGCCGTGAGGTTGCCCCACTGGTCGCTGCCGCCCTGCTGCAGCGTGCAGCCGTAGCGCCGGTACAGCTCCAGGAAGTCCATGCCCTGCAGGATCTGGTAGCTGAACTCCGTGTAGCTGATGCCCTGTTCGGACTCCAGACGGCGGGCGACGGAGTCCTTGGCGAGCATCTTGTTGACCCGGAAGTGCTTGCCGATGTCCCGCAGGAACGCGATCGCGGACAGCCCCGCGGTCCAGTCCAGGTTGTTGACCATGACCGCGGCGTTCTCGCCCTCGAAGGACAGAAAGGGCTCGATCTGGGCCCGCAGCCTCGTCACCCAGTTCGCGACGGTCTCCGGGTCGTTCAGCGTCCGCTCCGCCGTCGGCCGCGGGTCGCCGATCTGCCCGGTCGCCCCGCCCACCAGCGCCAGCGGCTTGTGCCCGGCCTGCTGGAGCCGGCGGACGGTGAGCACCTGCACCAGATGCCCGACATGCAGGCTCGCCGCCGTCGGGTCGAACCCGCAATAGAACGTGACGGGACCGTCCGCGAGCGCCTTGCGCAAAGCGTCCTCGTCAGTGGACTGGGCGAACAGCCCGCGCCACTTCAGCTCGTCGACGATGTCCGTCACGGTTCTCGGTCTCCTCGGAGTGATGTCTGCCGCAGTGGTGGACCACATCAGGTGTGCGTGGATCCGAGCCCAGTCTATGGGGGGCTCTGCAAGGCTCAGACCCCCTGGCTGACGGAGCTCATATTGAAGTCCGGCACCCGCAGCGCGGGCATCGCCGCCCGGGTGAAGTAGTCGCCCCACTCCCGCGGCAGCGTCTTCTCGCTCCGTCCGGCCTCCGCGGCCCGCGACAGCAGATCCACCGGCGACTCGTTGAAGCGGAAGTTGTTGACCTCCCCGACCACCTCGCCGTTCTCGACGAGGTAGACGCCGTCCCTGGTCAACCCGGTCAGCAGCAGCGTCGCCGGATCGACCTCGCGGATGTACCACAGGCAGGTCAGCAGCAGTCCCCGCTCCGTGCCGGCGGCCATCTCCGCCAGCGACCGCTCGCCGCCGCCGTCCAGCACCAGATTGCCGACGGCCGGAGTCACCGGCAGCCCGGTCAGCCCCGCGCTGTGCCGGGTGGTGATCAAGTGCGACAGCTCGCCGTCCCGGATCCAGTCGGTCGCCGTCAGCGGCAGACCGTTGTCAAAGACCGACGAGTCGTCCCCCGACGCATGCGCGACCACGAACGGCGCGGACTCCAGACCCGGCTCGTGCGGATCGCTGCGCAGGGTGAGCGGCAGCTCGGACAGGGTCTCGCCGACCCGGGTGCCTCCGCCGGCCTTCGAGAAGACGGTACGGCCCTCCGCCGCGTCACGGGCCGACGACGACCAGAACTGGTAGATCAGCAGATCGGCCACAGCGGTCGGCGGCAGCAGCGTCTCGTACCGCCCGGCGGGCAGCTCCACACGCCGCTCGGCCCAGCCGAGCCGCTCACCCAGCTCCGCGTCCAGCGCGATCGGGTCCACGTCCTTGAAGTCCCGTGTGGCACGGCCCGCCCACGCGGAACGGGTGCGGTCCGGGCTCTTGCCGTTCAGCTCCAGCGTGCCGTTGGGCTGGTCGTGCCGCAGCCGGATGCCCGTCGAGGTGCCCAGATAGGTCGAGGTCAGCTCGTGGTTGGCGAACCCGTACAGCTCACGGCCGCCCGCCCGTGCCCGGGCGAACGCCTCACCCAGCGCGGGAGCGAAGTCCGCGAACACGCCGGACGACGTCTCGGCGGGCGCGTCGGTGAAGTCCGGAGCCGCCGGCACACCCGCAACCAGCGGCTGCGCGTCCTCGGCCGGCCCGGCGGCCCGCGCGGCCGCCTCCGCGGCACGCACCAGCGGCTCGAGATCGTCCGCGGTCACCGCCGACCGGGACACGACCCCGGAGGCTGCCCCCTCGGCCCCGTCGACGGTCGCCACGACCGTGACGGTGCGCCCGCGGGTGACGCCGTTGGTGGTCAGCGCATTGCCCGCCCAGCGCAGATTCGCCGAGGAGTGCTCATCGGCGATCACCACGCAGCCGTCAGCCGTGGACAACTCCAGGGCCCGCTCGACGATCTCGTACGGCTTGCTGACACTGCTCATCGGCCGGCCTCCTGCGTCGTGTTGAGACTGTGCTTGCCCGGGGGGCGCTGCATCTGTCGGCGGCTGCGCCGGGGGCCGGACCCCCGGCGGGTTCCGCGGTGCCCGCTCATCGGCCGGCCTCCTGCGTCGTGTTGAGACTGTGCTTGCCCGGGGGGCGCTGCATCTGTCGGCGGCTGCGCCGGGGGCCGGACCCCCGGCGGGTTCCGCGGTGCCCGCTCATCGGCCGGCCTCCTGCGTCGTGTTGAGACTGTGCTTGCCCGGGGGGCGCTGCATCTGTCGGCGGCTGCGCCGGGGGCCGGACCCCCGGCGGGTTCCGCGGTGCCCGCTCACCGGCCCGCCTCCTGCGTCGTGTTGAGGATGTTCACGCCGCGGAACAGGGCCGACGGGCAGCCGTGGGAGACCGCGGCGACCTGGCCCGGCTGGGCCTTGCCGCAGTTGAACGCGCCGCCCAGGACGTACGTCTGCGGGCCGCCCACCTTCTCCATCGAGCCCCAGAACTCCGTCGTCGTCGCCTGGTAGGCGACGTCCCGCAACTGCCCGGCCAGCCGCCCGTTCTCGATGCGGAAGAAGCGCTGCCCGGTGAACTGGAAGTTGTAGCGCTGCATGTCGATCGACCACGAACGGTCGCCGACCACATAGATCCCTTTCTCCACGCCCCCGATCAGGTCCTCCGTCGACAGCCCCCCGGGATCGGGCTGCAGCGACACATTGGCCATCCGCTGCACCGGCACATGTCGGGGAGAGTCGGCGAAGGCGCAGCCGTTGGAGCGGCCGAGGCCCGTCAGCCTCGCGATCCGCCGGTCCAGCTGGTAGCCCACCAGCGTGCCGTCCCTGACCAGGTCCCAGGACTGCGCCTCGACGCCCTCGTCGTCGTAGCCGATCGTCGCGAGCCCGTGCTCGGCCGTCCTGTCGCCCGTCACATTCATCGCCGAGGAGCCGTAAGCCAGCTTCCCCAGCTGGTCGAAGGTGGCGAAGGAGGTCCCCGCGTACGCCGCCTCATAGCCCAGCGCCCGATCCAGCTCGGTGGCGTGGCCGATCGACTCGTGGATGGTGAGCCACAGGTTCGACGGATCGACCACCAGGTCGTACCGGCCCGCCTCGACGCTCGGCGCACGCATCTTCTCCGCCAGCAGCCCGGGGATCCGCTCCAGCTCCGCGTCCCAGTCCCAGCCGGTGCCGGTCAGATACTCCCAGCCGCGGCCGACCGGCGGCGCGACGGTGCGCATCGAGTCGAACTCGCCGGTCGTCTCGTCCACGGCGACCGCCGTCAGCTGCGGATGCAGCCGCACCCGCTGCTGGGTGGTCACCGTCCCCGCGGTGTCGGCATAGAACTTGTTCTCATGGACGGTCAGCAGGGAGGCGTCCACATGCGCCACGCCCTTGGCCCGCAGCAGCCGCCCGCTCCACTCGGCCAGCAGCGCCGTCTTGTCCTCGTCGGGGACGGTGAAGGGGTCGATCTCGTACGAGGAGATCCAGGTCTTCTCCGCGTGCACCGGCTCCTCGGCGAGCTCCACCCTTTCGTCCGAGCCGGCGGCAGCGATCACCTTGGCGGACAGCTTCGCCATGGCCACGGCCTGGCCGGCGACCCGGGCGGCCGCGTCCATCGTCAGGTCCACCCCCGAGGCGAACCCCCAGGCGCCGCCGTGCACGACCCGCACCGCATACCCGAGGTCGGTGGTGTCGGCCGAACCGGACGGCTTGGCGTCCCGCAGCCGCCACGCCGCACTGCGCACCCGCTCCAAGCGGAAGTCGGCGTGCTCGGCGCCGAGCGCACGGGCCCGGGCAAGCGCGGCGTCAGCGAGGGCGCGCAGCGGCAGCGCCTGGAACGACTGATCGATTTCATGGGGCACAGTGGCCCTCCCCTTCTCACCGGGCGACGACAAGGCGACTACAACCCGCAGTGAATCATGCGGTGCCCACCGTCACGTCGGCCATCGTTTTCCGGGGATTGCGCAGCCCGGCCGCGGCAGCGCGCCTCCCCGACCGTGCCGCGGCGACTGTAGGGACCCAACAGTCGCCGCAGGAAGGCGCTGTCAGGGCCCGATTCCTCGTACACGCTCCGGTACCGATAGTTTCTGTCGGTATCAAGACCGCTATCGAAAGGGTGATCCGTTGAGTCGCTCGGTTCTCGTCACCGGAGGAAACCGGGGCATCGGCCTCGCCATCGCCCGCGCATTCGCCGAGGCCGGCGACCAGGTCGCGATCACCTACCGGTCGGGTGAGCCTCCGGAGGAGCTCGTCAAGCTCGGCTGTCTGCCGGTCCGCTGCGACATCACCGACGCCGAGCAGGTGGAGCAGGCCTACAAGGAGATCGAGGACAAGCACGGTCCCGTCGAGGTGCTGGTGGCCAACGCCGGCGTCACCAGGGACCAGCTGCTGATGCGGATGTCCGAGGACGACTTCACCTCCGTGCTCGACACCAACCTCACCGGCGCGTTCCGCGTGGTGAAGCGCGCCAACCGCGGCATGCTGCGCGCCCGCAAGGGCCGCGTCGTGCTGATCTCCTCCGTCGTCGGGCTGCTCGGCTCGGCGGGGCAGGCCAACTACGCCGCCTCCAAGGCGGGGCTGGTCGGCTTCGCCCGGTCCCTCGCCCGTGAGCTGGGGTCGCGGAACATCACCTTCAACGTCGTCGCGCCCGGTTTCGTCGACACCGACATGACCAAGGCGCTCAGCGACGAGCAGCGCGCGGGCATCGTCTCGCAGGTGCCGCTCGGGCGCTATGCGGAGCCCGGGGAGATCGCCGCCGCGGTGAAGTTCCTCGCTTCCGACGACGCCTCGTACATCACTGGAGCCGTCATCCCGGTTGACGGCGGATTGGGCATGGGTCACTGATCACATGAGCGGAATCCTCGCCGGCAAGCGCATCCTCATCACCGGTGTGCTGATGGAGTCCTCCATCGCCTTCCACACCGCGAAGCTGGCCCAGGAGCAGGGTGCGGAGATCATCCTGACGGCCTTTCCCCGGCCCACGCTGACGGAGCGCATCGCCAAGAAGCTCCCCAAGCCCACCAAGGTCATCGAACTCGACGTCACCAACGAGGAGCATCTGTCCCGCCTCCCCGACCTGGTGCGCGAGGAACTCGGCAGCCTCGACGGCGTGGTGCACTCCATCGGCTTCGCGCCGCAGGACGCGCTCGGCGGCAACTTCCTCAACACCCCGTTCGAGTCCGTCTCGACCGCGATGCACGTCTCGGCGTTCTCGCTGAAGTCACTGACGACGGCCTGCCTGCCGCTGATGCAGGAGGGCGGCTCGGTCGTCGGTCTGACCTTCGACGCCCAGTACGCCTGGCCGCAGTACGACTGGATGGGCCCGGCGAAGGCGGCGCTTGAGGCGACCTCCCGCTACCTCGCCCGCGACCTGGGCAAGCAGAACATCCGCTGCAATCTGATCTCTGCGGGCCCGATCGGCTCCATGGCCGCGAAGTCCATCCCGGGCTTCTCCGAGCTGGCGGACGTCTGGAACCACCGCTCCCCGCTGGAGTGGGACCTCTCCGACCCCGAGCCGGCCGGCCGCGGCGTGGTCGCCCTGCTGTCGGACTGGTTCCCCAAGACGACGGGTGAGATCGTCCACGTGGACGGCGGCCTGCACGCGATCGGCGCGTAGCCCGGCCACCGGCCGGACGGAGTCCGGTCGCGACCGGCCACGACGTGCCCGCGCACGCTCTACGGCCGGTCGCAGCACTTCCTGCTCACCCCGGCCGGACGGCCCCGACGCCCCGTTTCCCGCCTCCCGCGGGGAGCGGGGCGTCGCCCGTTCGGCCCACCGAGGCGCGCGCCGCACCCCTGGGCCGTACGACCCTGGAAGAGCATTCCCCCTTGTGGTGCAGCCGCGACGAAAGACGCTCGCGTCCTCGTCGCAGTACGGCCGAGGAGGTCCTGCTTGTGCGCACGACCTGGCGCTCCGCCTCCATACTGGCCACGGTCACGGTCCTTCTGTGGGCCACTCCGACCGTGTCCCAGCCGCACCGCCGGACCTCCCAGCCGACCGCGCAGCCCACCTCGCGGGCCGCGGAGGCGCAGCCCACGGCCTCGCGACCTGTCTACCAGGCCGAGTGCCGGCTGGCCGTCGAGGGCTCGCGTGCCACCGCGTACTGCCACAACCCGTATCCTCAGGCCGATCTGGTCCGGCTGCACATCGAGTGCGACCGCTGGTGGGACATCGACGTCGACACCGCTCCCGTCGAACTCGGCGCGGCCGGATACGCGCAGCTCACCAGCCGCTGCTGGAAGGAGATCCACTCCGCCTGGGTCAGCCATCAGCCGACGGAGAGTCGCGCAGGCACATGAACGGATAGCTCGCCGCCTCCGCGGCCGCCGCCTCTCCGTCGCCGCTGCGGACCGCCTCGACCAGCCGGGCGTGGTCCATGTGGTTCTCCGGGCGCAGTTCGCCGCCGACGTCCCCGCGCAGCCAGTCGCGCAGCAGATCGCCCAGGTCCGCGTAGAGCCCCGTGAGCACCTCGTTGTGAGAGGCGGCCACCACCGCCAGATGGAAGGTGGTGTCGGCGGCGACGAAGCGCTCAGCGTCCCCGGCGGACCACGCCTCCTCGCGTCGGGCGAGCAGCGTGTCCAGCTGCTTCAGGTCCTTCTCGGTGCGCCGCGCCGCGGCCAGCCGCGCCGCCGAGGACTCCAGGGTGGAGCGCAGCTCGGCGATGTGCCGGGGGTCGGCGTCGGCGAAGCGGCGGTGCATGACGCCCGCGAGCTCGCTGGTCGCCACGACATAGGTCCCCGAGCCCTGGCGGATGTCCAGCAGACCGTTGTGGGCGAGCGCCCGCACGGCCTCGCGCACGGTGTTGCGGGCCACGCCGAGTTGCTCGACCAGCTCGGGCTCGGTCGGAATCCGCGAGCCCACGGGCCACTCGCCCGACGTGATCTGGTTCCGCAGCTCGGAGATCACCTGATCCGAGAGTGCGGAACGCCGGGGTGAGCTCAGCGCCATCGTGTCGCTCCTTCTGCGTGCCATGAGGGCAGGTCGCCGATTGGACAGCCAATCATCCCATGATTCTATGATGGGCGGCATGCCCGACGAGACCGACACCCAGATCCCGACAGAGACACACGCACGGCCCCGGACGCCGTCCTCCAACCTCCGCGAGGACGGCTCCCGCACGTCCGGCTCCAGAACGCGGCCCTCCGTCTGGGGCCCCCGGCTCGTCATGGCAGGCATCGTGCTCGCCGCGCTCAACCTCCGGCCCGCCATCACCAGCCTCGGAGCCCTCCTCGAAGAGGCCCGCGTGGGCCTGCACATGAGCGGCAGCGTCGCCGGAGTGCTCACCTCGGTGCCGCCACTCTGCTTCGCGGTCTTCGGAATCGCCGCCCCGCGGCTCGCCCGCCGCTTCGGTCCCGGCGCGGTCGTATGCGCGGGCATGGCCGCCATCGCGACCGGACTGGCCGTCCGTCCCTTCGCCGACGCCACCCCCGCCTTCCTCGCGGCCAGCGCCCTCGCCCTGATGGGCATCGCCGTCAGCAACGTCCTGATGCCGGTGATCGTCAAGCGGCACTTTCCCGACCGCATCGGCTCCATGACCGGGCTTTACTCCATGGCCCTGGCCCTGGGCACCTCCCTGGCCGCCGCCGCGACGGTCCCCATGACCCAGGCCCTGGGCGGCAGCTGGCGCGCGGGGCTCGGCATATGGGCCGGGCTCGCCGCCGTCGCCGTACTGCCCTGGCTCGGGCTGATCCGCGACCGCACCCCCGACGCCGGCCCGCACGGCTCCGAAGGCGCCCGGCACGGCTCAGGCGCCGGTCGGCACGGCTCCGAAAGCCCCCGCCGCACCGATGAGGCGGCCGAGCGGGCCGCCGCGGCTCCCCGCGTCATCCGCAGCCGAACCGCCTGGGCGCTCGCGGGCTTCTTCGGGCTCCAGGCCACCGGCGCGTACATCACCATGGGCTGGATGCCGCAGATCTTCCGGGACGCCGGGGTCTCGGCAGGCACGGCGGGGCTGCTGCTCGCCGTCACCATGGTCATGGGCGTGCCGCTGGCGTTCGTCATCCCCCGGCTGGCCGCCCGGATGCGGCATCAGGGGCCCATCGTCGTCGCCCTCGGGCTGTGCGGCCTCAGCGGCTACCTCGGGCTCGTCCTCGCACCCGCGGCGGGGGCTTGGGCCTGGGCGCTGCTGCTCGGCGTAGCCAACTGCGCCTTCCCACTCGCCCTCACCATGATCGGCATGCGGGCCAGGACCGGCGCCGGCGTCGTACGGCTCTCGGCGTTCGCCCAGTCCGTGGGCTATCTGATCTCCATCCCGGGGCCGATCGTCGTCGGCGCGCTCTACCAGCACAGCGGCGGCTGGGGGCTGCCGCTGGCCCTGATGGCGGGGCTGACGCTGCCGCAGATGGCCGTCGGGGTGCTGGCCGGCCGGGACCGGACGGTCGAGGACGAATGCTGAGGTGCGAGACTGGGCCCATGCCCGTACTCGACCCGAACCCGCCCCAGGGCCAGAAGAAGCTCCTCATGGTCTTCGGCGCGATGCTCGCCATCACCGTGGTCATCGGCGTGATCGCCTCCATCGCCGCGCCCTGACAGACCGCACGCCCGCCCTGACAGACCGCACGCCCGTCTTGCGGACCGGCCGCCGCGGGACCCGCCCGCACCGTGGACCGACCGCTCCGGACACATCGGGGGTGGGGCTGGCACCCCCATCCCCTAGGGGGCCAGGCTCAGGGACAAGTGGGTGGGTTGCCGGATGGGCCGACCGCAGCGCGATCCGTAGGTTGGAAGCAGTTCCCACCACCGCATCGCGAGATCCACGGAGGCGGCCATGTCGGCCCATGCGCACATCACCACCCGCCGCCCCCGCGCCCGTGCTCCCCGCGCCGGCCGCAGGCCCATCGCCCTGGGCGGCGCGGAAGCCCGGCTGCCGTGGTGGGCCCTCACCCTGCCGCTGATCGCCTTCGTCTGCCTCCTCGCTCTCATCATGGACAAAGGCCCGGCGGAGGCCGCGGGAGATCCCGCCCTCGGCCGGCTCCTCGAGCACATACGGCAGACGTTCACGGGCTGACGGCCGCTGTGATCATCCGTTCACCCGTCACGGGGGGAGGTCGTCAACACCCTGCGCCCTGTGGCGCGTTTCATGCGAAGCTGGGATGCATGAGCGTCGCAGAACTCCGCAGGATTGTCCTCTTCCGGCATGCCAAGGCCGACTGGCCACAGGTGACCGACCATGAGCGACCGCTCGCCGAGCGGGGCCGCAAGGACGCCCCGGTCGCCGGGCGCAAGCTGGCGGACACCGGCATCGCCTTCGATCTGGCCCTCTGCTCGACCGCCACCCGGACCCGCGAGACCTGGAAGCTCGCCGTCCAGGAGTTCCCGCGCCGGCCGAAGACCGTCTACGAGGAGCGGGTCTACGAGGCCTCGCCCGGCGAGCTGATCGCCGTGCTCAACGAAACCCCGGACGACATGCAGAACGTCCTCCTCATCGGCCACAACCCCGGCGTGCAGGGGCTCGCCGACATCCTCTCCGCGGAGTCGGAGGGGGACGCCGGCGACCGGATGGCCCGCCGCGGCTTCCCGACCTCCGCTTTTGCCGTGATCTCGTTCAGCGGCACCTGGAAGACGCTGGAGCCGGGCGTCGGCACGCTGGTCGACTACTGGGCGCCGTCCAAGTAGCCGGTCTCCGCGCCACGGGCTGGAAGGGCGGAGTCCCGGCACCGATGCAGTGCCGGGACTCGGTTCGCTCAGCGGAGGGCCGTTTCACCCGGGGTTTCCGTCCGGCCCTGTATCGCCCGGTTCGCCCGGCCGGGTTTCCGCCCGGCCCGGGCCGTGCAGTGGACGGCTCAGTCCTCGTCGATGTCCGCCGCCTCGACCTCTTCACGGGTGATGCCCAGCAGATACAGCACCGTGTCGAGGAACGGCACATTGACCGCGGTGTGCGCGGCCTCCCGGACGACGGGCTTCGCATTGAAGGCGACGCCCAGACCGGCCGCGTTCAGCATGTCGAGGTCGTTCGCCCCGTCGCCGATCGCCACGGTCTGCGCCAGGGGCACCCCCGCTTCCGCCGCGAACCGGCGCAGCAGCCGCGCCTTGCCCGCACGGTCCACGACCTCGCCGACGACCCGGCCCGTGATCTTCCCGTCGACGATCTCCAGCGTGTTCGCCGAGGCGAAGTCCAGTCCGAGACGGTCCTTCAGATCATCGGTGACCTGGGTGAAACCGCCCGAGACGACGCCGACTTGGTAACCGAGCCGTTTGAGCGTGCGGATCAGGGTCCGGGCGCCGGGGGTCAGCGTGACCTCGGTGCGCACCTTCTCCACGACGGAGGCGTCGAGCCCGGCAAGCAGCGCGACCCGGGCGTGCAGCGACTGTTCAAAGTCCAGCTCCCCCCGCATCGCGGCGGCGGTCACCTCGGCGACCTCCTTCTCACAGCCTGCGTGCGCGGCGAACAGTTCGATGACCTCGTCCTGAATGAGCGTCGAGTCGACGTCCATCACCACCAGCCGCTGCGCCCTGCGGTGCAGCCCGGCGGAGACCACGGCCACATCGACGCCGATCTCCGCGGCCTCGGTGGCCAGGGCCGTGCGCAGCGGTTCGGTCTCCACACCGGAGATGTCGAACTCCACGGCCGTGACGGGGTACTTCGCAAGCCGGTAGATACGGTCGATATTGCCGCCCGCACCGGTGATCCTGGCCGCTATGGCGGCGGTGGACTCGGCGGTGAGCGGGTGCCCCAGCACGGTGACATGGGAACGGCCGCTGCCGCGCGGCCGGTTGTCGCCGGTGCCGGAGATGATCTCAGCCTGGAGCTTGCGTGAGTCCGCCCAGCTGTGCACGGTGGCGCGCAGCTCACCCTCGGCGGTTGCGCCGCCGGTCGGCGCGGTGACGAGCGCACACAGCATGAGGCGGCCGCGGGCGACGACCTGCTCGATGTCGACGACGTCGACGGAGTAGGCAGCGAGGGTGTCGAAGAGGCCGGCGGTGATGCCGGGACGGTCCTTCCCGAAGATCTTCACGAGAAGGGTGCGTACGGCTGGGGTCTGCGATGCGCTCATGGTGCTTCCACCGTATCGGGCATACGGGGGAGCCACCTCCCCCGTCCCGCCACCCGGACAGACCTGCGCCACATCGTCCCCTGCCGTTTCCCCCGGCTTCCCCGGCCGTTCGCGCCCATGTGACTCCCCCGCTCCCTTGACCAGGCCCCCTCCCGCGCCTGGCGGGTGCTGGAGTCCGCCATGCCTCCCGGGCAGCTGGCGCCTGGCGGCAGGCCGGAGTCCGCGCCGTCCCTCTGTTCCGGCTCGGGCCCGGCGGCATGCTGGTCACCCACCCCCGCGTCCCCGCCCGTCCCACCTCCCCGGCAGCCTCAGGTACGGATTGGTGTCCGGGTTCGGCGCCCGGTACGAGGGGGCGGACGGCTGGTAAGGCCCCGGGGAGTCCGGGGCGCCGCCACGAGGCTCGCCCCGCATCAGGGCGTACACCAGCAGCCCCCCGACCGCCCCCGCCCCCGCGCCCCACACAGCGCCCAGCAGCGCCGCCACCCCGGTCGCCCCCCGCAGGGCGACCTCCGCGCCCACGGCGTCGATGCCCAGCACGGACAGCGACGCATCCACCGACACCCCCGTGAGCCACACCAGCAGCGCCAGCCCGGCCCCCGCCGCCAGCCCCAGCCGCAGCGCCGTACGTACGGTGAAACGGGTCGCCGAGCAGCCCCAGGTCTCCGTTCCCCAGGACCGCTCCGCCGCCAGGACCCCCGCGCAGAGCATCGCCACGCCCGCTGCTACGGAGAGCAGCCACACCCGGCCGTCCAGCTCGGCCAGCCGGCCCATGGTCACCGGGCCGGTGGACCCCGAGGAGACCAGCAGCTCGTCCAGCGGATGGGGCAGCACCCGCTCCAGGCCACCGGTCACCCGGCCTTCCCAGGGGACGAAGAGCCCGAGCGACAGGCCGGCCCAGACGCCGTTCGGCGCGCCGAGCACGGCTGCTCCGGCGATCCGGCCGGGGTTCTCGTCCCCGATCGCCGCGTATCCGGCCGCCGCGTACCCGGCGAGCACAGCCGTCAGCGCGACCGTCACCACCGCCGACACCGCGGGACGCACCTTCCGCACCGCTTCCCACACCGCGCCCCGGGGCAGCGGAGTGCGGCGTGAGGACAGCAGAGCGACGATCAGCACGCCGACGACCCACCCCGCCGCGCCGGCCAGCGAGTCCGCCGTACTGACGCTGTAGCCCACGGCGGCCTCGGCCCGCACCGGCTCACCGGTCCCGCCGGGGAGCAGATCGCCTACCACGGGCAGGTCCGCTGAGGGGACCTCCACTTCCAGGCCGTCGATGGTGATGACGTCGTGACCCGCCCACGCGAGCCCGCCCGTCATCGCCACGAAGAGCACAGCCACCGCGGCCGCCCGCGCGAGCAGCTCCGGTGTCGCCAGATGCACGGCGTACGGCCGCACTCTCCGCAGCGAACGCAGAAAGACGTACGCGAGGAGCAGCGCCCCGACGAGCCCCACACCCAGTGGCGCGATGTCGACGGCCGTCCGTGCCTGCGCGCCGCCGTCGATGCCGAAGGCGGACACATCGCCGGTCGGCGTCACCGAGCCGCCGATGGCGAGCACCACGGCGGCGGCGGTCATCGGCCCCACTGAGGCGGTCGCATCAGCCCCCAGCAGATGCAGCCCCAGCGCCGCCGCACCGGCCATGCCCGCCAGCGCCCAGCTCACCGCGGCCACCGCCGACAGCAGGACCCTGCCCCACCGCACCGACGGCGTCCGCCTGCCGTTGTCGTCGTACCTGACAGAGTCCATCCGGACCCCCCGATCCCCCCACTGGGCTTTGACCCAGTTGCCCCCAACTGTGCATGTTCCGTGCGCAGTCATGGGTTCTTACTACTCTCCGGGGGAGTTTCTCCCCCGTCAACGGCCATCCTGAACAGGTCTTCACAGGCCCGACTTTCAGTTGGGGGACCGGGCCTGAAATAGTTCCCCCCGATGTTCGCCATCCCTAGACTCCCTGTGATGGGGGTCACTCGGGGGACAACTAGTGGGGCATGGAGTGCCGGAACTCGTACTGGAATTGAACGGAAGGACCTGGACGCTCGATCCGTCCAGGACGTACACCCTGGGACGTGATCCGCAGGGCGATCTGGTGGTCGAGGACGCCAGGGTCTCGTGGCGGCACGCCACCCTCAGCTGGGGCGGCCGCAGTTGGGTCATCGAGGATCACGGCAGCACCAACGGCACCTATGTGCACGGTCAGCGGATCCACCAGATGGAGATCGGCCCCGGCGCCGCAGTGCACTTGGGCAACGCCACCGACGGCCCGCGGCTGAGTCTGTCCGGAGCCGCGCCCGCGCCGCAGCAGGCGCCCGCGCCGGCGCACGCTCAGGCGACACAGGTGGCCCCGCAGCAGCAGGGCTGGCAGCAGTCGCCCCCTCAGCAGCCCGTGCAGCCACAGCCGCAGCAGTCCGTGCAGCACCAGGCGGCCCAGCACCAGGGTCCGCCCCAGCAGTGGCAGCAGCCCCAGCAACCCGCCGCCGCGGCTCCGCAGCCTCAGGTGCCGCACCAGCAGTCTGGACATGCAGCGTCCGGCGGCGCCGCGGGGGCGTCGCCGGTCCACGGGGACCGCAGCCCGACCACGTTCCACCAGCTCGCCCTCGGCCGTGTGATGCGCATCGGCCGTGCGCTGGAGAACGAACTGGTCGTCTCGGACCTCCAGGTATCGCGCCACCACGCGGAGTTCACCGCCACCCCCGACGGCCGCTTCGAGATCCGCGACCTCGGCTCCCACAACGGCACATATGTCAACGGCCAGCCGATCGCAAAGTCCTCCTCCGTCGTCATCGGCCCGAACGACATCGTCGGCGTCGGCCACTCCACCTTCCGGATCGTCGGCGACCGCCTGGAGGAGTTCGTCGACACCGGCGAGGTCTCCTTCTCCGCCCGCCATCTCACGGTGACGGTCGACGGCGGCAAGCAGATCCTCAAGGACGTCAGCTTCGGCGTCCCGGAGAAGTCGCTGATCGGTGTCATCGGCCCGTCGGGCTCCGGGAAGTCCACGCTGCTCAAGGCGCTCACCGGCTACCGGCCCGCCGACCAGGGAGACGTCCTCTACGACAACCGCAGCCTCTACAAGCAGTTCGCCGAGCTGCGCCAGCGCATCGGTCTGGTCCCGCAGGACGACATCCTGCACAAGGAGCTGACCGTCCGCACCGCCCTCAGGTACGCGGCCAAGCTTCGCTTCCCCGGCGACACCGCCGCGGCGGAGCGCGAGGCCCGCATCGATGAGGTGCTGCGCGAGCTGAAGCTCGACATCCACAAGGAGAAGAAGGTCACCGCCCTCTCCGGCGGCCAGCGAAAGCGCGTCTCGGTCGCCCTGGAGCTGCTGACCAAGCCGTCACTGATCTTCCTGGACGAGCCGACCTCCGGCCTCGACCCGGGCATGGACCGCGATGTCATGCAACTGCTGCGCGGTCTCGCCGACGACGGGCGCACCGTCCTCGTCGTCACCCACTCCGTGGCCGAGCTGGCGCTGTGCGACAAGCTCCTCGTCATGGCCCCCGGCGGTTCCGTCGCCTACTTCGGCCCGCCCGACGAGGCGCTGAACTTCTTCGGCTACAGCACCTGGGCCGATGTGTTCTCCGCCTTCGAGAACTATCGAGACTACGACTGGGCCGGACGCTGGAAGGGCTCGCAGCACTACCAGCTGTACGCCGCGGACATCGACGCGGTCGCCGCGCAGTCCGTAACGATGCCGCCCGCCCAGGCGATGCGCCCGCCGAAACCACAGGGCTGGTTCGCGCAGCTGTGGACGCTGATGCGCCGCTACTCCTCGGTGATCGCGTCCGACAGGGGCTTTATGGCCCTGATGGTGATCCTGCCGGCCGTCCTCGGCCTGGTCTCCGTCGTCATTCCGGCGGACTTCGGCCTCGCCCCGCCCAAGCCGCCGAGCAGGTTCAACGGCGACGCGGGCACGATCATGCTGATCCTCGCAGTCGGCATGTGCTTCTCCGGCGCGGCCAACTCCGTACGCGAACTGATCAAGGAACGGGTCATCTACGAACGGGAACGGGCCACCGGCCTGTCCCGGTCCGCCTATCTGATGTCCAAGGTGATCGTCCTCGGTGTGATCACCGCCCTGCAGGGCATCATCATCTGCGGCATCGGCTTCGCCAGCCGCGAGCTGCCCCCCGAGGGCCTGATCATGCCCCCGGCCGTCGAGCTCTGCCTTGTCGTCACCGCGCTCGGCTTCACCTCGATGATGTTCGGCCTGGTCATCTCCTCGCTGGTGAAGACCGCCGAGAAGACGATGCCGCTGCTGGTCATGTTCGCGATCGTCCAGGTCGTCTTCACCGGCATCCTCTTCCAGGTCTACGACTCGCCCGGCCTGGAGCAGTTCGCCTGGCTGATGCCGTCCCGCTGGGCCATTGCCGGCGCCGCCACCACGCTCGACCTGTCCCGTCTGATGCCGCCGTGGGACCCGAAGAACCCCACCAACTTCGACCCCCTGTGGGAGCCCACCGCGGGCCAGTGGGGCCTCAACATCACCATCCTGCTCGCCATCGGAGTGGTCTGCGGAGTCGCCGTCGCCCGGCTGCTGCGCCGCCACGAGCCCGAGGTGATGCGCAAGTAACGCGCCGCCTGAAGCACATGCGGCACGCCGAAGGGCGGCACCCCTGTTCGGGGTGCCGCCCTTCGGCACGGGCGGCGCCGGCGTGGAGGGCGACGCCGCCCGCGTCCGCTCAGTCCACCTGCACCAGTACGCTCGCCCGCGTCAGTCCGCTGCTCAGTACGGGCCGTCGACGTTGTCGATCGAGCCGTACCGGTCGGCCGCGTAGTTGGCGGCCGCGGTGATGTTGGCGACCGGGTCGTACTGGCTCTTGGCCGTGCCAGGGACGTGGTAGGCGTCGAACGTCGGCTTGATGACCTGCAGCAGGCCGATCGACGGGACGCCGTTGCGCGCGTTGATGTCCCAGTTGTTGATGGCGTTCGGGTTGCCGCTGGACTCACGCATGATGTTGCGGTGCAGCCCCTCGTACGTGCCGGGGATGCCGTGCTTCTTCATGATGGCCAGCGACTCGCGGATCCAGCCGTCCAGGTTGTTGGCGTAGACCGGCTTGCGCTCGGCGGCGCGGCTGGCGGCCTGCTCCTTCTTGCGCTTCTCGGCGGCGGCCTTCGCCTTGGCCTTCTTCTCGGCCTCGGCTTTCTTCTCCGCCTCCGCCTTCTTCTTCGCCTCCGCCTCGGCCTTGGCCTTCTTCTCGGCCTCGGCCTTCTTCTCCGCCTCCGCCTGCTCCTTGGCCAGGCGGTCGAAGACCGACTGCTGCTCGGTGATGCTCTTCTGCATCAGCGGGGCCGACTCGACACCCGCCGCCCACGCCACCGGAGCAGCCGAGACCTCCTTCGTCTGGGCGTCGGCGGAGGCGTTGCCCGGGACGAGCGAGAACGCGAGGGCGGCGGCGCCAACGGCGGCGACACCGGCGATCGAGAACTTGTGGGTCTTCTTCAGGCGGCTGTTGCCAGGGGTGAACGCAGACATGCAGACGTACCTCTTCGAATAGCGCGGGATGGTCGCAACATGCCGGGCGGCATTCCGCTCATCGGCGGCGACCGGACGCAATTCTTAGCGGCAGCAAAATCCTGTGGCAAAGGTGTGACGTACTATCCCCGATAGTGGATCAGGGTGTCCGAAAGGTGCCCTTTCAGCCGTCTAGCCCCCGCTCACGTCATGCTCATCCCGCCACTAGCGCACTTCGTAAGTGATGTACGTCCTATGTGCGGGCTCACATCGGGCCCGAGGAAACATCACCACATGTTGCGTCAGCAATTCAAAGAGTGAGGGTTGTCATCCCGCAGTATGAGGTGGCTGTCACCGAACTCGTGCCAGAGATAGAGATGCTCCAGCGCCTCGGTATATCCGCGGCACAGCGCCTCCCGGCCCGCGATCGCCTCCAGCATCAGCAGATGTGAGGCCGTGGGCTCGTGCAGCCCGGTCAGGAGCCCGTCCACCGCCCGCACCCCGCGCCCCGGCGTGACCACCAGATCCGTCCAGCCCGACGCCGCCCGCACCACCCCCCGGCCGTCCGCCGCCGTCTCCAGGGCCCGCACCGCGGTGGTCCCCACCGCCACCACGCGCCCGCCCGCCGCACGTGCGGCGTTCACCAGCCACGCCGTCGTCGCCGGCACCTGGAAACGCTCCGGATACGGCGGCTCGTGAGCCTCCGCCGACGCCACCCCCGTATGCAGCGTGACGGGAGCGAACTGCACCCCCCGGCTCACCAGCTCCGCCACCAGCCCCGTCGTGAAGGGCCGCGCAGCCGACGGCATCTCCGCGGAGCCCGAGCCGTCGGGGGAGGGCAGCGCGAAGACCGTCTGATACGCGCTGAGCGGCTGGTCGCGTTCCGTGTACCCGTACCGGATCGGCCTGCCGTGCCGGTGCAGCAGCCGACCCACGTCCATGGGCGCGTCCGCCCACCACAGCCGGTCGGCCCCCGGCACGAGCGGCCGGCGCAGCACCAGCCGCGTCCCGCCTCTCAGCCGCACCACCGCGCCCGGCGGGCCCCCCGGGCGCGGCACCGTGCTGCCCGACCCGTCCGGCGTCCGCAGCTCGACTGCCCACCGCCGGCCTTCGCCCCGCGTCGAGAAGTGCACCACGACCGGCTCCCCGCCCGCCTGCTCGACGCCCACGCGCGCATCGACGGCGGCGGGCAGCGTGGGCGACGTATTGACCACCAGCACATCGCCCGCCCGCAGCTGCCCCGGCAGCTCACGGAACGCACGGTGCGACACCTCGACACCGCGCGACACCAGCAGCCGCACATCGTCACGGCCCGCGCCGCGCACCTCCGGCGGCACCCGAGCCGACAGCTCCGGCGGAACACTCAGCGAATCCAGCGTCTCCAGCACGCCCGCCACCGCCTTCACCCCCCGGCTCACTCCGCATCCAGCAGCGCCTGCGCCGTGTGCCGCCCGCTCGCCGGCCGCTCCTCCAGCAGCCGCAGAAACTCCCTTGCCACCGACTCCGGCGCCGGCCGCGGATCACGGTCGCCCGGAACGGCCGCCGCATACAGATCCGTCTGCATATCGCCCGGGTCCACCCACCACACCCGCAGCCCCGGTTCCTCCACGGCCAGCACCGCCGCCAACTGGTCGAGCGCCGCCTTCGAGGCCCCGTAACCGCCCCACGTCTCATACGCCTCGACCCCGGCGTCCGAGCTGACGGCGATCAGCGTGCCGGCCGCGGACGCCCGCAGCAGGGGCAGCGTCTGCTGCACAAGCCCCAGCGCGGCCACCACATTCGTCTCCAGCGCACGCCGCAGCCCCGCGAGCGGCAGCGCCTCCAGCCGCACCAGCGGCTCGGCGCCCAGCGCACTGGCATTGCTCACCAGCAGATCGAGACCCCCCAGCCGCTCGGCCGCGGCCGCAAGCTCCGCACGGTGCGCCCCGTCGGTGACATCACCGGGCAGCGCGGTCACCCGCACCCCGTGCTCCCGGGCCGCCCGCGCGCTCTCCTCCAGCGGTCCCGCCGACCTGGCATCCAGCACCAGATCCCAGCCACGCTGCGCCAGCGCCCCGGCGAGCGCCCTGCCCAGTCCCTTCGAAGCCCCCGTGATCATCGCTACAGGCATGCGGTCCATCCCCTTCCATGGCTGCTGTGACGGACCCAGCCTCGCCCCGCCGCAGGTGCCGTCGCCTCGTCCCCCGGCCCCGACCCGGCAGGGCACTTCGGCCTAGGTCCGCAGCCCCAACCGGCGGCCGTCCCCAGGCGGATACGGACTGTCACACCCCGCCGGTACGGTGAATCCATGAGCGATCGATCCAGCTCCGGCCTCTCCGCCGTGAGCACCGCGCTGCTCGCGATGAGCCGACACCTGGAGGTGCGCGACGTCCTGAAGACGATCGTCGCCTCGGCGCGCGAGCTCCTCGACGCCGAGTACGCGGCTCTGGGCGTGCCCGACGACCACGGAGGCTTCGCCCAGTTCGTGGTCGACGGCGTCAGCGACTCCCAGTGGAAGGCGATCGGCCCGCTCCCGCGGCAGCACGGCATTCTCGCCGCGATGCTCCACGAGGCGAGGCCGCAGCGGCTCGCCGATGTCCGCAAGGACCCCCGCTTCGAGGGCTGGCCAGCCGCTCACCCCGACATGTCCGACTTCCTGGGGCTCCCCATCAAGGACGGCGACGAGATCATCGGCGCGCTCTTCCTCGCCGACAAGCGCTGCCCCCGCCCGCCCGGAGGGGACGGCTGCGGCTTCACCGAAGACGACGAGGAACTGCTCTCGATCCTCGCCCAGCACGCGGCGATCGCCCTGACCAACGCCCGGCTGTACGAGCGCAGCCGGGAGCTCACCATCGCCGAGGAGCGCTCGCGGCTCGCCCATGAGCTGCATGACGCGGTGAGCCAGAAGCTGTTCTCCCTGCGGCTCACCGCCCAGGCTGCCGCCGCCCTCGTCGACCGCGACCCGGGGCGCGCCAAGGGCGAGCTGCGGCAGGTCGCCGAGCTGGCTGCCGAAGCCGCCGACGAACTGCGCGCCGCCGTGGTGGAGCTGCGCCCCGCCGCTCTCGACGAGGACGGTCTGGTCAACACCCTCCGTACGCAGATCCAGGTGCTCGACCGTGCCCACAGCGCCCGGGTCAGCTTCGACAGCAGCGGCATCCGCGCCCTGCCCGCCTCCCAGGAGGAGGCGCTGCTGCGCGTCGCCCAGGAAGCCCTGCACAACGCCCTGCGCCACGCGGAGGCCGACGAGGTCCGGGTCGCCCTCGTCCGCCGCGGCGGCGGCACGCTGCTCAGCGTCACCGACAACGGCAGGGGGTTCGACCCGAAGGCCGTGCGCCGCGCGGGCCGCCACCTGGGACTGGTCTCGATGCGGGACCGCGCCGGCGGCGTCGGCGGCAGACTGACCGTCCAGTCGACGCCAGGCATGGGCACGACGATCGAGATGGAGGTCCCCGGTGGGTGAAGACAAGAGGGACAGTGGCCAGCACTTCGAGAGAAGGGCGGTGGTGGGCGACGGGGATGTGGGGGGCGGTGCGCAGCACTTCGAGAGAAGGGCGGTGGTGGGCGACGGGAGGGCGATCAGAGTCCTGTTGGTCGACGACCACCAGGTGGTCCGCCGGGGCCTGCGGACCTTCCTCGAGGTCCAGGACGACATCGAGGTCGTCGGCGAGGCCGGCGACGGAGCGGAAGGCGTCACCCGCGCCGAGGAGCTGAAGCCCGACGTGGTGCTGATGGACGTCAAGATGCCCGGAGTCGACGGCATCGAGGCGCTGCGCAAGCTCCGCGAGCTCGGCAACGCGGCCCGGGTGCTCATCGTCACCAGCTTCACCGAGCAGCGCACCGTCGTCCCCGCCTTGCGTGCGGGTGCGTCCGGCTATGTCTACAAGGACGTCGACCCGGACGCGCTGGCCGGCGCCATCCGCTCCGTGCACGCGGGCCATGTGCTGCTCCAGCCGGAGGTCGCCGACGCGCTGCTCTCCCAGGACGATCCGGTGAACGGCACGGGCCGCGGAAGCACGCTCACCGAACGTGAGCGGGAGGTCCTCGGCCTCATCGCCGACGGCCGCTCCAACCGCGAGATCGCCCGGGCGCTGGTGCTGTCCGAGAAGACGGTCAAGACGCATGTCTCCAACATCCTGATGAAGCTGGACCTGGCGGACCGCACCCAGGCGGCGCTGTGGGCGGTGCGCCACGGCCTCGCCGGATGACCTTCGGCGGCGAGGCCCTCATGGGCGGGCTGCGGAAGATCGACCGACGCGCAAGGCTGCCCGTGGGTTGTGCAGATCGTCGCCCCGCGGTCAGAGATTCATACCGTCGTGTGTATGTAACCCATGTGGCGCATCCAGATCGGGCCAGGGCCGTTCTCCATGGCGTGCTGCGACGGACGGTCGCGGCGAATGCCTAGGAGGATTTCGAAGTGAAGAACCTGAAGAAGGCCGCGACCCTGACCATGGTGGCCGGAAGCCTTGTCGCGGCAGGCGCCGGTGTGGCCTCCGCCAGCTCTCACGCTGACGGCTACGCCAAGGGCTCCCCGGGCATCGTCTCCGGCAACCTGATTCAGGCTCCGGTCCACGTCCCGGTCAACGTCTCCGGCAACTCCGTGAACGTGGTCGGCGTGCTGAACCCCGCCTTCGGGAACCTCGCCACCAACAACTGACGCGGTACGCCACCCGCGCAGTGGTCACCGGACCCCGGCCCCTCCCGCCGGGGTCCGGTCTGCTTCGCCGCTCGCAGCGGAGAGCTACCGCGTTCCCCGCTCCCGCTCCTCCACATAGGCGTTGTACGCGGCCACTTGGGCCCGGCGGGCCACCCGCTCCACCGGACGCAGCGCCGCGACCCGTGCCGCCATCTCCGATGCGCTCACCGCACTGCCGTGCCCGTTCTCGTACGCCACCGAGATCAGCAGCCCGATCCGCTGGGCCAGCTCCAGCACCCGCGCCGCCCTCGGCGGATAACCCGGCGCCAGCCGCTCGCCCGGCCCCCGAGCCGCCCGCGCCCGGTAGGCGTCCACAGCGGCTTCGGCCACCGGCCCCGACGCCGCCACATCCAGCCGGGTCAGCACGGCCGTCGCCTCCCGCAGAGCCTCCGCGAGCTCCCGCTCCGCCTCACCGAGCGAGGGCACATCCGCGGGCGGGGCCTCCCGCACCGGCAGACAGTGCCAGACGACCTCGACATGAACATCCCCCTCGGGACCGGCCTCGTCCACCTCGGGCACCAGCCCGTACGGGGCGCCCACGGCGACGACGGCCTCCTCGGCCTGAAGCGCCCGCACATTGAACTCCGGCGGGCCGCTGAGCCCCAGCGGATGCCCCGGCGCGGGCAGCGCGACCCGGTACCCGGTCACCCCGAGGCCCCGCAGCCGCCCCAGCGCCAGGGTCAGCCCGACCGGCGCCGCTTCGCCCGGCAGCCCCTCCACCCGGTGCACCGCGTCGCCGCCGACGACGGCGAGCGCCGCCTCATCCGGTGATACAAGTCCGGCCAACAGGGCATTTCCCCAAGCGGCCAGCCGTCCTGAGCGTGGTTCCGATTGCATGGACCCAGCGTAGGTACCGGGCCTGAGGACGGAGCCACCCGACCGGTGGCGTAGGTTTGTCTGGGAGCCACGCCCACAGGCGGACAAAAGGCCACCCAACACCTCAAGACGATTGCATGGGGAGACAACGCGCTCATGAGCGATGTACTGGAGCTGGTGGACGTATCCGTGGTCCGCAACGGACGCGCTCTGGTGGACGACGTCTCCTGGTCGGTCAAGGAAGGCGAGCGCTGGGTCATCCTCGGCCCCAACGGCGCCGGCAAGACCACCCTCCTCAACATCGCCTCCAGCTATCTCTTCCCCACCACGGGCGAGGCCCACATCCTCGGCGAGCGCCTCGGCCGTGTGGACGTCTTCGAGCTCCGCCCCCGCATCGGCATGGCCGGCGTGGCCATGGCCGAAAAGCTCCCCAAGCGGCAGACCGTCCTGCAGACCGTGCTCACCGCCGCCTACGGCATGACCGCCACCTGGCACGAGGACTACGACGCCGTCGACGAGGAACGCGCCCGCGCCTTCCTCGATCGCCTCGGCATGACCGAGTACCTGGACCGCGCCTTCGGCACCCTCTCCGAGGGCGAGCGGAAGCGCACGATGATCGCCCGCGCGATGATGACCGACCCCGAGCTGCTGCTCCTCGACGAGCCGGCGGCCGGACTCGACCTCGGAGGCCGCGAGGACCTGGTACGCCGCCTCGGCCGCCTCGCCCGCGACGTCTACGCCCCCTCCATGATCATGGTCACCCACCATGTCGAGGAGATTCCGCCCGGCTTCACCCATGTGCTGATGATCCGCCAGGGCAAGGTGCTGGCCGCGGGCCCGGTGGAGACGGAGCTGACCTCACGCAACCTCTCGCGCTGCTTCGGCCTCCCGCTGATCGTCGAGCACCACGACGGCCGCTGGACGGCTCAGGGCCTCCCGCTCGGCTGAACCGGCGCACACCCCCCGGCCCTTCGGCGCGCCGCATAAACCCTCAGTGCGTCACCTCAGAGCGAAAGACGACCCCTGTCCCGAGCGCGACCGGCGGTCCTACCATGACCACGTGGACATCGACGCATGGGTGTGGTGGCTGATCGGCGCGGTCGGACTGGGCATTCCGCTCGTGCTGACCGCCATGCCGGAGTTCGGCATGCTGTCCGCCGGAGCGGTGGCCGCGGCGGTCACCGCCGCGCTCGGCGGCGGCACAGTGCTCCAAGTGCTCGTCTTCGTCGCCGTGTCCGTGGCCCTCATCGCGGTCGTACGGCCCATCGCCAGCCGCCACAGAAACCAGCGCGGGGGACAGTTCGCCAGCGGAGTCGATGCGCTGAAGGGCCGTCAGGCCGTCGTTCTGGAACGGGTCGACGCCGGCGGGGGCCGGATCAAGCTCGCCGGGGAGATCTGGTCGGCACGTGCCCTCGACGCCGACATGACCTACGAGGCGGGCCAGCAGGTCGACGTCGTCGAGATCGACGGCGCCACCGCGGTGGTCATGTGATGACGACGCCAACCGTCCCCACAGCAGGCCGAGTTCTGAGAAACTCGATCATCGGATTCATACGGCAGCGAAGGGCACAGGGAACGCGATGCAACCGATCATCATCGTCCTGATCATTCTGGTGGTGCTGGTCTTCATCGCCCTGATCAAGACGATCCAGGTCATCCCGCAGGCCAGCGCCGCCATCGTCGAACGGTTCGGACGCTACACCCGCACCCTGAACGCGGGCCTGAACATCGTCGTCCCGTTCATCGACTCGATCCGCAACCGGATCGACCTGCGCGAGCAGGTCGTGCCCTTCCCGCCCCAGCCGGTGATCACCCAGGACAACCTGGTCGTCAACATCGACACCGTCATCTACTACCAGGTCACCGACGCCCGCGCCGCGACCTATGAAGTCGCCAGCTACATCCAGGCCATCGAGCAGCTCACCGTCACCACCCTGCGGAACATCATCGGCGGCATGGACCTGGAGCGGACCCTGACGTCCCGCGAGGAGATCAACGCCGCCCTGCGCGGAGTCCTCGACGAGGCGACCGGCAAGTGGGGCATCCGCGTCAACCGCGTCGAACTGAAGGCCATCGAGCCGCCCACCTCCATCCAGGACTCGATGGAGAAGCAGATGCGCGCCGACCGCGACAAGCGCGCCGCGATCCTCACCGCGGAGGGCATCCGCCAGTCACAGATCCTCACCGCGGAAGGCGAGAAGCAGTCCGCGATCCTGCGCGCGGAAGGCGAGGCCAAAGCTGCCGCGCTGCGCGCCGAGGGCGAGGCCCAGGCGATCCGTACGGTCTTCGAATCCATCCACGCCGGCGACGCCGACCAGAAGCTCCTCGCCTACCAGTACCTCCAGATGCTCCCGAAGATCGCTGAAGGCGACGCCAACAAACTCTGGATCGTCCCCAGCGAAATCGGCGACGCCCTCAAGGGCCTCAGCGGCGCCATGGGCAACATGGCCGGCCTTGGCCCCCTCGGAGGCAACGGCGGAGGCGTCAAGTCCGCCGCGCCCACCGGTACGGAGCGCCGCGAACAGCCGACCATCGACTGAGGCGCGGCGAGCCGCATGAGACGAGGCCCGTACGAGCACCCGACAGGGGCTCACACGGGCCTCACCCGTCCGCGGACTGCTATGCGGCCGACTGCGTGACAGCAGTCCGCGCCGTCAGCCACTGTGGCAGGGCCGCACGCTCACCCGCCCGCAGCCCCAGCAGCATCGCTTCGGCGGGCGACGGCACAAACGGCTTGTGCAGCAGCGGCATCTCCGCTGCCTCCGGCGTACGGTCGGCTTTGCGGTGGTTGTCCTCCGCGCAGGAGGCCACCGTATTCAGCCAGCTGTCCGTACCGCCGTGCGACTTCGGCACCACATGGTCGACGGTCGTGGCCCGCTTCCCGCAGTACGCACACCGGTGCTGGTCCCGTACCAGCACACCTCTCCGCGACCACGGCGCCTGTCTTCGGAACGGCACCCGGACATAGCGGCACAACCTGATCACCTGAGGCACCGGAAGATCGACCTCGGCGCCGCGAACCCGGAGCCCGGGATGAGCCTGCTCGACGACGGCCTTGTCCTGAAGCACCAGAACGACCGCACGGTTCATCGTCACCGTCGACAGCGGCTCAAAGCTCGCATTCAGCACCAGCGTGTCACGCACCGCGCCCACCTCCCATGTTGGCTCGCTGCACCGCAAGGGGGTGCAATGGCCCGGCCAGCCCAGCCCTGTTGGCGGACCTGGGGCTGGATCAACTCTGGCCGGGTGCGCCGAGATGGACAACGCAATAAAAAAATGCCCTGCCCCGGTCTCCTCAAGACCAGGACAGGGCAAACAACAGGCGAACGATCAGCCCTTCGAAGAAGCTTCGTACTCTCCGAGGAGCTGCGCACGGGCGATCGTGTGGAAGCGCAGATTGAAGCCCACGACGGCCGGCGACACCTCGGCGCCGGGCCCCAGCTTCGCCTGGTCCACCGCGTACACGGTGAACACATACCGGTGGTTCTCACCGGCCGGCGGAGCCGCACCGCCGAAGTCCTTCGACCCGTAGTCGTTGCGCACCTGGACGGCCCCCTCGGGCAGCCCCTCGAACTTCCCGCTGCCCGCACCCGCGGGCAGCTCCGTCACCGACGCCGGGATGTCGAAGAGCACCCAGTGCCAGAACCCGCTGCCCGTCGGAGCATCCGGATCGAAGCACGTCACCGCGAAGCTCTTCGTCTCCGCGGGGAACCCCTCCCACCGCAGATGCGGCGAGGTGTTCCCCTTCGCATAGACCTGAGCGTCCGCCAGCTTCGCCCCCGGTGCGATGTCGTCGCTCACCACCGAGAACGACGGCACTACCGGATGAAAGTCATGCGGAAGGGGCGGCCTCTTGAGCTCCGTCACGTCTCAACCTCCGAATCGGATACGACCGGTCGGGACCGAGCCTAGAACCAGTTGCGGCGTCCGCCGACCTCCGCCAGCCACTGGTGGAGATACGCAGCCCAGTCGGTGGACTGGAAGTCGTGGTGGCTGACGGTGAAAGCCTTGTACGAGTCGCTGCCCTCGGTGAACAGACCCGGCTTCTTGTCCATCTCCAGCACGACGTCCATCTCGCGGTCGTCCGCCACGAACGTCAGCTCGACCTGGTTGAGACCCCGGTACTGCTCCGGCGCGAAGAACTCGATCTCCTGGTAGAAGGGCAGCTTCTGCCGTGTGCCCCGGATGTGCCCGCGCTCCATGTCCGCGCTCTTGAATCGGAAGCCCAGCTGGATGAACGCATCCAGGATCGCCTGCTGGGAGGGCAGCGGATGAACATTGATGGGGTCCAGATCACCCGAGTCCACGGCACGGGCGATGGCAAGCTCCGTGGTCACACCGATGTTCATCCCACGCAGCTGCTGACCCGCGATGGCCGTCACCGGCGTCTCCCACGGGATCTCCAGACCGAACGGCACCACGTGCACCGCCCCGGGCTGAACCTGGAACGCCCCACCCAGCTGCTGCTTGGTGAACTCGATGTCCTGCTTGTACTCCTGGTCGCCGCCCTCGACCTCTACCCGTGCCTGCAGGCCGACGGAGAGCGCCTCGATCGCCTGCTCGACCGAACCGCCCTCGATGCGCACCTCGCCCTGGACGACACCGCCCGGCACCACGTTCGCCTCGGTCAGCTCCGTCTCCACCGACGCACCGCCGGCCCCCAAGCTCGCAAGCAGCTTCTTGAAGCCCATGTTCACTCCTCCTAGGTCCTGACCTCTACATACGCGCGACGACCGTAGCCGGTTCCATGACTCCCGGCGCCGGGCCGTCGTTTCCCGGTACGCTCGGACGCCATGATCGAGAGCCCCGACCGTACGCCGTTGCCCCGGGACTTCTTCGACCGCCCTGTACTGGAGGTCGCACCCGAACTCCTGGGCCGCATCCTCATACGGCTCACCGCGGACGGCCCTATCGAGCTACGCCTCACCGAGGTCGAGGCCTACGCGGGCGAGGTCGATCCAGGCTCCCACGCATACCGCGGGCGTACGGCGCGCAACGCCGTCATGTTCGGCCCTCCCGGTCATGCGTACGTCTACTTCACCTACGGCATGTGGCACTGCCTGAATGCGGTGTGCGGCCCCCAGGGAAGAGCGAGCGGAGTCCTGCTGCGCGCGGGTGAGATCCAGGTGGGGGCGGAACTGGCCCGGAAGCGCCGAATCTCGGCCCGCAACGACAGGGAACTGGCCAAAGGCCCCGCCCGGCTGGCCACCGCGCTCGGCGTCGGCCGCGACCTGAACGGCACAGACCTCTGCAACGGTCCCGACTCACCGCTGACACTTCTGCACGGCAGTCCACCGGACCCTGACCAGGTACGCAGCGGCCCCCGCACGGGAGTGGGCGGTGACGGCGCCCAGCACCCCTGGCGCTTCTGGATCGCGGACGACCCCACGGTCAGCCCCTACCGGGCCCATCTGCCCCGCCGTAGGTCGACTTGACTCCGTCTGCCGTGACACCTAACGTATCCCGAGCCGTTTGAGACGGGCACAGCTCTTCGAGCAACCCGAGGACGGCCATCCACTACTCACGATCAGCCCAAGCGGGTGCGGTTTCGGCGTGCCGAAAACAAGTCCGGGTGACTTCGTGTGGCTCAATTATGAGTCGCCGGGGAAATCGGCTAACGTGGTGAAAGCCGAAAGGCGAAAGGCCCTCCAACGGCCACTGGATACGGATTCTGCACCGGAAACGGAACGGGAAAAGGATCTGGTAGGGTTGGAAACACCGAAGGGAAGCGCCCGGAGGAAAGCCTGGACCGGTTGGTCGGGGTGAGTACGAAGGAAGC
>NZ_JADWYQ010000007.1 GCF_022414575.1 Streptomyces sp. MUM 178J | reverse complement strand
ACCAGGTCGCGGACGGACCCGCCCGGCCCGCCCCGGTGCGGGCCCCGCTGCCCCCGGTGCAGCCCGCACCGCCCGCGCCGGTCTGCGCGCGGGCCGGATCGACGCCGCCGGATATCAGGAGCACATCAGGGCCGCGATCCAGGAGGCGATCTCCTTCCAGGAGGAGGCGGGGATCGACGTCCTGGTCCACGGCGAGCCCGAACGCAACGACATGGTGCAGTACTTCGCCGAACAGCTCAGCGGCTATGTCGCCACCCGTCACGGCTGGGTCCAGTCCTACGGAACCCGCTATGTCCGGCCGCCGGTCCTCGCCGGCGACGTCTCCCGGCCGGCGCCGATGACGGTCGGCTGGACGCGGTACGCCCAGTCGCTGACGGACCGTCCCGTCAAGGGAATGCTGACGGGCCCGGTCACCATGCTTGCCTGGTCCTTCGTCCGCGACGACCAGCCGCTCAACGAGACCGCGCGCCAGGTCGCCCTGGCCCTGCGCGACGAGGTGCAGGACCTGGAGGCATCCGGCGCCTCGGTGATCCAGGTGGACGAGCCCGCCCTTCGGGAGACCCTGCCGCTGCGGTCCGCCGACCACGCCGGCTATCTCGCCTGGGCGACGGAGTCGTTCCGGCTGACCACAAGTGGCGTCCGGCCGGACACCCAGATCCACACCCATATGTGCTACGCCGAGTTCGGCGACGTCGTCCAGGCCATCGACGACCTCGACGCCGACGTCATCAGCCTGGAGGCGGCCCGCTCCCATATGCAGGTCGCCCGGGAACTCGCCGCCCACGGCTATCCGCGCGAGGCGGGACCCGGCGTGTACGACATCCACTCACCGCGCGTGCCCAGCGCCGAGGAGGCGGCGGCGCTGCTCCGCGAGGGGCTCGAGGCCATCCCGGCCGAAAGGCTGTGGGTGAACCCGGACTGCGGGCTGAAGACACGCGGCTGGCCGGAGACGAAGGCGTCGCTGGAGAACCTCGTCGCGGCGGCGCGGACGGTGCGCGGGGAGCTGCCGCCCCGATGACGGCCTGATCCCGACTTGGCACCGGGCCGGTGCCGGGCCGGTGACGACCTGGCGGAGCGCACAGGGCCGGGCAGGACGGCTTCGTCCGTCCTGCCCGGCCCTCGCCTGCTCAGCCGTGGTGGCGCAGCAGATAGGTGTCCATGATCCAGCCGTGCCGGGCGCGGGCCTCGGCGCGCACCTCGAGGATGCGGTCGGCCACCTCGGACACGGGCCCGCAGACCAGGAGTTCGTCCGGGGTGCCGAGGTACGCGCCCCAGTAGATCCACAGGTCCCCGCCCGTGAAGCGGGTGAACGTCTGGTGGGCGTCGAGCATGACGACGACGTCGCCGTCGTCGGGGAGCGTCTCCGCGGGGCCCTCGCCGACACGGTCGGCGAGATGGCGAGCCGGGGTGATGTGGACGGGCCGCCCCACCTGGTTGAGCGGGATCCGGTGCCGGGCGGCCAGCGCGGAGACGCTGCTGACGCCGGGGATCACCTCGTGCTCGAAGGCGACCGTGCCGCGGCCGCGGATGTCGTCGAGGATGGCGAGCGTGCTGTCGTACAGCGCCGGGTCGCCCCAGACGAGGAAGGCCCCGTGCTCGCCGGGTGCGAGCTCCTCGCGGATCAGCCGCTCGTAGACGTCCGCGCGGCGGCGCCGCCAGTCGTCGACCGCCGACGCGTACCGGGAGCGGTCCTGCGGCGTCCGGTCGCGCCAGGGGTCCTCGGCCTCCACCACCCGGTACGGTCCGGGCACGTGCTCGTCGAGCATGTCCCGGCGCAGATCCGTCAGCCCGGACTTCTCCTCCCCCTTGCCGATGACGAAGAAGACATCGGCACGGCGCATGGCCTTGACGGCGGCGAGCGTCAGATGGTCGGGGTCGCCGGCTCCGATGCCGATGACGAGGATGCGACGGGTGTCTGCGGTCATTGCGCTGCCGTTCTTGGGGGTGCGGACGTCCGAGGGCCGGAGCGTCGGGGCGGACGGGGGCGCGCCCAGTATCGCCGGTGGCTTCCTGTCGGTTTCTCCCCCACCCCTCCCCCCGGGCCCTGGGGCGTGGGTGACCCCCACCTCCCGTGGCCGCCCCCCGTGCCCCCGGTCTTCAATCGCCGGACGGGCCGGACTTTCCGTAGCCCCGGAAATCAAGCCCCGCCTGGGGTACCTCCGGGTGCGCCCCTGCGGCGGGCGCAGCGGGGTCGCCTCGGCTCCTCCCTCCCCGCGCCGCACCCCGTCCGGGACGGGATGTACGCCCCCGGCGCCCGGTCAGCTGCGGAATGCCGGTGCGCGGATGCCCGGTGACCTCCGCGTCGACGCGCGCCGGTCTGCGCCGCGGGTGTCAGGCTCCGCAGCGCTGCGCGAGCGCGGACGGGCGCTCCTGCCGGCCTGTGCGGCGGACCCTGACACGGGCGATCCGCCGGCGGGGAGTGCGGCCGCGCGGCACGGCCGGGCTCACGGGCGAGCGCCGCCCCGTCGACTACGTCTCCGTCGTCCGCGGTGTGCGGCTCACCGTGCGTCCTCGCGCGGCCGCGAGCCGTGCGAAGTGCGATGCGTCCGCGACGGCCGCGCCGCCCGTGTCGTTGTTGAAGTACACATGGACGTCGGCCCTGTCCGGCCAGGCGTCGGCGATCCGGCGGGCCCAGGAGGCGAGCGCCTGCCGTCCGTAGCGCGGCGGCGGTGCGGCGCTGCCGCCGTGCAGCCGCAGGTATCCCCAGGACGCCGTGCGCCACAGCGGCGTCACCGGGCGCGACCCGCGGTCCGCCCAGCACAGGGCGCTGCCGTGTTCACGCAGCACCGCCCGCACCTCCCGCTCCGCGTCCCACCACGAGGTGTGGCGGAACTCCACGGCCACCCGCACGGCGTCGGGAAAGCACCGCAGACACGCATCCAGAGCGCCGACGTCTGCGCGGAAGTTCGGCGGCAACTGCAACAACACCGGCCCTAGCCGATCCCCCAGTCCCTGAAGCCTCTCCAGCAGCAGCCGCACCGGCGACTCGGGGTCGTGCAACCGCTTGACATGCGTCAGATAGCGGCTCGCCTTGACCGCCATGACGAACCCCTCCGGCGTCCGCTCCCGCCAGGAGGCGAAGTTCTCCGTGGTGGGCAGCCGATAGAAGGCGTTGTTGCACTCGACGGTGGCGAAGTTCCGTGCGTACTCCTCCAGCCACAGCCGCTGTGGCGTCCCGGCCGGATAGAGCACACCGCGCCAGTCCTTGTACTGCCATCCCGAGGTTCCGACGAGCAGGGGCATGGTCCGATGACTGCCCGCGGCCCCTGGGGTATAACGCCCGCTCCGCACAGACCCACGTTCGGCCGACGGCGGACGGGCTCCCCCGCGGCCCGCCCGCCGCGAACGCCCTCGCCAGGCCACCTCGAGGCCGTACTCCCGGATCAGCGGCAGCATCGACCGCGGCGGCGAGGACCCCACGCACCGGGCCGGGCGCAGGCGGCCGATCCCGGTCCGCGTGCGGTGCGGTGCAGTGCGGTGCGGTGCGGCCGACCATGCGGATCTCTCCGTGCAAGCGCGGCGAGGGGCCGGAGGCGCATGGGTGACGGCCGACGGATTGTCGGCTATCCGGTGAGTGCCTGGCTTCCTATGACGGCGAGGAGCGCGAGGCGTTCGGCGTCCCGGCTGCCGGGTTCTGCGGTGTAGACCATGATGCGCAGGTCGCTGTCGGCGACGACGAGCACGTCGCAGTCCAGCGTGAGGGCGCCGACATGGGGGTGGTCGACGGTCTTGCGGGCGGACTGGTGCCGACCGACGGCCCCGGTTTCCCAGAGGTCGTCGAACTCGGCGCTTCTGGCTCGCAGTTGGGAGATGAGGTGCTGCAGTCGCCGATCGGCCGGGTAGCGGCCTGCTGTTCTGCGCAGGTCTGCGACCTGCGCGGCACGTAGTGCGCTCCGGGATTCGGGGGTGTGGCGTACGCGGGCGCCGGCGCCGGCGCCGAGGAAGTTGCGCCACACGGCGTTGAGGTCGTTGCCGTGCCATTCCCCCATCAGCGCCGTGTACAGGGGGTTGGCGAGCAGCTGGGTCCATGCGGCGTCGAAGACCGCGACGGGGGTTCCGGCGAGCCGGTCGAGCATCCGCTGGACGTTGGGCGTGATGTGCGCCGCGACCTTCTCCGGGCCCGGGGGGACGAGACCGGCGAGTTGGAAGAGATGGGCGCGCCGGGCGCTGGTGAGCCGCAGGGCGCGGGCGAGGGCTTCGACGACCTGCCCGGAGGGGTTGGCGGCCCGGCCCTGTTCGAGACGGGTGACGTAGTCGACGGAGATGCCCGCCAGCTGGGCCAGCTCTTCGCGCCGCAGCCCCGCGGCGCGCCGGCAACCGCCTGAGGGAAGGCCCGCCGTCTCGGGTGAGACCTGGTCACGCCAGCGCCGCAGGGCTGTGCCGAGTTCTGTCGTTGCCATGCCGGACAGTCTGGCTTGTGTGCCATGAGGCGCGCCTGGCACTGGCAGTCCTATGAAGACGGGTCTACTGCCTGTTCCTGTGTTCTGCGCCCATCGTGGAGGCATGACGGCGACGGGAACATTGGCGCCCCCGCGGTGGGCTGGATCGGGCTGGGCGACCAGGGCCTGCCCATGGCGAGGGCCGTCGCCGAAGCGGGTTTCCCCCTGCACGCCTGCGCCCGGCGGTCCGCTTCCCTGTCGGCAAAGGACAAGAAGGCCCGTCATGAGTGCAGACGACGTCACGCAGCCGGAGCTGCGTGAGCGGCAGAGCCGCGACCGCGGCTGTTACGAGGAGATGGCGGCCTGCTTCACCGAGGACTCGGACGACTCGATCCGCATGGCCGCCCGCGCCCGCGCCGTCGGCGTGAGCGTGGTCCTCGACATCACCGCCGACGTGCCCCACGTGTTCCAGTCCTTCGCCGGCGTTCTCGACGAGGCCGACGAGGCGCTGGAGCGCGCGTCCCTCTTCCTCACCCAGCACGTCCGCGGCCCCGAGCCGGCGGCCGTGTCAGCGCGGTGAGGCCCGGAGCCGCTCGACGGCCCCGACAGTTGTCCACGCCCCAGTGAGCTGGGCGAGCACGGAAGGAAGACAGATGATCAACACACCGCTCCCGGGGGCCCGTGCATGACCGCGTCGCAGCCTCGTGTCCTCGTCACCGGCGGGTCCGGCTTCATCGCGGGGCACTGCATTCTCCAACTGCTGGAGCAGGGATACCGGGTGCGCACGACCGTGCGCGCCCTCGGGCGCGAACCCGAGGTCCGGACGCAGCTCGGCGACGCCGGGATGGTGAACGGCGGCGCGCTGAGCTTCGTGGCGGCGGACCTCACGCGTGACGCAGGGTGGGCCGATGCCGTCGCCGGGTGCGACTCTGTGCTGCATGTGGCCTCTCCCGTGCATGTGGAGCATGCCGGGAACGAGGACGATGTCATCGTTCCGGCGCGTGAAGGCACTCTGCGCGTGCTGCGGGCGGCCCGCGACGCCGGTGTCGAACGGGTCGTCCTGACCTCTGCGTTCCATGCGGTCGCCTACGGGTACCCGCACACCGACCACCAGTTCACCGAGGAGGACTGGAGCGTCCTCGACGGGCCGGGCGCCACCGCGTACACCAGGAGCAAGACGCTGGCCGAGCGCGCCGCGTGGGATTTCATCGACGCCGAGGGCGGCTCGACGGAACTCGCCACGGTCCTTCCCGTCGCAGTCATGGGACCCGTGATGGGCAGGGCGGTCTCCGGGTCGAACCACCTCATCCAGCGAAGCCTCGACGGGGCGATGCCCGGCTATCCCGATCTGTGGATCCCGATCGTCGACGTACGCGATGTGGCAAGCGCGCACCTGCTGGCCATGACCACCCCCGAAGCCGCCGGTCAGCGCTTCCTCACCGCCGGCGGCCCGGCGATCCCGATGAAGCAGATCGGCGCCGTCCTCAGAGCCAATCTCGGAGGCGCGGCCAAACACGTGCCGACCCGGTCCATCCCCAATGCCGTGGTGCGCGTCGCCTCCCTCTTCGACAAGGAGCTCCGTACGGTCGTGCCGGACCTCGGCTTCGTCAGAAAGACGACCAGCGCAAAAGCCCGACGCGTCCTGGGGTGGCAGCCCCGCAGCAGTCCCGAGGCCGCCATCCTCGCAGCCGCCGAGAGCCTGATCCGGAAAGAACTCGTGAAAGCGTGACCCGGCGCCGCTTCACCGGCAGACCGCCGGCCCCGCAGGAGTTCCGCGGCCTGCTCGACCGGGCCGGCATTCCGCACGTGTGGCACGAGCGTCCCGGCGGCCACCATGTCCGCGAGGATCTGTTCATCCACGACCTCAACGGGATCGTCGGCAGGCTCCGCAGGGCACAGCCCGGCTGCGCGCCAGGCGTTCAGAGGCGGCGGCGCGGCTCGTCGTACGGGGACCAGGGCACGCGGTGGCGGGGCGCCGACACACCTCGCGCAAACGCGGCGACGCTGTCGCGCGAGGTGGTCACCCGCCAGTCGATCTCCCTGACCGCCTGGTACCAGACCACGCCGATGACGCCCGGGTGCCGGGGCAGCGAGCGGAACATCCCGGTGATCCATTCCGCCTTGCGGCCTGCCGCGTCCGTCGCCGCCACCTCCGTGATCACCAGCGGTTTGTCCGTGAGGCGGCGCAGCCGGGCCTCGGAGGCGGAGAAGATCCGGTCGAAGGACTGGTAGTTCTCCTTGCCGACGGTGCCGTAGTAGCCGGAGAGCCCCACCCAGTCCACATAGGCGTCTCCGGGGTAGAGGCGCTCGTACGGTGTGGCGTTGGCGTAGTGGACGTTGGGGCTCCACACCCAGACCGCGTTGTCGGCCCCGGCCCGCTCGAAGATGCGGTGCACATGCCGCCAGGCCCGTACGTAGTCACCGGGGCGGTTGTTGTTGGACTGCTCGCACCACGGGTACCAGTAGCCGTTCATCTCGTGGGCGAAGCGGATCCCGACCGGGTAGTCCAGGGAGGCTACGCCCTCGGCCCAGGCGCGGATGTACGCGTCGAACACGCCGTCGGCGATCCGGGAGAGCCGGTAGTCGGGCTGCTCGCCCCGCAGTTGCGGTTCCTCCGCCTCCTCGCGGTGGTCCCATGGCTCCCAGGCGACCACGGGCATCATGCCGCGCCTGGCGACGTCGTCGATCCGCTCGGCGTCGAAGCGGTCGTGTGCCCAGTCCTGGGCGAACTGGTAGACCTGCGGCCGGTGTCCGGTGCGGCGCGCGAAGTCGGCGGCCTCGCTCAGGTCGTGCAAGCCCTCACCGGTCATGATGCCGACGAAGACCTCGCCGCGGTCCGGGAACGTGCCGCGTGGTGCGTCGTCGTCCGCGGCCGTCCCCGGCCCGCTGGAGGGGATGTCCGCGGTGGGCGGCAGCGCGGCGTCGACGGCCGCAGCGCGCCGCCGCTGCTGTTCCCCCGCCAGATGCGGCCCGACGACGAAGGCATAGCCGGTCAGCAGCACGGCGAAGACCGCGACGAGCGCCTTGGCGGCCGTGAATCTCGTCATCGGACGTCCGCCCGGGGCCGGCCGGAGGAGGCTCTGACGGCGGCGTCCCCGCTCACGGACGCCGCGGCGCCAGCCGTGACGCCGGCCGTGGCGGCGGCCATGAGCGGCGGAAGCAGACCCGCCAGCAGGGCAAGCACCGCCCAGAAGCGGGGCGCCGGATGGTCGTGGCCCAGGGCGTAGCTGGCCGCGAGCGGCGCCGCGACCGCCGCCGCCCAGATCAGATGGAGCCGGAAGGTGCGCGGCGTGTCGGCGCTGCGCAGCTCTCCCTTGGCGGTGACCGCGTACCCCAGCGGCCGGCGCAGCAGCGCGGACACCGCGGCCGCCGCGTACACCGGGCCGGCGAACAGCGCCAGCGCGAAGCCCGTCAGCCCCGGGTCGCTCCGTTCGTGTCCGGCGAGGTTGAAGCGGCGCAGCCACAGCCACAGGACCAGCCAGCTCCCCATCCCGGCGGACCACAGCCCCAGCCAGGTCGTCCCGTCCAGACCGGCGGACATGACGCCGAGCAGCAGGGCGAGGACGGTCGCGGCGGTGCCCAGGAGCAGGGTCAGGGCCACACTGGGGTAGTAGAACTGCACCAGGGTGTAGAGCAGCCGCTGTCGCCGGCTGAGCCGGATGCCGTCCGTGAGGCGGCGGTTGAGCTTGATCTCCCAGACCCCGTAGGCCCAGCGCTTCTGCTGGTTGAAGTAGTCGGTCCAGGTGGTGGGGCCCTCGCCGACGGCGATCACGTCCGGGGTGTAGACGCCCTTCCAGCGGTTGCCCGTGCGCTGGTTGACCGTGCCCTGGATGCGCATGCTGGTGAGGTGGTCCTCGATGATCGAGTCCTGGTAGCCGCCGATGCTGCGCCAGGCGGCGGTCCGGTAGAGGTGGTTGGTGCCGATCAGCAGGGGTGCGCCGAGTCCGTTCCCGCCGCGCTCGACGATCCCGCTGAAGAGGTACTGCTGGACGGAGGCGCCGTGCGCGATCCAGTTGTCGTACATGTTCCCGTACACCTGGGGCGCGACCACGAACGCGACGTCGGGGTCATGGAAGTAGCCGAGGGTGCGCTCCAGGAAGCACGGCAGCGGGACGTGGTCCGGGTCCATCTGGGCGACCACGTCATAGCGGCGCTCGTGCTCGGCGCGCCATGCGTTGTGGTTGCCGGACTTGGTGCGGGTCCGGAAGATGCCCCAGGGCCGGTGGTACTCGGGGCGGTTCTTGCGGCTGAAGTGGCGTACGCCGAGCCGGGCCGCCATGGCCCGTACGGCGGGGTCGTCGCCCTCGTCCAGGATCCAGACGTCGACGTCGCCCGCGTAGTAGGTGACCCGCAGCATCGCTTCGAGGGTCTGCTCGGCCACGTCGAGGGGCTCCTTGGAGGGCACGATGGTGGTCAGCATCGCGATCCGCAGCCCCCGGGGAGGGGTGAGCGGAACGGGGTCCTCGGCGTGCCAGGCGAACGTCCAGACGGCGAAGACCTGCACCACCTTGATGATCTCGATGGTGACGACCACGCAGAAGGCGAACCGGGCGAGGACGACCCGCCAGTCCCCGGCCGCGGTCACACCGGTCACACCGGGCCCGGGGATATGCTGGGGCAACAGCAGCCAGGCCGCGAGGGCGAGACCGCTCAGCGCGGTCAGCGAGGCCAGGACGGTCAGGACGAGCCGCTGGGCGGCGGTCGGCACGGAGCGGAACCGCACCCGCACCGGGCCGGTGTGCACGGCCTCCAGCGGTCCGGCAGCCCAGGCGCAGCGCCGGTAGGCGGCGCGCGCCCGGTCCGCTCCCGGCCCGCCGGGGGCCGGCCGCCCGGCCGGGCGGAGGCGGCGTCGCTCTTCGAACGGGGCGTGCAGCCCACGCAGCGGCATCGGTCCCTCCCCCCTGGGCCCCGCACCGCCCGCCGTCGCGGACCGCGCGGAGGCCCCGTCTCACCTCGTGCAACGCTTCAGACACCCCGCTGCGTCCGCCCGGTTCCGGACCGCTCTCCCGTGAGCAGGGGATTTCCCCTCGGCCGCGCCGTGTGCGTTCGTCACCTGCGTACGGCGTAGAGCTGCTGGTCACCGCCCCCGAAGTACACGGCGTCGGTGGCAGCCGTCGGCGGATGCACCTCCGCGCCGGCGGTGAACGTCCAGCGGAGTTCGCCGCTGGAGGCGTCGACGGCGTACAGCTTCTGGTCGCTGCTGCCCGCGTACACGGTCCCGTCGACGACCGCGGGGGCGCCCACATCGCCCCCGGTGGGCAGCGACCACCGCTTCTCGCCGGTGGCGGCGTCCCAGGCGAGGAGCTCGCGGCCGCCGCCGCCGAAGACCGTGCCGCGGGCCACCGCCGGCCCGGCCTTGACGGAGGCCCTCCCCGCCCGCCACACCTCGCGGCCCGTGGTGGCCCGTACGGCGTACAGGATGTCGTCGGTGCTGCCGAAGTAGACCAGCCCGCCGGTCACCACGGGGAACCAGGAGACGGCGCCCCCGGTGGTGAACGTCCACCGCTCGGTGCCGGCGTGGGCGTCGACGGCGTACAAACGGGTGTTGCTGCATCCGACGTACACGGTCTCACCAGCGATCACCGGGGAGTGGGTGTCATGGCCCGTCCTGAACCGCCACAGCCGGCTGCCGTCGGACACCTTGACCGCGTACAGATATCCGTCGGAACTGCCGACGTAGGCCACGCCGCCGGTGACCGCGGGCGAGTGCACGATGCCGCCGGTGGCGAACGTCCAGCGCTCGTCGCCGGTCCTGGCGTCGAGTGCGTAGAGCTTGCCGTCGTCGCTGCCCAGGTAGGCCACCCCGCCGAGGATGTACGGGGCCGAGCCGAGGGCGGCGCCGGTGGTGTACGCCCAGCGCCGCTCGCCCGACGCGGCCTCGACCGCGTACAGGGTGCCGTCGTTGCTCGCCGCGTACACCAGGTCCCCGGCGACCCTCGGGTGGTTGACGAGGATTCCGGTGACCGGGAAACGCCACAGCCGGGTACCGGGCGGCTCCCGCCCGGGGGCGTCGTCGCCCAGCAGCCGCCATCCGGTGAACCCCAGGGCGGCGGAGGCCGTCAGCGCGGCGGCGGCCAGCACCAGCCGGCGGCGGGGCCGCTCGGGGGGCCGCCCGGAGCCGGACGCCGGACCGGATGCGCCGGAGGGGCCGTCGCCGTCGTGCTGTCGCACATCGGGGCCCGTGTCGGCGGGGTCCCCCGTGGGGTCCGTGTTCGTGGGGTCCGTCTCCTGCCCGCCTACGGTGTGGGCGAGGATGCCCCGCGGGTCCGTCGCGGAGTCGGAAGGCAGTGGGGGCAGCCAGCCGGGCCCGAGGAGCTCGGCTCTGGCCCGCCCGGCGCCGAGCACCCCCGCGACCTCGTGCAGCCGGGGACGCCGTGCCGCCTCCTTGTCCAGACACGAGGCGGCGACGGGGCGCAGCCACTCCGGCACCGCGTCCAGTCGCGGCTCCTCGTGCACGATGCGGTAGTACAGCAGGTCGGCCGTTCCCTCGCCGAACGGACCGGCCGCGGTGCCCGCGAAGACGAGGACCGCGCCGAGAGAGAACACATCGGCGGCCGGCCCGACGCGGCCTCGCTCGGCGCGGATCTGCTCCGGCGCGATGTACCCCGGCGACCCCATCAGCGTCCCCGTCCGGGTCAGCGCGCTGGCCTCGGCCACGCGCGAGATCCCGAAGTCGATGACCCGCGGGCCGTCGGACGCCAGCAGCACATTGCTCGGCTTGAGGTCCCGGTGCACCACGCGCGCTGTATGGATCGCGGCGAGCGCCTCCACCAGCCCGAGCCCCAGCGCCCGCACCGACGTCTCCGGCAGCGCTCCCACCGCGCGCACCGCCTGGTACAGCGAAGGACCGGGGATGAAGGCGGTCGCCAGCCAGGGCGGGGACCCCCCGGGGTCGGCGTCGACGAGGGCTGCGGTGAACGGACCGGACACGGACCGGGAGGCGGCGACCTCCCGCGCGAAACGCTCGCGGAAGGCGTCCTCCCCGGCGAGGTCGGGCCGGATCACCTTCAGCGCGACCTGCTCGCCCTCCGGGGACCGGGCCAGATACACCCGGCCCATGCCGCCGCTGCCCAGCAGGGCGAGCAGCCGGTACCGGCCGACGGTGCGGGGATCGTCCGGCGTCAGCGGTTCCAAGGCGCCCCCCTCATGACTCCCTGACAGCCAACCTGGTGTCCACCGCAGCGTGACGCTGTCACGAGAGGCGACGGGGGAGAGCCTTCCCCACGCGGCGGTGCAACGAACGGGGGGGTGCCCAACAGCACTTTTCAACCGCTATGTTACGACGCCATGAAGACGGCGGCAGGGGCGGCGCCGGGAGGGGCGGGACCTGTGGATGTGACGATCACCCTGCTCGCGGATGAAGCAGGCGACGAGCTGCGCTCCTTACACGGGTGGCTCACCGAGGAGGACGCGCTCCGCGGCCGCGTCCGGCTCACCGCCGCCCCGCCCGGGCCGGGCACGATGGGTGCGGCGGCGGAGGCTCTACTGGTGGTCCTGGCTCCCGGCGGCGCACTGGCGGTGCTGTCCGGCGTACTGATCACCTGGCTGCGGCAGCGCACGAGCGATGTGACCCTGACCGCCTTGCGCGACGGCGACCGCGCTCAAGTGAAGCTGTCGGCGAAACGGGTGCGCGGCCTCGACGGAGCGGGCCTTCAGCGGCAGATCTCCGAGGTGGAGCATCTGCTCAGAGACGAGTTGCCGGAGGGCGAGAGTGATGCCGGATCACGCCGACCCGTCGACGAGTGAGCTGCCGACGGCGCTGAACGCGCCCGGAGTCCGGGTTCTGCTGGCCGGGACAGGCGCCCACGGTGCGGAATCCACGCTCCCGACGCTGTCCAGCGTGCCCGGCACGGTGCAGGATCTGGGACGAACGCTGGTGGAACGGTGCGGTCTTGACCCCGCGGATCTGAGCATCCTGCTCGACCCGTCCGACCCCATGGTGCTCGGTGAAGCGCTGATGCGGGCGGCCGGACAGGCCGAGAACGTCCTGATGTTCTCGTACATAGGACACGGACTGGTCAGCGCGGGGAATCAGCTGCACCTCGCCACCGCCGCCACGGACGACGACAGCCGCGGTCTGACCTTCAAGGCGCTTCCGTACTCTGCGGTCCGCGATGCCCTGGCTGCCTGCCGGGCACGGACCATCGTGGTCATGCTGGACTGCTGTTTCGCGGGGCGGGCCCATGGCTCCCTGGGCAGCCCCGCCGAGGACGCCATGGTCGCGGCGCAGGTGCACGGCGGCTACCTGCTGGCGTCCGCGGCACGTCATGAAGCCGCTCATGCTCCTGTCGGGGCCCGCCACACCGCGTTCACCGGAGAGCTGATCAAACTGCTGTGTGAAGGCGATCCGACGGGCCCGCCCGCACTGACGCTCGATCACATCCACCGGCATCTCACCCGCGCACTGGCGGATCGCGGTCTGCCACGGCCTCAGAGGCAGGCGGCGGGACTCGCCGATCACATGGTGCTCGCCAAGAACCGGGCCTACCGGCCACCGCCTCCCACCGTGGCGAGATCCGCCGACCCGGCGCACGACAGGGCCGCACAGGCCACCAGCCCGTACCGCGGCCTGGCCGCGTTCGGGCCAGGAGACGCGGACTACTACTTCGGGCGGGAGCGGCTCACGGCCAGGCTCGTTCACCTACTCGTTGAACAATTGCCGGACGGTGGCCCGCTGGTGGTGACAGGCCCGTCGGGATCGGGCAAGTCCTCTCTGCTGTACGCGGGGCTTCTGCCTGCCCTGCAAAAGGGGCTGCCCGGCGTCGAGGTGTCCCGCACCTGGCCTGTGCTGACCTTCACCCCACACGCCCGACCGCTGCGCGAACTCGCTCAGCGGATGGCCCAGCACGAGCGGACGCCCCGGAACTCGGAACCCAGGGAGGGGCCTTCCACCGAGCCTGACGACAGGGAACGGCTTGCCGACGCCGCAAGAAGGCTGCTGCAGTCACAGGCGTCGGGCGCCCTTGTGCCCGGCAGCCGAGTCGTCCTGATCGTTGACCAGTTCGAGCAGCTCTTCACCGCGTGCACTGACCCCGCCGAGCAGCAGGCCTTCATCGGCGCGCTGTGCCGGGCGAGCAGCCCAGGTCCCGACGGCTCGGAGCCGCCGATGCTGGTCGTCCTCGGTGTCCGCTCGGACTTCTACGCACACTGCTCGGCCTACCCGGAGCTGGTCCCCGCTCTGCAGCACCATCAGCTCGTCACCGAGCCGATGAGCAGTGACGAACTCTGCGACGCGATCAGGAAACCGGCCGCCGCCGCCGGGCTGGTTCTGGAAGGCGGGCTGGCCGAGGCGCTGATCCGGGATTTGCGAGCCGGCGGACGGGCGGGGCCGGACCACGGCACCCTGCCTCTGCTATCCCATGCCTTGCTCGCCACCTGGCAGCAGCGCGAGGGCCGACTGCTCACTCTGGCCGGTTACCAGGCAACGGGAGGAATCTGGCAGGCGGTCGCCCAGACCGCGGAATGCGTCTACAACGGCCTCGCCGTGCAGGACCGTCGCATCGCCAAGCACCTGCTGCTGCGGCTCGTCCGCATCGGCGACGGCACCGAGGACACCCGCTGTCCCGCCTCACTCGACGAGCTCACAGGTGCCGAGTCCGTCACCGATCCGGCGGCCGTCGCCCGGGTCCTCGACGCCTTCGCACAGGCCCGGCTGCTGTCACTGGACGAGCAGGACGCACAGATCACCCACGAGGCCCTGCTCCACGCCTGGCCCCTGCTGCGCCGGTGGATCGACACCGACCGTGCCGAACTCCTCATCGGGCAGCGCCTCGCCGAGGCCGCCGAGCAGTGGGAGCGCGAGCAGCACGATGCCGGGGCCCTCTACCGCGGCACCCGCCTGGAGTTCGCCGAGAGATGGTCGGAGTCGGGTCACCGGCACCTGCTGACCCCCGCGATGCGCGAGTTCCTGGACGCCAGCCTGCGGCAGCGGCGTGCGGAGACGCGCGCCAGGCGTCGCCGGGCCCGATTGCTGTACGGCCTCCTCGCAGGGTTGGCAGCGCTCCTGCTCACCGCGAGCGGCCTCACAGTGGACGCGGTACAACAGCGCAGGGCAGCCGACCGGCAGCGTGACCTGGCCATGTCCCGGCTGATCGCGAAAGACGCGGACGAGCAGCGGAACAACGACACCTCACTCGCCATGCAGCTAAGCCTGATCGCGTACCGTATCGCCCCTACGCCCGAAGCCAGGGCGAGCCTGCTCAACTCAACCACGGGCCCGGCGGCGACCCGCCTTCTCGGCCCCAAGGGCATCATCCAGTCGGTCGCGTTCGGCCCTGGCGGACGCACACTCGCCGCTGCCGGGGCCGACGGGTCCGTACACCTGTGGGACACGACCGGAGGCCATCGCCCCAACTCGCTGGGGCCGCCGCTGACCGGATCCGCGGACACCGTCATGGCGCTCGCCTTCAGTCCTGACGGCCGGACGCTGGCCGCCGCGGGGATCGACCGGGTCGTACGACTGTGGGACCTCGACGGCGACCGCGCGAGACCCGTCCCCTACGCCAGGGAGCGTCTGCAGGCAGGCGACACCATCTACTCACTGGACTTCAGCCCCGACGGCAAGACTCTGGCGGCGGGCAGCGCGGACAAGGCCATCCACCTGTGGAACGTGGCGGAACCGGAGCGCCCCAGGGCTGTGGCGACGCTCAAGGGCCACCAGGGCTATGTGCAGTCCGTGGCCTTCAGCACGGACGGCACGGTACTGGCAAGCGGCGGCACTGATGACACGGTCCGGCTGTGGACGCTAGCCGACCCTGAGAGTCCCAAAGCCCTCACCACCCTGAGTGAACCGAGCAAAGTCGTCTACTCCGTGGCGTTCAGTCCCGATGGGAGGACGCTCGCCGCCGGGGGCGCCGAGAACATCGTGCGCCTGTGGAACGTCGCCGATCCGGAACGCCCCAGGACTCTGGGACAGCCGCTCACCGGTCCCACCAGCTTCATCCACTCGGTGGCCTTCAGCCCCGACGGACGGACGCTCGCCGCTGGAAGCTCCGACGACAGGGCCCGTGCCTGGGATCTGGCCACCGGACGCCTTGTCTCGGTACTCCCCCATCCGGGCGCCGTGCCCACGGTCGGCTTCGGCGGAGATACACAGACGCTGGCCACCGGCGCATCCGACGGGGCGGTGCGACTGTGGAAGCTCCCCGGAGCTGCGCTGAGCGGCCCCACGGACGCCGTCTTCACCGTCGCCTTCTCCCCGGACGCAGACGTTCTTGTGGCCGGCAGCCGCGACGGGACCCTCTGGCTGTGGAACATGGCCGACCCGCGCCGCCGTGCCCTGTTCGGGGGTCCGCTGCCGAGCGATGACGCAGCAGACGACTTCGCCGGGTCTCTGGCCGTCAGCCCGAAGGGTCCCCTTCTCGCCACCGGCGGCAACCAAGGCAGCGTCTACCTCTGGGACGTGAGCGCCCCGCAGCGGCCGGTTCCGCACGCATCGCGCCCGCTGCCCGGCCCCAAAGCGTCCGTGGAGACCCTGGCCTTCAGCCCGGACGGCCGACTGCTCGCCGCCGGCGGCGAGGACCACATGGTCCATATGTGGGACGTTTCGGATCCCCGGCGCCCTGCCGCCGTATCCACCCTCATAGGCCATGGCAACTATGTGCAGTCCGTCGCGTTCAGTCCCGATGGACGCTTCATCGCCACGGCCAGCGTCGACGGGACCGTCCGGGTGTGGGACATCACCGACACCCGCCGCTCCACAGAGGTCGCGACACTCAAGGGACCGGAGAACTACGTGTACGCGGTCGCCTACCACCCTCGCGGAGACGTCCTGGTCGCGGGCGACTCCATTGGAAAGCTGCATCTGTGGGACACGTCCGACCCCCGTCGCCCCACACGGGTCGGGGTCCCGCTCGACGGCCACAACGGCTATGTCTTCTGGGCGGAGTTCGCCCCCAACGGGAACACACTGGCAAGCGGCGGCACCGACGGGAGGGTCCGGCTGTGGGACCTGAGCGAGCCAGCCGCACCCCGTACCGTGGCCACCCTGACCGGCCCGGCCGATGGCGTCTTCTCGGTGGCCTTCAGCCCGGACGGCCACACCCTCGCAGCAAGCGGTCTGGATCGAACAGTGCGGCTGTGGGAGACCGACCCCGAGCAGGCCGCCGCGCATATCTGCTCCGTCTCCGGCGACCCGCTCAGCAGGGACGAATGGAACCAGTACGTCCGCGACGCCGACCGGGCCTACGCCCCGCCCTGCCCGTAGCCGCGCGCCGCTCCCCCCTGGATCGACTGACCAGAGACCTAATTCGTAATGGTATCCATTTTCATATAACCTCGGCTCCGCCCGACTCAGAGAGGACCCGAACCCATGGCCGTACCCAAGCGGAAGATGTCCCGCAGCAACACCCGCCACCGCCGTGCCCAGTGGAAGGCCACCACGCCTCAGCTCGTGCGCGTCACGGTGGACGGAGCCGTCCATCTGGTGCCGCAGCGGCTGGTCGCGGCATACGAGCGCGGTCTGCTGCGCCCCGAGGGCTGACGGGGTTGACCGGCCGGCTGCCTGTGACCGTGCTGTCCGGCTTCCCCGCGTGGGACGCCTAGGCATCGACAACGCCTGCGAGCACGACCGCGATCACCGGCACGAGCGCCCCGGACCCACCCCGCAGAGGTAGCGGTTCCGGGTGGGACGGCGGGCGGGGCGGCCGACCCCCGATACGGTCGCCCCGCCCGGGCTCTCAGCGCGTCCCCGGCCGTGCGGGCTCCCGGCACACCCGCCGTGACCACAGGAGCAGCAGGGGCGGCAGCAGCAGTTCGACCCCGATGCCCGCCGTGAAGAGTGCGTGGGGAGCGCCGACCGACAGATACGACAGGCCGCGCGCCAGCCCCCCGAGGAACACGGCGCCGAACACGGCCCGCAGCGCGAGCGCGTGGCGTTCGACGTGCGGGACCGTGGCCAGCATGACGATGCCGAGGGTGCACCACAGCCCGGCGAAGAAGCGGTAGTTGCTGTCGAGCGTCGTGTCGGCCTCGACGACGCCGGGCAGGACGGAGGGCCCGAGGGCGATGTCGGCCAGGGCGGTGCCCACCACTACCAGGCCCAGCAGCAGGATCACCGACTGGAACCAGCGGCGCGACGACGGCATGACGGACTCCTCGCTCGGGTGTGTGCGGTGATTCCATCGTCACCGGGCCGCCTGCCTGCCGGGAAGTGCTGACTGATGCGCGTACGGCCCCGATTGATAACGTCCCGTTTATGAGTGACGGGTCCGATCCGAGCATGCGTCAGCTGCGGCTGCTGCTGGTCCTCGCCGAGGAGCTGCACTTCGGGCGCGCCGCCGAGCGCCTCTACATCAGCCAGCCCGCGCTCAGCAGGCAGCTTCGGCGGCTGGAGGAACAGTGGGGTGTGGCCCTGCTGGAGCGGTCGACCCGGCGGGTGCGCCTCACCGCCGCCGGTGAGGCCCTGCTCCCCCGCGTCCGGGAGGCGGTCGGGGCCGCCGAGGCGCTGCGAAATGCCGTACGGGAACAGGAGCGGTCGCTGTCCGGCCGCCTCGTCCTGGGCTGCTATGTGACTGCCCTGCCGGTCATCCGGGCCTTGCTGGAGCGGGTCGAGGAGCGGCATCCCGGGCTGGAGACGGCGCTGCGAGAGGTGGACTTCACCGAGCAGTTCGGGGCGCTGCTGGACGGGCGGGTCGACGCGGTGCTGTGCTACGGCCCGGCGCCGCGCGGCGTGCAGTCCCTGCGTCTGGCGACAGAGCCGGTCGTCGCCTGCCTGACGGACGGCCACCGGCTGGCCGGACGCCGTTCCGTGACGCTCGCCGAGCTGGCCCGGGTGCCGGTGGTCGGCCTGTCTCCGGCCGTGCCGGACGGGTGGCGGGCCTTCTGGGCGGCCGATCCGCGACCGGACGGCGCACCCGTGGCGTACACCGCGCATACGGCGACGACGTTCGAGGGCGGTCTCGCGGCGGTCGCACAGGGCGCGGGGCTGCGGCTGGTCTCGGCGAGTTGCCGCGAGCTGTTCCCGCGGCCCGGCATCCGGTACGTCGACGTCTCCGACGCCCCTCCCTGTGCGGCGCTGCTGGCGTGGGCGGCGGCCCGCCGGGACGCGCCGGGGGTGGTGGCCCTGCGGCGGGCGGCCACGGAGCTCGCGGCCCAGGCGGCGGGGGACGGACCGGACGCCCGCTGGTGGGACGGGTCGGCGGGCGGGACGGCCGGGCAGCCGGCCTGATCCTCCCCGCGCGCCTCGACCTGCCGGGCCCGATCGGCGTACCAGGGGTGGTCGGCGCGGCCGGAGTACCCGGCGTCGCCGGGGAGGGGCTGCCCGTCACGAACCGCGTCGGCGGCCCCGCGTGACGCACACGGTCCAGCGCTTCCGGGTCACGGAGCAGCCGAACCTGCCGCGTTGTCCCGGTTCAGCGCACCCTGCCCCGCGGCTTCAGCGGTGTCGCGGGGAGTTCGGGGGCCGGCAGGCGGTCGCCTGCGTAGCCCTTCACCTCGCCGAAGCGGGTGCCCGTCATCCACGCCTCGCGGGCCTCGGCGATCTCGTCGTGGGTGCGGCCGACGAGGTTCCACCACATGACGATCTCCTCGTCGAAGGGCTCACCGCCCAGCAGCATCACCGACGCGTCCGACTCGGCGCGCAGCGGGAGTTCGGTGCGGCCGCAGCCGAGGTAGAGCATCGATCCGGGCAGGACGGGGACGGAGTCCACATGGGTTTCGCCGGACATGGCGAGGACCGCGTACTCGAAGTCGGGGTCGAGCGGGAGGCGGGCCTCGGCGCCGCCGGTGAGGGTGAGGTCCGCGCCGGTCAGCGGTGTGTGGACGGCGCCGGGTGAGACGGCGCCGTCGAGGGCGCCGAGGATGACGGTGGCCGTGATGCCGGGGGCGGTGACGGCCGGCAGGTCGGTGTGGTGTTCGAAGCGCGGTTCGGTGTGGCGGGCGCTGTCGGGAAGCGCCACCCACAGCTGCGCGCCGTGCAGGAAGCGGGGGTGCGGGACGGGGCTCTCCTCGGAGTGGCTGATGGCCCGGCCCGAGGTCATCAGGCCCAGTTCGCGGGGGCGGATCGCGGCGAGTGAGCCGGTGCTGTCGCGGTGCAGCACCTCCCCCTCGTGGAGCCAGCTGACGGTCTGGAGTCCCATGTGCGGATGGGGCGGCACCTGCATCCCGGGCTCACCGGCGATGTCGTCGGGGCCGTAGTGGTCGACGAAGGCCCAGGCGCCGACCATGCGGCGGCCGAGGTTGGGCAGCAGCCTGCGGACCTCGGTGGATTCCCCGAGGGGTACGCGGCGGGGGCTGAGGAGTTCTCGTACGGGTTCGGCGACGACGAAGCCGCGGCCGCCGCAGCGGGAGGGGACGGCCTGACGGTCGAGATTGCTCATGGCGGCCAACCTAGCCGGGTGCGGCCGGACGAGGGGGCCGAACGGCCCTGACGGGAGGCCCGGGCAGCCCTGGGGCGTACGGGGCCCGTCGTTGGACTCTGGGTTCGACGGCGTAGGAGACGTCCCGGAGAGGGCGGGGTCGCCATGAAGGACACAGCACATCCGCGGCGGGCGGCGCCGAATCCACTGCGCCGGAGGTGCGACGCGGTGGAGGCATGGGCCGCAGCCGTGTTCGCTGCGGCCCTGGTCGCAGGCGCCCCCGCGGCGGGCGCGGCCGCGGGCTGGATGACGTACGAGCACGGGCGCTCGGCGGCCGCCGAACAGGCGGCGGCCCGCCACCCGGTCGAAGGGCGGCTCCTGGAGGATGCCGGGGCTCCGCAGGCGTCGGCCGACCGCGGTGGGACCGCCGTCGAGTCCTGGGCGCAGGTCCGCTGGCAGGAGCCGGGCGGCAAACAGGCGGAAGGGCTTATTCCGGTTCCGGAGGACGCCACGCGCGGTGACCGGGCGGTGGTGTGGCTGGACGAGCAGGGGCGGGTCACGCAGCCGCCGGACAGCGGCGCCGACGTATGGGCGAGCACGATCGTGGTCGGCACGTTCGCCGCGGGCGGCGCGGCCGCTCTCGCCACGGGCGGCCGACTGTGGCAGCGCCACGCCGCCCTGCGCCGCCGGATGGCGGAATGGGAGGCGGACTGGGCGAAGACGGAGCCCGAATGGAGCCGGCGTGGAGTGTGAGGGCCCAGCCTTGGGCCAGTCGGCCCTCCCGTGTGGTGGGCCGGGGTCCGAGGCTGGAACACAGGATGCGAGATGAAGGAGCAGCGATGACCACCCCCTCCCCCACACGTATGGCCGCCTCCCTGCCCGCCGAGTACCGCGCCCGGCTGATGGCGACGGCCAGGGAGGTCGGCTTCCCCGAGAACTACCGGATCTTCGAGGAAGGGCAGCCGGCCGACCATTTCTGGATCATCCGCTCGGGCACGGTCACGCTGGATTTCCGGGTGCCCGGCGGGCGCAAGGCCGTCATCGACTCCCTGGGGTTCGGGGAGCTGGTGGGCTGGTCCTGGCTGTATCGCCCCTATGTGTGGCAGCTGGGCGCGGAGGCGATGACGCCGGTGCGCGCGCATGAGTTCGACGCCGAAGTGGTGCGGATGATGATGGACGCCGACCCCGCGTTCGGGTCCGCCATGGGGCACTGGATCGGCCGGGTGCTCTCGCACCGGCTGCATGCGACACGAGTACGGCTGCTGGATCTGTACGCACCACACGGAAGCGGAAGCTGAGGAGTTCTCCATGCCGGTGACATCGAACGGCGCCGGGCCGCGGACGCGTGCCCCGCACACCGTCAGCGACGTCATGACCCACACGGCCGTCGCCGTGGGTCGACGAGCCACGTACAAGGAGATCGTGGAGCTGATGGAGCAGTGGAAGGTCAGCGCGCTGCCCGTCCTGGCGGGTGAGGGCCGGGTGATCGGCGTGGTCTCCGAGGCGGATCTGCTGCCCAAGGAGGAGTACCGGGTGGAGCGGCCGTCGTGGGGCGCGGAGCTGCCGGCCGACGCGGTGAAGGCCGAGGCCGTGTGCGCCGAGGAGCTGATGTCGGCCCCGGCCGTGACGGTCCATCCCGATGCCACGCTTCCCGAAGCGGCGCGGATCATGGCGCGGCGGCGGGTGAAGCGGCTGCCCGTGGTGGACGCGACGGGGTTGCTGGAGGGTGTTGTGAGCCGGAGCGACCTGCTCAAGGTGTTCCTGCGCGGGGACGTGGAGATCGCCGCCGAGATCGACGAGGCGGTGCTGCGGCATCTGCCGCCGGACGTCCGGGTGCGGGCGACGGTGACGGAGGGAGTGGCGACCATCGCCGGCACGCTGCCGGAACGGTCTCTCGTTCCGCTGATCGCCCGGTCGGTGCGGGCGGTGGAGGGCGTGGTGGACGTCAGGATCGAGCTGTCCTCGGATGACGCCGGGATCGGGGGCGGAGCCGGGGGCGAGGCGTCGCGGTAGGGACGTCCGGCGGCGATCGGACCCGTTCGGCCCTGGCGCCGGACGCGCATCGGCGGGCACGATCGATCACATCCGACGGTCGGGGGGGCTGCACGGTCAGGGAGCCGATATGTCCGACGCTCCGGCCTTCTCGGCTGAGACGCCCATCCGGGTACTGCTCGTGGACGACCACGAGGTCGTCCGGCGCGGGCTGCACGATCTGCTGGACTCCGAGCCCGACATCGAGGTCGTCGGGGAGGCGGCCACCGCGGAGCAGGCCCTGGCCCGGGGACCGGCGCTGCGGCCGCGGGTGGCCGTCCTGGATGTGCGGCTGCCGGACGGGGACGGCGTCTCCGTCTGCCGGGAACTGCGTTCACGGATGCCGGCGCTGGTCTGTCTGATGCTGACGTCCTTCGACGACGACGAGGCGCTGCTGGATGCGATCATGGCCGGGGCCTCGGGCTATGTGCTCAAGCAGATCAAGGGATCCGACCTGGTGTCCGCGGTGCGCACGGTGGCGACGGGGCAGTCCATGCTGGACCCGGCCACGACGGCGCGGCTGATGCGTTCGCTGCGCGGGCCCGAGCGCGCGGCCGAGGAGGACGAGCGGCTGGCCGGGCTCACCGCACGCGAGCGGTCCGTGCTGGAACTGATCGGGGAAGGGCTGACCAATCGCGAGATCGGCAAGCGGCTGTATCTGTCGGAGAAGACCGTGAAGAACCACATCTCACGGCTGCTGGCGAAGCTGGGTGTGGAGCGGCGGGTGCAGGCGGCGGTGATCGCGGCCCAAGTGCACGACCAGCATGACCAGCGCGACCAGCAGGAGTTGCACGGGCAGGGGCAGCCGGGGCCTCAGTCCGCGGGCGGCAGCGGAATGCGCCACTCCAGCAGGGTGCCGCCGGGCTGACGCGTCGCCACGGTCAGTGCGCCGCCCAGGTGTTCGGCCCGCTCCGCGAGGTTCCGCAGGCCCCCGGTGCTGCGCTCCCGTGCCTGCCGGGAGATCCCGGCTCCGTCGTCCGTCACGGTGACGGTCAGCGTTCCGCCGCGGGCGACGAGGGCGACTTCGGCACGCGAGGCACGGGAGTGCCGGGCGACGTTGCTCAGCGCCTCGCCGATCACGGCCACGACCTCGTCGGCGGCCGCCCGGGGCACCTCGGTGTCGATGAGGCCCTCCATGCGCAGCGCCGGGGCGAAGCCCAGGACGCCGACGGCGTCCTCGACGATGCGCACGGCGCGGCCGCGCAGTCCGTCGGCCTCCCTGGGGTGCTCGTGCTCGCGGAGGCCGAAGATCGTCGATCGGATGATCTTGATGGTGGAGTCGAGGTCGTCGATGGCCCTTCCGAGCCGTTCCTCGGCCTCGGGGTGCTGGACGAACCGCTGGGCGCTCTGGAGGGTCATACCGGTGGCGAAGAGCCGCTGAATGGCCAGGTCATGCAGGTCGCGGGCGATTCTGTCATGGTCGGCGAGCAGGCTCATCTGCTCGGCGTCGCGGCGTCGGTCGGCGAGTTCCAGGGCCAGGGCGGCCTGTGCCGCGAACCCGGACAGCGGGCCGGTCTCCGTGTCACTGAACGGCGGGCGTCCCGCCTGCCGGGCGAGGGTCAGCACACCGCGCACCCGGTCGTGGGTGCCCACCGGCACGGCCACCGCCGGCCCGAAGCCCTTCCAGCGGCCGGGCTCGAAGGTGACCCGCGCGTCGTTCGCGATGTCGGGCGAGGTGATCGGAGCGCTCTCGGCGAGCGCGGCCCCGATCAGGGTGCCCTCGGCGGGCAGCAGCTTGCCTCGGTGGCCCTCCGCCCCCTGGCCGAGAGCCAGCGCTCCGCGCAGCCGGCCGCCCCTGGCCTCGGGGCCCTTCTCCAGCAGGTAGATGGCGCTGAGCTCCGCCGAGGTGATCTGCCGGGCGCGTTCTGCCATCACCTCCAGCACCTCGGTCTCCGAGGACCCGGACAGCAGGGCGCCGGTGATCTCGGTGCTCGCGGCCAGCCAGCGCTCCCTGAGCCGGACCTCCTCGAACAGGCGGGCGTTCTCGATCGCGATGCCCGCCGCCACGGCGAGCGTCGACAGCACCGCCTCGTCCTCGGCGTCGAACGCGGCCCCGCCGCGCTTCTCCGTCAGATACAGATTCCCGAAGACCTCGTCGCGGACGCGGATGGGCACCCCCAGGAAGGTGTGCATGGGCGGGTGGTGCTCGGGAAAGCCGGACGAGGCCGGGTGCTCGGACAGCTCCTCGAGGCGCAGCGGCTTCGGATGCCGGATCAGCTCGCCCAGCAGCCCGTGCCCGGACGGCAGATCGCCGATCTGCCCGCGCACCTCGTCGCTGATGCCCACGGGCAGGAACTGCGCCAGCTTCCGGTCGTCCCCGATGACGCCGAGCGCTCCGTAGCCGGCGTCGACGAGGGCCACGGCGGCCTCCACGATGCCCCGCAGCACCTGCGGAAGGTCGAGTTCGCGCCCCACCGACAGGACAGCCTCCAGAAGCCCGTTGAGGCGGTCCCTGGTGCCGCGCACCTCGTCGATGCGGGCCTGGAGCTCGTCGAGCAGCTCGTCAAGCCTCAGCTGCGGCATCCGGCCGTCCCGCTCGGTTCCACCGTCCTGGTGCATGGACCCCTCCGCCTGTGTGAGACGTGAGCGCGCATCGACGCCCCGGTGCCCTGGTGTGTCCTCTCCACGGTAGCCGCCGACACCGCCGGCCCGCTCAGGACTCGGGGCGCGGCAGCCGGTACCAGTGGCGCTCGCCGGGGTTGAGCACGACGCGGCGGTCGTCGGGGAGGACCACGGTGAGCGGGCCTGCCCGCGACGACGGCACGAAGATCCCCAGGCGGCCGGGCAGCATCCGCACCCGGATGCCCCGGTGGCCGCGGTAGCACAGCGAGAAGGTGAAGCGGGAGATCTCGTCCAGCGGCACCGGGTGCAGCCGCAGCCCGTCGGCCCCGGTCTCCAGACCGGTCAGTCCGCGCTGCACCAGGTCGAGGGTGCCGGCCATCGCGCCCAGGTGGATGCCTTCGGCCGTGGTGCCGCCCTGGACGTCGGCCACATCGCTGAGCAGCGCCTCCTCGCAGTAGCGCCAGGCGTCGGCGCCGCCGAGGCGGGTGAGCACCCAGCCGTGCACCAGGCTGGACAGGGTCGAGCCGTGGCTGGTTCTGCGCAGGTAGTACGAGACGGTCCGGCGCCATGTCTCGTCGTCGACGACATAGTCCAGCCGTGAGAAGAGCTCCGCGAGCTGAGCCGGGGAGAACAGCTGGCCGAGCATCAGCGTGTCGGCCTGCTTGGACGCCTGGTAGCGGTTGACCGTGTCCCCCTCGGCCTCCAGGATCCGGTCGAGTCTGCGGATGTCCGTGTAGCGGGCCCGGTACGCGTCCCAGTCCAGCTCGGCCAGCTCGCCATACCCCTCGAACTGGCTGATCACCCCCTGGTGGAAGGGCACATGCAGACCGCGTGAGACGGCCTCCCAGCCTTCCGGGACGTCGGGCTCCGCGCCGAGTTGCTCGAACAGTTCGGACCGTCGCGCCTCGGGCAGCGCCGCCGCCAGTTCGGCGGCCCGCGCGAGCACCCAGGAGGCGGTCACATTGGTGTAGGCGTTGTCGTCGAGGCCGGGGCGGTCGGAGTCCGGGTAGGCGTCGTGGAACTCGTCGGGGCCGACGACGCCCCGGATGCGCCAGCGGGCGAGGGAGGAGTCGTACTCCGCCGCTCCCTCCCAGAACCGGGCGATCTGGAACAGCATCTCCGCTCCGGGACCGTGCAGGAAGTCGGTGTCGCCGCTGGTCTGGGCGTACCGCCAGACGTTGAGGGCGATGGCCGAGCCGACGTGCCGCTGCAGCCGTGAGTGGTCGGGCATCCAGTGGCCGGAACGGGGGTTGAGGTGGACCTCCTGGCTCTCCTCGTGGCCGTCGCGGCCGCTCTGCCACGGGTACATCGCGCCCTGGTGCCCGGCCTTGCGGGCGGACTCGCAGGCTGCGGGCAGCCTGCGGTGGCGGTAGCCGAGCAGGGCGCGGGCGACCTGCGGGAAGTGCAGGCTGAGGTACGGCAGGACGAACAGCTCGTCCCAGAAGACATGGCCGCGGTAGGCCTCGCCGTGCAGGCCGCGGGCGGGCACGCCCACGTCGAGGGTCGCGGTGTTCGGCGACAGGGTCTGCAGCACATGGAACATGTGCAGCCGCAGCACCCGGCCCGCCTCGCCCGGCACGGACAGCTCCGCCCGCTGCCACAGCCTGTCCCACGCCTGGCGGTGCGAGGTGAGCAGGGCGGCGAAGCCGGGGGCCTGGGTGACGCTGTCGAGCGCGTCGCGCTCCAGCTCTCCGGCGGGGCCGTCGACCGTGGTGTGCAGGGCGGCGGTCTTCACCACGGTGACATGGCGCTGGCGGGAGATCGGCACGGTGCAGGACTGGGCGGCCCGGCCGCCGCTGAACCAGGTGCTGACGGCGGCCAGGGGCCGTACGGCGGTGCGCAGGGCCATGGCTGCCCGGAGCCTGCCGTCGGTGGCGCGGCAGCTCAGCCACAGCGCGCCGGAGCGGTCCACTCCGCTGCGCAGTCCGGTCAGATGGCGGTTCGCGAGTTCCCGGTAGCGGTCGACGCCCGCGTTGACGACGTCCCCGTCCAGCGCGGACTCCAGATCGATCTCTCCCTGCCAGCCGTACGCGCGCAGCGTGGTGCGCTGGGCTGCGAGATACGGGTCGCCCATGTGGACCAGGCGGGTGTGGGTGACGCCCAGCCGGCGGCCGTAGCCGTCCTGGTAGAGCAGATGACGGGTCAGCACGCCGGACCGCAGGTCGAGGGTCAGGTGGTAGCGGCGCAGGCTGGCGTGGTCGGGGGTGAGCCAGTCGCCGACCGGGCCGTCGGCGGGGCGGCAGCGGTAGCGCAGCGGCAGCCAGTTCGGCAGGTTGACCAGGTCTTCGTTGACGATGCGACGCCCGGCCACCAGTGACTCAAGGCGGTTGTAGCAGCCCGCGCCGTAGGTGGCGGGGTAGTGCACGGGGCCCGCGTCGGTCTCGGGGGCGGCGCCGCGGGTGGCGAAGCGGCCGTTGCCGAGGGTGCACAGGGCTTCCCTGAGACGTTCCTGCTTGGGGTCGTAACCGCTGTACTCCCAGGTCCATGAGGAGGTCACAGCTCACTCCCCCGGCGGATCCGGCCGGGCAGGCCGGTGAGGTCCTCGACCACCGTGTCGGCCCCGGACGCGCGCAGCCGGTCGGCGCCGGCCCGGCTGCCTGCCCGGTTGACCCCGACGACCAGGGCGAATCCACCGCGGCGGGCGGCCTGCACGCCGACGGCCGCGTCCTCGACGAGGGCGGTCGCCGAGGGCGGCGCCGCCAGGCGGTGTGCGGTCTCGAGGAACAGCGCGGGGTCGGGCTTGGACGCCAGGCGCAGCCGGGCGACCTCTGTGCCGTCGACGACGGCGTCGAGCAGGTCCGCGATCCCGGCGGCGGCGAGGAGTTCGCCGGCGTGGCGGGAAGCCGAGGCCGCCGCACAGGCCACCCTGGCCCGCCTCAGCGCGTGCAGCACCTCGGGCACCTCAGGGAAGACCCGAACGGGCCGCTCACGCAGCGCGGCGACGAACATCTGGTCCTTGCGTGCGGCGACAGCCCAGATGGTGTCGCAGCCCGGTGGGTCGTCGGGGGCGCCGAGGGGCAGATAGAGGCCACGTGAGGTGAGGAACGAGCGGGCGCCCTCGACGCGCGACCTGCCGTCCACCAGCCGCCGGTACTCGTCGTCCTCGTCGAAGGGCCGCCCCTGGGGGCTGTCGCGGTCCGCCAGGGCGTGCAGACAGGCGTCGAAGGCGCGCTTCCAGGCGGCGGCGTGCACTCCGGCCGAGTCGATCAACACGCCGTCGGCGTCGAAGACCGCAGCATGCACCGGGCGCGGCCCGGGGGGCTCGACCGTTGCCTGCTCGTGGGTTCCCGCCCCGGTGCTGCGTTCCATCCGGCTCCTCTCATCGGCACGGTACGTCGGTCCCAATCCCGATCCCGATCCCGATCCCGGTCACGGTCACGGGCCCGGTCCCGGCCCCGGCCCCGGTCCCGGTCCCGGTCACGGCCCCGGTCACGGCCCCGGCCCCGGTCGCGGTCGCGGTGGGCTGCCGCTCGGTGCGGGCGCGTCGGCGGCGGCGTCAGGGCCGTCTCCGGGACGGCTCGCGGGAGCCGGAGACGCCGTGGCCCGGGTCCGGGACGCCGCTCTGCGGGTTGATCACGCGGCGGCCGGTCACCCGCTCGGGGGCGATCGCCAGCCACAGCCCGCGTTGCCCGCCCGCCCAGGGCAGGCTCTGCGCAGCGGCCTCCAGGCGGCCGATGGCGTCGGGGGCCGTGACGGGCTTGGCGCGGCCGGTCACCAGCACGCTCCAGCCCTGGCACTGGGCGTCGTCGATGCGGTCGACCTCGAAGGCGACCTCGGAGCCCGCGGCGGCGGAGGGCACGGCGCCGGGTGCGGTGCGGAAGGCGATCGCGCCGCCGGCGACCACATAGTTGACGGGCACGATGGCGGGTCCTTCGTCCGTGGTGACGCCGATCCGGCCCACGCCGTGTCCGGCGAGCAGCTCCCAGGACTCGTCGCGGTCCAGGTCGACCAGCCGGGCGTTGCGCGGCGCACTGGCTGCGCCCGGCGGGCGGCCGGCGGAGCCGCCGGCGAGGTCGGCGACCGTGGTCTCCAAGGCGTCGGCGAGCCGGATGATGGCCCCGATGCCGGGGGCGGACGCATGCTCCTCCACATACCGGATGTAGCTGGGTGCGGCGCCGCAGCGCGCGGCGACCTCCTCGCGGGTCAGTCCCAGCTCGGCACGGCGGGTGGCGATGCGCCGGCCCATGTCCGTGGACTGGTGGGCGACGGGACCGGCGGATGAAGCGCGTGGTCTCGTGGTCGGCATGTTCCTCACGTCCGTTCGAAGAGGCTGCGCCGGCTGCCGGCCCGGCTGCGGACCGGCCGTCACCGCCAGGTTGCCCCGCCGGGCCCGGCGGCCGCATGGGCCGCCAGGCCCGTGGGCGGGGCCGGTCGGCCCTGTCCGCGACGCCGTGGGCGGCGGAGTCTGGGGTGTGTGAGGGGTTCCCCGCACACCGCCGCCTATGCATGGAGTGCCTGTCATGGATGGCCGTCCCTACACCGTGAACGATGTGATGACCAGGACCGTCGTGTCCGTGGACCGGGATGCCCGCTTCAAGGAGATCGCCGCCGCGATAGAGCGGTGGCAGGTCAGCGCGCTGCCCGTGATCGAAGGGGAGGGGCGCGTCGTCGGCGTGGTCTCCGAGGCGGATCTGCTGCCCAAGGAGGAGTTCCGCAGCGGTGGGGCCGGCATGGTCGAGCAGCGTGAGCGGGCGGCGGACACCGCCAAGGCCGGTGCGGTGTGCGCGAAGGATCTGATGACGACTCCCGCGGTGGTGATCCGCGCCGACGCGACGCTGCCGCAGGCGGCCCGGGTCATGGCCCGGCAGCAGGTCAAACGGCTGCCGGTGGTGGATGCCGAGGGCGTCCTGCAGGGCATCGTGAGCCGCGCCGACCTGCTGAAGGTCTTCCTCCGCTCGGATGACGAGCTGGCCTTCCAGGTGCGCTCGCAGGTCGTGGACCGGCTCTTCCCCGTCTCGCGGCACGGCATCCGGGTGGAGGTGTGCGACGGGGTGGTCCATCTGACGGGCACGGTCCGCGACAGCGAGCGGATCCCGCTCGCGGAGAGCCTGACCCGCTCGGTCGAGGGCGTCGTGGACGTTGTGTGCTCGCTGACCGGACCGCCGCTGGCCGCGGCCTCGTCTGCCCCGTCTGCCCCGTCTGCCCCGTCCACGACGGGGTGAGCGGCCTGTGCGGCCGCGGCGGCGGCCGCACAGAAGTGCCTCCGCGCCCGCGCATGAGCGGCCGCGGGCGCGGAGGCCGCGGGCGACCGCCCGCTTCGGCGGCAGCCTGAGGCCGGCTCGGAGCGCCGGCGGCTGGCAGCGCCGGCCCACCGGTGGTGTCCCGCGGGTGCTCCCCGCAGCGGGGAGCACAGGGGCCTCCGGGGCTCGGGGGAGCACCTGGGCCTCCGGGGCTCGCCCCTGACGCCCAGGGACGGGGGCGCGCCAGGGGATCCCGCGGGCACGGGCAGCGGCGGCTGCCCCCGCGACGCGTGCCCGGCACTTGCCCTGGCGGGTGAGGGAGAGCGCGGTGGCTGACGTCGCCGACCGCGTACAGCCGGTGGCTGCCCTCGCCCCGGCAGCTGTCGTCCACGGTGAGCCGGCCGTCGGGCAGACCAGGGAAGGCCGCGGAGCGCCGGTCGGCTGCCGGCGGCGAGGACGACGGAGTGCCGGGCCGTGTCCCGACGGGGCCCCGTCAACCGCGACGACGCCGTACTCCGCAGATCGGGTCATGGGGCCGGTCCGGTCCGGGTGTGCGGTGGGGCCACCTGGGCAGGGGCAGGAATACCGGGCATCCGGACCCGGTTGTCGCAAGACGAGTCCACGGGACGTCGAGAACCACGGGACCCAGGAAGAGGTAGCAAGCGTATGAGCACTGTCGAGCTCACCAAGGAGAACTTCGATCAGGTCGTGAGCGACAACGACTTCGTCCTGATCGACTTCTGGGCTTCCTGGTGTGGCCCGTGCCGGCAGTTCGCGCCGGTGTACGAAGGCGCGTCGGAACGGCACTCCGATCTGGTCTTCGGGAAGGTCGACACCGAAGCTCAGCGGGAGCTGGCGGCCGCGTTCGGCATCCAGTCCATTCCGACCCTGATGATCGTGCGGGAGAGGGTGGCCGTCTTCGCGGAGCCGGGCGCGCTGCCCGAGCCCGCGCTGGAGGACGTCATCGGCCAGGCGCGCGCCTTGGACATGGACGCGGTGCACAAGTCGATCGAGGAAGCGAAGAACGGCCGGCCCGGAACCGAGGCCCCGGAAGCCTGAGCGCCGCTCCCCGGGCCCGGCGGCGGGCGCGCCGCCGGGCCGGGGCCGGGGCCGGATGTCAGCGGCGCCCTGGCGGCGCAGGCAGTGGTCTTCTGCCCCGGCCGGTGACCGCCTCGAGCGTCCGCAACGGTCTCGGCCTCCGGTGATGGTCTCAGCGGTCGAGTACGAGTGCGAGACCCTGGCCGACCCCGATGCACAGCGCCGCCACACCCGTGCCGGACCCCGCGGCGGCCAGCTGGTGGGCGACGGAACCGGCGAGCCGGGCGCCGGACGCGCCGAGGGGATGGCCGATGGCGATCGCGCCCCCGCGCGGGTTGACCAGGGCGGGGTCCAGTTCGGGCCACTCGGCGAGGCAGCCGAGCGACTGGGCCGCGAAGGCCTCGTTCAGCTCGAACGTCGTCAGTTCGGCGAAGGTCCGGCCCGCTTTGCCCAGGGCCCGCTGGACGGCCTCGACCGGACCGAGGCCGAAGAGCTGGGGTTCGATGCCCGTGACCGCACAGGCCCGGATGCGGGCGAGCGGCTCGCGCCCCACGGCCCGCAGGCCCTCCTCGTCGACCAGCAGCAGGGCCGCGGCGCCGTCGTTCAGTGGTGAGGAGTTGCCCGCCGTGACCGTGCCGCCGTCGCGGAAGACCGGCTTGAGTTTGGCGAGGGCCTCCATGGATGTGGTGTCTCGGATGCACTCGTCCCGTACCGGCTCCACGCCTTCGCCGCCGACGACTTCGCCGTCGTACAGTCCGTCCGCCCAGGCCGCGGCGGCCTTCTGATGGCTCGCCAGCGCGAAGGCGTCCTGCTGCTCACGGGTGATGCCGTGCTTCTCGGCGACCTGTTCGGCGCCCTCGCCGAGCGACACGGTCCACTCCGGGGGCATCGCGGGGTTGACCATCCGCCACCCGAGGGTGGTGGAGTGGAGCTGCTGATGCCCGGCGGGAAAGGCGCGTTCGGGCTTCTCGAGCACCCACGGGGCGCGGGACATCGACTCCACGCCGCCGGCGATCGCGATGGACGCGTCCCCGAGGGCGATGGCGCGCGCCGCCTGGATGACGGCCTCCAGGCCTGAGCCGCACAGCCGGTTGACCGTGACGCCGGGGACGGACACGGGCAGCCCGGCGAGCAGGACGGCCATGCGCGCCACATCGCGGTTGTCCTCGCCCGCGCCGTTGGCGTCGCCGAAGACGACGTCGTCGATCCGGGCCGGGTCGAGGTCCGGGGTGCGGTCCGCCAGCGCCCTGACGACACGCGCGGCGAGATCGTCGGGCCGCACGGAGGAGAGCGCGCCCCCGAACCTGCCGACGGGGGTGCGTACGGCGTCGACGATATAGACGTCGCGGATGCTCATCGGATGTCTCCCGGGCGTGGACCTGCGTGTGCGCGTGTTCTCCTGTTCGCCCGGTGAACGGTGGTTCACCAGGTCAGGCCCGAGTCTCTGCCGCTCCCCGCGACCTGTCAACGCCCCGGGCGGCTCGCTCCCCGGCCCTCCGGAGCGCTCAGCCCCCTGCCTCGACGACCCTCGCCGACAGGCCGTAGTCCAGCTCCGCGCCGTCCACGAGCAGCGCCTCCACCGTGCGGGTCTCCGGGTCGATGTCGGCTTCGAAGCCGCCGCCGACATAGCGGGGGTAGCCGGAGGCTCCGTACTGGCCGGTCGCCTCGACGACCGCGGAGCGGATGGCGCTCTCGACCAGTTCGGCGCCTTCCTTGCCCTCGACGTGCTGGGGCACCAGGAGGATCTCGAACCGCTGCGGCTGGCTGCTCATACCACCGACGCTAGGACATGCGCCGCCCGGCGCGCACGTCGTCTCCGGAAACCGGCCGGATCAGCTGGAGTCGCGGGGGACGGCGCGGGCGCTCATCAGGGCGTGCAGGTCCAGGGGCGCACCGGGGCTGCGGACGGCGCGGTCGACGAGTTCGGCCAGCCGCCGCCCGGTGACCAGATCGATCCGGACCGTGCTGAGCCGGGGCCGCAGCAGCCGGCCGAGGAGGAGGTCGTCCGCGCCGACGACCGCCGTCTGGCGCGGCACGTCGACGCCCTCGTCCTGCAGCGCGCGCATCAGCAGCATCGCGTACTCGTCGTTGTAGGCGTAGACGGCGTCGAGGCCGTGCGCCCGGCAGCGGGCGGCCAGCGCCGCGGCCGAGTCCTCCTCGTACGACAAGGGGAGCGGCTCGATCCGGACACCCGCCCCGGCCTTCGCGGCGGCACAGTGGGCGCCCTCCAGGCGGGCTTCGGCGAAACAGGCGTGGCCCGGCTCCTGCGGCAGGACCACTCCGATGGCCCGGCGGCCCCGCTGCAGCAGATGGCCGACCGCACACGCGCCTATCTCACGCTGGTCCATGATCAGGCAGTGTGCGCCCTCGACGCGCCGCTGGCCCAGTGTGATCACCGCCTTGGCGCCGGAGCGTTTGAGGACGCCGACGCCGTACGGGGTGAGGGCCACGTCGCCGAGTGCGACGACCGCGACAGGGCGCAGCTCGGCCCAGGCGCGGGCCGCCTCGTCGCCGTCGAGGCCGAGGCTGCCGTGCTGGACGACCGTGTACTCCAGGCGGCGCAGCGCCCACTGGAGTTCATGGGAGAACCTGCTGTAGAGGGGGCCGGCGGGGAGCTGCGCGGTGGGCAGCAGAACGGTCCGGGTGTGCCCGGCGCGCAGGCTGCGGGCGGCCGCGTGCGGCACATAGCCCAGTTCTTCGGCGGCTGCGCGCACCCTGCGGCGGGTGGGTTCGCTGATCCGCACGGCCGTGGCGTTGTTGAGCACGTAGGAGACGGTGGCGCGCGAGACCCCGGCCAGCCGGGCGACGTCGGCACTGGTCGGGACGGGCCGTTCTGCGGACTGCTTCGGTGTCTGGCTCATCGCGCTCGGCATCTTTCCAGACCGGTTCGCGGTCGGTCTCCTGCCGTTCGGCGGGTATGGCCGGAATCGAGCGGTGCGGCCGGGCGGCGCTACGGCCGGAGCTTGGCCGCGAAGACGCGGCGGAACGCTTCGAGCGTGGACCTGTTCGCCGTGCGGTCGAGCACGGCGAAGACGATCTGCTCGAAGTGGCCAGCGAACCGTCCCTCGCCGGTGAGCAGGGTGTGGAAGGCCCCCGCAACCATGGCCGGGTCGTTGCGGAACACCCCGCAGCCCCAGGCCCCCAGCACCAGACGGCGGTAGCCGCAGACGGCCGCCGTCTGAAGCACCCTCTCGGCGCGGGACGCCAGGGCGGCGGGGATGCGGTGCGCCTCCTCGGGGGTGCGCTGGGCGATGACGCCGGCGTTGGGAGCGGGCGAGGTGAGGAATCCGACGGTGTATGGCGCGGGGAGCAGCTCTCCGCGCTCGTCGCGGAAGACGGGCACGGAGGGTGCGTGGATCACCCGGTCGGAGTAGAAGGCGCTGCGCTCGCTGCGATGGTGCTCGTAGTACTCGGGGGCGCGCAGCAGCGCGGTGTAGAGCGCGGAGGCACGGCAGAGCGCTTCCTCCTGTGCCTGCGCGCCGTTGAGGTAGCCTCCGCCCGGATTGCGGGCCGAGGCGAAGTTGAGGACGGCGACCGGACGGTCGGGGTCCTCCTCGACGAGCCGCCGGGCCGCTTCGGTGCTGGACTCGCCGGTGACCTCGAAGCCCGGGCCGCGGTCGGCGTCCGGTGTGACGGGCAGGGCCTCGGGGCCGTACATCCGGGTGCCGGCCAGCGCGGCCGCCAGCTGCCGTTCGATGGACACCTCGGTTCCGTCGGGCAGCCGGTAGCGGCCGGCGCCGACGATTTCCTCGTTCTGGCGTGCGATCCCCCGCAGTCGTGCACTCATGCCGGACATCCTCACGGGCATACGCCAGATACGGCAAAGGGTTATTGGGACTCCTGATGCACTCTTGTGCAAAGCGTCGGCCTTGGCCTTAGGTTGGCAGAGTGCCTTCGACAGGAGGAACCGGTATGCATCCACCCGATACCGGCGGGTACGGCCCGCCGATCACCGAGGACGACGCGGAGGACCTGCTGCGATGCATCTGCTTCAAGACCGGTCCGCCCAAAGCGGTCGGGGTGGAGCTGGAGTGGTTCATCCATGACGCCGCCCGGCCCCGTTCCGCCCTCGCGCCCGACCGCCTGGAAGACGCCCATCAACGCGTCCGCGAACTGCCCCTGACCTCGCTTCTCACCTTCGAACCCGGCGGCCAGCTGGAGCTCAGCTCGCCCCCCGCCGCCTCCCTCATGGAGTGCCTCGACACCGCCGCGGCCGATCTGGAGGCCGTGCGCCGCGCACTCCGCCCGGCCGGACTCGCCCTCACCGGGCTGGGCCTCGATCCCTGGCACCCCCCGAGACGACACCTCCGCTCCCCCCGTTACGACGCCATGGAGGCGTTCTACGGCCGCACGGCCCCGCCCGGCCGCATCATGATGTGCAGCACCGCCTCCGTGCAGGTCTGTCTGGACGCCGGGCTCGACGAGCCCGGCCCGCTGGGGCACTCCAGACGCTGGCGGCTCGCCCATCTGCTGGGCGCGGTGCTGCTGGCCGCGTTCGCCAACTCCCCCTTCTCGGAAGGCCGTTCCACCGGATGGCGGTCCACCCGTGAGGCCGTGATGGCCCGAGTGGACCCCGTACGGCGGCTGGCGCCCCCGCTGGACGGAGCGCCCCGCACAGCCTGGAGCACACATGCGCTGGACGCTCCGGTGATGTTCGTGCGCACCCCCGAAGGACCGTGGCAGGTGCCCGACGGGCTCACCTTCCGCCGGTGGCTGCGCTCGGGGGGCCCGCGTCCGCCCACGGCGGACGATCTGCACTACCACCTGACCACCCTCTTCCCGCCCGTGCGGCCCCGCGGCCATCTCGAACTGCGCATGATCGACGCCCAGTCGGGCAGGGACGGCTGGCGAGTGCCGGTCGCGGTCGCGACAGCCCTGTTCGAGGATCCGGAGGCAGCCGAGACCGTCTACCGGGCCGTCAAACCGCTGGCGGAGATCGCCGCGGCCCCGGGCAATCCGCTGTGGACGACCGCGGCCCGGGACGGCCTCGCCGATCCGGAGATCCGGGCGGCCGCGGCCCTCTGCTTCACAGCCGCGCTCGAGGCGCTGCCACGGCTCGACGCCTCACGCGCGGTCGTGGACGCCGTGGCCGCCTTCCATGAGCGCCATGTGCTGACCGGCCGCTCCCCCGCCGACGCGGCAGCGGACGAACTCGCCGCCCTGCCGTCCCTCGACGCCCAGCCGTTCGCCCGCCCCTCGGGAAGGACCTGAGCACCTATGAACGACGTTCTGAGACAGCGGGCCGTGGACGCGCTGACCGCCGCCCGCGCCCGTACCGCCGCCCTCACCTCCTGCGTGGACGACGGCGAGCTGACCGCCCAGCACTCCCCCCTGATGTCCCCGCTCGTCTGGGACCTCGCGCACATCGGCAACCAGGAAGAGCTGTGGCTGCTGCGCAACGTGGCCGGCCAGCAACCCATTCGGCCGGAGATCGACTCCGTGTACGACGCCTTCCAGCATCCCCGGTCCGAGCGGCCCGCGCTGGATCTGCTCTCCCCCGGCGAGGCCCGCGGCTACGCCCACGACGTGCGCGGCCGGGTGCTGGACGTGCTGGAACGCACCCCGCTGGAGGGGCGTCCGCTGGTCGACGCGGCCTTCGCCTTCGGCATGGTCGCACAGCACGAGCAGCAGCACGACGAGACCATGCTGATCACCCACCAGCTCAGGCGCGGCCCCGCCGCGCTCGACGCGCCCGCGCCGCCGCACGGCACGGCACAGGGCCTGCCGGCCGAAGTCCTGGTCCCCGGCGGCCCGTTCACCATGGGCGCCGCCGACGAGCCCTGGGCGCTGGACAACGAAAGGCCCGCACACGAGCGTCTGGTCCCCGCATACTTCATCGACACCGTGCCGGTGACCTGCGGCGCGTATACGGCGTTCATCGAGGACGGCGGCTACAGCGAGCGCCGGTGGTGGGCCGAGGCGGGCTGGGAGCAGATACGGCAACACGGCATCGGCGCCCCGCTGTTCTGGCGGCGCGAGGGCGGACAGTGGCTGCGCCGCCGGTTCGGGGTGCTGGAACCGGTGCCGCAGGACGAGCCGGTCCTCCATGTGAGCTGGTACGAGGCCGACGCCTACGCCCGGTGGGCGGGCCGGCGGCTGCCGACCGAGGAGGAGTGGGAGAAGGCCGCCCGGCACGATCCCGCATCCGGCCGCTCGCGCCGCTACCCGTGGGGCGACGAGGACCCTGCCGAGACGCATGCCAACCTCGGCCAGCGGCATCTGCGCCCGGCAGCGGCCGGCAGCTATCCCGAGGGGCAGTCGCCGCTGGGCGTGCGGCAGCTCATCGGCGATGTCTGGGAGTGGACGTCCAGCGACTTCCTGCCCTATCCCGGCTTTGTCGCCTTCCCCTACAAGGAGTACTCGCAGGTCTTCTTCGGGAGCGACCACAAGGTGCTGCGCGGCGGCTCGTTCGCGGTGGACCCCGTCGCCTGCCGGGGCACGTTCCGCAACTGGGACCTGCCGGTGCGCCGGCAGATCTTCTCCGGGTTCCGCACGGCCAGGGACGCGGGCTGATGTGCCGCCATATCGCCTACGTCGGGCCACCCGAGCCGCTGGGAGCCCTGCTGGTGGAGCCTGCGCACGGCCTGCTGCGCCAGTCGTGGGCGCCCCGCCGCCAGCGGTACGGCACCGTCAACGCCGACGGGTTCGGCGTCGGCTGGTACGCGGACGGCGACCCCGCGCCCGCCCGGTACCGGCGCGCCGGGCCCATCTGGGGCGACCTCTCGTTCGCCGATCTGGCGCGGGCAGTGCGCAGCGGCGCGCTGCTGGCGGCCGTGCGCGACGCCACACAGGCGGGCGCGGACGGTGAGGCGGCGGCCGCGCCGTACGCCGCCGGCCGTTGGCTGTTCAGCCACAACGGCGCGGTCCTCGGCTGGCCCGGCTCGCTGGCGCCGGCGGCGCGCACCCTGCCGGCCGAGGAACTGCTGTCGCTGGAGGCCCGCTGCGACTCGGCGCTGGTGTGGGCGCTGGCGCTCACCCGGCTGCGGGAGGGCGACCCGCTCGGCCAGGCGCTGGCCGACACGGTCCAGGCGGTGGCCGCCGCGGCGCCCGGCTCCCGGCTGAACCTGCTCCTCACGGACGGTGAGACGATCGCCGCCACCGCGTGGGGCGACACCCTGTGGCAGCTGTCCGTCCCCGGCCGCAGCGCGGTCGTGGCCTCGGAACCGTACGACGACGACCCCCGCTGGCGTGAGACGCCCGACCGCACCCTGCTCGTCGCCACACGCGACGGGATCTCGCTGACCCCGCTCAAGGAGCCCTGCACGTGAGCACGTTGAAGCTGACCCGCACCCTCCCCGAGGACGCCACGGACGCCGATCTGCGCGCCGATGTGCTCCACGGGCTGACCACGACCCCCAAGACCCTGCCGCCGAAGTGGTTCTACGACGCCCGCGGGAGCGAGCTGTTCGAGGAGATCACCCGGCTGCCCGAGTACTACCCGACGCGCGCGGAGCGGGAGATCCTTCACTCGCGCGCGACCGAGATCGCCGCGGCGACACAGGCGCGCACACTGGTGGAGCTGGGCTCCGGCTCCTCGGAGAAGACCCGGCTGCTGCTGGACGCGCTGACCGGTCTGCACACTTATGTACCGGTCGACGTGAGCGAGAGCGCACTGCACGGCGCGGGACACGCGCTGCTGGCCGAGCGGCCGGGGCTGCATGTGCACGCGCTGATCGCCGACTTCACCCGCGGCCTCACGCTGCCCGATGCTCCGGGACCGCGGCTGGTGGCGTTCCTCGGCGGCACGATCGGCAATCTGCTGCCGGAGGAGCGCGCCGTGTTCCTGCGCTCGGTGCGCGCCCTGATGTCACCCGGCGACGCTCTGCTGCTGGGCGCGGACCTGGTGAAGGAGGAGAGCGTGCTGGTCCGGGCGTACGACGACGACGCCGGCGTGACGGCCGCGTTCAACAAGAACGTGCTGGCCGTGCTCGCGCGCGAACTGGACGCGGACGTGGACCCGGACGACTTTGACCACGTCGCCCTGTGGGACCCCGGCAACGAGTGGATCGAAATGCGGCTGCGGGCACGCTCCGCGCTGACCGTGAAGATCCGCGAGCTGGATCTCGCGGTGCCCTTCGAGGAGGGCGAGGAGCTGCGGACGGAAGTGTCGGCGAAGTTCCGCCGGGAGGGCTTGGGCGCCGAACTGGAGACGGCGGGGCTTGAGCTGACGGGGTGGTGGACGGACGCGGCGGAACGGTTCTCGCTGTCGCTGGCGACGGTGGGCTAGGGGTTCCCGGGGCTGCGCCCCGGCCCCTGTTGCCGGGGGCTCTGCCCCCGGCCCCCCGCTCCTCAACTCCCCCAGACTCCGTCCGGGGGTACCCCCGCGGGGCTGGAATGGGTACGCCCTCGCGCCTCAAACGGCCGGTTCAAATGAGCCTGTCCGGCGATTGAGGACACGGCCGAAGGCCGGACAGGGGGCCTGGGGGCCTGCCCCTTGTTACAGGTTGCGGGGGCCCCGGGGGCGCAGGGGGAGGGGCGGGGGAAAGATCCGCCGTCATATCCGGAGCCCGCCGCCCGCGGGGCGACAGCCCGCTGTACGGCCTCGGCGAGCGCGCGGCGGTCGGGCAGCGCCCCGGGGGGCACGTGCGGCAGGAGCGTGAGCTCCGCGGTGATGCCGCCCGCCGCCGCGACCCGCCACAGGGACGCCGGGAGCGGGTCGTCGCCGACGAACGCGGCCGCCCCGGTGGGCGTGTACGCGATGCGTGCGGGCTGCACGGCGGCGCCCGCGTCCAGCGCGGCCTGGAAGACGGCGGGGCGGAACCTGCCGTGGCCGCGGCCGCACCAGGTGGAGCCCTCGGGGAAGGCGATCACGCGGTCGCCGTGGCGCAGCGCGCCCGCCATGGCGGCGACGGTTCCCGGCAGGGTGCGCAGCCGGTCGCGGTCGATGAAGAGGGTGCCTCCGAGGGCGGCGAGCGGACCGAGGAGGGGCCAGGCGCGTACCTCGGACTTGGCCAGCATCCGGCCGGGGAGCGCTGCCGCGATCAGCGGTATGTCCAGCCATGAGACGTGGTTGGCGACCACCAGCGAGGCGTGCGGGGCGGGGGCGTCGGCCGCCTTCTCCCCGGAGATGCGGAGGCGCACCCCGAAGGCGCGCAGCACGGTGCGGGCCCACAGGCGGGTCATACGGCGGCGCACCGCCGTGCCGAGCAGTGCGGTCGGCGGGGCGAGCAGGATCCCGGCGAGGACGGCCGCCGTTCCGGCCGCCAGCCGGGCGGCCGCGGCGATCCGGCCGCGGTGCCGGCGCGGGTGGGTGGCGCAGCCCTGCGGGGTGCAGGGCGCGGTCGGCAGCCAGAGGCTCATCGCACGGGGGCGAGGGAGAGGAAGTGGCGCAGGTACCGGGGGTTGGTGCGGCGCAGTGAGAGCAGCACGTAGAGGTCGGCGACGCCGAAGTCGGGGTCGTGGGCGGGGGCCCCGCACACCCACGCGCCGAGCCGCAGATAGCCGCGGAGGAGGGCGGGCAGTTCGATGCACCCTTCGGAGCCGGGCGCCTGGGCGGGGTTCCACAGCTTGTGGGGGGTGACCCAGTACTCCTCCGGGGCCAGGTTCTTCTCCTTGACCCTCTCCCAGGTCGCGGCGGCGAGGGCGCCGCCGTCGGCGAGCGGGACGGAGCAGCAGCCGGCCAGCCAGTTGTGGCCGGTGCGGGTCATATAGCGGGCGAGGCCGGCCCAGATGAGGGCGATGACGGCCCCGTTGCGGTGCTGCGGGTGGACGCAGGAGCGGCCGACCTCCACCAGGTCGTCCCGGATCGGGTCGAGGCGGGTGAGGTCGAACTCGCTCTCGGAGTAGAGCCGCCCGGCGATCCGGGCGCGGTCGGGCGGCAGCAGCCGGTAGGTGCCGACGACCTCGCCGCTGTCCGCCTCGCGGACGAGAAGGTGGTCGCAGTAGGCGTCGAAGGCGTCGGTGTCGAGCCCCGGCTCGGGTCCTTCCAGCCGTGCGCCCATCTCCCCGGCGAAGACCTGGTGGCGCAGCCGCTGCGCGGCCCGTACGTCCTCCTGGTCGCGGGCGAGCCCGACCAGGTAGCGGGGCGCCTGGGGTTCCGGGCCCGGCTGCGGAAGGGGGTTCACGGGCCGGGCGGCCGGTGGGGCGGGGACGACTGCTGGCGATGCGGGCATGGCGGTCTCCTGTGCCGGTCGGACGGTGTCCGGGCCACGGGCGCGGCGGCCCGGCCCTTTACTTCTTCCGTGGCCGGCTGGATTCGACATGACCGCCCGGCGGAGAGCGGATGTGCGACGGCTTAATGGCGGGAAATCGCGCCCGCCCCGAGGGCGGGCGCGATTTCCCTCAGGGGCGGAGCCCCGCCGCGATGCGCCGGGAGGCCTCGCGTGCGGCCTCCTGGGGGTCCGCGCCGGTGAGGACCGCGGCCATACAGGGCTTGATGGGGTTGTCGGCCTCGGCCCATGAGGCGGTCAACCCCGTGCGGTGCGGCGCACGCGCGCGACAGCCCAGCCGCCGGGGCTTCGCCGCGCGGGCCGCGCCCCGGTGGGGCACGGTGGAGGCATGACGAACCACACCTATCGCGTGACCGAGATCGTGGGCAGTTCCACGGAGGGGGTCGACCAGGCCGTCCGCAACGGCATCTCGCGGGCCTCCCAGACCCTGCGGGGCCTGGACTGGTTCGAGGTGACCGAGATTCGCGGACATCTCGTCGACGGGCAGATCGAGCACTTCCAGGTCGGCCTGAAGGTCGGGTTCCGGCTCGAGGACGGCGACTGACGGGCGGGAAGCCCGCCCCTGCCTCAGGTGCGGCCGAGGCGTTCCTGGGCGTCCTTCAGGCCCTCGGTGACGGCGGCGGCCCAGCGTGCCCGTACGACGGGGAAGCCCGCCCGCTCCGCGTCATCGCACACCAGTTCGTCATCGTCCACCAGCATGCGGATCTCCCGGCCGCGGCCGAGCGTACGCAGCACCTCCAGCTTGGTTCTGCGGGCCGGGCGGCGATCGTCGTCGCCCCGCATGTACAGGCGCCCCTCGGGCAGTTCCCGGGCCCGGATCCAGGCGACGGCGTCCGCGCGACAGCGCTCGGGCCGCCCGGTCAGATACACCACCTCGCACTCCTCGGCGGCCGCCCGGCACATCGCGACGCCCTGGGGCAGCGGAGGGTCGGCGGGGGCGGCCGAGAAGAAGGCGTTCCAGTCGCGCGGCCTGCGCTCGAGGAAGCGCTGCCGGTGCCGGGCGTCGCTGAGAGTGCCGTCCAGGTCGAATACGGCCAGCGGCCTGCTGCTGTGTGTCACGCCCACAGCGTACGCAGTCGGAATTCCGACGCCTCCGGGCCGCCGGCTGGTGATGCCGGAGGCCCGGGCGCTGGCCCGCTCCCGCGCGCACGGCGTCTTCCCGCCGCTCGCCCCGCCCGAGCGGGTCGCGGCGCTGCTGCCCTCCGCGACGGCGAAGGAGCGCGAGCTGTACGAGGGGGGGCGATGCGCCGCCATATCGCGGGCGACGAACGCCGCGTGGCGCGGGAACTGGACACGCTGCTCGCCGCGAGCGGCGCGGACGAGGTGCCGGCGACCACGAGCGCCTACGACCGGGCCGCCCTGCTGGAGTCCTTCCGGCGGCTCGCGCGGATCACGCCCGGCGTTCCCACCTGACCGGACTGACCTGCGCCGATCCATAGGATGGTGCGTTATGCACCATCCTCATGACCCCTTCGTGCGAGTGCGCGGCGCACGCGAGCACAATCTCCGCGGTGTCGATGTGGACATTCCGCGCGACGCCCTCGTCGTGTTCACCGGAGTCTCCGGGTCCGGGAAGTCGTCCCTCGCTTTCGGCACGATCTACGCGGAGGCGCAGCGGCGCTACTTTGAGTCGGTCGCCCCGTACGCCCGCCGGCTGATCCACCAGGTGGGCGCGCCCAAGGTCGGCGACATCTCGGGGCTGCCGCCGGCGGTCTCGCTGGAACAGCGGCGTTCGGCCCCCGGCTCGCGCTCCTCGGTGGGCACCGTCACCGCTCTGTCCAACTCGCTGCGCATGCTGTTCTCCCGGGCGGGCGAGTATCCGGCGGGCGCGGCCCGGCTCGACTCGGACGCCTTCTCGCCGAACACGGCCGCGGGGGCGTGCCCGGCGTGCCACGGTCTCGGCGTGGTGCACCGCACCACGGAGGAACTGCTGGTGCCCGATCCGTCGCTGTCGATCCGCGAGGGCGCCATCGCGGCCTGGCCGGGGGCCTGGCAGGGCAAGAACCTGCGGGACGTCCTGGACGCCCTCGGCCATGACGTCGACCGGCCCTGGCGGGAGCTGCCGGCGCGCGACCGGGAATGGATCCTGTTCACCGACGAACAGCCGGTCGTCACGGTGCATCCGGTGCGGGAGGCTGGCCGGATCCAGCGTCCGTACCAGGGCACGTACACGAGCGCCCGGCGCTATGTGCTGCACACCTTCTCCGATTCCAGGAGCCAGACGCTGCGCGCCAGGGCCGAGCGGTTTCTCCGGAGTACGCCGTGCGGAGAGTGCGGGGGCAGCAGGCTGCGGCCCGAGGCGCTCGCGGTGACGTTCGCGGGCCGCACGATCGCCGAACTGGCGGCGCTTCCGCTCGCCGCGCTGGCGGACGTGCTCGACTCTCACCGGGACGGCGCCGGCGGCGAGAGCGCCCGCGTGCTCACCGCCGATCTGCTGACGCGGATCGGCACGGTCGCCGAACTGGGTCTCGGCTATCTGAGCCTGGACCGCCCGGCGCCCACGCTCTCCAGCGGAGAGCTGCAGCGGCTGCGGCTGGCCACCCAGCTCAAGTCCGGTCTGTTCGGGGTGGTGTACGTCCTGGACGAGCCGTCGGCCGGGCTGCATCCGGCGGACACCGAGGCGCTGCTGACGGTGCTGGGCAGGCTGAAGGCCGCGGGCAACACGGTGTTCGTCGTGGAGCATCATCTCGATGTGGTCCGCGGCGCGGACTGGCTGGTGGACGTGGGCCCGCGGGCGGGCGAACACGGCGGCCGCGTGCTGCACAGCGGTCCCGTGGCGGAGCTCGCGGCCGTGTCGGAGTCGGCCACCCGCCGCTTTCTGTTCGGCCCGCTTCAGGGCGGGGCGCGGGAGCAGCGGACGCCCTCGGGGTGGCTGCGGCTGCGCGGGGTGCGCCGGCACAATCTGCGCGGGGTGGATGTGGACTTCCCGCTCGGGGTGTTCACGGCGGTGACCGGCGTGTCGGGGTCGGGGAAGTCGACGCTGGCGAGCCAGGTGCTCGCGGGTGCGGTGGCGTCCGGCGCCGCCGGGACGGGGCAGGCGGACTGCGCGTCCGCCGAAGGGCTGTCGGCGGTCGACCGGCTGGTCCAGGTCGACCAGCGGCCGATCGGCCGTACCCCGCGGTCCAACCTGGCGACGTACACCGGGCTGTTCGACGTCGTGCGCAAGCTGTTCGCGGCGACAAAGGCGGCGCGGGAGCGGGGGTACAAGGCGGGGCGGTTCTCCTTCAACGTGGCCGGCGGCCGCTGTGAGACCTGCCAGGGCGAGGGGTTCGTCACCGTGGAGCTGCTCTTTCTGCCCAGCACGTACGCCCCCTGCCAGGACTGCGCCGGCGGCCGCTACAACTCCGCGACGCTCGCGGTGCGGTACCGCGGCAGGAACATCGCCGAGGTGCTCGATCTGACCGTGGAGGCGGCCGCGGACTTCTTCCGGGAGGTGCCCGCGGCGCAGCGGAGTCTGCGCACCCTGCTGGACGTGGGACTCGGCTATCTCCGGCTCGGACAGCCCGCGACGGAGCTGTCGGGCGGCGAGGCACAGCGCATCAAACTGGCGGGCGAGCTGCAGCGGGTGCGGCGGGGCTGCACCCTGTACATCCTGGACGAGCCGACGACCGGGCTGCACCCGGCCGATGTGGAGGTGCTGCTGCGGCAGCTGCACGGGCTGGTGGACACGGGGTCCACGGTCGTCGTGGTCGAGCACGACATGGACGTGGTGGCCGGCGCGGACTGGGTGATCGACCTCGGCCCCGGCGGCGGCGACGCGGGAGGACGGATCGTGGCGGCGGGGCGGCCGGGGGAGGTCGCGGGGGCGGAGGGAAGCCGGACGGCCGGGTACCTGGCGCGGGCTCGGCGGTAGGGGCGGGATGTTCCCTCCCAGCCACCGCTCCCCCGCCCGGAAACCGGGGGCCTCCTCCCCCGGACCCCTTTCCAGGGGAGAGTCGGTGCGCCCACGGCCCCTGGGACCGGCCCCGGTGGTGTGTGTGGGGGCCTGCCCCGCACCGGGAACGGCGGCCGGGTGGGGAACGAGCCGTCCGTCAGCGACGAGGTCCGCGCAGCGCCCGCAGCCATTCCCGGTTCATCGCCGTGATCGACGGCAGCGGAATGCCCTTGGGGCACGCCGTCGCGCACTCCCCTGTCAGCGTGCAGCCGCCGAAGCCCTCCGCGTCCATCGTGGCCACCATGTCGAGGACCCGGCGCTCCCGTTCGGGCGCGCCCTGCGGGAGGGCGGCCAGATGGTTGACCTTGGCGGAGGTGAAGAGCATGGCGGAGCCGTTGGGGCAGGCTGCGACGCATGCGCCGCAGCCGATGCACTCGGCGTGCTCGAAGGCGTGGTCGGCCGCCTCCTTGGGGACAGCCGCGGCGTGCGCTTCGGGAGCGCTGCCCGTGGGGGCGGTGACATAGCCGCCGGCCTGGATGATCCGGTCGAAGGCGGAGCGGTCGACGACGAGGTCCTTGACGACGGGGAAGGCCGCGGCGCGCCAGGGCTCGACGTCGACGGTGTCGCCGTCGGCGAAGGAGCGCATATGGAGCTGGCAGGCGGTGGTGCGCTCCGGGCCGTGGGCGTCGCCGTTGATGACGAGGCTGCATGCGCCGCAGATGCCCTCGCGGCAGTCGTGGTCAAAGGCGACGGGGTCTTCGCCGCTCAGAATGAGGTGCTCGTTGAGCGTGTCGAGCATCTCCAGGAAGGACATGTCCTCCGAGATGCCGTCGATCTGGTAGGCGGCCATCGCTCCGGGGGCCTCGGCGTCGCGCTGACGCCAGACGCGGACGGTGAGCTTCATGCGTAGCTCCGCTGGGTGGGGTGGACGTACTCGAAGACCAGGTCTTCCCTGTGCAGGACGGGGGCCGCGCCGGTTGCGGTGAACTCCCAGGCGGCCGCGTACGAGAACTCCTCGTCGCGCCGCGCCGCCTCGCCGTCCGGGGTCTGCGACTCCTCGCGGAAGTGGCCGCCGCACGATTCGGCGCGGTGGAGCGCGTCGAGGCACATCAGCTCGGCGAGTTCCAGATAGTCGACGATGCGATTGGCCTTCTCCAGGGTCTGGTTGAGCTCCTCACCGGCCCCGGGCACCCTGACGCGCCGCCAGAACTCCTCGCGGATCAGCGGGATGCGGTCCAGCGCCTTGCGCAGGCCCTCCTCCGTGCGGGACATGCCGCAGCAGTCCCACATCAGCTCGCCGATCTCGCAGTGGAAGGAGTCGGGGGTGCGGTCGCCGCCTGCGGCGAGGAGCCGCCGCAGCCGGTCCTCGGCGGCGGCGAGCGCCTCGGTCACGGCGGGATGGCTGTCGTCGACGCCGCCGTGGTGCGGGTTGCGGGCGAGGTAGTCGTTGACGGTCGCCGGCAGGACGAAGTAGCCGTCGGCGAGGCCCTGCATCAGCGCGGAGGCGCCGAGGCGGTTGGCCCCGTGGTCGGAGAAGTTGGCCTCGCCGATCGCGAAGAGGCCGGGGACGGTGGTCTGGAGGTCGTAGTCGACCCACAGGCCGCCCATCGTGTAGTGCACGGCCGGATAGATCCGCATGGGGACGTCGTAGGGGTTCTCCGCGGTGATCCGCTCGTACATCTCGAAGAGATTGCCGTACTTCGCCGACACGTTCGCCCGGCCCATGCGGCGGATGGCGTCGGCGAAGTCGAGGTAGACGCCCTGGCCGCCGGGGCCGACGCCGCGGCCTTCGTCGCAGACGTTCTTCGCGGCGCGGGAGGCGATGTCGCGTGGGACGAGGTTGCCGAAGGAGGGGTAGACGCGCTCCAGGTAGTAGTCGCGCTGCTCCTCTGGGATCTCGTTCGGCGGGCGGGTGTCGCCCGGGGCCTTCGGCGCCCAGATGCGGCCGTCGTTGCGGAGCGACTCGCTCATCAGCGTCAGTTTGGACTGGTGGTCGCCGGTGCGCGGAATGCAGGTGGGGTGGATCTGGGTGAAGCAGGGGTTGGCGAAGTACGCGCCGCGCCGGTGGGCGCGCCATACGGCGGTCGCGTTGGAGTTCATGGCGTTCGTCGACAGGTAGAAGACGTTGCCGTAGCCGCCGGTGGCCAGGACGACCGCGTCGGCGTGGTAGGCGGTGACCGTCCCGCTGACCAGGTCGCGGGCCACGATTCCCCGTGCCCGGCCGTCGACGACGATCAGGTCGAGCATCTCCGTACGCGGATGCATGGTGACGTTGCCCGCGGCGATCTGCCGCGACAGCGCCTGGTAGGCGCCGAGCAGCAGCTGCTGCCCCGTCTGGCCGCGGGCGTAGAAGGTGCGGGAGACCTGGACGCCGCCGAATGAGCGGGTGTCGAGGAGTCCGCCGTACTCGCGGGCGAAGGGCACGCCCTGGGCGACGCACTGGTCGATGATGTCGACGGATATCTGGGCGAGGCGGTGGACGTTGGACTCGCGGGCGCGGAAGTCGCCGCCCTTGACGGTGTCGTAGAAGAGGCGGCGGACGGAGTCGCCGTCGTTGCGGTAGTTCTTGGCGGCGTTGATGCCGCCCTGGGCGGCGATGGAGTGGGCGCGGCGGGGCGAGTCCTGGTAGCAGAACTGCTCGACGCGGTAGCCCTGTTCGGCGAGGGTGGCGCCGGCCGCGCCGCCGGCCAGTCCGGCGCCGACGACGATGACCGTGTGCCTGCGACGGTTGGCGGGGTTGACCAGCTTCGCTTGGAAGCGGCGGCGGTCCCAACGTTCGGCGACGGGGCCGGACGGGGCGGCGGTGTCGGCGATCGGAGCGCCGGTGGTGTAGTCGGTGTACTCGGTGGACGGCTGGCTCATATCAGCTCACGACTCCGGTCAGCACTGCGACGGGTACGGCGATGAAGCCGGCCGTCAGGGCCAGCGCGAGGAGGTCCGCTGCGGCCCTGAGGGCGCGGTCGCGGGCGGCGCCGCCGACGCCGAGGGTCTGGGCGGCGCTGTGGAATCCATGCCGGATGTGCAGTCCGAGCGCGAGCATCGCGGTGATGTAGATGACGTTGCCGTACCAGGTGGAGAAGGTCGCGACGACGTTCTCGTACGGACGGCCCGGCTGGGCGTTCTCGTTGACGGTGAGCGTGGTCAGGTCGAGCAGATGCCAGACGATGAAGAGGCCGAGGATGAACCCGCCCCAGCGCATGGTGCGGGTGGCGTAGCTCGCCCGGGGCCGCTTGTGGGCGTACGCGGTGGGGCGGGCTCTGATGTCGCGGCGGCTGAGCTGGCAGGCGGACACCGCGTGGGCCGCGACGGCGGCCAGCAGGAGGATGCGCACCAGCCACAGGCCCCATTCACGGTGCAGGACGGGCGCGCCCATCTCGCGAAGCCAGTGGCCGTAGGCGTTGAACTCCTCGGGCCCGAAGAAGACCTTGAGGTTGCCCATCACATGCGCCGTCAGATAGGCGAGCATGATCAGTCCGCTGGCCGCCATGACGGTCTTCTTGCCGAGCGTGGAGCGCCAGAAGAGACGGGCGACGGACGGGGGCCGGGCCTGAGGACGTCCGTGCGTGCGGGCTGTGCGGCCCGTGCGGGTGCGCGTTGCCAGAACCATGACTGCGACGGTAGGTCGGGAAGCCGGCAGAGGTCCAAGACATGATGCGGCTGATCTCCATAGACGCCGCCTATGATGGCGAGGTGCAGTTCCAGCAGCTGGTGTACTTCGTGGCGGTCGCCGAGACCCTGCACTTCACGCGCGCCGCGGAGCGGGTGCACATCGCCCAGCCGTCGCTCTCGCAGCAGATCAGGGCGCTGGAGAAGGAACTGGGGGCGGAGCTGTTCAGCCGGGCGCGGGGCAATGTCGCGCTCACCGACGCCGGGGAGGCGCTGCTGCCGCTGGCGCGCCGCATCCTCGCCGACGCGGACACGGCCCGCCGCGAGGTGCAGGAACTGGTGCAGCTGCGGCGGGGCAGGGTGCGGCTGGGGGCGACGCCGAGCCTGTGCACCGGGCTGCTGCCCGAGGTACTGCGCGCCTTCCACGACCGGCATCCCGGCATCGAGCTGCTGATCGAGGAGAGCGGCTCGCACGATCTGGTGCGGGAGCTGGCGCGCGGGGCGCTCGATCTGGCGCTGGTGGTGCTGCCGCTGCCGCCCGCGTCGCCCGCGCTGACGACGGTCGAACTGCTCCGGGAGGACCTGGTGGTGGTCACCGCGCCGACGGCGCGGGCGCCGCGGGATCCGGTGCGGATCGCGGATCTCGCGGGCGAGCCGCTGGTGATGTTCCGGCACGGGTACGACCTGCGCGAGCTGACCGTGGCCGCCTGCCGTGCGGAGGGCTTCGAGCCGCGGTTCACCGTGGAGGGCGGGGAGATGGACGCGGTGCTGGGATTCGTGCGGGCGGGGCTGGGCGCGGCGGTCGTCCCTGCGATGGCGGCGAGGGGCGCGGGGCGGGATCTGCGGGTGACGCCGCTGGCCGCGCCGGGGCTCCGGCGCACGATCGGGCTGGCGCACCGCAGTGACGTGGCTCCGCCGCGGGCGGCGAGGGAGGTGCAGCGGCTGCTGCTGGAGTCGCGTCCGTAGGGGGCTCCCCTCGCCGACGCCCTTCCCCCACGGCCTTGGGGCGTGTGGCCCCCGCTTCCCGAAACCGCAGGCTCCGCCCCCGGACCAGCTGCGGGGGTGTCGTGCGGGACTGCGTCACGCAGGGAGAGACCCGGCTCCACGGCAAACCCGGGCCGGCGGCACGCAGCTGCCGCCCTGGCCCTGGAGTCCCAGCCCGGACACCAGGGAACAAGTAACCCATCGGTAGCTATCTCGGCTTCGTGACCGTGCTCTTCTTCGGTTGGCGTGGGACGGTCTTAGTCTTGTCGAGGTGCCCGTACACCGTGGAGCGGGGCACGCCGAACATGTCGGCGATCTGCTGGACGGTCTTCTCTCGCTCGTCGTAGAGGCGTTGGGCGAGCATGGCCTGGTCCTCAGTGAGGCGCGGCCGGCGCCCGCCGACCCGGCCGCGGGCCCGTGCAGAGGCGAGCCCGTCGTTGGTGTTCGCCACGATCAGCTCGCGCTGGAGCTCGGCGAGTACGGACAGCATCCCGAACATCGCCCTGCCCTCCATCGTGGAGGTGTCGATGCCCTGCTCGATGACGTGCAGCCCGATCCCGCGCTCGCGCAGCTCGGCGCCGAGGGTCACCAGATGCAGCACGGAGCGGGAGAGCCGGTCGAGCCGGGTGACCTTCAGCGTGTCTCCCTCGCGCAGCAGCTGCATGACGAGGTCGAGCTTCGGGCGGGAGGCCTTCGCGCCGCTCGCCTTGTCGACGTGGATGTGGTCGCGGGCGACGCCGGCTCGCAGCAGTGCGTCGATCTGGTGGTCGGGGTTCTGGTCGGCGGTGGAGACCCGCGCATAGCCGATGAGCATGTGTCGGAATCTAGCGGTGGGACCGTTCACCGACGTTGATTTCCGACGCGAGTTGCCGACAGTGCCCACCTGCGGGTTTGCGATCACGGGTCTGAGTGTCGACAGACGGTCGTTTCTCGACACCCGAGCGAGGTCTGGCAAGCGCCAACCATGCGCGGCTGGCCCCTGTAGGTGCTGGACGGCTGGCACTCGCAGCGCACGCCTTGCCAAATGATTGATGCAGAGAGCTATAGTGCTAGGCAACTAGATAAATGGAGGAACCGGTGATTGAGTTCCACCTGAACAGCCGGTCCGGCCTGTCCCCGTACCAGCAGCTGGTCCAGCAGGTTCGGCACGCACTGCGCCTGGGCCTGCTGAAGGAAGGTGACCGGCTGCCGACGGTCAAGGACGTGGCGAAGCAGATGGCGGTCAACCCGAACACGGTGCTCAAGGCGTACCGGGAGCTGGAGCACGACGGCCTGGTGGCCGCCCGTCCCGGCGTCGGGACGTTCGTGACCCGGACGCTGGCCGACGGCACGCTCGCCGCGCAGGGACCGCTGCGCAAGGAGCTGCAGCGCTGGCTGACCAAGGCCCGCCTGGCCGGGCTCGACGAGGAGAGCATTGAGGCGCTGTTCGTGAGCACGTTTCGTAACGCCGCCGGAGAGGACGTAGCGTGAGCGCTGTCTTGCGAGCCCAGGGCCTGGGCAAGAGGTACAAGCAGCGCTGGGCGCTGCAGAACTGCGATCTGGACGTCCCCGCCGGCCGGGTGGTGGGCCTGGTCGGCCCCAACGGCGCCGGCAAGTCGACCTTGTTGAAACTGGCCTCCGGCATGCTGACCCCGACGGCCGGCACCATCGAGGTGTGCGGCGGCCGACCTGCCGAGGGTGTGGAACAGCTGGCCAAGGTCGGCTTCGTCGCCCAGGACACCCCGGTCTACGCCGCGCTGAGCGTCGCCGACCACCTCGACCTCGGCAAGCGCCTCAACCCGAACTGGGACGACGCCGTTGCACGAGACCGGATCCGTCGCCTCGGTCTGGACCCCAAGCAGCGGGCCGGCAAGCTGTCCGGCGGCCAGCGCGCGCAGCTCGCTCTCACCCTGGGCATCGCCAAGCGCCCGGAACTGCTGATTCTGGACGAGCCGGTCGCGGCCCTGGACCCGCTCGCCCGACGGGAGTTCATGCAGGACCTGATGGAGGCCGTCGCCGAGCACGAGCTGAGCGTCGTGCTCTCCTCCCACCTGGTCTCCGACGTGGAGCGGACCTGCGACTACGTCATCGTCCTGGTCGACTCCCGGGTGCAGGTGGCCGGTGACATCGACGACCTGGTCGCCTGCCACCACCGGCTCACCGGACCGCGCCGGGCCCCGGAGACGCTCCCGGCCGGTCAGCACGTCATCACCGCGAGCCACACCGAACGGCAGACCACCCTCCTGGTGCGCACCGACACCGCGGTCCACGATCCGTCCTGGACCGTCAGCCCGCTCGGTCTGGAAGACATCGTCCTGGCCTACATGACCCGGCCCGCCGATGCGGTACGCGACACCCGGCCTGCACTGGAGGTACTTCGATGATCTGGCTGACCTGGCGCCAGTTCCGCACCCAGGCCGCCGTGCTGTTCGCCGCGGTGGCTGTCCTCGCCGCCACCCTCGCGGTCACCGGCCCGCAACTGGCCGACCTCTACCGGACGGCCGGCAGCAGCCTGTTGGACCAGGTCTCCAGCGCGGACCAGACCCTCTACTACACCGGACTGCTGGTCGTGCTCGCCGTGCCAGCGGTCATCGGAATGTTCTGGGGCGCGCCGCTGATCTCCCGTGAACTGGAGACCGGCACCCACTACCTCGCCTGGAACCAGGGCGTCACGCGCACGCGCTGGCTGGCGACCAAGCTGGGCCTCGGTGCGGCGGCGTCCATGGCCGCGGCCGGACTGACCAGCCTCGCGGTGAGCTGGTGGAGCAGCCCCATCGACCGGGCTGTCAACGGCGGCGGCGCGACGGACACGTACTTCCCGCGGCTCGACCCCGTGGCCTTCGCCGCACGGGGTGTCGCCCCCATGTCCCATGCCGCCTTCGCCTTCGTCCTGGGCGTCGCCCTCGGCCTGGTCATCCGCCGCACCCTGCCCGCGATGGCCACCACGTTCGCCCTCTACGCCGCCGTCCAGATCGTCGTGCCGATGTGGATCCGGTCCCACCTGGCCGCCGCGGACCGGACGACCGTGCCGATCGAGCCCGACGGCGCCCCCATCAGCATCCAGGACGGCGCCAGGCAGATCGTCGCGCACCTCGAAGAAGTGCCCGGGGCCTGGGTCACCTCCCAGCAGACGCTGAACGCCGCCGGTCAGCCGGCCTCCGTGCCGTCGTCCTTCGCCGACTGCCTGCGCACCGAGTCGGGCCCGCCCGCCCTGCAGCAGGTCGACCGCTGCGTCGCCGACCTCGGCGCCCTGGGCTACCAGCAGCAGGTGACGTACCAGCCCGCTGGCAACTTCTGGGCCCTTCAATGGGCCGAGACCGGGCTCTACCTCGGCCTTGCCCTGGCCCTGACCGGGTTCTGCGCCTGGTGGATTCGCCGCCGAGTGACCTGACGGACGCCAGTCCCACTACGGGAGTAACCGTGAGGGGCAGCCGGCACCCGGCTGCCCCTCACGGCGTCGGCATGGTCCTCTCGCCATTCAAGTCAATCTCGCCGAGATCGACTGTCCTGTTTGCCCCCAAGGCCGGTACAGGCACCGGCCCGTCGGCGCGGGGGTCACCTCGGCTCCGCCAGGGCCTGGTCGGAGGTGTCCGCCGGGGTGCGGGGACGGGGCACTGAGAGAAGTGGCGCGAGGTCGAGTCGCTTGTCCATCTCCAGGCGGAAGGTGCCGTACGGGTTGATGTTGGACCAGAACAGCGCGGTGAGCCCGCGCCGGTCCTCGTCCGAGAGCTTCTTCGCCCAGGCCGGTTCGGCGAGGACCTGCTGAAGCAGCAGCGTGTTGACGTGCACGAGCGCGGACTGGAGCAGGTGCAGGGCGAGCATAGAGGTCTCGGCGTGTTCCTTGTCCGGGCCGGTCAGGGCGCCGTCCTTGCCGTAGTGGAGCACGGTGTTCGCCGAGTTCCAGTTCTCCACGACCTGGAGCCCGCCGTGGATCTCCCGGCGCAGGCCGGGAGCGGCGAGGTAGTCGCAGGCGAAGACCGTACGGACCGCGCGGCCGAGTTCTTCGAGCGCGGCGTACGTGGGGTGCTTGGGCCCGCCGCGGGTGAAGCGCCGCAGCACCTGCTCCGCCTCCGCCGTCCCCAGCCGGAGCGCAGTGGCGTACTTGACCATCTGGTCGTACTGCTGCTCGATCAGGTCCCACCTGATGGCCCGGGTCAGGGAGGCGCCGAGCGCCGGCCAGCCGGGCGGGTCGTCGTCCGGGCGGTACAGGCGGATACTGCCGATGTTCTTCAGCCGGGGCAGCAGGCGGAAGTTGAGCAGCTCGGTGAAGGCGAACCCGACCACGCTCGCGCCGTGTGTGTCGACGTAGTTCGACTCGATCTCGGCGTCCGTGCAGTGCCGCAGCAGTCCCTCGATCATCGCCGCGACCTCGGACGACGAACAGGACTTCAGCTGCGAGTAGATACAGACGTTCTTCCGCTCCACGTGCCAGTAGATCATCACGCCGTTGCCGCCGTAGCGTGCGTGGTACTCGGTCATGAAGTTGCTGGACCAGGACCCGAACTTCTTCGAGTCCGAGGCACACGCGTTGCCCTGCCCCCACCAAGCGGTGTCGCGGGCGGCGAAGGTCGCGTTGACCAGCCGGGTGACGGACCGCAGGGTGGTGCGGACCTTGGCCTTGAAGACCTTCTCGTTCGCCTTCGCCTCCGCGACCAGGTCACGCAGCGTCTTCTCCCCGACCACCGGGTACAGGGCCTCGCGTACCACCTCGTCGGGCTTGCCGATCGCTGCGTCGGCGAGCTTGAAGAGGATGCCTTCCTTGCCCCGGACCTTCTTCAACTCCGCGGTGAGCTGCCTCTCCACCCGTCGCTCGGCACGCGCGTTGATCTTGTGGACCAGGGCAACCAGCAGCTCCACCAGAGCGTCAGTGATCTCCGCCTGACGAGAAGAGCACAGGGCCGCGAGCAGCGTGATCCGGGCGTCCTCGGAGGTGTCCCGGAAGTCCGAGGGGTACATCTTGATCGCCCTCGACCGCCACGCGGCCAGCAGCTTCTCCGAGCAGTCCGCGAACAGTCCCTCGGGAAGCCCGAGTCTGCGTACATCGTTCAGCTTGGTGATCTCCGTCAGCAGCGAGTCCAGGCCGACCGCGCCGGGATCGCGCTTGAGCAAGGCCAGCAGGCCGGCACCGTCCTCGTTGTCCTCCGCGACCAGTGCAAGCAGCCGGGCCGCGCCGATGTCGCCCAGGCGCTCGATGGTCCTGGCGCAGAACACCTTCTCCCACCGGTTGCGGGCGGCAACCAGTACCTTCTCGATCCGGGTCCGGCCCGGCGGCTCAATCTTCCTCGCCCGGCACTCGACCAGCAGGGCCTCCCGCTGCCGGTCCTCCACCAGCTCTACTGGGCACACCTCTACCGCCAGCCAAGCGGTCAGCCGCTCCTCGTCGTCCAGCGTCGCAGGCCGGAACTGCAGGGCTTCCCGAATCTGCTTACGGTGCCGCTTCGCCCCCGCCAGGTCGTACTTCGCAAGCTCAGTCGCAGGGACCTTCACCAGACCGGCGACGTACTCGACAGCGGGCTGCGGGAACTCCTCGATGAACTCCGGGAACCGGCCCTCCATCTCGAAGAACTTGAGCATCAGGCAAAAGCCGAGCCGGGTCGGACCGGTCTTGTTCGCCACCAGGCCCCAGTCGCCGTCCACCAGCGTCCAGTACGCCACCACGTCTTCCGGCGACCACTCCTGCCGCACACCGCCCCATTTCGTCACCCCACCGTGGGATTCGCTCGTTCAGCCCAACGAGGCGCACGACGACGAGAAACGGGAGATCCGACCCACGGAAAGCTACCGGCGGGTTACTTGCTCCCCCGTGTCCGAGGTAGGACTACGGGGCCGCCCTGCCGCGTGCGGGGCGCAGCCCCGCGCACCCTCCCCTCGCAAGGGGCGTCCGGGGGCGGAGCCCCGGAGCCGCTCAGACCGCGTCGGCCAGCGACAGCGCGTGGAGCTTCTCCGGCGGGCCCGGGCGGGCGTAGTACCAGCCCTGGGCGGTGTCGCAGCCCAGTTCGCGGAGCTGGACCGCCTGCGCTCCCGTTTCCACGCCCTCGACGGTGACGGCCAGTTCCAGGCTGTGGGCCGGGGAGACGATGCCCTCGACTATTTTGAGGTCTACGGGGTCGGCGGGGCTGCGCTGCATGCCCTGGGTGAAGGAGCGGTCCAGTTTGAGGACGCTCACCGGGAGACGGCGCAGGTTGGCCAGGTTGGAGTAGCCCGTGCCGAAGTCGTCCAGCGCGATGTCGACGCCCATCTCGGAGAGCTGGCGCAGCGGTTTGAGGAGGTCCTCGTCCGCGCCGATGAGGGCGGATTCGGTGACTTCCAGGCACAGTGCGCCCGGTTCGAGGCCGGAGCGCTCCAGGACGGCGACCGTGTCGGCGACCAGTCCCGGATGGTGGAGCTGGGCGGGCGAGAGGTTGACGTTGATCCGCAGCGGGCCGCCGTCGGCGTGGCGCTGCTGCCAGAAGCGGGCCTGGCGCACCGCCTCCTGGAGCACCCAGCGGCCCAGCGGCACGATCAGCCCGGTGTGCTCGGCGAGCGGGATGAACCGGTCGGGGCCGAGTACGCCGTGCTGCGGATGGCACCAGCGGACCAGCGCCTCGGCCCCGTGCACGGTCCCGTCGCCCAAGTGCACCAGCGGCTGGTACTCGATGAAGAACTCGCCACGCTCCAGGGCGGCGGGCAGCGAGGTGGTCAGGCCGTGCCGGGTGATGGCACGGGCGTCGGCCTCCGGGTCGGCGAGTTCGAAGCGGTTGCCGCCCGCCGACTTGGCGCGGTACATGGTGATGTCGGCGCTGCGCAGCACCTCGGCCGCGGTGCGTTCGCCGCCCGCCGGACCCTCGACGATGCCGATGCTGCCGCGCACCGTGAACTCGCGGCCGTCGATGCGGATCGGGGTGGCGAGCACGGCGAGGATTCGGGCGGCGAGCTCATGGACGTCGCGCTGCGCTCCGGGGCCGGTGGTCAGCGCCACGAACTCGTCGCCGCCGAGCCGGGCGACCATCTCGCCGGGGGCGGTGGCGCAGCTCTGCAGCCGGTCGGCGACCTCCACCAGCAGCCGGTCGCCGGCCGCGTGCCCGAGGCTGTCGTTGATGGCCTTGAAGCCGTCGAGGTCGAGGTAGCACAGCCCGAAGCGTGTGCCGCCGCCCGCCGTGACGGCCTTCTCCAGGCGTTCGAAGAACAGGGTGCGGTTGGGCAGTCCGGTCAGCGCGTCATGGGTGGCCTCGTAGCGCAGCCGCAGATTGAGCAGCCGGCGCTCGGTGGTGTCCTCCATCAGGGCCAGCTGGTACTGGGGCAGCCCGTCGGCGTCGCGCAGCAGGGACACGGTCAGGTTGGTCCACAGGACGGTGCCGTCGTTGCGGTAGAACGGCTTCTCGACTCGGAAGTGGTCGCGGTCGCCGCGGACGAGCTCCCGGTACAGCTCCCAGACGTGCGGCCGGTCCTCGGGGTGGGACCAGTCGGTGACCTTGTGGCCGCGGACATGGTGTTCGAGGCCGCCGAACATCCGGGTGAGGGCCTCGTTGACCTCCAGCACATTGCCGTCGAGGTCGGCGATGCCGATGCCGATGGCCGCGCCTTCGAAGATCGCCCGGAAGCGCGCCTCGGTGGCGTGCAGCGCCTCGGCGGCGTCGCTGCGCGCCCGCATCGAGGAGCGCGCGATGGCCTCCTGCTCGACGAGGGTGCGTTCCCTCAGCGCATGGGCGTAGCCCGCGGCCACGGAGTGCTGGAGCCGGGCGCAGCGGGCCCGGAGCTCCTCGGCGCTGTACTCCTGTGCGCTGCCGCAGTACAGCACCAGATAGGAGTCGATGACGCCGAGGGTGCGGCTGAGGGCGTCGGGGTCGGTGCAGTGGGCGTCCACGAGCGCGGCGCCGGTGTGCTGGGCGGACCGCGGGTCGAAGGAGCCCGCGTGCAGGGCCGTGCTCAGTTCGCGGGCCAGCGGCAGCAGATGCCGTTCGAACTCGGGCCGCGTCATCGACGTGGCCGTCACCGGGAAGATGGCGCGGCTCCAGATGGTCGCGAACCGGCGGAGTCTGTCCTCCAGACCGTCGGGGTCCGCCGCGGAACCCGTCGCCTGCGACGACGCCCTCACGCCTTGCGCCCCACCCCGGCGAAGCCCGAGAAGGCATATGGGTCCTCCTGGTCGGTCGGTCCCGACGGCCGCCACAGCGGCGGTGAGACGAGTCCGGGATCGACCGTCTCGTAGCCCTCGAAGAACGCCTCGACCTGGGCGCGGGTGCGCATCACGATGGGGTTGCGGATGTCTCGGTAGACCTCGATCGCGCCGTCCGCCTGCTGTTCGGGTACGGGCATGCCCTCGTAGGAGGCGTGGCTGGCGATGAGCAGGCTGCCGGGCGCGAGCGCGTCGCGCAGCTCGGCGACGGCGCGGTAGGGGTCGTCGGCGTCCTCGATGAAGTGGAGTACGCAGACGAGGAGCAGGGCGACGGGCCGGCCGAGGTCGAGCAGCGAGGTGACCTCCTGGCTGTGCAGGATGTCGCGCGGCCTGCGCAGATCGGCGGCGGCGACGGCGCTGAGCGCGTCGCCTTCCAGGACGGCTCTGCTGTGTGCGACGGCGACGGGGTCGTGGTCGACATAGACGACGCGGGCTGCGGGGGCGGCTTCTCGGGCGACCTCATGGACGTTTCCGAAGGCCGGAATGCCCGAGCCGACATCGAGGAACTGGGTGATGCCCTGGCCCGCCGCGTAGTGCACGGCGCGGCGCATGAACGCCCGATGCGCCTGCATGATCTTGGGCAGGCCCGGCATGAACTCCATGGCTTTGCGGGCGGCTTCCCGGTCCACTTCGAAATTGTGCGAGCCGCCCAGGTAGTAGTCGTAAATGCGGGCGACGCTCGGCACCGATATGTCGATGCCCTGCGGGGCCCAGGCGGGACGCTCCATCGATGTCTCCAACAAGTCGCCACGGGGGGAGCGGCCATGTCCATGGCCAGTGTTCGAGCCGAGGCTACTGATCGCCCGCCAGGAGAGCGAGCCGAACCGGAAATTAGCGGTCCGTTCTTGGTCACACCGCGCGTGCGCGGGCGGGGGACGAATCGGGCACATGCGACCGGCCCGCCCATGCGGGGAGCATGGGCGGGCCGGCGGGGCCGGAGGCGCGGCGTGGGGACTTATTCAGGCGCTCCGACCAGCTTTCCGTCGGGCCCGACGGCGTACCAGCTGCCGCCGACGCCCTGACCGTTGGTGTCACCCGGCTTGGTGTCGCCGGCGAAGGTGTAGAGGGGCCGGCAGTCGATGGTCTGCTGCTTGATCCCGTCGGGGCGGTTGAACGTCACGTTGCCCCGCTTGGAGACCGTGATGCCCTCCATGTCGTCCCCGTCGACGGGGGCCACGACGGGCCACTTCTTCAGGCAGTCGTCCTTGCAGGCCGTCTTCATCGGCCAGGGGGAGTCCTTGGTGAAGCCGTAGACCGTCATCCCGTTCTTGTCGACGACGACCTCACCCAGCTTGGGGTCCTTGCGGACGGAGAGTCCTGCCAGGTCGGCGGGGGCCTTGTCGTCCCCTCCGCCGCCGGCGACGTCCTCGCCGCCGTCCTCCCCGCCCCCTGCGCCGGCTTCGGCCTTCTTGCCGTCGGGCGCCGAGGCGAACCAGGTGCCGCCCACGCCCTGGCCGTTGACGTCCCCGGCCTTGGTGTCCTTGGCGTAGCGGTACATCGGCCAGCCGTCGATGGTGAGCTGCTTGGTCCCGTCGGAGCGGGTGACCTCGCCCATCAGCGAGGCGTCGACGCCCGGAGGCGCGGCGGCGCCCTCCGCGGAGACCACCGGCCATGCCTTCGCACAGTCGCCTTCGCAATTGGACTTGGGCGGGTTGGGTGTGTCCTTGTCGAAGCGGTACAGGGTGAAGCCCGCGCTGTCGGTGAGGACTTCGCCGAGGTCCCCGGACTTCCGCACGGCGAGTTGTCCCGCGGGCTTGGCCGCGGCCGCACCGCCGGCTTCCGCGCCGGAGCCGTAGCCGCCGCCCGCGCCGTATCCCGCGTCGGCGGGCTGTCCCGCCGGGTTGGCCGCGCCGACCGCCTGACCATTGGGTGTCTCGGCCCCATTGTCCTGACCGCACGCCGTCGTCAGCGCGAGTACGGCCGCCGCAGTCACCGCGAGCGAGGCGTTCCGCCAGGTGTTCATGTGTACTCCACTCCCGAAGTCTCAACGCTTCATCGAGCCTGTCGCGACGCCCTGTGCGCCGTTCTTGCCCTACATACGAGGCCGGGGGCGGAGTCGGTTCAACACAACGGGAAAAATCTTCGAGCGTGGCATTCGCGAAGGTGACAGGCCGTGGAGGAGAGCAGGGAATTCACCGTGCCGCGGGAATGGCTGGAAATCGACTGCCTCAGTCGTCTCTTGAGTACCAGAGCTCCTGAAGAGCACTCATGAGTCACCGGCGAAACGGTCCAACGCGGCGCGCAGCCGCGCCCGCAGGCCGTCGCTGCCCAGGTGCCCCGCGTCGTCGACGACGATCAGTTCCGCGTCGGGCCAGGCGCGGCCGAGTTCCCATGCGGTGTCGAGAGGGCTGCTGAGATCGAGCCGGCCGTGGAAGAGGACCCCCGGAATTCCCTTCAGGCGTCCGGCGTCACGCAGCAGCGCGCCCTCTTCCAGCCAGGCGCCGTGGGCGAAGTAGTGGGCGGCGATGCGCACCATGGCGAGGCGGGCGTCCGAGGGCCGGCCCGAGTAGGGGGCGGGCGCTCCGTTCGGCTCCAGGCCGACGACGGCGTCCTCCCAGGCGCACCAGTCGGCCGCGGCCCTGGCGCGCACACCCGCGTCGGGGTCGTCCAGCAGCCGGGCGTACGCGGCGAGAAGGCCGTCACCCCGGTCGGCGCGGGCGGCTCCCTCACGGAAGCGTTCCCACTCCGCCGGGAAGAAGCGGCCGACGCCCCTGTAGAGCCAGTCGATCTCGGAACGGCGCGTGGTGGTGACGGAGTTGACGACGATCTCCGTGACCCGGTGCGGATGGGCCTCGGCGTACGCGAGGAGGAGGGTGGAGCCCCATGATCCGCCGTAGAGCAGCCAGCGCTCGACGGCCAGGTGCTCCCGGAGCCGTTCCATGTCGGCGACGAGGTGGTGTGTGGTGTTGGGCCGCATGTCTGTCGCCGGGTCGGCGGCGTGCGGGGTGGAGCGGCCGCAGCCCCGCTGGTCGAACAGGACGAGTCGGTAGCGGTCGGGGTCGAAGTGGCGGCGCACCCCGGCGGAGCTGCCGGAGCCGGGGCCGCCGTGGACGTACACCGCGGGTTTGCCCGCGGGGTTCCCGCTGACCTCCCAGTGGACCGACTGTCCGTCGCCCACGTCGAGCATGCCCTGGTCGTACGGCTCGATGAGCGGATGCGGCGCGGTCATACGGGAGGCTCCTTCGCGGTCGGCGGGCGGAGCGCTCCAGCCTAGGCGGAGCGCGCCCGGCGCCGCCCCCGGTTTTCCCAGCCTGGGCCGCAGAGAGAAACGGCAGGTCGCAGACGTGTCATGACCCATTCGCAGCACAGCGATCGCGAGCGGTGAGGAGCCCTTCTAGGGTTTCGGATCGAGGTGCGGTGTCCGCCCTGCGGACATTCGGTTCGCCTCTGCGGGCCTTCGGGTCCGCAGCCCTCCTCGGGGAAACCGGAGGATTGACCATGCACGCGACACGCATCGCCTCTGCGGCCCTGCTGGGCGCCGCAGCGCTCGGGCTGACCGCCCCGCCCGCGGCGGCGGTCCCCGAAGTGAACACCACGCCGTACGACTTCAAGGTCACGCCGTCCACGGTCGCCGCGGGCGGCCGGGTGACGCTGACCGCCGGGGGCTGTCCCACCACCGCCACGGCGGCTTCGGGAGTCTTCGACACCGTCACGATCCCGTCCGGCGGCGCCGCGACGGCTGCCGTCGACCGCGACGCCCGGCCCGGAGCGGTCTATTCCGTGAGCTTCGCCTGCGGTTCCGAGACCGCGTCGGTGAATCTGACCATCGCAGGCGCCCGCCCGACGGCCAGTTCCACCTCGCTGGCGCCCACCCGCGGCGTCCGCGGCGGTCTGGGCGGCAGCGCCGGCGGGGTCGACGCCGGTGAAGTGGCCGCGGGCGCCGTGCTCGTCGCCGCCGCGGCGACCGCGGCCGTCTATGTCATCCGCCGCCGCTCGAGCGACCGTCAGCACTGACTTCCGTCACGCTCCGCCCGTGACGCCCGTCGTCCCGAGTCCAGGCCTGGACTCGGGACGACGGGCGTAGTGAGCCGCTGACCGGGAGGTTCGGCCGGTCAGGCCTTTCCGCTGTCCATACGGCGACGGCGCGCGATGAACACGGCGCCTCCGAGGGCTGCCGTGGCCACCAGCCCGCTGCCGAGGGCCATCTCCGTGGAGCTCGGACCGAACGAGCCGCCCAGACCGCCCGAGGTGCCGCGGCCGGCGAGCACGGTGAACCTCTCGGTGGCGACCCTCGAGCTGTCGTTGCACCTGACGGCCAGGTTGTAGCGGCCCGGCGTCGCGTCGTTGTAGATGCGCGCCACCGCGGTCGAGCGACCGTCGCGGTTGACCGACAGATGGGTCCTGGGAAACGCGTTCGACGTGACCGTGCCGCCATTCCTGCAGCCGTCGACTTTGATCGTCATCGTGGAGCCCTGATGGACCGAGGAGGGGTTGAGCCTGATGTTGGTCGGGCCGTTGTCGGCGACGGCCAGGGGGGCTGAGAGCCCGACGGCCGCGCAAGCGGCCGCAGCGACCGCGAGAGCGCGAGAACGCATCGTTGAACCTCCAGAGGAAGACGCACCGAAGCGGCGCTCCGGGGGAATTCGACGAGTACGCCTTCCATGACGAACACTCACGGGCTAGCCCACTCCGCGCATTTCGGCGCTGCTCCACCCCGGTGAGGCGACACGCCCGCAAGGGGCCGCCGACACGCCGACCGAGCTGACGGAGCCGCAGGTCACAGGCGACCACCGGGCTGATCGGCTGATTACCCGGATGGGGCACCACGGTCGGCCCTCACCGCTCCACGCCCCCTCCGCAGCCCCGGGACCGCCCGGCACGCCAGGACCGCCACCCGTTCGCCCCGCCCCGGTCGCCGTGGCCGCCGGGCGCGCTTAGCGTGCCAAGTGACCTGCGGAAGGAGAACAGCTCGATGGGCGATGACTACCGCGACCCGGAGACGAGGAGACGCTCGCCTTGGGGCGTGCTCGCTCTCGTCATGCTCACCGGGATCGCACTGATGAAGAACGGCGTCGACATGTCCCTCGGTCCGCCCCAGCCCGCGGCGGCCGCCGCGCTCAGCACCGCCCGGGCCGGTGAGACGTTCATGCCGGTGCCTCTGGAGCCGCTGGAGTACGCTCCCGTCGCCCGGGTGCGCATTCCGTCCATCAAAGTGGACGCGCCGGTCGTCGACGTGGGCCTGGACGACGACGGCTGGGTCGCCGCCCCGCCCGCGGAGGACCCCAACCTCGCCGGCTGGTACCAGAACGGCATCGCCCCCGGGCAGCGCGGCACCGCCGTCGTGGTGGGCCATGTCGACAACAGGTCCGGCCCCGCGGTCTTCTACGGTCTCGGCTCCGTGAAGAAGGGCGGGCATGTCGAGGTGGCGCGCTTTGACGGCAAGGTCGTGGTCTTCGAGGTGTACGGCGTCGAGGTGTTCTCCAAGAACGACTTCCCCGGACCGCGGGTGTATGCGGACACGGGGCATGCGGAGTTGCGGGTGATCACGTGTGGGGGCGGCTATTCGAAGGCCGGGGGGTACGACGGAAACGTGGTCGTGTTCGCTCGGATGGTCAAGGTCCGGTGAGCCTGCCCCTGGGGGCCTGTCCCCCGCCCGCCCGCTCTGCCGAAACCGGCGTCCGCGGGCCGGGCCCCGCGCCTCGAACGCCGGCGGGGCTCGAACGGGGCGGAGCCCCCGGCGGGGAGGGGTCAGCGTCGCGGGACCGTGATGCGGTAGCCCTGGTCCAGCAGCCACGGCAGATAGCTGCGCAACGCGGCCACGCTCTGCGACCGGTCCCCGCCCGCGTCGTGTGAGAGGACCACGACGCCCGGCCCCGCCCCCTCCCTCACCCTGCGCACGATCGTTCCGGCGCCGGGCTCGGTCCAGTCGAGGGTGTCGACGGTCCAGGCGAGCGGCTCCATGCCGAGTTCCGCGCCGATCTCGAAGGAGTGCTTGTTCCAGGCGCCGAAGGGCGCCCGGTACCACAGCGGGGCACTGCCCAGTTCCCGGTCGACCACCTCGCTGGTGCGGCCCATCTCGTCGCGGATGCGGGACGGCGGGAGGGAGGGGATCAGCGGGTGCGACCAGGTGTGGTTGCCCACGACATGGCCGTCGTCCGCCATCTCGCGCAGCAGACCGCGATGGGCGTCCGCCATCTCGCCGCAGATGAAGAACATCGCGGGCACGTCGTACTTGCGCAGCGTCTTGAGGATGCCGGGGGTGTAGCGGGGGTCGGGCCCGTCGTCAAAGGTGAGCACCATGGCCCGGCCCGCGCCGGAGAGTTTGAGGAAGGGACGGGACCGCACCGGGGGCAGCACGCGGCGGACGGCCGACGGGGCGTAGGAGGTCATGGGCCGCAACCGGTAGGCCGTGGCGTTGACCGGTGACCCGGCGAGCGGCACGGCCTCGGGTCCGGCGGCGCCGCCGGCGGCCGCGCTCGCCGACGCCGAGGGGGCGGCGGCAGACGCCGAGGGCGCGCCGGCAGGCGCCGCGCCGGTGGCTTGCGCCGTGCCCGCCGCGGAGGGGCGCGGGGAACGTCCGACGCCCTCGACGGCGAGCAGTCCGACCGTGGCGGTCGCGCCCAGGGCGGCGGCGGCGCGGAGCAGCGAGCGACGCCCCGCGGACGGCTGATCCTTTTTCATGACCAACTGCTCGCACGGTCGGCGGGTGACGCGCCAGCGAAACGCCGCAGATTACGGTGAAAGTACCCGATGGGAGCATTTCCTCGGCGCACGGCATGCCGCGCGCGCCCTCGCAGGGGTCGCTGCGGACGGGTCAGCGTCCCATCACGAGCCCGTCGTCGGCGGCGCCGCGGCTGAGGACGGCTTCGCTGATGGCGTTCTGTTCACGCTCGTAGTCGGTGTTCTCGCCGTAGCGGTGCAGTTCGTCGGGGAGGTTGACGACGCGGCCGCGTTCGATGTCCATCCACTGGGGGATGTACTCCGCCTTGGTCACGGTCCAGCGTCCGCCCTTCTCGGCCGGCGGGGCGAAGGTGAAGCGGGCGAGGGAGCCCTGGTTTCCGCGCGGGTCGAAGGAGCCGGAGAAGTTCGTCATGGGCCCGGCGATCTGGTCGCCCATGCCGTAGACGATCCAGGTGCCGTTGACCTTCTCGTAGGCCTGCGGGACATGGGCGTGGGTGCCGATGATGAGGTCGACGTCGGGGCGGCCCTCGGTGGCCGAGGCGGTGAGCTGCTCCCCGAGGGAGAGCTGGTCGTCGTCGGGGGCGGTCTGCCACTCGGTGCCCCAGTGCAGGCTGACGACCACGACGTCGGCGCCTGCCTTGCGGGCGGCGCGGGCGTCGGCGACGATCTTCTCCTCGTCGATCAGGTCGACCGCCCAGGGCTGTCCCTCGGGCATCGGGATGTCGTTGGTGCCGTAGGTGTAGGCCAGTTGGGCCACCTTGGCGCTGCCCGCCTTGAGCCAGGCGGGCTGGCGGTCCTCGTCCTGGGTGCGGGCCGATCCGGCGTGTTCGACGCCCGCCGCGTCCAGGGCGTCGAGCGTGCGGCGCACCCCGTCGGGGCCGTCGTCGAGGCTGTGGTTGGAGGCCGTGGAGCAGGAGTCGTAGCCGACCGCGGCGAGGGCCTGGGCGATCTCGGGCGGGGACCGGAACAGGGGGTAGCCGCTGTAGTCGCCGTTCTCCCCGTACACGGTCTCCATATGGCAGATCGCCAGGTCGGCCTGGGAGACGGCGGGCATGACTCCGGCGAGCATGGGGCGGAAGTCATGGCCGTCGCCGTCGGCGTCGGCGGCCGCCTGGCGGATGACCGAGTCATGCGGGAGGACGTCGCCGCTGGCGACGAGGGTGAAGCCGCGCTGCTTTGCCTGCGCGGCGCCGCCCGCGGCGGAGGGGCCGGTGCCCTGCGGCTGCGCGGGCTCGCCGGCGCCGGGGGCGGCGCAGGCAGTGGCGGCGCCGAGGAGCAGGGCGGCGAGAGCAGCCGCGGTGTGTCGAGTGTGTCGCCAGGCCATCGAACGGACTCCTGAGCATGGTATGCGGCCGTATGTCAGCACGAGTCAGTATTAATCGGATGAGCAGATGTCCTGACAGTCATCTCGTGACGCCCGGGAGTCAAGGAACCGGGCCGGGCGGGTCGCCGGGACGGCCGAGGACCCGATCCCGGCAGCAAGGCCCCGGGCTCCCCCGTCCGGCGGCTTCCGGCCGCCCGCTCACCGCACCGCTCGCCGACGGGAGCGACCGCTCGCCGAGGACCGCTGTGCGCCGTCTGTCGCAGCAGGTCCGCATGCGCTGCCATCACCTCGTGGAGGCGAACCACGACACGAACTCTGCGTCTAAGGGGTGTTGACCATGGCTACCGCCGGGACGGCGACGACCGCCGGCGCCAAGACGGCGGACCGGAGCGCGACGGCCGGTGAGCGGGCGCTGACCGACGAGCGGGCGCTGGCGCGGCTCCAGCGCGAGCACGGCCCGGCCCTGCTGAGCTTTCTGCTGGGCCTCACCTACGGGGACCGGCAGCGCGCGGAGGACCTGGTGCAGGAGACCCTGGTGCGGGCCTGGCAGCATCCGGAGGCCTTCGAGCGCCCGTACGAGTCGATGCGGCCCTGGCTGTTCACCGTGGGCAGGCGGCTGGCGATCGACGCCCGCCGGTCCCGTCTGGCCCGCCCGCCGGAGATCGGCGACGGCCTGCTCGCCACCACTCCCGACCCCTGCGACCGCACGGAGACAGCCGTGGCCTCGCTCGACGTACGGGCGGCCGTGGACACCCTGAGCCCGGAGCACCGGGCGGTGCTGGAACGGCTGTACTTCTCTGGGCTGACCGTGAACGAGGCCGCCGAGGAACTCGGCATCCCGCCGGGCACCGTCAAGTCCCGCTCGTACTACGGTCTGCGCGCCCTCGCCCGCTGCCTCCCCGGCTACAGCGGATCCGCCGGACGATGAGCGCGCACGGTTCGACGCCGTCCGTCGCGTCTCCCCGACTCCCCGACTCCCCGAGTCCCCGTCCCGTGCGTCACCGCGGCCCCGGCAGTGGACCCGGATCACTGCGATCACGACGCGGGAGCGACCGTATGCGAAACCTCACGCTCAAGTTGAGTAAAGACGGGTACCCAGCCGTGTCCTTCGGTGGAGGCTCGTCGTCGAGCCGTCCGAAGACGTCCGGGGAGAAGGTGGGAACGTTGCGGCCCGAGAGCACGAACGGCACCAGCGGAGGCCGGCTGACCGTCCCTATGGCGTGGCTGTGCGCCGAGTACATCGCCGATGAAATGCTCCGCACGGGCGAGCTCGTGGAGAGCGGGTCCCTGGAGTACCGGGCGGGCCGTCAGACGCTGGCGCTCACCGTGTACCTGTGCAATGCCACGGAGGGGCTCGCGGGCGCCACTGCCGTCGCCCGGATCGACGAGTGGCTGGCCCTCACCTCGTACGGCCATCCCTGGCAGGAGTGGGTGGACGACAGACTCGCGGCCCGCGAGGCGAGGCAGCTGCGGGAGCCGGGCGGGGGCGCCGATCCCGACCTGGCGCTGGCGAGTGCCGCGTGGAAGTGGCTGCGGACGACGGAGCTGCTCGCCACGGACCTCGGAGACGGCGACCGTCCCTGGCCGTCCCACGGGCTGGGGCACCCCCTCGGCATGACCGGCCCCTTCGAGGCCGGTGTGGACGAGAGCGCGCGTATATGGACACCTGCCTGGCGGCTGGGCCTGCCGCTGAGCCATCTGGCCATCCATCTGTTCTGACACGGTCCGGTGTCGTGACGTGACCGGCGGCCCGATGGGCCGGCGCCCCAGCGTGGCCGACGCCGTCACACGGCACGGCCGGACTCACGGGCGGTGGCGGCCCGCCCCGGCGTGCACGCCCGGCTGGTACTTGGGGATCCGGATGGTGATCTTCATTCCCGCGCCGACGCCCGTCTCTATGACCAGCCCGTGCTCGTCCCCGTACACCTGACGCAGCCGCTCGTCGACATTGCACAGCCCGACGCCAAAGGCGCCCGGCCGCTCCCCCGCCAGGATGCCGCGCAGCACCGCCGGGTCCATGCCCACGCCGTCGTCCTCGATGACCACCACCGCCTCGGCCCCCGCGTCCTGCGCCGCGATCGTGATGCGGCACGGCCGGCCCGAGTCCTCGAGCCCGTGCTTGACGGCGTTCTCCACCAGCGGCTGCAGACACAGAAACGGCAGCGCCACCGGCAGCACCTCCGGGGCGACCTGCAGCGTCACCTTGAGCCGGTCCCCGAAACGCGCGCCCGCCAGCGCCAGATACTGCTCGATCGACCGCAGTTCGTCGGCGAGGTCGGTGAACTCGCCGTGCCTGCGAAAGGAGTAGCGGGTGAAGTCGGCGAACTCCAGCAGCAGCTCGCGCGCCCGCTCGGGGTCGGTCCGCACGAAGGACGCGATCGCGGCGAGCGAGTTGAAGATGAAGTGCGGTGAGATCTGGGCGCGCAGGGCGCGGATCTCCGCCTCGATCAGCCGCGTCCGCGACCGGTCCAGTTCGGCCAGCTCCAGCTGTACGGAGACCCAGCGCGCCACCTCGGTCGCCGCGCGCACCAGCACGGCGGACTCCCGGGAGCCATAGGCGACCAGTGCCCCCAGCACCCCGTCCTCACCGGTCAGCGGCGCGATCACCGCCCAGCGCAGCGGACAGCGGACGTCGTCGCAACCGGTGTGCACGCTCTGGCTGCGCCCCGAGTCGAGGATGTCCTCGACCTTGGCCATCACCCGTGTCCTGTGGTGGTCCGCGCCGGCGCCGTCCCAGGCGAGCACCGCCTCGCGGTCGGTCAGACACAGCGCCTCGGTGCCGAGCAGTGAGCGCAGCCGCCGCGCCGCCTTGCGGGCGGTGTCTTCGGTGAGTCCGGCACGCAGCGGGGGCGCGGCGAGCGAGGCGGTGTGCAGGGTGTGGAAGGTGGCCCGTTCGACGGGCGTGCCCAGGTCGAGGTCGGGCCGCTCGCCGCGGCGTGCGACGAGGCGGCCGACGGCGAGACCCGACACGAAGAGCAGCGCTCCTGCGGCGGACAGGACGACGGCTTGTGCGGCGGTCATGCCCCGGCTCCTTCCGTACGGTCGCCGTCCGGGGTCCCGGCCTGCCCGCCGCGGTCCCCGCCGCGGTCCCCGCCGGATCCCGCCGGGCGGCCCCAGTCGCGGGGCTCGCCGTCGGGGAGGTCCCGGTCCGCGAGGTCCTCCGGAAGGTGGAGGCGGGTGAGGAAGGCGGCCGCGCCGGAGGGAACACGGCGCGCTGTCGCCAGGGACACCAGCAGCATCGTCAGAAAGCCCAGTGGCACCGACCAGACGGCGGGCCAGGCCATCAGGGTGTGGCGCCAGCCGGCGGGCGCGAAGCCCGCGCGGGTGGCCAGCACCGCCGTCAGCGCGGATCCGCCGCCGACGACGAGCCCGGCGGCCGCGCCGGGCGGGGTGAGCCCGCGCCACCAGATGCCCAGCACCAGCAGCGGACAGAACGAGGACGCCGACACCGCGAAGGCGAGGCCCACCGCGTCGGCGACCGGCACGTTCTCCGACACCACGCTCAGGGCGAACGGCGCGGCCATGGCCAGCACGGCGGCGAGACGGAAGTGGTGTACGCCGCGCGACGGCAGTACGTCCTGGCTGATGACTCCGGCGACCGACATCGTCAGGCCTGACGCGGTCGACAGGAAGGCCGCGAAGGCGCCGCCCGCCAGCAGCGCGCCGAGCAGCTCTCCCGCGAGCCCGCCGAGGAGCCGGTCCGGCAGGACGAGCACGGCGGCGTCCGCATCGCCGGTGAGGGCCAGTTCGGGGGCGTAGATCCGGCCGAGCGCCCCGTAGACGGGCGGCAGCAGATAGAACGCGCCGATCAGGGCCAGCACGACGAGGGTGGTGCGCCGGGCGGCGCGCCCGTCGGGGCTGGTGTAGAAGCGGACGGCGACATGCGGCAGGCCCATCGTGCCGAGGAACGTGGCGAGGATGAGCCCGTACGTGGCATACAGCCGGTGGCCGTCGCTGCCCGCGGACAGCGACTGGGACCAGCCGGACGGACCGGCCTCGGCATGGGCGCGCTCAGGAGCCCGCGCCCCTTCGGGAAAGGCCAGTGCCGTACCCGACGCGACCGTGTGGGCGCCCTCGTCGAGGGTGAGGCGCCTCTCCTGGTAGGCCGTGCCGTCGACCGTTCCGGACACGGTGAGGGTGAGTGGTGCGTCGATCTCGATGCGGACGGTGTCGTCGACGCGCACAACGGTGTGCTCGCGGAAGGCCGACGGGGCGTCGAAGCGGGCGCGCGGGGCGTCGTCGCCCAGCCACGCGGCGACCAGGAAGAGCGCCGGAACGGTCAGGGCGGTGAGCTTCAGCCAGTACTGGAAGGCCTGGACGAAGGTGATGCTGCGCATGCCGCCGGCGGCCACCGCCCCGGTGACCACGACGGCGACGACGAGGGAGCCGACCCAGTCGGGCGCTCCGGTGAGGATCTCCAGGGTGAGCCCCGCGCCCTGGAGCTGCGGCAGCAGATAGAGCCAGCCGATGCCGACGACGAACAGGACGGCGAGCCGGCGGGCCGCGGCGGACTGCAGCCGGGCCTCGGCGAAGTCGGAGAGCGTGTACGCGCCCGAGCGGCGCAGCGGTGCGGCGACGAGCACGAGGAGGACGAGATAGCCGGCGGTGTAGCCGACCGGGTACCAGAGCATGTCCGGGCCCTGGAGCAGGATCAGCCCCGCGATGCCGAGGAAGGAGGCGGCGGAGAGGTACTCGCCGCTGATGGCGGCGGCGTTGAGGCGGGGGCCGACGGTGCGGGAGGCGACGTAGAAGTCGGAGGTGGTGCGGGATATGCGAAGGCCCAGGGCGCCGACGAGCACGGTGGCGAGCACTACGGCGGCGACGGCGGCCACCGCGTAGGTCTGGTTCACGCCGGGCCCCCCGGCGGCCGGGTGCGGGGCACGGTCAGCGGCCCTCGACGAGTGTGGTGAAATCGCGCTCGTTGCGCTCGGCGCGGCGCACGTACCAGCGGGCGATCAGCCAGATGACCGGGTAGACGCCGGCTCCGAGCGCCGCCCAGACGGCCGGCTCGGCGGGGAAGGGGCGGCCGCCGAACGCGGCGGGCAGGGCCAAGAGGAGCGGCAGCGAACCGACCAGCAGGGCGAGCGCGCCGAGGGCGTACAGGGCCGCCCTGAGCTGACTGCGCATCAGGGAACGGACATAGGTGGCCCCCACCGTGGTGTGCTCGCTGATCTCCGACCGCGCCGGCGCATAGCCGGGCGCCGGACGCCGCACGGCGCGCGGCACCCCGGTGACCACCTCGCGGCGGGGTTGTTGCTCTGCAGACATCGTCCGTCCGCTCCAGCGTGTCGGCGAACTCTCGGGAGCTGTGGAGTCTACGCAGGAGCGATTGCGGTCGACAGGTGTCGTGCGGACACCGGCCGCGGTCAGCTGCGGGCGTGCCGCATCAGCAGTTCGCGCAGCTGGCGCGCGTGGCGGCGGCTGACGGCGAGTTCGGCGCCTTGGACGCGGACCGTGGTGGTCCCGGCGTCAAGGCGCAGCTCCTCGATCCGGGACAGGGCCACCAGGTGGCTGCGGTGGATGCGGACGAATCCCCGGGAGGCCCAGCGCTCCTCCAGAGTGGACAGGGGGATGCGCACCAGATGGCTGGCCCCGCCGCGGGTGTGGAGTCGGGCGTAGTCGCCCTGGGCCTCGACATAGGAGATGTCGTCCACCGGTATGAAACGGGTGACGCCGCCGAGTTCCACGGGGATCTGCTCCCCGCCGCTGACAGCGGGGGCGGGGTGGACGGCAGGCCGCAGGGGGACGGCCTCGGGCGGACCCGGCGCCGCCGCGAGGTCCGAGACACGCCGCACCGCCTCGGCAAGACGTTCCCTGCGCACCGGTTTGAGGACGTAGTCGACTGCCTTCAGGTCGAACGCCTGGACGGCGAAGCCCTCGTGCGCGGTGACGAAGACGACCAGCGGGGGGCGGGCGAAGCCGGTGAGGAGCCGGGCCACGTCGAGTCCGGTGAGCCCGGCCATGTGGATGTCGAGGAAGACGACGTCGACGGCGTCCTCGCCGTCCGGCCCGGCCTGGAGGGCACGGGTGATGCGGCGCAGGGCCTCGGTGGCGTCCGTGGCCCCTTCGGCGCTGGTGATGCGGGGGTCGGAGCGGAGCAGGTACAGCAGCTCTTCGAGAGCGGGTCTCTCGTCGTCGACGGCCAGTGCGCGCAGCATGCTGCGGAGTGTAGGCGGGCTGTTGGAGCCCCGGCCACGGAGCGGTTGAACTGGGCGGGGATGCGCTGCGTATACCAGGACGACACAGCTGGACAGGAGAGGAATCGAGGACCGCCCATGAGTGCGCAGCAGCGGCACCGGGACGCGGCCGCCTATGCGCTGGGCGTGCTGGAGCCCGCGGACGCGTTCCGCTTTGAGGAGCATCTGGCCCGATGTGTGATGTGCGCGGTGTGGCTGTCGGACTTCGCGCCGACGACGGCGGCGCTCGCGGAGCTGTCAGGGCCGTGCCCCGTGTGGGGCTGCCGGCCCGGCGGGCGGATGCTGGATCGGCTGACGCGCGAGGTGGCGGGGCGCGCGCGGCGGGCCCGCCGGCGGCGTCTGGCACTGGTCGCGGCGGCCGCGGCGCTGGTCGTCGCGCTGCCGGCGGGTGTGGTGGCGTACCGCGGCGGAGCAGCGGGAGAGGCTGACGCGGCCGGGCGGACGACCGTCGTCAGGGACGCCGCGTCGGGGGTGACCGCCGAGGCGACGACACGGGACCAGGAGTGGGGTACGGCGGTCGCGCTGCGGCTGTCGGGGCTGGCGGGGCTGGCTGATCGCAAGGCGTTCCGCCTGGTGGCGGTGGGCAAGGACGGGGCGGACCATCCCGTGCTCGGGTGGTCGCAGCCGTCCGGCTCCGGGCCGCGAGGCGGCGCCGAGGAGCCGGTCACACTGGAGGGCGGCACGGATCTGCCGAGCGGGGAGATCGCACGGTGGGAGGTGTGGGACGAGGGCGGGGAGCGAGTGCTGTCACTGGGCGACGACAGGCCCGAGGGCCGCAGGCCGTCAGGCCCGTGAGACCGCCTCAGGTCATTTGAGCAGCCTGGAGAGTCTGCGGTCTGCGAGCGGCCTGCCGCCGGTCTGGCAGGTGGGGCAGTACTGGAGCGAGGAGTCGCTGAAGGAGACCTCGCGGATCGTGTCGCCGCAGACGGGGCACGGCCGGCCGGTGCGGCCGTGGACGCGCAGACCGCTCTTCTTCTCGGCCTTGAGGCGGCCCGCGGCGAGTCCCCGGGAGCGCTCCACGGCCTCGCGGAGGGTGGAGCGCAGGGCGGCGTACAGCGTGGACGTCTCCTGCTCGGTGAGGTTCTGCACGGGTTTGAAAGGGGAGAGCTTCGCGGCGTGCAGGATCTCGTCGCTGTAGGCGTTGCCGATGCCGGCGATCAGGCTCTGGTCGCGCAGCGCGCCTTTGACCTGCCGGCGTTCGCCCGCCATCAGGGTGGCGAAGGCCGCCCGGTCGAAGTCGGCGGCGAGCGGGTCGGGGCCGAGGCGGGCGATGCCCGGGACGTCGGACGGGTCGCGGACGAGGTGCACGGAGAGCCGTTTGGCGGTGCCCGCCTCCGTGAGGTCGAACCCCGCGCCGGAGGCGAGGGCCGCCCGCAGTGCCAGAGGGCCCTTTCCCGGCCGCGGGGGCGCGGCCGGGAGCTCGTCCTTCCACTGCAGCCAGCCGGCGCGGGCGAGATGCACGAGGAGGTGGAGCGCGCGTTCCGTTCCGCCGGCGGCACTGTCCGCGGTGATGTCCAGCCACTTTCCGTGGCGGGCCACGGCGGTGGCCCGCGCGCCTTCGAGGGCGGACAGCGGCGGGTCGTAGGTCTTGAGGACGCTGATCGCCACAGGGGTCACGCGGGCGAAGTCCTCGCCCACGAGACGCTCGTCGAGGAACTCCCGCAGGGCCTCCACTTCGGGCAGCTCGGGCATGTCTCCAGGGTGCCGCAGGCCTGCGCGCGGCGCAGTTCGCGGGTCGGTCAGTCCACCGCCGCCGCCAGGGCGGACAGCTCTTCGTGGAGTGCGTGGGCGAGGCGGTCGAGGTCGGGGACGGCCCGGGCGTCGGCGACGAGGCCGACGTGGGCGCGGTCGGCATAGGGGGTCAGGGCGACGGCCAGTGACTGGCCGCGGGGCAGGGGCGCCAGGGGGAACAGCGCACGCAGCGGGCAGCCGCCGAGGCGGAGGGCCGAGCGGGGCAGCGGGACATTGGTCACCAGCAGGTCGAACAGCAGCCGCGCGGCGCTGCCGGCCAACGGGGCGGCGAACCGGTGGGCGATCGGGGGCAGTTGGTCGGCGAGGACGGCCAGCGCGCCCGCGCCTCGCAGCGGGCCGGCGGCCTTGTTGCGGTCCATCGCCTCCCGCACGGCGCGCAGCCGCGCACGCGGGTCGTCCTCGCCGACCGGCAGGGTCAGCAGATATCCGGAGAGCAGATTGCCGGTGCCGGACGGACTGCCGGGCCGGCGCCGGGAGACCGGCACCAGGGCGCGGGGGTCGGCCGCCGGGGGCTCCTCGCCCCGCTCCCGCATCCAGCGGCGCAGCGCTCCCGCCACCGTCGCGAGCAGAACGTCGTTGGCGGTGCCGCCGACCGCTCTGCGCACCCTCCGGACCTCGTCGAGTCCGAGGACGGCGGTGCCCAGCCGGCGTCGGCCGCTGGCGACCGCGGTGAGGGCCGGGTGGGCACCGGGGTCGAGCCGGCTGGCCCGTACGACGGACGCCCCGACGCCGACGGCGCGGCCCAGTTCCTCGATGCGGCCGCGCGCCAGCCCCGCGGCCTCCCGGGGTCCGGCGAGCCAGGGCCGGGGCAGCACGGTGCGGGCGGGTCCGCGGGGCGGTTGCGCGGCGCCCCGGAGGTCCGCGATCTCGTCGAAGATCCCGGCGCCGATGGCGACGGCCCTCATGCCGTCGGCCAGGGCGTGGTGGAGCTTGACGAGCACCGCGAAGCGGAGTGTGCCGCCGTCCGCGCCGCCGTCCTGCTCCGACCCTCCGGTGAGCAGGTACATCTCCCAGGGCGGCAGCCCCCGCGCGAGGGGGCGCTCCATCAGCTCCCCGGCCGCGGCGACGGCCCGGCGCTCGAAATCGCCGCCGGGGAGCGCCAGCCGGCGGACGTGGCGGCGGACGTCGAAGTCGTCCGCCGCCGTCCACGCCGCGCCGCCGACGGGGAGCAGGACGTCGCGCACCCGCATGCGCAGCCGCGGGATCGCGGCGGCCCGCTCGGCGAGCAGGCCGAGGAGCCGCTCGCTCTGCCCGGACCGCTCGCCCTGGCCGGGCACGGGGCCGGGTCCGAAGAAGGCGAGCGCGCCGAGATGCATGGGGTGGGCTGGGGTTTCGAGATGCCAGAACGCCAGGTCGACAGGTGCCAGTAGCTCGCTGCTCAAGGGGTCCTCATGTCCTCGAAGGCCGGGAACCGAAAGTCAACATCTCCCGATCAGTTACGGTCAAGTATGATCGATTCACACTGAGTTAACACTGCGTGTCGTGCGTCCGCCGGAATTGCCCGTGCCGACCGTGCCGACCGCCCTTCGACCCGCCCGCCTGTCCGCGGAGCTACCCGCCGGGCCCGCCGGGGAACGCGGCCGGCACCCGCTCCGGGATGATGAACTCGCACCACACGCACTTGCCGCTGCCCCGGGACTCCACCCCCCACGCCTCCGCAAGCCGGTCCACCAGCATCAGCCCGCGCCCGGAGACGCCGGACTCGCCCGCGTCCCGGCGTCGCGGCAGGGCGCTGGAGCGGTCCTCGACCTCCACCCTCAGCCGGCGCTCCATGGCGGACAGCACCCGGATGGTCACGATCGCCCCGCCGTCGGTGTGCATCAGCGCATTGGTGACCAGCTCGTCGGCGGCCAGCTCGATCTCGTCCGACCGCTCCCGCGCCCCCCATGCCCGCACGGCCGCCCTGATCATGTGCCGGGCGGAGCGCAGCGCCTCGGGGTCGTTCTGCGCGACGTGCTGCTGCAGCCGCCCGCCGGTCTGCGGGCCGACCGCGCCCTTGCGGCGCAACAGCAGCAGGGCCACGTCGTCCTCGCCGCCCCGTTCGTCGACCACCTCGCACAGCCGGTCCGCGAGCAGCTGCAGATCGCGCGGACCGCTGTCCACGAGCGAGGTCAGCAGTTGCATCCCGTCGTCGAAGTCCGCGCCGGGCATCTCCACCAGCCCGTCGGTGTAGAGCAGTAGGATCTGGCCGGGGTCCAGCTCCACGGTGGTCACCGGGTACTCCAGCCGGCCGAACTCCGCCGAGAGGCCGAGCGGCAGCCCGCCCTCCACCGGCAGTCGCCGGGACGCGCCGTCGCTCTGCCGGATCAGCGGGTCGACATGTCCGGCGCGCACCACCTGCACGACGCCCGTGGACAGGTCGGCCTCCGCATAGGTGCAGGTCGCGAAGCGGTCGGTGTCCAGCTCATGGAGGAAGACGGACGCCCGGGCCATCACGGTGGCCGGGGTGTGCCCTTCGGCCGCGTAGGCGCGCAGCACGATCCGGAGCTGTCCCATGACCGCGGCGGCGTGGGTGTCATGGCCCTGTACGTCCCCGATGACCGCGCCGACCCGGCCGCCGGGCAGGCTGATGACGTCGTACCAGTCGCCGCCGATGTCCTGGCCGAGGCGGGCGGAGCGGTAGCGCACGGCGATCTGCGCGCCCGGCACTTCCGGGATGCGCCGAGGCAGCATCGCCTGCTGCAGACCCTCCGCGAGGTCGTGTTCCTGCTCGTAGAGCATGGCCCGCTGCAGGCTCTGCGCGATGCTGCTGCCGAGCGCCACCAGCACATTGCGCTCCTCGGCGCTGAATCCGTACCGGTCGCGGTAGAGCAGGCCCAGTGCGCCGATCGGGCGGGCCTGGGCGATCAGCGGCAGATAGGCGGCCGCGTTGATGCCCAGGTGGGCGATGTGCGGCCAGAGCAGCGGATAGGACTCGGCGAAGTCCTCCTTGGACTCGATGAAGCGGGGGGCGAGGGTGCGTACCACTTCGCTCATCGGATAGCCCTCGTCGATGCGGGTGTAGCGGGTGCCGGGGACGAAGGAGCCCTCGGGGCCTTCGGCCACCAGATGGATGCGGCCCGACTCCAGCAGGCCCATCACCAGGCTGGTCGCGCCGAAGTGCTCCAGTCCGTGCGAGTCGTTCAGGATGTCGATCACGTCTTGGACGGTTCTGGCGTGGGCGAGCGCGGCGGTGGTGGACTCCACCACGCTGGTCTGGCGGCGGCGTTCGACGTCGACTTCGCGGCGGGCCAGGGAGTCGGCCAGCTCCTGGGTGGCGTCGCGGACGATGCCGATGATCCGCAGCGGCCGCCCGCTCTCGTCGCGGCGCACGGTGCCCTGGGTGTGCGTCCAGCGCAGGCTCCCGTCACGGCAGCGGATGCGGAAGTAGGCGCCGTAGTGGTCCTCGCCGTTCTTGAGGGCCTGCGCCACGACGGCGTCGAGGCGGACGCGCTCGTCCGCGGGCACCCGGGAGGCGAGGCTCTCCGGGTGGCCGGCGAATTCGTCGGGGCGCAGATCGAACACCTGGAGGGCGGACCGGTCCAGGTGGAGCAGTCCGCTGGCCAGGTCCCAGTCGAAGCTGCCCATGCGGTTGAGGGTGAGGCTCAGATCCGGATGGGCCGGCCAGTCGTCGGGGAGCGACAGGGCACCCGCTGCCCGCTCAACCATGGAGCCACTCTGCCATCATTCGCCGGTTTCTTCGACTGTTCCGCTGGTCCGCTCACCGCTGCCCGCCGGGCCGCTCAGCCGGGGAAGAGGTCCGGCTGGGCCGGCGCGTCGGGGGCGATCGGTTCGTCGGGGCCGGTCCTGGTGACGTCGTTCTCAGGCGGCACGGGCGCGTCCGAGGGCGGCTCGACCGGAGGCGGGGCGACCGGAGGCGGAGCGACGGGGTCGGACGGCGCGGGAGGCGGGCTGCCGGGGGCGGCCTGCCCGGGCGCGTCGGGGACGGCCGGGCCGCCGTCCGGTGCGGACGAAGTCCCGGCCTGGGGCCCGTCGAAGACGTCGTCGGGGTCGACGGGCGGCAGCACGTCGGGCTCCTGGTCCTCCTCGCCGTCGGTTCCGGTCCTGCGTTCGATCCAGGTGCCGTTGTCCACGTCGACGATGATCAGGCTGCTGACGATCTGTGTGGAGGGCTTGACCACGACGCTCTTCTCCGGCCGGAAGCCGGGCCATGGGCGCCCGCTGTACACGACGGCGCCGTCGACCGCGACGGGCGCCTTGAGCGGATTGCCGCAGGCGCAGCGCACGCGCGGCGCGCCGTACTCGTCCGCCAGCACCGCGGTGCCCGTCTGCAGAACGGACTGGAAGGCGACGGCGGCGCCGGAGCTGTAGCCGTGGTTGGTGACACGCGTGTCTGCACGCAGCACGACGGGCGTCAGCCCGCGCAGGAAGGACGGGACGGCCTCCTGGGTGATGGCGGCCGCCCGGGCGAAGGCGCGTGTCTTGGACTGGTCGGCGTCCAGCAGGCTGACCAGTCGTTCCGTGTCGCAGCTCGGCTCGTTGCGGACGCCGCCGTAGAGGCCGGCCATGGAGCCGGAGACGGTGCGCAACGACTGGACGGTGGGGCTGGGCGAAGGCGTCGCAGTGTCCGTGGGCGACGCCGTCGGCCTAGCGGTCCCGTCGGGGCGCGGGCTGGGCATCACCAGGGACGCCGAGGTGGTGAAGGGATCGGGGCCGGGTGAGGCGACCGGCTGCAGAAGGATCTCCTCAGGGCCCGCCGCCTCACTGTCGCCGCCGCATCCGGAGGCGAACAGTCCGATGGACAGCGCGATCGCGACGACGGTCGCGGCATATCCGCGGCGCGTGGATGAGCGCACAGATGCTCCCGACTCTCCTGCCCGACATGTCGCTATACGTTTTGCCGGAATTCAGCGGCGGTCGCGACTTGAACATGTTCAAATAATCTCCTACTGTCATCCGCGAAGGAATTGAACACGTTCAAAGCCGGGGTGGGATATCGATGTCCGTGCTGGTCAACCTGATCGTGATGCTCGGCATGCTGTTCGTCGTGCCCGCCGGTTGCGTCTGATCGACGCCGAGGGGCTCGCGCCCATTCGGCGGACATGGCTGCTGTTCGCCGCTCCAGGGGCGGTCGCACTGTGGCTGCCGCGCTCGGCCGCGGCCGTGGCACTGGCCTCCGTCTACGCGATCGGCACCCTGCTGCCGGCCGTGGCCGCCGTCCGCAGGCTGTCCCGCACCCGCTCTCCGTCGGCGGCCGAGGCGGCGGTGCTCGCCGCACTGGCCGCCCCCTCGGTGGCGGGAACGGCGCTGGTGGCGGAGCGCTCGGGCCATGAGCTGTTCGGCTTCAGCCTGGAGATCCTGGCCCTGACGGTGCCGCACTTCCACTACGCGGGTTTCGCGGCGGCCCTCGTGGCCGGGCTCGTGTGCCGCACCGCCGAGGGTCCGGCCGCCCGCTTCGCGGCGCTCAGCGTGCCGCTGGGCACGCTGCTCGTGCTGGCCGGCTACTTCATCGACGACTGGGCCGAGCTGGCCGGAGCGCTCGTCCTGACCGCGGGCATGTGGACCGTGGCACTGTTGACCTGGCGCGACATCCGGACCGGCGGACGGGACCGGGTCACCCGCGCCCTGCTGGCCGTCTCGGCGGCGGTCCTGGCGGCCACCATGCTGCTCGCGCTGAGCTGGGCGGCGGGCGAGGCCACCGGCCTCCCCCGCCCGAGCCTGACCTGGATGGCCGCCACCCACGGCCTGGGCAACGCCCTCGGCTTCGCGCTCTGCTCGATCCTCGCCTGGCGACGCCTCAAGGAGACCAAGGAGACCCCCGCATGAGCCGCGCCCGCCGCCCCGGCCGCGACCGCCGTACGCCGGGACAAGGCGCCCGCACGGACTGGGACGCCCGCGTGCTCGGCTACGCCGAGGTCGGCGCCACCCGCCATGAGCCGCTGCCCTCCGGCTACCGCCACCTCCGCCACACCGAGCCGATCGGACGAGGCCGCCCCTGCTTCGAGGCCGCGGGCGCCGCGGTCACCACATGGGGGATGCACCGCGGGTCGGGCGCCCGGGTGGACAGCGACGCGGTCCGGGCGGAGCCCGGCGTACGGCTGGAGGTGTCGGCCGGTCTCGGCCCGCTGCGGCTGGGCGCGCCGTGCGAAGTGGTGTGGACGGCGTACGGGCCGGACCGGACGGGCTTCGCCTACGGAACCCTGACCGGGCACCCGGAGCGCGGCGAGGAGTCGTTCGTCGTCGACCTCCGCGAGGACGGGACGGTGTGGTTCACGGTCACCGCCTTCAGCAGGCCCGCCGCCTGGTACACGCGGCTCGCCGGCCCGCTCGTCCCCGTGCTTCAGCGGAAGTACGCCCGCCGGCTCGGCCGCACCCTGCGGAACCTCGCCGCGGATTGATACTGGGAGTGATGGAATGGTTCACGGATGGTGACTACTGGCTGAGCCGGCTTGTCTTCCAGCGGGCTCTCGCCGGTGTGTATCTGATCGCGTTCCTCACCGCGGCGCTCCAGTTCCGGGCGCTGATCGGCGAGCGGGGCATGCTGCCCGTCCCCGACTACCTGCGGCAGGCATCGCCCCGGCAGACGCCGAGCCTGTTCCACCTCCATTATTCGGACCGCTTCTTCGCCGCGGTCGCCTGGACCGGCTGCGCGCTCGCCGCGGCCCTCGCGGCCGGGGCGGCCGACCATGTGCCGCTGTGGGCGGCGATGGCCTGCTGGGCGGTGCTGTGGGCGCTGTATCTGTCCATCGTCAACGTGGGGCAGACCTGGTACGGCTTCGGATGGGAGTCGCTGCTGCTGGAGACGGGGTTCCTGGCCGTCTTCCTCGGGAACGAGCGGACCGCGCCGCCGGTGCTGGTGCTCTGGATGCTGCGGTGGGTGCTGTTCCGGGTGGAGTTCGGCGCGGGACTGATCAAGATCCGCGGGGATCGGTGCTGGCGGGATCTGACCTGCCTCCAGTACCACCATGAGACCCAGCCGATGCCGGGGCCGCTGAGCTGGTTCTTCCACCGGATGCCGCGCCCCCTGCACCGCGTCGAGGTCGCCGCCAACCATGTGACGCAGCTGCTGGTGCCGGTGCTGCTGTTCACCCCCCAGCCCGTGGCGTCGGCGGCGGCCGGGCTGATGGTGCTCACCCAGCTGTGGCTGGTGCTGTCCGGCAACTTCTCCTGGCTGAACTGGCTGACGATCGCCCTCGCGCTCTCCGCGGTGGACTTCTCGGCCGTGGCGGCGCCCCCGTCGCTGCCCCGGCCACCGCTCTGGTACGAGGCCACCGTGATCGCGGTCGCCGCCGGGGTGCTGCTCCTCAGCTACCGGCCGGCGCGCAATCTGCTCTCCCGCCGCCAGGCGATGAACCGCTCCTTCGATCCCTTCCATCTGGTCAACGCCTACGGCGCGTTCGGCTCGGTGGGCCGGGTCCGCTTCGAGGTGGTCGTCGAGGGCACGGACGAGCAGGCGCCGCACGAGGGCACGGTGTGGCGCGAGTACGGCTTCAAGGGCAAGCCCACCGACGTCCGCAGACTGCCGCGCCAGTACGCGCCGTACCATCTGCGGCTGGACTGGATGATGTGGTTCGCCGCCCTGTCCCCCGCCTACGCCCGCTCCTGGTTCGGCCCCTTCGTCGCACGCCTCCTGGACGGCGACCGCGACACCCTGCGCCTGCTCGCCCGCAATCCCTTCCCCGACGCTCCGCCGGCGTACGTCAGGGCCCGCCTCTTCCACTACCGCTTCACGACCTGGCGCGAACTGCGCGCCACCGGCGCCTGGTGGCACCGCACTTATGTGCGCGACTTCCTCCGCCCGACGCGGCTGCGCTGAGCCCGCGCCACAGCCTGGACGCCGGCGGAGGACCCCGTACGGCGACGAACCGCCGTCAGCGCCTTGCGCCCGATCGGTTCACCCGGACGGCCGTACCCCCTGGCTCCGGGGCCAGGGGGTACGGGAACGAAGCACCGCGCTTCAGTCGACGCCAGGCAGGATGTGGGGCTCAGCGAGGTCGTCTTCGTAACCGGCCAGCCGGATGGGGGCCGAGCGGGCCCATACATCGAGGCTGTTGAGCTCTTCCGGCTGATTGGCTTGCTCGTCGGCGCCTTCCGGTGGGCGCTTGTCATGCTTCGTCACTTCTGTCGTCACCGCGCACTCCTCTGTGTCGCGTAAAGGGGACAGGGGCAGTTCGGTCGCGGTGGCGCCGTCGCTGGCGGGACCGCAGCCTCTTTCAGGCCTGTCCCAGGACGACCGAGGGGGCTTCGTGGATCCCTTGGAGGCCGTCCGTTCACCCAAGACTAACCAAATGAGCGCGCCCCCGCTCGATGGGGCCTGTAAATCTGCTCAATTCCGGCCAGTTGTCCCATGCTCTGTTTAACACGAGGACGCTGGGTGGTGCGTGACTGGTGCGACAGATGAGTTACCAGTTGGCGGTGGCGTAGTCCTTGAGGAAGCAGCCGTACAGATCCTCGCCCGACTCGCCCCGTACGATCGGGTCGTAGACGCGGGCCGCCCCGTCGACCAAATCGAGCGGAGCGTGGAAACCCGCGTCCGCCAGGCGCATCTTGTCCGGGTGCGGACGCTCGTCGGTGATCCACCCGGTGTCGACCGCGGTCATCAGGATGCCGTCGGTCTCGAACATCTCCTGGGCGCTGGTGCGGGTGAGCATGTTCAGCGCGGCTTTGGCCATGTTCGTGTGCGGGTGTCCCGCTCCCTTGTAGCCGCGGCCGAAGACGCCCTCCATCGCGGAGACGTTGACGACGTAGGCGCGCCGGGCGGAGGAGGCGGCGAGCGCCGGGCGAAGCCTGCTGATCAGGATGAACGGCGCGGTGGAGTTGCAGAGCTGGACCTCGAGCAGCTCGACGGGGTCCACCTCGGAGACCGTCTGGACCCAGCTGTTGGTGTCATGCAGATCGGGGACCAGCCCGCCGGCGTCGATGGCGGTGCCCGCCTCGATCCTGGCGAGGGATGCGGAGCCGGTGACCAGCGCCAGTTCGGCGACGTCCTGGGCGGTCAGCTTCTCGCCGCCGCCGGCGGGCAGCGCCGCCTGCGCGCCGCTGCCGAAGGCGCCGATCACCTCGGAGGCGGGCAGCTCGCCCGCGGGCAGCGGGGCGGCCTCGGCCGCGAGCAGCTCGCCGTAGGCCTGCTGGGAGCGGCGCACCGTCTGCGCGGCGTTGTTGATCAGGACGTCCAGCGGCCCCTCGGCGGCCACCGAGTCGGCCAGGGCGACGACCTGGGCCGGGTCCCTCAGATCAATGCCGACGATCTTGAGACGGTGGATCCACTCGTCGCTGTCCGGCATCGCCTTGAAGCGGCGGATCGCGTCCTTGGGGAAGCGGGTGGTGACGGTGGTGTGCGCGCCGTCGCGCAGCAGCCGCAGCGCGATATACATGCCGATCTTGGCGCGGCCGCCGGTGAGCAGGGCGCGCCGGCCGGTCAGATCGGCGCGGGCGTCGCGGCGGGCGCGGTTCTCGGCGGCGCACTTCTGGCACAGCTGGTGGTAGAAGGCGTCGACCTCGGTGTAGCGGGTCTTGCAGATGTAGCAGGAACGGGGGCGCTGGAGTATGCCCGCGATCTCCCCGACGACCGAGGAGGTGGGCAGCAGCCCCTGGGTCTCGTCGTCGATGCGCTCGGCGGAGCCGGTGGCGGTGGCCTCGGTGACCGCCCGGTCATGGGCGGTCTTGGCCGCCCGGCGCTCCTGGCGGCGGCGCTGCTTCACGGTGCGGTAGACGCCCGCGGTGGCCCGGCGTACGGCGACCGCGTCGGGGTGGTCAATCTCCAGCTCGTCCAGCTCTTCGAGCACGCCCAGACAGACGGCGAGCCGCTCAGGGTCGATGCCCGGGCCGTACGCCGGTGCCGGGCTTTCGTTGGTCGCCGTCATCGCGGATGCCGATTCCTCTGTCACTCGTACGCCGTAGTTCCAAGAGTGAAACTTTACTGAGTGCTCAAGTATTCGGCCAAATGCCCCCACGAGCCGCCCGAGCCCTTGACACCGCCACCACCGCCGCCGCACAGGCCCGGAGCGGACTCTGCCGATTGGCGCAAGGGACCCGGCTTCACCTAGTGGACTAGACCCCTAGGGGGCGCGATCCGCAGGGCGCACCGGATCTCGGTCCGGCATGCCCATCCGGGGAGAAACGTTCAACCCGATGACAGCCCGTTTCGGGAACGGGTCGACGGAGAGGGCCGCCCTTGTCGCACACACGTTCGCAGCAGTGTCCCCGGCCCCCGGAACCTTGCCGTCCTCGGGCGTGCGGCGAGCGAGCCTCGGGCGTGCGCCGGATACTGGTGGGACAACGCCGTTCGCGTCGGACGGGTCGGGCACCGCGCCATGGCCCGGCCCCCGCCCCCGCCGGGAGGGGGACTGCGGACATACTCCCGTACTACGTCGGGAGTATGTTCAAGTGCCTGCTCAAGGACGACGACGTGAGCGCCCACAAGGGACATCGTGGTGCCCATGAGTACCCTTGCGCCGGCCGTTCTGCTGTCCCTGCTCTCCGCGCTCGCCTACGCGGGCGGGGCGATCCTCCAGGAGCGCGTGGCGGCGACCAGCCCCGCGCACCCCTACGCCCCGCTGCACCAGGCGCGCTGGTGGGCGGCCGTGGCGCTCAACGGGCTCGGCGCGGTGCTGCATGTGCTGGCTCTGGCGTACGGGCCGCTGAGCGCGGTGCAGCCGCTGGGAGCGCTGACGATCGTCTTCGCGCTGCCGATGGCGGCGCTGTTCGTACGGCGCAGAGCCCCCGCCGCCGCCTGGCGCGGAGCCCTTGTGGCGACGGCGGGGCTCGCCGGGCTGCTGGCCCTGACGGGTCCCGCCGACTCGCGTTCGCTGGACGGCGCGGAGCGCGGACTGCTGGCGGCCGCGACGCTGGGCGGGGTGACGCTGCTGTTCCTGCTCGCCCAGGGCGTGCACCGCGGCGCGATGCGCAGCGTGCTGCTCGCGGGCGCGGCAGGCGCGGCCTTCGGCATCGCGTCCGTGTTCACCAAGACGGTGTCGGTGGGCTGGTCGTGGAGCGCGCCGCTGGCGCAGTGGCCGAGCCTGCTGGTCGTGGCGGTGCTGGCCGTGGGAGGTCTGCTGCTGTCGCAGGCGTCCTACCGCGGGGCGGGACTCGCCGCCCCGCTGGCCACGGTGACCGTGGTCAACCCGGTGGCGGCCACCGCGGTCGGGGTGACGCTGTTCGGCGAGACGTTTCGGTTCGGGGCGCTCGGCACGGTGCTGGCCGTGGCGTCCGGGGCGGTCGCGGCCGCAGGTCTGATCATGCTGACCCGGCAGCGGCTGCGCCCCGCTGCGGTGCCGGCTCAGCCGTCGGAAGAGCCGGCCGTACAGCCGTCCGGGCCGCTGTGCTCAGACGGCGACGCCGCCCGACCTGAGGTAGGCAAGGGGATCGATGTCCGTGCCGTACCCGGGAGCCGTGCGCACCTCGAAGTGGAGGTGCGGTCCCGTGCTGTTGCCGGTGGACCCTGAGCGCGCGATCCGCTGGCCGCTGTTGACCTGCTGTCCGGGGCGGACGCTCAGCGCGGACAGATGCGCGTACTGGCTGTACCTGCCGTCCGTGTGCCGGATGACGACCTGGTAGCCGTACGGCCCCTCCCAGCCCGCGGAGACCACATGGCCAGGGGCGACGGCCTTCACGGCCGTGCCGGTGGGCACCGGGAAGTCCACGCCGGTGTGGTAGCCGCGCGCCCAGGCGGCGCCGGCCTTGCGGTAGGGGGTGCCGGGGCCCGCCTCGACGGGGGCGGACAGGCCGCCGCTCCGTGCGGGCGGGTCCTCGCGCGCCGGCTTCGAAGCCTGCTCGGACTCCGGCGCGGGTGTGGCCCCGGACGCTGCCTTGGGCGGAGCTTTCGGCTGTGTACGGGGCTGTGCTTCGGGCTTGGTGCGCTTCCGGGGCCGCTGCTTCTCTGCGGCCTTCGGCTGCCCCTGCGCCGGGGGCCGGTCGGCGTCGCTCCCGCCGCCGGGCAGTGTCAGCCGCTGGCCGGGGAAGATCAAGTCGGGGTCGTCGCCGACGACCGAGCGGTTGTCGCGGTACAGCCGCGGCCAGCCGCCGCTGACCCGCCGGGTCTCGGCGATCTTGGAGAGGGAGTCGCCCCGGGCGACCGTATAGCCCTCGCGCTGTGTCGGCACGGACGTGGGCGAGGCCGACGCGGCTTGCCCGCGCTTCTCGGCTTCGGCATCCGCCCGGTCGCCGCGCTCCTGGGGGGAGATGTCGGGTGCGTCGCCGCCGCGGGTCAGCCCCGCACGCACCGAGCAGGTCGGCCAGGCGCGCGGCCCCTGACCCTTGAGGACCCGCTCGGCCACTGCGATCTGCTGGTCCTTGGTGGCGAGGTCGGCGCGCGGCGCGTACTGCCGTCCGCCGAACTCCTCCCAGGTGGACTGGGTGAACTGCAGTCCCCCGTAGTAGCCGTTGCCGGTGTTGATCGACCAGTCGTCGCTGGATTCGCAGGCGGCGACCTCCTCCCAGACGTCCACGGACGCGGAATGCGCGGCGCCCGCACCGATCAGGGGGAGGGCCATGCCCGCACCGCCTGCCGTGACGGTGAGGGACGCGCGGTTGAAACGGCTCGGCTGGACTCGGCGGTGCCGACCGGTAGCGGCCATGGCAGGGCTCCCCCACTGGCGTTGGTCATCTCGCAATCGGCCAACCTAGGTGCCCCACGGGGATCGTGACAAGGGTTCAGTCACGGCGCACGAGCCCATGCTCTGCGCCCCCGTCCGGGCCCGCGGTGGCGTTTCCCTGCCCTGCCCCCCCACACCCCGGGGCGTGGGCCCCATTCCAAGACCTGGGGACTTTCGCCCCAGACTCCATGCGGGGGCTCCGCCCTCGGGACCCGCGCCTCCGTCGCCGGAAGGGCTCGATTGGGCTGCGCCCAATCGAGCCCTTCCGGCGTTCGAGGGCACGGCCGAAGGCCGTACCGGGGATGGCGGAGCCCCCGGGCATAAGGGGGAGGGCAGGAGAACAACCGGCGGGAGACGCCCACGGGATGTGCAGGGGCGCGGGGGCGGCGCACGGCGGGCCGATCCGCGCCGGGCGGCCTCGAGCAGTCTCGAGCCGCGCCGGGCGGACTTCGAGCGGCCTTCGAGCGGCCTTCGAAGCGGTGCCGGATCGGTCCGGGAACCGGCCGGACGGCCCCCGGCAGCGCCCACCCGGGGGCGGCCGGGCCCGACGGCCGACACCGTCACGGCTCCAGGCCGTCAGGCCGTGAGGCCGTCACTGCTTCAGACCGTCAGACCGTCACGGCTCCAGGCCGCACGACCTCGGTCCCCTCCTGCGCGCAGACCGCCGCGGCCGTCCGCGCGGCGAAGGACAGCATCTCCTCCACCCGACCGGCGGCAAGCCTCCCGATCCCCTCCGGCCGCAGTCCGGCGAGCCTGCTCAGCACGGCCGCGGTGAAGGCGTCGCCCGCGCCGATGGTGTTCACCACGTCGACGGGCACGGCGGGCGCACGGACCTCGGATCCGTCCGGCAGATACGCGGCACTGCCCTCCGCGCCGCGGGTGAGCACCGCCAGACGGCCGTGCGCCGCGAGCCGACGGCAGCTCTCCCGCGGATCGCGGTGCGGCCAGAGCTGGGCGAGATCCTCGTCGCTCGCCTTGACGACATGGGCGAGTGCGCACAGTTCGCGCAGCAGCCGCGGGCCGCGCAGCGGGTCGAGGGTGCGGTCGGCGCGCACATTGGGGTCGACGACCAGCAGGCTGTCCCCGGCGGCCGCCGCGCGGGCCGTCTCGGCGACCGCGCGGGCCGCCGGCTCGACGACGGCGGCCAGCCCGCCCGCGTACACGGTGCCAAAGCGCGCGACGTCGGCGGTCCGCGCCGCCAGGTGGAAGGCCGCGGTGGCCTGGAGGTGGAAACGGTAGCCGTTGCCGTGCGCGGCGGGGTCGGCGACCGCGAGCGGGGTGGGCAGTGCGGAGCGGCCGCACAGGCTCAGGTCGACTCCGGCCGCGGTCAGCCGCCGCTGAAGCAGGCCGGCGAGCGCATCGCCGCCCAGCGTCCCGGCGAACGCGACGGGCGTGCCCAGACGGGCGAGCCCCGCCGCCACATTGGCGGGGGCTCCGCCCGGCTCGGCCGACAGGACGCCGGGCGCGCCGGGCGCCGGGATCAGGTCGACCAGCGCCTCGCCGAGAACCAGTACGGCCTCGCGGCCGCCGCTCACGGCTCTACCACGATTTTGCGCCCCTGGCCCGCCTGGAAGCGCTCCATGGCCTCGGGGTACTGCTCCAGCGGCAGCCGGTCGCTGATGAAGACGGCCGGGTCGAGCACCCCTGCGGCGAAGAGCGCGGCGGCCCGTTCGAAGCTGTGCAGAACGGCCATGGAGCCGGTGATGGTGATCTCCTGGTTGTAGATGCGGTACGGCTCGATGACGGCGGTGGTCGCATAGTCGGAGACCCCGAACTGCAGGAAGGTGCCTCCCTTGGCGACCCGGCCCAGGCCGTCCTGGATGGCGGCGGCGTTGCCGGTGGCGTCGACGACGACGTCCCAGCCGCGCGGGCCGCGGTCCAGTTCCTCGGCGGCAGCCGCCGAGCGGGAGCAGCCGAGCAGACCCGCAGTGGCCAGCCGGTCGGGGTTGACGTCGAGGACGTCCACGCTCGCCGCGCCGGTGCGCTTGGCCAGTTCCAGCATCATCAGGCCCATGGTGCCGGAGCCGTAGATCAGCACCTCCGCGCCGAGGGTGCCGGAGAGCACGTCGTATCCGCGCACCGCGCAGGACAGCGGCTCGATCAGCGCCGCGTCGGCGACGTCGACGTGGTCGGGCAGCCTGACGCAGTTCGCGACGGGCGCGACGGCGTACTCGGCCGCGCCTCCGGCGACGGAGACGCCGATGGCGGCCCAGCGGTCGCAGAGGTTGCCCCGGCCCGCGCGACAGTAGCGGCACTCGTGGCAGTGCAGGGAGGGGTCGACGGCGACCTTGTCGCCGACGGACACCTCGGTGACGTCCGCGCCGGCCGCGACGACCTCTCCGGCGAACTCATGGCCCGGCACGATCGGCAGCGTGGGCGCGAACTCGCCCTGCAGGATGTGCAGATCGGTGCCGCACAGCCCGCACGAGGCCACCCGGACCACCACGTCGCGCGGCCCGGGGGACGGGTCGGGCACCGTGCTGACCGAGATCTTGCCGGGGGCTTCGACGATCGCTGCCCTCATTTCACAGCTCCAAGGGAGAGGCCCTGGACGAGCTTGTCCTGGGCGGCGTAGCCGGCGGCGAGCACCGGCAGGGACACGACGACGGACGCGGCGCACAGCTGGGCGAGGAACAGGCCCTGGCTGGTGACGAATCCGGTCAGATAGACGGGGGCGGTCTGGGCGGCGACGCCGGTGAGCACCCGGGCGAAGAGAAGTTCGTTCCAGCTGAAGATGAAGCAGATCAGCGCGGTGGCCGCGATGCCGGGGGCGGCGACCGGGGCCACCACCCGGGCCAGCACGGTCGGCAGCCGCGCCCCGTCGACCTGCGCGGCCTCGATGATGGAGACCGGCACATCCGCCAGGAAGGACTGCATCATCCACACCGCGATCGGCAGGTTCATCGAGGTGTAGAGGATGACGAGCAGCCAGATGTTGTCCAGCAGCCCGGCGTTCTTGGCGAAGAGATAGATCGGCAGCAGCCCGGCGACGACCGGCAGCATCTTCGTCGACAGGAAGAAGAACATCACGTCCCGCCACTTGCGCACGGGCCGGATGGACAGCGCGTACGCGGCCGGGAGCGCCAGCAGCAGCACCAGGACGGTGGACAGGGCGGATGCGCTGAGCGAGTTGAGCAGCGACGGCCAGGGCGTGGGGCCGCCGTCCGCGCCGAAGAACGCCCGGTAGCCGTCGAGGGTGAGGGAGGCGGTCAGGGCGGGCGGATTGGCGGCGGCGTCGGTCTCGGAGTGCAGCGAGGTCAGCGCCATCCACAGGGCGGGAAGGCAGAAGCCGATCCCGGCGGCCCAGGCGAGCACGCCGAGCGCGGCGGAGCGCCGGCGTGCCCGCCGGGCGGCGGGCGCGGCCGCCCGGCCCGGAGGCGGGAGGGACACGGCGGTCATGAGCGGGAGACCTCCTCGCTGAACAGGGACGACACGACGCGCAGCGCGAAGGTGGCGATGACGATCGTGCCGAGCACCACCACGACCCCGGCCGCCGAGGCGAGCCCGTACTCATGGGCCTGGTAGAAGGTCTGGTAGATGCTGTAGGGCAGGTTGGCGGTGCCCAGCCCGCCGGAGGTGAGGGTGAACACGGCGTCGAAGTTCTGGACGATGTAGATCGAGCCCAGCAGGATGCCCAGTTCGAGGTAGCGGCGCAGATGCGGCAGCGTCAAATAGCGGAAGGTCTGCCAGTTGCTCGCGCCGTCGAGCCGCGCCGCCTCCATCACCTCCGCGGGCCTGCTCTGCAGCCCGGCCAGCAGGATGAGCATCATGAACGGCGTCCACTGCCACACCAGCGCCGCGACGACCGCGGTCAGCGGCATGTCGGAGATCCAGTCGGGCTGGGCGGGGCTGTCGCTGCCGAACAGGGAGGCGATCCAGCTCCAGGCGCCGTTGAGCAGCCCGTACTCGGGGTTGTAGAGGGCGTGCTTGAACAGCAGCGCCGCGGAGACGGGGACGATCAGGAACGGGGTGATCAGCAGGGTGCGGACGATGCCCCGCCCGGCGAAGGTGCGGTCGAGAAGCAGCGCCAGCAGCAGCCCGAGGACCACGCTGACGATCACCACGCTCGCGGTGAGCAGCACCGTGGTGAGCACCGATTCGCGCAGCGACTCGTCGGTGAACACCTCGGCGTAGTTGGCGAAGCCCGCGAACGCCCGCTCGTCGGGGCTGAGGGAGTTCCAGTCGAAGAGCGAGATGACGAGGGTGGCGGCGAAGGGCAGCTGGGTGACGGCGATCAGGAAGACCAGCGCGGGCAGCAGCGGCGCGCGCGTGGCCCAGGCCCGGACTCCGCCGCGGCGTGGTCCCGGTCCCCCGCCGGGCCCGCCGCCCGAGGGCGGCGGACCGGCGGGCGGGGCGGCCGCCCTGGGGGCCGCGAGGGTGCTCATCGGTACTCCTCGGCGACCTTCTCGGCGAGCTTCTGGGACTTCTGAAGGGCCTCTGCGACGGACTGGCGTCCGGCGATCGCGGCGCTGATCTCCTGGGAGACCTTGGTGCCGAGGTCGGTGAACTCCGGTATCCCGACGAACTGGATGCCCGGCGCGGGGCGCGGCTGCACTCCGGGGCTCTTGGCGTTGGCGCTGGCGATGGCCTCTTCTGTGACGTCGGCATGCGCCGAAGCGGCCTTGCGGTAGTCGGGGTTGGCGTAGGTGGAGCTACGCTTTCCGGCGGGCACCTTGGCCCAGCCGAGCTGTTCGCCCACCAGTTGCTCGTACTCCTTGCCCGAGGCCCAGGAGATGAACTTCCAGGCGTCGTCGGTGTTCTTGGACGCCTTCTGGACGCCCCAAGCCCAGGTGTAGAGCCAGCCGGAGCTCTTCGTCTTCTCGACGGGCGCAGGCACATAGCCGATCTTGCCCTTGACCGGGGAGTCCGGGGCCTCCAGCGATCCGGCGGCGGCGGTGGCGTCGTACCACATGGCGGTCTTGCCCTGGGTCATGTTGTTGAGGCACTCGGTGTAGCCGGACTGGGCCGCACCCGCCTGGCCGTGCTTGCGCACCAGGTCGACGTAGAACTCGGTGGCCTTGGTGAACTCCGGTGAGGTGAGCTGGGGCTTCCAGTCCTTGTCGAACCAGGTGCCGCCCATGGTGTTGACGACGGTGGTGAGCGGGGCGATGAGCTGGCCCCAGCCGGGCAGTCCGCGCAGGCAGATGCCCTTCATGTCGCTCTCGGCCCGGTCCGCCTTGGCGGCGAGGTCGGCGACCTCCTGCCAGGTGGGCTCGTCGGGCATGGTCAGCCCGTGCTTGTCGAAGACGTCCTTGCGGTACATCAGGAAGGACGACTCACCGTAGAACGGCTGGGCGTAGAGCTTGCCGTCGGCGGTGAGGGAGTCACGCAGCGGCGGCAGGATGTCGGACTGGTCGAACTCCTTGTCCTCCTCGACATGTCCGTCAAGGGCGTGGAGCCAGCCGTTCTTGGAGTAGAACGGCACCTCGTAGTTGCTGATGGTGGCGATGTCGTACTGGCCGGCCTGGTTGGCGAAGTCCTGGCTGATCTTGTCGCGGACGTCGTTCTCGGGGAGCACCGTGAAGTTGACCTTGATGCCGGTCTTCTTGGTGAAGTGCTCGGCGGTGAGCTTCTGCAGGTCGGCCATCTGGGGGTTGTTGACCATCAGCACATTGAGGCCGTCGCCGTCCCCGCCTCCGGCTGCGCCGCCCGCGCCGGCGCAGCCGGCGAGGAGGGCGATGGCCGCGGCTGCGGCGACCGTCTGCACCGCTCTGGTGCGGCCCGTGTGTGCTCTTCTCCGTGCGGACATGAGATCTCCTGAATGTCTGGTAGCGGCTCGATCAGGAAGGCGGGGGGTGGCGTTTCGGGGAAGGGTCGGCCCCGCCCCCGGCGGCGCCGGGGGGTGTCGATGGGTGTGGTTGTCGCGCTGTGCCGCCGGTGCGGCGGCGGTGCGGTCAGACGCGGATGACCTGCGGGCCGAGCAGCGAGTAGCGCTGGGCCTCGGCCGCGGGCAGCGCCGCGTCGGTGACGATGGCTTCGAACTGGCCGACCTCTGCGAATCGGCAGAAGCTGACCGCGCCGAACTTGGCGTGGATGCCGGCGAACACGCGGCGTCGTGAGCTGCGCATGGCCTGGGACTTGACTGCGGCGACCGCCGGGTCGGGGGTGGTGAGCCCGTATTCGCGGGAGATGCCGTTCGCTCCGATGTACGCCAGGTCGATGACGAAGTCCGCGAGCATCCGGGTGGTCCAGGCGTCGACGGTGGCCAGGGTGCCGCCCCGTACGCGTCCGCCGAGCAGCAGTACGGTGATCTTCTCGGCGTCCGCGAGGACCGTCGCCACCGTGAGGGACGCGGTGACCACGGTCAGCGGCCGGTCCCGGGGCAGGGCCTCGGCGACGAGCTGCGGGGTGAAGCCCTCGTCGACGAAGACGGTCTCCGCGTCGCCGAGCAGTTCGGCGGCGGCCGCGGCGACCCGGGACTTCTGCGGCACATGGCGCAGGGTGCGGCTGGCGAGCGTGGTCTCAAAGCCCGCGCTCTCGACCGGATAGGCTCCGCCGTGCGTCCGGCGGACCAGGCCGTGCTCCTCCAGTGCGTGCAGATCGCGCCTGATGGTCTCCTTGGCCACCTGGAAACGCTCGGCGAGGGCGTTGACCTCGACCGCGCCGTCGGCGCGGGCGGCTTCGAGAATCCCCCGTCGGCGTTCCTCGGTGTCCATGGCATTCATCCCTGCGTGTGTGCTGATGCGCGTTCTGCGCCGGGCCCTTCGAGTCCGTTCGGGCCCGTGCGTCGTTTGTACAAGCACGCACGGGCGCTTCACCAGGCTCTTCGTCGCCTCTGCTGTGCCCGTTTATGCCCGTTTCTCTAACACGGGCGTCCGGAACGTTGCGGGTCGCCGTGCTCGGGGCGTATCGGACACCGCCCGTTTGCCGCTCAGGAGTGCCCGAATCGTGCCCGCGGGCGGGCTTGTGTGCCGGTCGTTGAGCGCCGGGCGGGGCCTGTGCGTAAGACTCCACACGTACACCGGGCAACAGCACCGGCACGACAGGCACGCCAGCACTCCACAGGGTGGACGGGAGCACACAGCATGAGCGGACATGCCCAGATCGGCGTCACGGGGCTCGCGGTCATGGGCCGCAACCTGGCCCGCAACTTCGCACGCAACGGCTTCACGGTGGCCGTGCACAACCGCACGGCCGCCCGGACGCGGGCGCTTGTCGACGAGTTCGGCGACGAGGGGAGCTTTGTTCCGGTCGAGTCAGCCCGGGAGTTCGTCGCGGCCCTGGAGCGTCCCCGGCGTCTGGTGATCATGGTCAAGGCGGGCGAGCCCACGGACGCGGTGATCCAGGAGTTCGCTCCTCTCCTGGAGGAAGGCGATGTGATCATCGACGGCGGCAACGCGCACGTCGCGGACACCCGACGCCGGGAGAGGGAGCTGCGGGAGCGCGGCATCCACTTCGTGGGCGTGGGCATCTCCGGCGGCGAGGAGGGGGCGCTGCACGGGCCGAGCATCATGCCGGGCGGCTCGGCCGAGTCGTACAAGTCCCTGGGGCCGCTGCTGGAGAGGATCGCCGCCAAGGCCCCGGACGGCACGCCCTGCGTCACCCATGTAGGCCCCGACGGGGCGGGCCACTTCGTGAAGATGGTGCACAACGGCATCGAGTACGCCGACATGCAGCTGATCGCCGAGGCCTATCACCTGCTGCGCGCGGTCGCCGGGTACTCCCCCGCCCGGATCGCCGACACCTTCCGCACCTGGAACGAGGGGCGTCTGGACTCGTATCTGATCGAGATCACGGCCGAGGTGCTGGCGCATGCGGACCCGGTGACGGGCCGGCCGTTCGTGGACGTGGTCGCCGACCGCGCGGAGCAGAAGGGCACCGGCCGCTGGACGGTGCAGATCGCCCTCGACCTGGGGGTGCCGGTCTCCGGCATCGCGGAGGCGGTCTTCGCCCGCTCACTGTCCGGGCACGCGGAGCTGCGCGAGGCGTCCCGGTCGCTGCCGGGGCCCGTGCCGCGGCCGCTGGACGAGGAGGCGGCGGCGCGGTTCGCCGATCGGGTCGAGCAGGCCCTGTACGCGTCCAAGATCGTGTCGTACACGCAGGGCTTCCACCAGATCCAGGCGGGCAGCGAGCACCACGAGTGGGGAGTCGACCCGGGCGCGGTGGCGTCGATCTGGCGTGCGGGCTGCATCATCAGGGCGGCGTTCCTGGACCGCATCCGGACCGCGTACGAGACCCGGCCCGAGCTGCCGAGCCTGCTGTCGGACAAGCGGTTCGCGGAGGAGATCGGCGCGGCGCAGGACGACTGGCGCGAGGTGGTGGCGACGGCGGCCCGGCAGGGCGTGCCGACGCCGGGGTTCTCGGCCGCTCTGGCTTATTACGACGCCCTGCGCGCCGACCGGCTGCCCGCGGCGCTCACCCAGGGGCAGCGGGACTTCTTCGGGGCCCACACCTACCGGCGGACCGACCGGGAGGGGTCGTTCCACACGCTCTGGGGCGGCGACCGCTCGGAGGTGTCCGCGGGCTGAGCCGTACGGGCCGCTTCCCGGCGCGGGAGCCGCCGGGAAGGGCGCCGGCCGTCCGGGCCCGGTACGGCGGCGCACCGCCCCGGCGGCGGACCGGCCCGATCAGCCGACGGGCCCCGGCTCGGGCTCCGGCTCCGGCACGGGGTCGGGGCCCGGTGGCTTCGGGACGGGGTCGGGCCCGGGGCTGGGCATGGGCTCCGGCGTCGGAACGGGCCCCGGCCCCGGCCCCGGCGACGGCGGCACCGGGCCCGGCGTCGGCTCGGGCACCGGCCTCGGGCGGGGCGGGGGCGGCGATACGAGGTCGGGATACGGATGGGGCATGCCTGGCCTCCAGAGATCGGACGTCATGCGTTCCCACTGTCTCCCCGTCGCGTGCCCACGCCCGCCCGGTTCACTCGCGGCGGGGCGCCGCTTCAGCCGACGGCGTGGGGGCTGCGCTCCGTACGGCTGCCGGGCACGGGCGCCGAGGCGTCGGAACCCAGCGCCACGATCCGGTTGTCCGCGTCGACGTGCACGACCCTCGGCTGGAGCGTCCGCGCCTCGGCGTCGTCCACCTGCGCATAGCTGATCAGAATCACCAGATCGCCGGGGTGCACCAGATGGGCGGCCGCGCCGTTGATCCCGATGACCCCCGAGCCGCGCTCGCCTTCGATGACGTACGTCTCCAGCCGGGCGCCGTTGGTGATGTCGACGATGTGGACGAGCTCGCCGGGCAGCAGATCGGCCGCCTCCATCAGCTCGGCGTCCACGGTGACGGAGCCGACATAGTGCAGATCGGCCTGGGTCACGGTGGCCCGATGGATCTTGGACTTGAACATGGTACGAAACACGGAGAGACTCCCAGTCTGTCTGCTCCCTGCCTGCTCCGCAGGTCAAGGGCGGTCTCTGGAGACTACAGCGACTCGCATATTCGGTCAGCTGTCCCCGGGTGTTGCAGAACTCACGCTGTCCGGTTGCTGACTTTCCTGACGACCAATCATGCCGCGATCGAGCTGACCCATGCCCTCCGTTCCGATCACAAAAGGGCATCACAAGGTATGTGACTGCTTCGCGTGCAGCTCGTGTCTCTGCCCGCCAGGCCGCACTCGCGCGCAATGGCGCGACGGCTGACAGGGCAGCCACCCACCGTGCACGGCTCCGGGTTGGAGCTTCACGCGGCGGTCGTGTCGGCCGGAGCGGTGCGGAGCAGCTCGGGGAAGGCGTCCTCCCAGACCTCGCGGATGCAGGGACTGATCAAGCGCCGCAGCACGGGCCACTGCTCGGTGAGCAGCCGGTGGTGCAGGAAAGCCACCAGGTCCTCACTCAGTCCTTCGGCGAGGACGGTCCGGTAGAGCGTCATGCGGGACTTCGGGCGGTCCAGGCTGTAGCTCGTCCGCCCGGACCAGACGATGTGGAGCGGCAGGTCCACGTTGCCCTCGACGGGGCCGGCCAGCTCCTGCAAGCGCTCGGGCAGCCGGCTGCGGTAGCGGTGCCGCAGCACCTCGGCGCGGGGGACGTTGATCGTCGTGTCCATGCATCCAGTATCGCTGCTGGGAGGCGGCGGCATGGCGGATACGGGGGTCCCCTGTCGTACGTACGTCGGGCGGCCGCCCGCCCTTCCCTCGGACATCTCACCCAGTGGGCGCTCAGCGCATCATCGCCTACCCGTGCAGGCCCCCAGGTGGCGCGGCAACCGGCTGCCCTGCAGACCCGGGACCAGCCCCGCTCACGGGCGCGGGTGATCATGACGCAGCAGGTTACGCGGAGGGCCGCCGCAGCGGAGTCGGCTGCGGCTTCGGTCTCGGTGTCGGTGTCGGTGTCGGTGTCGGTGTCGGAGATGACGACGTTGCCGAAGCCGAGGCCCATGGCGCCGGCGCATTGGACGAGAAGGACACCGGGGCGGGCAAGGTCTCGGTAGCGGCCGGAGGGGGCAGGCGGCGTCCGCAGGGCATGCCGCTTCAGTCCCGAACGCAGCCCACTCACTCAGGCCCCATGCCCGCGGACGAGCTGTCGAGTCACGCAGCGGACCTCCCAAGCGGAGCCAGGCACCTTTGCGCTACGCCGGCAGTGCCGGGATGTGCCATCAATCGTCTGCCGCGCCCCTCATGGCTGGTCGCTGCCTCACGCTCGGCTTCGCGCGCGAGGAACCCCATCGCGTACGGAGCAGCATGCGATGCAGCCCAGTCCTCTCCAGGGCACTTCCGAACCGCAGCGGCGTCGCCGAGGCCGCTCACGAGGCCGGGCGGGCCTCCCCGTGGGGACCACACCGGCCGAGTCGGGACCATCGGCCCCTGGAACGGCGGCCACCCGGTCGTGAGGCTCGGAAGGAGGGCCGGAGCAGTCGTCCGCGGCCTGCTGGTCCCGACTCCGGAGGCTACATCCCATGATTCGCCCATCACCGTCGGGCTGGACGGCTGGCCCGAGAACCTGGCCGCCGACGACTGGGCCGCACTGCGCGCCGTGCACGCGTCGAGCCTGCCGCCGCTGCACGGACACGGCCCGTTGTGGGCGTCACCACGTACAAGGCACTCAAGGTCGCAGACGTCCGCCCGACGCAGCTGGTGGCGATCTCCGGCGTCGGCGGCCTCGGTCACCTGGCCGTGCAGTACGCGAAGATCGCCGGGGCCACGGTGGCCGCGATCGACGTCACCGACGACAAGCTCGCCCTCGCCCGCGAGCTGGGGGCCGACATCCTCATCGACGCCCGCAAGGAGGACCCGGCCGAGGTGCTGAAGCAGCACGGCGGTGCACACGCCGCCATCGCGCTGGCCGTCAACGACCAGGCGTTCGCCTCCGTCTACGGCGGTCTGCGGCGCGGCGGCAGGCTGGTCACGGTCGCCCTGCCCGCCGGCGGAGCCATCCAGGTGCCGATCTTCGACACCGTCCTGAACGGCACCTCCGTCATCGGCTCGATCGTCGGCACCCGCCAGGACCTCGCGGAGGTGTTCCAGCTGCACGCAGCCGGACGCACCAAGGTGATCTACGAGACCCGCCCGCTGGACACCGTCAACGACTCCATCGCCGACGTCCTCGACGGTCGCATCAAGGCTCGCATCGTCTTCGAGATGTGACCCGACCGAACCTGTCCGCCGCGCGTCGTCCGCCGACCGGCCACGACGCCCGGCGGACACGACCGAGCCCCACAACCCTTCCCGGGAAAGCTGTATGAAAGGGCACACCGTCATGGCCTGTTACGTGTACGACTTCACCGCGGGCGGCCGTGACATGGCCGACCTGCTCGGCGGCAAGGGCACCAACCTGGCCGAGATGACCCGGATGGGTCTGCCGGTGCCGCCCGGGTTCACCGTCACCACCGAAGCCTGCCGGGCCTTCCTCTCCAACGGCTCCGAACCGGACGGCCTGGTCCGCGAGATCTCCGAGCACCTGACCGCCCTGGAGAAGGCCGCCGGCAGGCGGCTGGGGCAGCCGGACGACCCTCTGCTGTTGTCGGTCCGCTCCGGGGCCCGCTTCTCGATGCCCGGCATGATGGAGACGATCCTGGACATCGGCCTGAACGACGAGTCCGTGCTGGGGTTGGCGAAGTCCTCCGGGAACGAACGCTTCGCCTGGGACTCCTACCGCCGCCTTGTGCAGATGTTCGGCGGCACCGTCATGGGCGTCGACAGCGCGCTGTTCGAGACCGTGATGGCCCGCCTCAGGGAAACCCGCGGCGCGGCCGACGACCTGGGCCTGGACGCGGTCGATCTGGCCGAGCTCGTCGAGGCGTACAAGGAACTGATCCGCCAGGAGACGGGCGAGTACTTCCCGCAGTCCCCCGCCGAGCAACTGCGCCGCGCCGTTCTGGCCGTCTTCGAGTCCTGGAACGGCGAGCGCGCCCGCCTCTACCGCCGCCGCGAACACATCCCCGACGACCTGGGCACCGCCGTCAACGTCCAGACCATGGTCTACGGCAACCTCGGCACCGACTCCGGCAGCGGGGTCGCCTTCACCCGGGACCCGGCCACAGGGCGCCCCGGCCTGTACGGCGACTACCTGTCCAACGCGCAGGGAGAGGATGTCGTCGCGGGCATCCGGAACACCGCCGCCCTGGACGAACTGGGCCGCCTGAACCCCGAGGCGTTCGCCCGGCTCCGCGACCACATGCGAACGTTGGAGACCCACTACCGGGACCTGTGCGACATCGAGTTCACCATCGAGCGCGGCCGACTGTGGATGCTGCAGACCCGGGTCGGCAAGCGCACCGCCGAGGCCGCTTTCGCCATCGCCGCCGCGCTGACGGACGAGGAACTCATCACCCCCGACGAGGCTCTGGCACGCCTCAGCGGCGACGGCCTCGCCCGCCTGATGTTCCCCCGCTTCGACACCTCCGCCGTCGGGGACGCCCTCGCACACGGGATTCCAGCCTCGCCGGGCGCCGCGGCCGGCGCTGCGGTCTTCGACTCCGCCGAAGCGGTACGGCGCGCCGCGGCCGGGGAGAAGGTCGTCCTCGTACGGCAGGAGACCACCCCCGACGACCTGCCCGGCATGATCGCGGCCCAGGCCGTGCTGACCAGCCGCGGCGGCAAGACCAGCCACGCCGCCGTGGTCGCCCGCGGCATGGGCAAGGTCTGTGTGTGCGGCGCAGAGGAGATCTCCGTCGACCCGCAGGGCCGGCGCTTCAGTGCGGGCGGCAGCACCGTCGAGGAGGGCACGGTCATCTCCGTCGACGGTTCCGAGGGCGCCGTCTACCCGGGCGCGGTCCCGCTGGTGGACTCGGCGGTGATGCGGTACTTCGAGGCAGGTCTCGAGACGGGTGCCGAGAGGAGCGCCGATACGGGTGAGGGCTCGGCCGGGGTGGTCGACGCCGTCGCCCGCGCCTTGCGACATGCCGATGGTGTACGGCGGTTGGGTGTGCGGGCCAACGCGGACACCCCCGAGGACGCCGCCCGTGCCCGCAGGTTCGGAGCCGAGGGCATCGGACTGTGCCGGACCGAGCACATGTTCCTCGGCGACCGGCGGCAGCTGGTCGAGGCGATGATCCTGGCCCGCGACGACGCCGAACGCGAGCGGACGCTGGACGCACTGCTGCCGCTGCAACGGCAGGACTTCGTCGGCATCCTGGAGGCGATGGACGGCCTGCCGGTCACCATCCGGCTCCTGGACCCGCCGTTGCACGAGTTCCTGCCGGACCGCACCGAACTCGCCGTCCGCGTCGCTGTGGCCGAGGCACACGGCACCCCGCCGAGCGCGCACGACGCCGAGCTGCTTCGAGCCGTGAACCGGATGCACGAGGAGAACCCGATGCTCGGCCTGCGCGGCGTACGCCTGGGGCTGGTGGCGCCGGGACTGGTCGCCATGCAGGTGCGGGCGATCGCCGAGGCGGTCGTCGAGCGCAAGCGGGCGGGCGGTGATCCGCGTGCGGAGATCATGGTTCCACTGATCGACACGGTCGAGGAACTGCGGCTCGTACGCGAGGAGGTGGAACAGGTGATGGCCGAGGTCAGCAGGGCCACCGGCGTCCCCGTCGAGTGCCCCGTCGGCACGATGATCGAGCTGCCGAGGGCGGCTCTGACCGCGGGCCGGATCGCCGAGGAGGCGGAGTTCTTCTCCTTCGGCACGAACGACCTGACCCAGACCACCTGGGGCTTCTCCCGCGACGACGTGGAGGCGGCGTTCTTCTCCGCCTACCTCGACAAGGGCATCTTCAAGGTGTCCCCGTTCGAGACCGTCGACCGGGATGGTGTCGGCCGCCTGGTGGAGATCGCGGTCGCGGAGGGCCGCGCGGCCCGGCCCGGGCTGAAGATCGGGGTCTGCGGCGAGCACGGCGGAGACCCGGACTCCGTGCACTTCTTCCACGGCGCGGGACTGGACTACGTCTCCTGCTCACCGTTCCGCGTCCCGGTCGCCCGCCTGGAGGCCGGACGCGCCGCGCTTCCCGGGACGCAGACCAGCGACAGCCGCTGACACACCCCGAAGGGCCGAAGCCGGAGGCGAAAGAACCGGCTCCGGCCCTTCGGGCTGCCGACTGCCGACTGCCGACTGCCGACTGCACGTGAGATGACACCAGCCGTACCCAGGCCTGGGGACCACCGACGGCGAACCTCCGGTCGTGGTCGGCGTACAGGGAGAACCGCACGGCGGCGGGGCGCCAGGTGAACGGCGTCGCTTCTCGGCCTCCACCAGTACCTCGACAAGGACTTCGAAGGCGTTCACGTTCTGCGGAGACTTGATGCCGAGCCGATGGGCGGCGACCTGCGGGGACAGCGTTGCGCCGATCCGCTCAGCCTTCCAACACCCCGGCCGCCCTGAGCAGTTCCATCTGCTCCACCCCCAGGGCCTTCGCCATCGGCCCGAGGAGGTCGATCGGCACCTCGTACCGCCCCGCGATGATCTTGGCTATGTCGGCCTCCGGCATCTTCGCCTCTTCGGCGAGCTTGGCTCTGTCGTCTCCAGCCAGGAGTTGAGGACCAACCCGATCTTGGTGGCCGCCTCGGTCACATAGCGGGCGAATCCCTTCGCCTGGGTCTCTGCTCCGCCACTCCTTCTCCCTCCCGGCACCGGAAGGACAGGATGCCGCCCTGCACCGGTTCCGGCGGGGCGCGCCTCAGGCCGACTGCCGGCACGGCCCACGGGTCGGCGGTCAGGGCGGCGAAAGAAGGGCCGGCCCGTGGCGGCCTCGGAGAACGGCCGCATGCCCGGCCCCTGTTCGTCCCGCCCCGCGACGGCAACGGCCACGGCACAAAGCCAGGTCCTGGCGCCGGTTCACCTGCCGGTGTCCGGACCAGGACCTTGGCGCGGGCTCCCCCCCTGAGGCTGCCGGTTGTCGGCAGTTGCTCGCAGAGGTGTTCTCCGAGCCCGGCCGTCAGCGCCCGCGGGTCGCGTCCACCGGGCGGCCGGGCCGTGCCCGGCCGGAGCGCCAGGCGTGCTCGGTCAGCAGCACGGTGGAGGCCGTGGCGAGGCAGATCGCCCACTGGGCGGGGCTGAGCGGCACGGTGTCGAAGACTCCCTGGGCCATGGGCACTTGTACCGCGATGACCTGGAGGGCCAGGACGGTGGCCAGGCAGATCCACAAGGCGCGGTTGTGCAGCTGGTGGCGGCCGAGGACGGGGCCGTCCTCGCCGCGTGCGGCCAGGGCGTTGCACAGTTGGAAGAGGACGAACGTGGTGAAGGCCATGGTGGCGGCGGTCTCGGTGTCGGTGAGGTGCCGGGCGCCGGCGAAGACTGCCAGGGTGCCTGCGGCCATGACCGCGCCGGTGCGGGCGATGGCGGCCAGGCGGCGGGCGTTCAGGATGCGCTCGCCGGGCGGGCGGGGCGGACGCCGCATCACCTTGTCCTGCGGCGGGTCGATGCCCAGAGCCATGGCGGGCGGTCCGTCCATGATGATGTTGACCCACAGCAGCTGGATCGCGGACATGGGCGCGGGCAGTCCGGCCAGCACGGTGGCGAGCAGGGTGAGGATGGCGCCGATGTTGGTGGACAGCTGGAAGCGGACGAACGTGACGATGTTGTCGTAGACGGAACGGCCCTCGCGGACCGCGCGGACGATGGTGGAGAAGTCGTCGTCCGTCAGGACCATGTCGGCGGCCTCTTTGGCCACGTCGGTGCCGGTAATGCCCATCGCGACGCCGATGTGGGCGGCGCGCAGGGCGGCGGCGTCGTTGACGCCGTCTCCGGTCATGGCCACGATGTGGCCCTTCTCGGAGAGCGCGCGGACGACGGTCACCTTGTGTTCGGGGGCGACGCGGGCGAAGACACCGACGTCCTCGATGCGGTCCGCGAGTTCCTGCTCGCTCATCCGGACCAGTTCTGCGCCTGAGACGACGTCACCGGTGATGCCGACTTCGCGGGCGATGGCGGCGGCGGTGTCGGCATGATCCCCGGTGATCATCTTGACGGTGACGCCGGCGGCCTGCGCCAGGGCGACGGCGTCGCCGGCCTGAGGACGCGGAGGGTCGGCTATCCCCGCGATCGCGGTCAGGGTCAGTCCCGTCACCTCCCGGGGGTCCGACCGGTCCGTGGTGCCGGTGGCTGCCCCGAGAACCCGCAGGCCCTGACCGCCCATCCGCCGGGCGACGTCGGTGACCTCACGGCGGCGCTCGGCGTCGAGGGGGACGCGGCGCTGTTCGGTCAGGACGTGGGTGCAGCGCTCCAGCAGGACGTCGACGGCTCCCTTGACGTGGACACGGACGCGGCCGTCCTCCGCGTCGGCGTGGAAGGTGGCCATGTACTTGGCGGCCGGGTCGAAGGGGATCTCACCGGTACGCGGCATGCGGTCGCGGAGTCCGGCGTCGACACCGGCCTTGGCGGCGAGTACGGCCAAGGCGGCCTCGGTGGGGTCTCCTATGACGCCGTCCGGGGTGACGCGGGCGTCGTTGCACAGCGCGAACGGCAGCACCGCTTCGCACAGGGCAGGCGGGGGCGCGTAATGCGGGGTCACATCGCGCTTGGCCTCGTCGTGCAGGGCCTCATCGTGCGGGTCCCGGCCATGCCGCTCGTCCACAGGCCGGACGGCGCCCTCGGTGTCGTATCCCTCTCCGGTCACCTCACAGGCGCGCCCGGCGGCCCACAGGGCTCGGGTGGTCATCTCGTTCAGGGTCAGGGTGCCGGTCTTGTCGCTGCACACCACGGTCGACGAGCCGAGTGCCTCGACGGAGGCCAGGCGTTTGACGATGGCGCCGCGGCGGGCCATGCGGTGGACGCCCAGGGCCAGGGTGAGCGCGAGAACGGCCGGCAGACCCTCGGGAATCGCTGCGACGGCCAGGGCCACCGAGCGCAGCGCGAGGTCGGCGATCTCCTCACCGCGCAGGAGGGCCACGAGCGCGTAGGCGGCCACGGCGATGCCGCTGACCAGGGCCAGGCGTCGGCCCAGGCTGTCCAGCTGGACCTGGAGCGGGCTTGGCGGTTCCGCGCCGGTGCGCAACGCCTCGGCGATCGCGCCGACCTCGGTGCGCATGCCCGTGGCCGTGACGATCATCTCGGCGCGGCCGCGGGTCAACGCGGTGTTCATGAAGAGCATGCCTGCGCGCTCGGCAACGGGTACGGGCTCGGCGCCGTCGGCCTCGGTGGGTGCGGTCGTCTTGGCGACGGGCTGGGACTCACCGGTCAGCGCGGCCTCGCCCGCCTCGACCGACTCGGCGACCACCAGGCGCCCGTCGGCCGGGACACGGTCGCCGGCTTCCAGCAGGACGACGTCGCCGGGCACCAGGGTGCCGGCCGGGATCTCCTTCACCTGGCCGTCGCGACGCACGCGTGCGGTGGGGACCAGCATCTGGCGCAGGGCCTCCAGGCTGCGCTCGGCGCGGCGTTCCTGCAGGTAGCCGATGGTGGCGTTGATGAGCAGGACGACCGTGATGATGAGGGCGTCCTTGATCTGGCCGATGATTCCGGCGACGACGGCTGCGGCGAGCAGGATGCCGATCAGCCAGCTGCGGAACTGGTCCAGCAGGCGCAGCCACTGCGGTCGGCGCACCGGTTCGGCCAGTGCGTTGGCGCCCCAGACGGCGGCCCGCTGCTCGGCGTCCGCCGTGGTCAGGCCCGCGGCCGGGAGCACGGCCAGTAAGTCCGCCACTTCGGCGGCGTCGCGCCGGCAGGCGTCCGGCTGCAGGGGTGCCGGTACCGGCAGGGCGTGGTTTGCGGCCGTGGTCTGCTCGGGCAGGGTGTCATTCCCTGCCGTGGACTGTTGCTCAGGCAAGGTCACTCCTTGCCGCGGACGACGGTGACGGGGCAGTGGGCGTGGTGCAGCAGGGCCTGACTGACCGAGCCGAGCAGCAGCCCGGTGAAGCCGCCCCGGCCGCGGGACCCGACCACCACCAGCTGGGCGGACCTGCTCGCCTCGATCAGCTCCTCCCGCGTCCCGCCGTGCACCGCCCGGTGCTCCACCACCACACCCGGGTACCGCTCCTGGCGTCCGGCGAGCGCCTCGGACAGCAGGCGCTCCTCCTCTCCGGCGAGGGCGCCCGGCGGGTTCGCGTAGGGCATCGACGGGTCCTGCGGCGCGGGCATCGGCGCGTTCCAGGTGGTCCAGGCGTGCAGCGCCACCAGCGGCGCCTTCCGCAGCTCGGCCTCGGCGAAGGCGAAGTCCACCGCTGGCCCACCCGCCGCCGAGCCGTCGACGCCCAGCACGACCGGGCCTTCCGCACTCGGCTGCTCCCGTACGACCAGCACCGGACACCGGCCGTGTGCCGCCAGATGGACGGCCGTCGACCCAACCAGCAGCCCGACGAACCCGCCCATGCCGCGGGACCCGACCACCACCAGCTCAGCCGCACGCGACTGCGCCTCCAGGACCGTCAGTGGCTCGCCGGTCACGACGGCACGGCTGACCTCGACCTCCGGTGCCGCGGCGCGCGCCCGATCGACCGCCTCGGCCACCAGACGGTCAGCCAGGTTCCGGAGCCCGCCCTCGGGCGGGCCCGAAGGTGACGGGCCCAGGGGCACGTGCAGCGCGGGCCAGATGAACGCGTGCACCACCCGCAGCCCCGCCCCGCGCAACCGCGCCTCCCGTGCCGCGGCCTCGACCGCGGCGAGACTCGACGCAGACCCGTCCACACCGACTACCACCACACCGCTCATCGTGCCTCCCACATCCAGTGCCTACGCCATTGCTCTCACCCGTCACACTCCCCCGGCCGCGCCCCCGTGTGCATGGGCCTGATGGCGCCGCGGTCAGGGCCGACCGGCGCTCCTTCGCGGCGGCGACGTACCCGTCCTCGCTCCGGCGGACGACCGTTGCGGCCCACGCCGTGGCGGCGTCGTCACCGACCGGGTCCAGGCGGCAGGAGGAAAGTTCGCCTCGTGGCTCAGGGCTGGTCGGCCCTGCCCCGTCGAGCCGGTGCGCGGGAGGCTGTAGAGGCATCGAGGACCGGCCACCCGGGACAGTCCAACGGGACGGCAGCGGGCGGACCGGCCGCCCTCACCCGAGAGTTCCGGCCTCCCGATGCCGGCCACCGGCACCTCGCCCTGTGGGGACGCGGGACGACCCGCAGCAGCCGTACGCGGGGAAGGCGATCGCCCTCCACAGGCGCCGGCGGAGACCGGTGACCCTCCACGGACACCAGCGGAGAAGGGAACTGCCGTGAAGACATCCAAGGTCGGCGAGGTGATGACCCCCGACGTCATCCAGGCGTACCACGAGACGCCGTTGAAGGACGTGGCACAGCTGCTGGCCCGGCACAGGATCAGCGGCCTGCCGGTGGTGGACGCCGATGACAAGGTCCTCGGGATGATCTCCGAGACCGACCTGGTCCGCCGGCAGGCGGCGCAGGCCCGGCGAGCCCAGGGCATCCGCTCCTGGCCGCCGGCGCTGCGCCGCAAGGCCGAAGTCGCCGCGGCCAAGGCCCGTGCCATGACCGCCGGGCAGCTGATGTCGACACCCGCGATCACCGTGCACCCGGAGCAACGCGTCGCGGACGCCGCGCGGGTGATGGAGCGTCACCAGATCGCACGGCTGCCCGTGGTGGACGAGGAGGACCGCCTGATCGGCATCGCCACCCGCCGTGACCTGCTGCGGGTCTTCCTGCGCACGGACGAGGAGATCCAGCAGGAGATCATCGACGAGGTCCTGACCCATGCCATGTGCCTGCCGCCCCACACCGTCATCGTCTCGGTCCACGACGGGACGGCCACGCTGGAGGGACGCCTGGAACGCCGTAGCGACATCCCGGTGGCTGTCCGGCTTTCCTGGCGGGTGGACGGCGTGGTGGGCGTGATGAACAGTCTCACGTTCCGCGTCGACGACACCCGCCCGCCCGAGAAGCACCCCTAGCGCTGGATCGCCCACCGCCGGCTTCCCGAGCGGTGACGACGCCCCTCGGGGTGCTTCAGCGACTCACCCCGCCCCGGTACGCGGTCCCGCACACCTCGCGGTCAGAACCGATCGGCCCTGACGATCCGGCCCGGTCGGGCCCCGGCCGGGACCTTCGACTCCTGGGTGACGGCTCCCGTCCGAGGGACGGTGGTGGTGGGAGCGGCACCGATCCCCCGCGGTGCCGCTCCCACACGGCACGCGCCGGTCTTCCGGCCAACGACCTCGACGACGGAGGCACGACCCCCATGACCCGACAGGACGCCCCAACCCGCCCCGCCGCCCCGGGCGGCGAGCCGTCCGAGACCGCCATCGCCGTCGACCGGCTGGTCACGAACGGGCTCAAGGCGCTCGCCGACTACGAGGACCTGACGCAGGAGCAGGTCGACCTCATCGTGAAGAAGGCGTCGGTCGCCGCCCTGGACCAGCACACCGCGCTCGCGCGGCTCGCGGTCGAGGAGACCGGCCGCGGTGTCTTCGAGGACAAGGCGGCCAAGAACATGTTCGCGTGCGAGCATGTCACGGACAGCATGGGCAAGATGAAGACCGTCGGCGTCATCGCCCGCGACGACATCGAGGACATGGTCGAGATCGCGGAACCGGTCGGTGTGGTGTGTGCGATCACTCCGGTCACCAACCCGACCTCCACCACGATCTTCAAGGCGCTCATGGCGCTGAAGACCCGCAACCCGGTCGTGTTCGCCTTCCACCCCTCGGCCCAGCGCTGCAGCGCCGAGGCGGCCCGGATCGTGCGTGACGCGGCCGTCGCCGCGGGCGCGCCGGAGCAGTGCGTCCAGTGGATCGAGACCCCGTCCGTGGAGGCGACCGGCACGCTCATGCGCCACCCGGGGGTCTCGCTGATCCTCGCCACCGGCGGCAACGCCATGGTCAAGGCCGCCTACTCGGCCGGCAAGCCCGCCCTCGGAGTGGGCGCCGGCAACGTTCCCGCGTACGTCCACAAGAGCGCCAAGCTGCGCCGCGCCGTCAACGACCTGGTGTTGTCCAAGTCGTTCGACAACGGCATGATCTGCGCCTCCGAACAGGCCGTCATCCTGGACGAGGAGATCTACGACGAGGCTCTGACGGAGTTCCGTAGGCTGCACGCCCACCTGGCGACCGCCGAGGAGAAGACGAAGCTGGAGGCGTTCCTCTTCCCCACCGGCAAGGCCGCCTCAGGTGATGGCTGCGAGCCCAAGGTCAACGCGGCGGCCGTGGGACGGAGCCCGGCATGGATCGCCGAACAGGCCGGTTTCAGCGTGCCCGCCGGCACCTCCCTCATCCTGGTCGAGGCCGAACGCGTGGGGCCGGACGAGCCGCTGACCCGCGAGAAGCTCTGCCCTGTCCTCGCCGTCCTGCGGGCAGGCTCCGAGCAGCAGGGTTTCGACCTGGCCGCCGACATGGTCGCCTTCCACGGCCAGGGCCACAGCGCCGTCGTCCACACCGAGGACCGCGCACTCGCCGAGGCGTACGGCAGGCGCATCAAGACCGTACGGATCATCGTCAACGCACCCTCCTCACAGGGCGCCATCGGCGGCATCTACAACAGCCTGCTGCCGTCCCTCACCCTGGGCTGCGGCTCCTGGGGCAGCACGTCGGTGTCCAACAACGTCTCCGCCGCCCAGCTCCTGAACGTCAAGCGGGTCGGCACGCGCCGCAACAACCTGCAGTGGTTCAAGGTCCCGCCGAAGATCTACTTCGAGCCGCAGGCCATCCGCTACCTGACCTCCATGCCGGACGTACACCGCGTCACGATCGTCACCGACGCCACCATGACCCGCCTCGGCTTCGTCGACCGCGTCGACCGCGTCCTCAAGCGCCGTGCCGAGCCTGTGACGCTGCAGATCATCGACAACGTCGAACCCGAACCCAGCATCGACTCCGTGCAGCACGGCGCCCACCTCATGCGGGACTTCCGCCCGGACACGATCATCGCGCTCGGCGGCGGTTCGCCCATGGACGCGGCGAAGGTGATGTGGCTGCTGTACGAGCACCCGGACATCGACTTCGCCGACATGCGGCACAAGTTCTCCGACATCCGCAAGCGTGCCTTCCGCTTCCCCACACTGGGCGCACGCGCCCGCCTGGTCTGCGTGCCCACCACCTCCGGCACCGGCGCCGAGGTCACCCCGTTCGCCGTCATCTCCGACCCGGCCACCGGCAGGAAGTACCCCCTCGCCGACTACGCGCTCACCCCGAGCGTGGCCATCGTCGACCCCCTCCTGACCACCGCCCTGCCCCCGGCCCTGGCCGCCGACAGCGGCTTCGACGCCCTCACCCACGCCATCGAGGCGTACGTGTCCGTCTACGCCAACGACTTCACCGACGGCCTCGCACTGCACGCGATCCGCCTGATCTTCGACAACCTCGAAGCGGCGGTGAACGACCGCAAGGAGTCGGCGGCGGCCCGGGAGAAGATGCACAACGCCGGCACCATCGCGGGCATGGCCTTCGGCAACGCCTTCCTCGGCATCGTCCACGCCATGTCCCACACCCTCGGCGCCACCTTCCACATCGCCCACGGCCGCACCAACGCGGTCCTGCTCCCCCACGTGATCCGCTACAACGGCACCGTCCCCACGAAGCTGACCGGCTGGCCCAAGTACGAGAACTACCGCGCCCCCGAACGCTTCCAGGACATCGCCCGCGTCCTCGGCCTGCCCGCGGCCACCCCACAGACGGGTGTGGAGGCCCTCGCCCGGGCTGTCGAGCGGCTGCGTGACGCCGTGGGCATCGAGCCGTCGTTCCAGGCCCTCGGCGTCGACGAGCGGAGCTTCCTGGTCGCGCTGCCCCAGCAGGCCCTGAACGCCTACGAGGACCAGTGCGCGCCCGCCAACCCGCGGATGCCCATGCTCGACGACATGGCGGAGATCATGCGAGCGGGCTACTTCGGCTCGGGCGACGGATCCGGCGAGTAGCACCCATCGCCGGTCGTGCGCCCGGGCGCACGACCATGTCGGCCCCCGCACATCCAGGGTGCCACCGCCGCTCGGCCTTCGACCGGCTTCCCGGTATCTCGCCCGGCCGTGGCGTGCCTCTGTTCACAGGGCCCGCAGGCCGTGCTCCCGGAACTGCTCCCGCACCCGCTCCGTCAGGTTCGCGTCCGGCGTCGGTGTGTCGCGCAGGGGGAAGGGGATGCCCAGCGCGTCGTACTTGTGGGCGCCGAGCTTGTGGAACGGCAGGACGTCGACCCGGTCGACGTTGCCCAGCCCGGCGAGGAAGGTGCCGAGGCCGTCGATGGCCGCCGGGTCGTCGGTCCAGCCGGGGACGAGGACGTAGCGGATCCACACAGGCACGCCGAGCCGGTCCAGGCGGGTGGCGAAGGTGAGGGTGGGGGCGAGGTCGCCGCCGGTCAGCTTCCGGTAGGTGCGGACGTCGAAGGACTTGATGTCCAGCAGGACCAGGTCGGTGTCGGCGAGCAGTTCGTCGCTCGCGCGGGCGCCGAGGAAGCCGGAGGTGTCCAGGACGGTGTGCAGGCCGAGTTCCTTGCAGCGGTGGAAGATCGCGGCCGTGAAGGCCGGCTGGAGCAGGGCCTCGCCGCCGGTGAGGGTCACTCCCCCGCCTGCGGTGGTGATGAAGGGCCGGTACCTCTCGATCTCGGTCACCACCTCGTCGACGGTGGCCGGCTTGCCGTCGCGCATGTGCCAGGTGTCCGGGTTGGCGCAGTACAGGCAGCGCAGCGGGCAGCCGGAGAGGAAGAGCACGAACCGGGTCCCGGGACCGTCCACTCCCGTGGACAGGTCCCAGGAGTGGATCCGGCCCGTCACCGGCTCGACCGTGGTGTTCACAACGATCCGTGGAAGGTGCGGCTGATCACGTCCAGCTGCTGCTCGCGCGTCAGACGGACGAAGTTGACGGCGTATCCGGAGACCCGGATCGTCAGCTCCGGGTACTTCTCGGGGTGTTCCATGGCGTCCTCCAGCGTCGCGCGGTCCAGGACGTTGACGTTCATGTGGAAGCCGCCGGAGGCCATGTAGGCGTCGAGGATGCCGGTCAGGTGCGCGGCACGCTCGGCCGGGTCGTGGCCGAGGCCCTCGGGTGTGATCGTCGTCGTGAGTGAGATGCCGTCGCGGGCCTGCTCGTAGGGCAGCTTGGCCACCGAGAGGGCCGAGGCGGCCACCCCGTGCCGGTCACGGCCGTTCATCGGGTTCGCTCCCGGCGCGAAGGGCGCTCCGGCACGCCGGCCGTCGGGGGTGTTGCCGGTGTGCTTGCCGTAGACCACGTTGGAGGTGATGGTCAGCACGGACTGGGTGTGCTCGGCGTCCCGGTATGTGGGGTGCTTGCGCACCTTCGCCATGAACGACTTCACCAGGTCGGTTGCGATGGCGTCGGCCCGGTCGTCGTTGTTGCCGTACGCCGGGTACTCGCCCTCGACCTCGTAGTCGACGGCCAGGCCGGTCGCGTCCCGGATGACCTTCACGCGCGCGTGCTTGACGGCCGAGAGACTGTCCGCCGCCACCGAGAGTCCGGCGATGCCGCAGGCCATGAACCGGTGCACCGGGTGGTCGTGCAGCGCCATCTCGATGCGCTCGTAGGCGTACTTGTCGTGCATGTAGTGGATGACGTTGAGCGCGTTGACGTACGTGGCCGCCAGCCAGTCGAGCATGTGGTCGTACGCCGCCCGCAGCTGCTCGTAGTCCAGGCAGTCACGAGTCAGCGCGGGCGCCTCCGGGGCGATCTGCTCGCCGGTCATCTCGTCCCGGCCGCCGTTGATCGCGTACAGCAGGGCCTTGGCCAGGTTGACGCGGGCGCCGAAGAACTGCATCTGCCTGCCGACGGCCATCGCGGAGACGCAGCAGGCGATCGCGGTGTCGTCGCCGGTGCGCGGGCGCATCAGGTCGTCGGACTCGTACTGGATGGCGCTGGTGTCGATGGAGACCTGGGCGCAGAACCGCTTGAAGCCCTCGGGCAGCCCGGGCGACCACAGGACGGTGAGGTTGGGCTCGGGTGCCGGGCCCAGGTTGTAGAGGGTCTGCAGGAAGCGGAAGGACGTGCGGGTGACCAGCGGGCGGCCGTCCGTGCCGATGCCGCCGATGGACTCCGTCACCCAGGTCGGGTCGCCGGAGAAGAGCGCGTCGTATTCGGGGGTGCGCAGGAACCGTACGATCCGTAGCTTGATCACGAAGTCGTCGATCAGCTCCTGGGCGCGACTCTCGTCGATCGTCTCCTCGTCCAGGTCCCGCTGGAGGTAGACGTCGAGGAAGGTGGAGGTGCGGCCGAGCGACATGGCGGCGCCGTTCTGCTCCTTCACCGCGGCCAGGAAGCCGAGGTAGAGCCACTGCACGGCCTCGTGCGCGGTGGCGGCGGGGCGGGAGACGTCGCAGCCGTACGAGGCGGCCATCTGCGCGAGTTCGCCCAGCGCCCGGATCTGTTCGGCCAGTTCCTGACGGTCGCGGATGACGTCCGGGCTGGAGGGCTGGGTGTCCAGCCGGGCCCGCTCGGCGCGCTTGGCCTGGATCAGCCGGTCGGTGCCGTAGAGCGCGACGCGCCGGTAGTCGCCGATGATCCGGCCGCGGCCGTACGCGTCCGGCAGACCGGTGATGATCCCGGCCTTGCGAGCGGCCCGCATCTCGGGGGTGTAGGCGTCGAAGACACCGTCGTTGTGCGTCGTGCGATAGGTGCCGAAGACGCGGGTGACGAACGGGTCGGGCTCGTAGCCGTACGCCTTCAGGCCGTTCTCGACCATCCGCAGGCCGCCGTTCGGCATGATCGCACGCTTGAGCGGGGCGTCGGTCTGCAGGCCGACGATCAGTTCGCGGTCACGGTCGATGTAGCCCGGCCCGTGCGAGGTGATGGTGGACGGCAGGCCCGTGTCGACGTCGAGGATGCCCCGGCGCCGCTCCTCGGGGAACAGAGCGGCGATCTTGCCCCAGACGGCGAGCGTGCGCTCGGTCGGGCCGGCCAGGAACGCGGAGTCGCCTTCGTAGGGCGTGTAGTTGGCCTGGATGAAGTCGCGTACGTCGACTCGGTCCCGCCAGGGCGTACCGGCGAAGCCGCGCCATGGCTCGGTCGCCGTCCGGGGTCCAGCTGTCGCCGTCGCCGTCATCGCCGGTCTCTCCCTCACACTGCCCGTGGAAGTTCTTCACTCTTGGTGCTCGCCTTCGATGCTCGTCGCTCGCGACACCCCCGGGGAGGGCCGCTCGGCGCACCGGGGACGCTCCACCCGCCCCTCTCGTGCCGGGCCGTAGGTCCCTGCCGGACCAGGGCCCCGCTTCTCGTCGCCTCGCCCGGTACAAGGCCCGCTGTGCGCCGCCTGGCGGGAGCACAGGCAACCGGGGCGCCCCCGCCGGCAGGCAGAGGCGCCCCGGTCCGAGGAGTGTCCGGCCCTCACAGGAGCCAGCGGTTGCGGCTGACGAAGGACAGCCGTGCCCATGCCTTGCCCAGGCCCCAGGTGGCGCCGGCGCCCGCGGCCGCGAGGGCGATGAGGACGACGGCGTAGATGAGGTGGTAGTCGGCGAACGGGTTGGTCGACATGCTGGCCGACCCGTCGGACAGGTGCCGGGCGGGCGGCCACTCCGCGATCCACATCAGCGCCATCATCAGCGTGCCGGCGACCGCCGCGAGCCGCAGGCCGATGCCGGCGACCAGGGCGAGACCGATGCCGAGCAGGCCGAGCATGAACAGCCAGTCGGCCCAGGCGGCCCCGGCCCAGTCGTGGAAGGTGGACTCCATCGGCCCGACGGCCACACCACTGAGGAAGCCCTTGGTGGGTGAGCCGCCGTCGATCCAGCCGTTGCCGGACTGGGTGGCATAGCCGAAGCCGAAGGTCTTGTCCAGAAACGCCCACAGGAAGACGAACCCGGTCAGCAGGCGCAGACCGGCGAAGGCGTACGCCTGGGTGGCCGTCGCCGCCGCGGTCGTCACCTCACCGGACGCAGGCGCCGTCCCGCCCCGGCGCCGGGACGGGAAGCGGAGTCCCAGGTGCCGGTGGGAGTGGTTGTGCACTGCCATGATGCTCATCCCTTTCGAGGACTGTGACGCGCAGGATGGGGTCGACTTCTCGTTGTGCCTTCAATGTCCCGCGTCACTCACGCCCCGCCGGAGGGGCTGCGAGGCCCCGGGCCGCGGGCCGAACGTCCCGCTGCCCGGGGCCTGGCGGCATCGGGTTCAGCCGTCCCAGGACCAGTCGGCGACCTCCGGCAGGTCGACGCCGTGGACGCGGATCCACTCGCCGTGGCGCAGCCGGGCGTCCTCCATCCGCTGGCGTACGGCCGCGGCGCGCACCGCCAGGTCGGGCACGCGGTCGATGACGTCCCCCCGCCGGGCACCCGACAGGGCCGACCGGGCCATGCGCGTGGCCCGGCGGCAGGCGTCAAGTGGTCCGCACCAGCACCACGGGGCAGTGGGAGCGATGCAGCAGGACATGGCCGACCGGGCCGATCTGCGGACCGATCCGGCCGGCGCGCCGGCGCATGCCGATGACCACGACGTCGGCCTCGCGGGTACCCGCCAGCAAGGCGCGGGCCGGTCCCGTGCGGACCGTACGGCTTTCGACCTCGACCTCGGGGTACTCCTCCCGCAGTCGGGCGACGCTGAATCGCGGCACGGCCTCTTCCGCCCGGTCGTTTCGGGCCTGGCGCTCCTGGCCGGGGCTCGTCGCGGCTACCGGAGAAGGCAGTTCGGGGGTGGTGTGCCGGTGCGCCGACGAGTGCAGGACGCGCAGCCGAGTCCCGCGTCGTGCCGCTTCCTGGAAGGCGTAGGCGGCTGCGGCCGTATCGGCGTCGCTCTCCAGGCCGAGCAGCACCTCGCCGCCCTGGCCGAAGGGGTGATCCCCGCGGACGACCAGCAGCGGACCGTGCGTGTGCGCGGTCAGGCGCCAGCTCACCGAGCCCGCCAGCAGGCCGCTGACACCGCCGAACCCCCGGGTGCCCACGACGGTGAGCGCCGCACCCTCGCTCTCCGAGGCCAGTGCCCGCACGGCGCCGCCCTCCACGGCCCTGGTCTCCACCGGCAGACCGGGATGACGCCCCTGAACCCGGGAGGCAGCCGACGCCAGAACCGGCCCCGCCTCGTCGCGGTCGGCCACGGCGTACACGATGCGCAACGCAGTGCCGCGGCCCGCCGCCTCCTCGGCGGCCCGGTCCAGCGCCCGTACGGCGACCAGCGAGCCGTCCACACCGACGGCCACATGACGGTTGGTCATGGTCCTTCTCCTTTTTCCGTTCGCGGGATACCGGCCCTTGTGAAGTCCGAGGACCGTGGGCTGGTTCGCCGTCGGCGACCGTGCCGTCGATCCCGCGGCTGCTCCACAGCCAGATGCTCGTCATCCACGGCCCCTCCGGGGCAGGGGCCGACTGAGCCCGTCGACACGCCCTACGGCCCACGTGTTGTCGGGCCGGCCGCCGACCGGGAGGGAGGGAGGGAGGGAGGGAACAGGAGGGAGGAGAGCGGATGCTCAGGCGGTGAGGTCCACCCTGTAGAGGGTGCGTCCGCCGACGAGTTCTCGCCCGGTGACCAGTCCGGGCTCGATGCGGACGAATACCTCCTGCGGTGAGGGCGCCCAGGAGACCGGCCCGGTGCGGGCCAGGCGTTCGATCTCGGCGGGGTCGGTCACCACCGTGGCCGTGCCCGTGACGACGACGCTCCAGCCGGCGTGGCGGACCGCGTCGACGTCGTCGGCCTCGAAGGCGACCACCGCGCCATCGATCGCGCAAACCAGCTCCGAGGCGGCGGATGTGCGCAGCAGGACGGCGCCGTCGCCATCCACGCCGAAGCTCACCGGCAGCACGGCGGGCAGGGCCTGGCGCGTGTACACGATGCGGCCGACGGGCACCTTGGCCAGCCGCCGCAGGCACTCCTGCCGCCCGAGTTCGTGGAAGCCGTCGTTGGGGTACATCAGCCAGCCCCTCCTTCGCCTGGTACAGCGGTTCTGCGTTTCTCCATCCTGAGTCGCACGAGGCCAGGGAGTGAGGGGCCATCGGTCCCGGCCATACCAGAGAACTACCCGTCAACCGGCTACGAGCGCCCGCCGCGATCCGCGGACCTATGTCCCCGATCACGCGGCGAGCCTCTGAGACACCGGTCAGGCGTCGTGCCCCCGGTGCGGCACGATCGCGACCGCGCAGGCGGAGTGGTGGAGCACCGCGTGGGCGGTACGGCCGAGCTGGAGCCCGAGGTGCCCCTCGCGCCGACTGGCGCCGACGACCAGGAGGTCAGCACTGTGCGAGGCGTCCACCAACGCCCGGCGGGCATGGCCCTCGACGGCGCGCCGGCGCACCTCGACGTCCGCCGGGAGGTCCTGCAGCGCCCCTTCGAGTTCCTCGATGGCCCGCTCCTCGTACTGGCGGGTGGGTTCGCCGAGCATCAGGGGATAGCCGCCGGGCGCGTGCGCGGGGCAGCGCCATGCTCGCACGGCCTCCAGAGGCACCCCGCGCCGACGCGCCTCCTCGGCGGCGAAGCGAACCGCCGCCGATTCCTTCGCGTCCTCGCCGACGCCCACGACGACTCGTCCGTGCACCGGCGGCGTCGCCTGGTTGTCGTGGCTGCCGCGCAAAACGATCACCGGGCAGTCGGCGTGGGCGGCGACGGTCAGACTGACGGAGCCGAGCAGCATCTCGGCAAGGCCGCTGCGACCGCGGGCGCCCACGACCAGCGCGGAGGCGTTCCGGGCCGCGTGGACCAGGGCGTACTCCGGCTCCTCGAACACCACGTCGGCGGTGACCCGCAGGCCTGGGTGCCGGGCGCGTGCCCGCTCGGCGACGGCGCCCACCACGTCCTGGGGCAGGGGCAGTTCGGTCGGCTCGCCGATGTCCCGGGCGAGCGCGGCGCCCTCGTACCGGTCCCAGAGGCAGGCGTACACCACCCGTAGTGGCACCCCGCGCAGGGCGGCCTCGTCGGACGCCCAGTCGGCGGCGCGCAGGCTCGGCTCGGAACCGTCGACGCCCACGACCAGGGGCCCTCCGGGGGCTCGCTCGGCCACTGCGTTCTCGTCCGCTGTGTTCATGTTCTCCACTTCCTTCCGAAGGCGCTGTCAGTCGTGCGCGACGACGGCGACGGGGGCGTCGGCGTGGTGCAGTACCGCGTGCGTGACGGGGCCGATGTGCACGCCGAACGGGCTGCGGCGGACCCGGCGTCCGACGACGACCAGGGACGCCTCGCGGGAGGCGTCGATGACGTGGTTGGCAGGGCTTCCGGACGGGGACTCCTCCACGACCTCGACGTCCGGGTACTTCTGCCGCCAGGGCCGCAGCACCCCGGCGAGGGCGGCGGCTTCATGCCGGCCGAGTGCGGCGTTGAGCTCGGCGTCGGCGGGCCGACCGTAGGCGACGTAGGGCGGGAGGTTCCAGCCGTGCACGACCCGCAGTGCGGCATCGCGGAGGGCGGCCGCCTCGAAGGCGAAGGCGATCACCGTGTCGTCGGGGTGGGCGGTGTCGAGGCCGAGCACGACGGGCTTGTACGGGGTGGCGGTGGACGGAATGCCGGCGGGGTCCATCTCGTGCTCGTCGGCGGCCTGTTCCCCGGCCCGCACCAGGACGACGGGAGTGCCGGTGTGCGCGATCACGGCCGCGCCCACGGACCCGACGAGGAACCCACCGATCCCGCTCAGCCCACGCGAGCCGAGGACCAGCAGTTCGGTGTCCTTCGCCGCCTCGGGCAACGCGTCCATCGGCTTGCCGGGAACCTGCTCGGTCTCCACCCGCACGCCGGGGTGGCGCCGACGCAGACCCTCGGCCGTCTCGCGCGGAATCCGTTCGCTCCAGTGCTGCTGCCTCTCGGCGCCGAGCAGCGGGGCCTGCGACTGGGCCATGGGCTCCGGAACGGGCTCCCAGACGTGCACCAGCCGCAGCGGCAGACCGCGCAGCTTCGCCTCCCGGGCCGCCCACTCGGCAGCCGTGCGGCTCTCTGCCGAGCCGTCGAGGCCCACGGTGACGTTGCGGGACATGCTGTCCACCTCCTGTGTCGGGGTTGCGATGCCAGAGTGGTGGCGGGGAGGCCGCGGGTGCAGGTACCGCAGGGCCCCCGTCCGGGGCCGACCGGCCCCCATCGGCCCCATCGGCCCCATCGGCATCGCCGCACCACGCTGCGGCGCCGTTCGGCCCTGCCTTCCCGGCACCACGTTGGGCCGATGCGCCCGAGTCAGTGGGGCCGATGGGCCCCTCTTTGCCCAGCACCGCGAAACGACTGCGGAACGAGGCCTGGTGACTGATACACACAAGACAGCCGCCCTCATCGGATGCGGCTCTCCCCCTCAAGGGTCCTTGCACCCTTCATCAGCCCTGTCAGGGAGGCTTCGCGCTGTCCGCAGAGTCCGCCGCCGGGGTCCTGGCCGAACCCATCCGCTACGAGGTCTTCGGCCCCGACCTGTGGCTGCCCGGCCAGGCCGCCTGAACACCGGACGCCCCCCGCGCTCCAGAAGAGGAACCCACATGACCGGCAACGACATCCAGACCACCGCTCCCGCCACCACCCCCACCGTGCTGCTGCGCTCGGACGGCGAGGTGGACGAGGAGACCATGGCGTACGCCCGCACGAAGATCGACGCCATCGTGGCCCGTCCGGGACTGCCCGCCGTCACCGGCGAGGTGCGCATCACGAAGGCGGTCGCTCACCACGCGGAGCGTCCCTGGTCGGCCACGGCCACCCTGCACGTCGGGCGGCGTGACGTTTTCGTGCACGCTGAGGAAGCCAGCGGCCACGCACTCGTCGACCAGCTCCAGGACCGGCTCCGCCGCCAGACCGACAAGGCGGCCCGCTCCGGACACAACGGCCACCGTGCGGCGACCCCGCCGTGGCGCGGCGGCACCGGTACCCCGCTTCCCTCAAAAAGCGACGGCAGGACGGCGGACGTCCACCCGGCGTGAGACCCCCGGTACGTACCGGCCCGGTCGGAGAGGGTCCACCGACCAGGTCTGCGTGGTGGCCCGCGCCCGTCCACGGAAGCCCGCCTCGCGGGCCCTTCGGCCCACACAGGTGACCAACGGCCCACAGACGGCGCTCACCGGCCCGGGAAACGCTGATGCCGGTGGTTCCCGATCAACGGGCGAGAACGAGGAGTTGTGTGGTGGCGAAGGCTTATCTGGTGGGCAGCGGAATCGCGGCGCTCGCCGCGGCCACGTTCCTGATCCGCGACGGCGGGTTCGACGGAACGGACATCCACCTCTTCGAGGAGCAGCGAAGCATCGGCGGCAGCCTGGACGCGGGCGGCACGGCTCACACCGGCTACTCCATGCGCGGCGGGCGGATGTTCGAGGCCGAGTACCGCTGCACCTACGACCTGCTGTCCGGCATCCCGACTCTCGACGACCCCTCCATGTCGGTGACCGACGAGATCCTGGCCGGACACGAGGACTTCGCCTGGGACGACACCGCACGTCTCGTCGACGGCGACGGGAAGATCGTCGACACGCACTCGATGGGCTTCTCCGAACGTGACCGCCTGGAGTTGGTCCGCTGCCTGGCCACCCCCGAGGGGCACCTGGACGGCAAGCGGATCACGGACTGCTTCGGCAAGCACTTCTTCACCACGAACTTCTGGTACCTGTGGTGCACCACGTTCGCCTTCCAGCCCTGGCACAGCGCCATCGAGTTCCGCCGCTACCTCAGGCGCTTCATCCATCTGCTGCCCGAGTTCGCGACCATGTCGCGCATCCACCGCACCCGCTACAACCAGTACGACTCCATCGTGCGGCCCCTGACCGCCTGGCTGCGCGAACGCGGTGTCACCCTCCACACCGGCTGCCACGTCACCGACCTCGGGTTCGCACCGGACCGCCGGAGTACGCGGGTCGAGACGATCTACCTGTCCCGCGGCGGCCGCCACGAGCAGATCGAGGTGGCCCTCGAGGACCTGGTCCTGGTCACCAACGGCTCCATGACCGACGCCTCCAGCCTCGGCTCGCACACCTCCGCACCGTCCCCGCGCCCCCACCGCTCGAACGCCTGGCTGCTCTGGCACCGAATGTACCGAGGACGCGACGACTTCGGCGACCCGGCGGTCTTCGACAAACGCGTCAACGAGTCCCTCTGGGAGTCGTTCACGGTCACCGCGAGCGATCCCGCCTTCCTCGACGCACTGGAGAAGTTCAGCGGCCGCGAGACCGGCCGAGGCGGCCTGATGACCTTCACCGACTCCAACTGGCTGCTCACCCTCGTCGCCCCGCGCCAGCCCGTCTACCGCGACCAGCCCGAAGGCATCTTCGTCTGGTGGGGCTACGCACTTCACCCCGGCCGCGCCGGCAACCACACACCCAAACCCATGACGATGTGCTCCGGCCGGGAGGTCCTCGAAGAAACGCTGCACCACCTGCCGTTCGACGAGGCTGTGGCGGCCCGGGTCCGGAAGACCTCCACCGTCGTGCCCTGCCTGATGCCGTACATCACCAGCCAGTTCCTCGCCCGCCGCCGCGATGACCGCCCCAAGGTCGTGCCCGACGGATCGGTCAACCTCGCCTTCATCGGCCAGTTCACCGAGGTACCGGACGACGTGGCGTTCACCGTCGAGTACTCGGTACGCACCGCCTGGACGGCCGTGGCCCGACTTCTGAAGCTCGACAAGCACCCGCCCGCTGTCTACAAGGGCCACCACGACCCCCACGTCCTGGCCGCCGCACTGGAGACCATGCACCGCCGGTAACCAGGAATGTGACCAGCGGTCGCGTTCCCGACCCCAGCCGGAACCGGGCTCCGACTCCAGGGGGTGCCGCAAGGCACACCTGCGCCGTCCGACGACGGGTCGTCGGATAGGGAGTCGGCGGAAGCTCCGTCCGGGCAGAACGTGTCGCAAACGGTGAGAACCTGCCGTTCGAGGCGTCGCTGGGACCGGTAGGCGGACGCCCGCCCGGGGCCGTCTGGTCCGAGCTGACCATTAGCTGACCCAAACCGATCTCGCCCGGCCGCCAGGTCTTGTCGAAGAACGGCCGCAGGGGGCTGTAGAGCCGCAGGACCACGAACCTGGGCGGCGCGCAGGGGCTGGTGGTGGAAATGCCGCCCCCAGACGCGTCTCCACCCGCTCGGGCGTCGAGACCGACTCCACGGCCCGAAGCGAGATCCGTTCGGCCTGCTGCAAGGCATCGCTCCGTTCTCGGGAGAGGGTCTCCTCTCGACCATGAGCCGTACCTGCCGCGGACCAACACCGCACTTGGGCCATCCGTGAGCATTCTCATCCGAGCGGTGTGTGGTTCGGCTGGCGGCGGAGGCCACAGCGAAACAACGCCGGGTGAGACCGTCGCGGAGTCGGTCCTCACTCGGGGACGGCGGTTCTCGTTCCCCGCCTCGCCGTCACGGAGGGTGCTCAGTCGAGACAGAACTCGTTGCCCTCGATGTCCTGCATCACGATGCACGACTCGTTGTCCTCATCGGCAAGCAGCAGACGCATGCGTACTGCTCCGAGCGCGAGCAGTCGTGCGCATTCGGCCTCAAGCGTGGCCAGGCGCTCTTCGCCCACGAGTCCGGTGCCGACCCGCACGCAAAGGTGCATCCGGTTCTTGGCGACCTTGCCTTCGGGAACGCGTTGAAAGAACAGTCGCGGGCCCACACCTGAGGGATCACTGCAGGCGAACCATGAACCCTGATCCTCGGGCGGCTGCGAGCGGTCGAAGTCGTCCCAAGTGGCGAACCCCTTGGGTGGCGGCGGTACGACGTACCCCAGCACCTCGCACCAGAAACGGGCGACGCGCTCGGGTTCCGCGCAGTCGAAGGTGACCTGGAACTGCTTGATCGATGACATCGGCGTACCATAGCAGCGGGGACTGGAGTCACCGGGCACCGACCAACCACCCTGACGCCAATGGCCAGTTGCCGGACGGCCTTCACACTTCCCCGGGGGGAGGGCGGAGCGGCCCTTCCCCCGGGGCTCGCGTCGGCCCCGCTCCAGCGCCCGGCCGGTTCTTGAGCACCGGGCGACGGCCGGTTCCCGCCGCGCCGTACGGCGGAACGGGCGGGGTCGAACCGGCGAGCCGCACGGTCGGATACACGCCTCTCACCTCCGCCCCGGCTTCGGCGGTGCGCAACAACTCACCCGACCCACGTCGCGCGGGTTAGCGGGAGCCGGACTCCGCGGGCCTGCGGGTCGCAGGTCGCGCGGATCTGCGCAAGGCGTCCGAGCGGGCCGCTGCGGCGGCTTGCCGCCCACGCCTTCCCCACGGACGGGCAGATCGATTTAGTTTAGGCTTACCTAATCACTTCGACCCCGGGGGGAAGCCGTGGGACACGGCTGGCAAGGCGCCGTCCTCAAGCTCATGCGAGGCAAGGACTTCACGTTCACCGTCCGATCGAACGAGCGAATCTCGGAGCGGCTGCACCGCCTCTCCTTCGACGACGGCGGAATGCTCCAGGCCACGGGGGTGCATCCGACGATGTGGGTGCGCCTGTGGTTCGACAACGGCGGCCGACCGCATCAGCGCGCCTACACGCTTGTGGATCCGGACCCCGCCACCGGCGCGTTCAGCATGGACTTCGTTCTGCACCCCGGTTGCGCCAGCGACTGGGCGCGCGCCGCGAGGCCGGGCGACACGATCGAGGCGACTGTGCAGGGCTCACAGTTCACCGTGCCGGACCCGGCGCCGTCCCGGCTCCTCGTCGTCGGCGACGCCGCCTCCCGCCCGGCCATCGACTCGCTGCTCGACTCGATGCCGCTGACGCCGGCCGTGATCTGGTACGAGACGTCCCATCCCCGCGACGACGAACACACGCCGCGAGGCGGAGCCGCTTCCCGCGAACTGATCCCGGTGCCGCGGCGGGACGGGGGCGGCAGTCTCGTCGAAGCGGTCCGCGAGGCCCTTCCGCAGCAGTTGGACGACACGGCCTATGTCTGGATCGCCTGCGACACGGCGACCACCCGGGACCTCGCCGCCTTCGCACGCAAACAACTCGGCGTGCCGAGGGAGCGTCTGTACGCCCTCGGCTACTGGCGGGCGGCCTGAACCGCCCTCACAGGCAAAGTTAGGTTAGGCTTGGCTAAGTTTCACTATGGCAGGCGGCGGCGTGGTCTTCCCCAGGGACGCCCTGCTGCGCGACCTGCTGCTGCGCAGGGCGCCCGGGACGCATGACGTCTCCCTCCCTCCCTGCACACCCTCGCCAATCAGGAAAGACGGAACGAACATGACCGTACGGGTCGCGGTGGCCGGAGCCAGCGGCTACGCCGGCGGCGAACTGCTGCGTCTGCTGACGTCCCATCCCGGCGTGGGGATCGGCGCCGTGACGGCGCACAGCAGCGCGGGCCGCCCGCTCGGTGAAGCGCAGCCGCAGCTGTCGGCGCTCGCCGACCGGACGCTGGAGCGGACCTCGGCCGAGGTGCTGGGCGGGCACGACGTGGTCTTCCTCGCCCTCCCCCACGGCGAGTCGGCGCCGCTCGCCCGCGCGCTCGCTGACGATGCCCTCGTCGTGGACTGCGGGGCGGACTTCCGGCTGCGCGAAGCCGCCGACTGGGTGCGCTACTACGGCACGGAGCACGCGGGGACCTGGCCCTACGGCCTGCCGGAACTGCCCGGCGCGCGAGACGAGTTGCGCGGTGCGCGCCGGATCGCCGTACCGGGGTGCTATCCGACGGCCGTCACCCTGGCGCTCTTCCCCGCCTACACGGCCCGGCTGGCCGAGCCGGACGCCGTGGTCACCGCCGCCAGCGGAACGTCCGGGGCCGGCCGGGCGGTCAAGCCTCATCTGCTCGGCTCCGAGGTGATGGGGTCCATGACGCCCTACGGCGTCGGCGGCGGCCACCGGCACACTCCGGAGCTGACGCAGAACCTGTCGCGGGCGGCGGGCGAGCGCGTGACCGTGTCGTTCACTCCGACGCTGGCGCCCATGCCGCGCGGCATCCTCGCCACCTGCTCCGCCCGGCTGCGTCCCGGAGTCGCCGAGGACGGCGCCCTCGACGAGGTGCGGGCGGCCTTCGAAGCCGCATATGCCGGTGAACCGTTCATCCGGTTGCTGCCACCGGGCCACTGGCCGTCCACCGGATCGGTCATCGGCTCGAACACCGTCCAGGTGCAGGTGGCCGTGGATCCGGCCGCCCGCCGGCTGATCTGTGTCAGCGCGATCGACAACCTGGTGAAGGGCACCGCCGGCGGCGCGGTGCAGTGCATGAACGTCGCCCTGGACCTGCCCGAGCACCTGGGCCTGCCCGTGAATGGAGTGGCTCCGTGACCGTGACCGCTGCCCGAGGGTTCCTTGCCGGCGGTGTGGCCGCCGGCATCAAGGAATCCGGGGCTCCCGACCTGGCCCTGGTGGTGAACCGGGGACCGTCCCGGGCCGCCGCCGGGGTGTTCACCTCGAACCGGGTGCAGGCCGCGCCGGTGCGCTGGTCCCGCCGTGTGCTGGCGGACGGCCGGCTGACCGCGGTCGTCCTCAACTCCGGCGGCGCCAACGCCTGTACGGGTCCGGCGGGCGCACGGGACGCACGGCTGACGGCCGAACGCGCGGCCGCGGCGATCGGGGCCGACGCAGGCGATGTAGCCGTGTGCTCGACGGGCCTCATCGGCGTGCCCCTGCCGATGGACCGGGTCGTCTCGGGCATCGACGCCGCCGCCGGGCGGCTGTCGGCCGACGGCGGCGAGAACGCGGCCGTGGCGATCAAAACGACGGACACGATCCACAAGACCGCGGCGACGACCCGGTCCGGATGGACCGTGGGAGGGATGGCCAAGGGCGCGGGCATGCTCGCTCCGGGACTGGCCACCATGCTGGCGGTGCTCACCACGGACGCCGAGGTGAGCGGCCCTGCCCTCGACGCGGCGCTGCGCGCGGCCGTGCGCACCACCTTCGACCGGGTGGACTCCGACGGCTGTATGTCCACCAACGACACGGTGCTGCTGCTCGCGTCCGGGGCCTCCGGAGTGACCCCGGACGAAGGGGAGTTCGCCGAGGCCGTCCATGCCGTCTGCCGCGACCTGGCACGGCAGCTCGTCTCCGACGCCGAGGGCGCTTCCAAGGAGATCGAGGTGGCGGTCGTCGGGGCGGCGTCCGAGGAGGACGCCGTCACGGTGGCCCGCTCGGTGGCCCGGAACAACCTCCTCAAGTGCGCGCTGCACGGCGAGGACCCGAACTGGGGCCGGGTGCTTTCGGCGATCGGCACGACGGACGCCGTATTCGATCCGGATCTGCTGGACGTGGCGATCAACGGCGTCTGGGTCTGCCGCGACGGAGCGGCCGGGGAACCACGCGACACGGTGGACATGTCGGGGCGCAGGATCGCCGTCGCCGTGGACCTCCGTGCCGGCGACGCCTCGGCGACCGTCTGGACCAATGACCTCACGGCCGAGTACGTCCACGAGAACAGCGTCTACAGCTCATGAGTGAAAGCAGGTCGGGGATGACGACCGCCGCCGATCAGCGTGTGGCCGGGGCCGGTCTGCCGGCCGACGCCCTTCCGTGGCTGGAGGAGCTCCAGGGCCGCACCGTCGTCGTCAAGTTCGGCGGGAACGCCATGGTTGACCCCGCGCTGCACCGGACCTTCGCCCAGGACGTGGTGGAGCTGTGGCACGCCGGGCTGCATCCCGTCGTGGTGCACGGGGGCGGCCCGCAGATCAGCGCCATGCTCGACCGGCTCGATCTGGAGGTCCGCTTCGAGGCCGGCCTCAGGGTGACGACGCCGGAGGCGATGGACGTGGTCCGCATGGTGCTGACGGGCCGGGTCCAGCGTGAGCTGGTCGGCGCGATCAATGCGCACGGGCCGTTCGCGGTGGGGATGTCGGGCGAGGACGGCCATACGATGACCGCGGTGCGGCGTCCGGCGTGGGTGGACGGCCGGCCGGTGGACATCGGCCAGGTCGGCGACGTCGTCGCCGTGGAGCCGGGGACGGTTCGGGGGCTGCTGGAGCAGGGACGGATCCCGGTGGTGTCTCCCGTCGCCCGCGGCGCGGACGGCCAGATCTACAACGTCAACGCGGATCTCGCCGCCTCCGCGCTGGCCGTGGCCCTCGGGGCGGAGCGCCTGGTGATGCTGACCGATGTGGCGGGGCTGTACGCGGACTGGCCGCACAGCGCCGAGGTGATCGAGCAGCTGACGGCCGGTGAGCTGGACGTGCTGCTGCCGGGTCTGGCAAGCGGGATGCTGCCGAAGATGGAGGGCTGTCTGCGGGCGGTCCGCTCGGGTGTGGCCCGGGCGCACGTGCTCGACGGCCGTGTGCCGCACGCGGTGCTGAGCGGTGTGTTCACCCAGAAGAGCCCCGGCACGACCGTCGTTCCCGACCCGGCCCCCGTGGATGAGGAGATGAACGCATGACGGCCGATGCCGCCGCCTCGCCGACCGCGCCGACGACCGGGACGACCGAGCCGACCGACCGCTGGCGCGCGGTGATGATGGACCGGCATCCTGGATGGCTGACGCCTGCGTAGGGAAGACGTACCCGGAGACCCGGAGGGGGCCCGAGACCCCGAGAACCGGACACCCCGAGAACCGGAGGGGGCCCAAGCCGGAAGGCTCGGGCCCCCTCCGCCCGTTCAGAGGACCCTTGCGAGCACCTGGGCGTTGCGCCGCGGGTCCAGCGACCTCGCCCAGGCCGCGGGGGCCAGGACGGCGGGGACCGGGGTGAACCCGTGCCGCAGGAAGAGCCGACCGCTGCCGGTCGTCGCGGTGAACAGCGCGTCCAGTGACCGCGAAAGGCCCTCGGCCAGCGCGGCGGCCAGGAGCCGGGCGCCCACACCGCTGCCCTGCCTGCGGTGTGCCACGCAGAAGTTGTACACGACTCCGGCACTCCGGCCGTCGTGCGCTGCCGCCCCCTGGACGCGCAGGGCGAGGCAGCCGTCCAGGGCGCCGTCCGGCCCCTCGGCCACGAGGAAGTCGGTCGCGTGCTGCGCGTAGAGGTGGAAAGGGCGGGGTCGCAGTGCGCCGGAGCGGACGAACGGCTGTGAGAGAGCGGCGAGTTCGGCGGCGTCCCGGGGATGTGCGGAGCGGACCGAGAATGCGGCGGCAGAAACGGCAGGGGGCGGACAGTGCGGGTGGGGCGCGCGGGACGGCATGGTGGCAGGACGCGGCATGGCCATGTTCAAGGCGTTCCTTCCTCGGTTCCACCGTGCGGGAGGGCCCTTTCGGCCTGCTGCGTTCACCCCGGCGAAACAGTCGAGCTTAGGTTAGCCTTACCTAAGCTTCTGGCCAAGTCGTCTCGGCGCGCCCCGCGGACACGCTCACAGCCGGTGCCCCTCCGTCGCCTCGTGCCCGTCCACGAACGTCGCGACGACCTCGATGTCCCCAATCTCGGACGGTTCGACGCGACGCGGGTCGTCGCCCAGTACGACGAGATCGGCGCGCTTGCCCGGCGTGAGCGTGCCCGCGCTGTCGTCCTGCCGCGAGGCGTACGCTCCGGCGACCGTGTAGGCGCGCAGGGCCTCGTCGACGGCGACGGCTTCGTCGGGCCCGATGCGCTGCCCCGAGATGGAGGCGCGTTCGACCATGAACTGGACGGCGCGCAGCGGCGATCCGTCCGCAACGGGCCGGTCGGAACTGCCGACGAGCGTGACCCCGTGGTCGCGGAAGGACCGCCCCCGGTACATCCAGGGCGCCCGCTCCTCACCCATGATCGCCGCGTAGTCGTCGCCGAAGTAGCGAAGGAAGTTCGGCTGGACGACGGCGCTGACGCCGAGCCGGGCGAAGCGCGGGAGCTGGTCGGGGCGGATCAGGCCGGCGTGCTCGATGCGGTGGCGCGCGTCCGGGCGGGGGCGCAGCCGCTGGGCGCGCTCCAGTGCGTCCAGCGCGAGGTCGGCGGCCCGGTCCCCGATAGCGTGGACGGCGAGCTGCCACCCGGCGAGATGCCCGTCCACGATCAGGTCGGCGAGATGCGCGGGGTCGGCCTGCAGTTGACCGCTGTGCGTCATGCCCTCGTACGGCTCGGTGAGCGCGGCCGTACGCGCCATCATCCCGCCGTCCGTGTATACCTTGAGCGCTCCCACGGAGAGCCAGTCGTCACCAAAGCCGGTGCGCAGGCCGAGGTCGAGGGCGCGCGGGATGCCGTCCTCCCGGTGGACCTCCAGCGGCCGCAGGGTGTCCGCAGCCGCCATGAGCTGGACGCGCAGGGGCAGCCGGCCCTGGTCGCGCAACAGTTGGTACGCGCCCAGCTCGACGGGGCTGTGCCCCAACAGGCCGCCGCCGACGCCCGCCTCCGCGCAGGCGGTCACGCCCTCGGCGAGGCAGACCCGGCCGGCGCGCTCGACGGCGTCGGCGATCTCGGTCTGCGCATAGGGCAGACGAAGCCGCCGCGCCGCGGTCATGGCGCTCTCCGCCAGGAAGCCGCCCTGGTGCGGGACATCGCCGGGCAGCATCTCCAGCACGGCGCTGTTCACGACGCAGGCGTGCCCGGAGTCGTGCATCAGGAACACCTTGCGCCCGCGGCTGACCCGGTCCAGCTCGGCCGCGGTCAGATGACGGCCGAGAGCACGCTGGTCGTATCCGGCGACATCGACCCAGGCGCCGTCCCCGCGCGTACGCTCCACGGCCTGCGCCACAACCGCGAGGACGTCGTCGACCCGCTCGCAGGGGGCGACGCTGGGCGTGCCGGCCTTCAGCCCGGTCCACGCCAGATGGACATGGCTGTCGATGAACCCGGGCAGCACGGTCGCTCCCTGGAGGTCCACTACCTCACGAGCCGGCAGCGAGGTCGCGGCTTCGTCCAGGCCCACGATCCGGCCCCGCCAGATGCCCAGGTCATGGGCGACGGGATGGTCCGGGTCCATGGTGATGAAGTGAGCGTTCGTCAGCCTCGTGCAGAGCATGGGCGGTTCCGTCCCCTGGGTCGGACATACAGGTCAGGTGCAGGTCGGGTCCGGTCCGGTCCGGTCCGGAGCAGTCCGGGCCGGAGCAGTCCGGGCCGGACGGGTCAGGTCAGGTCAGGTCAGGTCAGGTCAGGTCAGCAGGCGTACGGGGGATCAGCAGGCGGGCCGGAGAGGTCAGGAACTCTCGGAGACCGCGACGCCGACGGCGGACGGGGCCCGCTGCTCCCCTGCCGCGTCGGCCGGCTCATGGCGCCGGGGCGCCGCCGGCACCATCAGCGGTGTGCCGGTCTCCGGGTCGTCGATGATCCGGCACGGAAGCCCGAACACGTCCTGGACCAGCTCCTGGGTCATCACGGACGCCGGAGGCCCCTCGGCGGCGACCGTGCCGCCCGGCTTCATCACGATCAGATGAGTGGCGTAGCGGCACGCCTGGTTGAGGTCGTGCAGCACCGCGACGATGGTGTGCCTGCGGCGCGCGTGCAGTTCCGCGCACAGGTCGAGCACCTCCACCTGGTGGGCGATGTCCAGGAAGGTGGTCGGTTCGTCCAGGAGCAGGATGGGTGTCTGCTGGGCGAGCACCATGGACAGCCAGACGCGCTGCCGCTGGCCGCCGGAGAGGTCGTCCACGGGCCGGTCGGCGAGGTCCAGCACGCCGGTCTGCCGCATCGCCTCGGTGACGGCCGCCTCGTCCTCGGCGGACCACTGCTTCAACAGCCGCTGGTGCGGATAGCGGCCGCGGGCCACGAGGTCGCCGACGGTGATGCCGCCGGGCGCGGTCGAGGACTGGGGCAGCAGTCCGAGGCGGCGGGCGACTTCGCGGGAGCGGTAGGACGCGATGGCCGCGCCGTCCAGAAAGACCTGTCCCCGGCGCGGTTTGAGCATCCGCGCCAGGGCCTTGAGCAGGGTGGACTTGCCGCAAGCGTTCGGTCCGATGATGACGGTGAAGGAGTTGTCGGGGATGTCGACGCCGAGGTCGGCGGCCACGGTGCGCTGATCGTAGGAGAGTGTCAGATCCTCGGCCCGCAGCCGGGGCTGCGGGCGGCTCGCCCCGGCCGCCCCGGCCTGCTCGGGAGCGCCGTTGACACGCGGCGTCGTTCCAGTCATGCGCGGCTCTTTCGCGACTCGGTGACCAGCAGCCAGATCAGATACAGCCCGCCGATGGTGCCGGTCGCGGTGCCCACCGGAAGGAGTGCGGGAGAGAAGACGCGCTGTGCGGCAAGGTCGCTCGCGGTCAGCAGCAGCGCGCCCATGAGCGCCGACGAGGCCAGCGCCGGGCCGGAGGCGCGGGTGAGCCTGCGGGCCAGTTGGGGCGCGGCGAGGGCGATGAAGGCGATGGGTCCGGTCACCGCGGTGGCGAACGACGCGAGGGCGACGCTGATGAGCAGCAGCGCCGTACGCGTACCGGTCACCCGGACGCCGAGGGCGACGGCCGTGGCGTCGCCCATCTCCACCATGGACAGACGGCGGGAGAGGACGAAGGCCGGCGGGAGCAGCACGGCTACGGCGACGAGGATGGCGTTCGCGTGCTGCCAGCCCCGGTTGCCCAGGCTGCCGATCAGCCACGCCTGAGCCTCCAGCGCCTCCTGAAAGGTGGCCCTGGTGATCAGATACGAGTTGACGGCCAGCAGCAGCGCGCTGACGCCGATGCCGATGACGACCAGCCGGAAGCCCTGCAGCCCGCGGCCCAGCATCAGCAGAAAGACGACGAGGGCGGTGGCGAGGCCGCCGATCAGCGCGCCCAGCGCGATCTGCGTCATGCTGCCGTGCAGCACGATGATGACCACCAGCGCGCCGACTGCCGAACCGTTGGTGAAGCCGATGATGTCCGGGCTGCCGAGGGCGTTGGCGGTGAGGCTCTGCAGAATGGCCCCGCTGACCGCCAGCGCCGCGCCCACACACAGCGCCGTCAGCAGGCGGGGCATGCGCAGGGTGTTGACGATGAAGTCCGCGGCGCCCGAGTCGTTGCCCGTCACGGCCCTGAGGACCTCGCCGACAGACAGTTCGTAGTCGCCGGTGGTGAGCGTGATCCCCATGACGACGACAAGGGCGGCGAGCAGCACGGCCGTCAGGGCCAGGGCGCGTCCGGGAACCCGGATCGACAGCCCGCCGCGTCCGGTGCGGAGGACCATCCCGGTGACGACACGGGAGCGGCACACCGGCGAAACCGCGGACATCGCCCCCACCTGCCGCCCGGCTGCCTCACGCGCGTCGCTCACAGCATCGTCTTGTTCGCTTCTCCGCCCGCTCGGCGAAACCGCGGACATCGCCCCCACCTGCCGCCCGGCTGCCTCACGCGCGTCGCTCACAGCATGACCAGCTTCCGGCGGCGGCACAGCGCGATGAACAGCGGGGCGCCCAGGAACGCGGTGACGATGCCGACCTGGATCTCGCCCGGCGCGCCGAGCACCCGGCCCAGGACGTCGGCGCCCAGCAGCAGGACCGGCGCGAGCAGCATCGAGTACGCCAGCACCCAGCGCTGGTCGGGGCCGGCGACGAACCGGGCGACATGCGGAACGGCGAGTCCGACGAAGCCGATCGGCCCGGCCGCGGCGGTGGCCGAGCCGCACAGCAGCATGACGGCGACCGCGCCCAGCACCCGGGTCCGGCCGACGTTCAGCCCCAGGGCGCGGCCCACCTGATCGCCCATCGCCAGGGCGTTGAGCGAGGGGGCGAGCCCGAGGGCGATCAGCAGCCCCACTGCGGTGAACGGCAGGATGACGTACACGACGTCGAAGTACCGGCCCGCCAGCGACCCCACCGTCCAGAAGCGGAACTTGTCGAACGCCTGCGGGAAGAGCAGCAGGACCGTCGAGTTGAAGGCGTACAGCACGGCGGTCACCGCGGCGCCCGCCACGACCAGCCGCTCGGGCGTGGCCAGTTTGCGCCCCGAGGATCCCAGCAGGTACACCGCTGCCGAGGCCACGGCCGCCCCGAGGAACGCGAACCAGACATAGCCGAGGAGCGCGCCCACACCGAGGAAGGCGATGGCCACCACCACGCCGGCGGAGGCCCCCAGGCTGATGCCGAGCAGACCCGGGTCGGCGAGCGGATTGCGCGTCAGGGCCTGCATCAACGCACCGGACAGGCCGAGGGCCATGCCGACGAGCAGCCCGAGGAGGGTCCTGGGGATGCGGTAGTCGTGGATGATGACCGAGGTCTCCGACCCGTCCGGGTTCCACAGCGCGCTCCAGGTCGCGGTGAACGGGATGCCCCTGGTGCCCACCCAGACGCTGAGCAGCCCCACCAGGACGAGCGCGCCGAGGGCCGCGAGCAGGCCCGCACCCCTGAGCGCCGTGGCCGTCCGGCCGGCCCTCGGGAGGACGGCGGGGGCGGCCGGCCGCTGTCCGGACACCGCCCGGGCTTCCACCGACAACGACAACTCCCCCCGGCAGCAGCTCGGACGCACCGCTAGAAATCTGACGCACGGACAACAGATCGATACTTAGGCGAGCCTAACCGAACCCGCAGCGAGGGTCAACGCGCAGGTCGGCACGGCCGCATCCCCCGCGACCACGCGGAAAGCGGGCCGCGCCCGGCGCCCCGCCCCGGCCGCAGACAGGGGCCCGAAGCTTGATTAGAGTAGCCTTACCTAACCATCCGGTCATGTTCATGGAGGAGCCTATGCCAGCCGGCGGGCCTACGGGGGGACATGTCCTCCGCAAGGTGATCAGAGGAGAGCGCCGCCGGGTGGCCGCGGCGTCCCTGCTCGGCATGACCCACCAGGCGTGCGAGGCCTTGGTGCCCGTGGTCATCGGCGTCATCATCGACGATGCGGTGGCCACCGGCTCCTCCGGCACCCTGCTGCGCTGGCTGACCGTGCTCGCGGTGCTGTTCCTGGTGCTGTCCACGTGCTACCGCACCAGTGCCCGGATCACCGAGGGCGCCGGCGAACACGCCGCGCACAAACTGCGGCTGGAGCTCGCAGCACGGGTGCTCGACCCCCGCGGCGGCGCCGACGACGGCCGACTGCCCGGCGCACTCTCCAGCATCGCCACCAATGACGCACGGCGCGTGGGCTCCGTCGCCACCGTCATGTCGTACGGGCTCTCTGCGATCGCCGCCCTGGCCGTCAGCGCGGTGGCCCTGCTGCGGATCTCCGTGCCACTCGGCCTGCTCGTGCTGCTCGGCATCCCGCCGCTGCTGTGGCTCGGGCACCGCATCAGCCGGCCGCTGGAACGGCGCAGCGAGACCGAGCAGGAGCGCGCGGCCCACGCCTCCGGCGTGGCCGCCGACCTGGTCTCCGGACTGCGGGTGCTCAAGGGCATGGGCGCCGAGTCCGCCGCCGTGGCCCGCTACCGCGCCACCAGCCGCGAGTCCCTCGCCGCGGCGCTGCGGGCCGCGCGCAGCCGGGCCGGCCACGAGGGCGCCGTCCTCGCCCTGACCGGGGTCTTCATCGCGGGCATCGGCCTGGTGGGTGCGTACCTGGCGATGCGGGGCGACATCAGCATCGGCGAGCTGGTCGCCGCGGTGGGCCTGGCGCAGTTCCTCCTCGGCCCCTTCCAGCTGCTCACTTACGTGAACGCGGAGTTCGCCCAGGGCCGCGCGTCGGCCCGCAGGATCGCCGAGGTGCTGGCCGCGCCCGCCGCCGTCGCGGGCGGCGACGCCGCACCGGCCGACGGCGCGTCAGGGCACATCCGTCTGCGCGGAGTCTCGCTGGGCGCGCTCCGCTCGGTGGACCTGGACATCCGTCCCGGCAGCGTTACCGGAATCGTCGCCCGGGACCCGGCCGCCGCGGGCGATCTGCTGCGCTGTCTGTCCCGGGAGGCCGACCCGGCCGGCGGCGTGATCGAGCTGGACGGCATGCCGCTGACCGGGCTCCATCCTGACGAACTGCGCCGCCATGTGCTGGTCGCCCACCACAACGCCGAACTGTTCGAGAGCAGCCTGCTGGACAACGTACGCGCCGGAGCGGCTGGGGACGGGCCGGAGGTCGACGCATCCGCCGTCGACGGCGCGCTGCACGCCTCGGCCGCCGACGAAGTCGCCCGGCTGCTGCCCGACGGGGAGGACACGGTGCTCGCCGAACGCGGCCGCTCCCTCTCCGGCGGCCAGCGCCAGCGCGTGGCCCTGGCCCGTGCGCTGGCCGCCGACCGGCGCATCCTGGTGCTGCACGACCCCACCACCGCTGTGGACACCGTCACCGAGTCCCGGATCGCCGCACGGCTGCGCGACGCCCGCCGGGGCCGCACCACCGTTCTGGTCACCACCAGCCCGGCCCTCCTCGCGACGGCCGACCGGGTCGTGGTCCTCGACCAGGGCGTCGCCGCGGCCGAGGGGCGGCACGACGAACTCACCGCCGACGAGACCTACCGGGCGGTGGTCCTGGCATGACGTCCGGCACCCCACAGACAGAAGAGACGATGAGCGGAACCAGCCCCCAGCGCGCAGTCCTGCCCACAGCCACCGGCGCCGAGAGCATGGCGGCCCTCCGCACGATGCTGCGCGGCCACGGCCGGCTCACGGCCGCCGCGATCGCCGTGCTGGTCGCCGGCACCGGGATCGGTCTGCTGACCGCGCCCCTCCTCGGGTACATCGTCGACCTGGTGGCACAGCAGCGGGGCGCGCAGTCGCTGACGGTCCCGCTGGTGCTGCTCATCGCGGTCGCGCTGGCGCGCGGCGTCGCCACGGCGATCGGCAGCTCCCTCGTCGCACGCCTGGGCGAGACCGTCCTCACCTCCCTGCGCGAGCAGTTCATCGAGCGGGCGCTGCGGATGCCGCTGGATCGTGTCGAGGCGGCCGGCTCCGGGGACCTGGTCTCCCGGGTCACCAGCGACGTCACCATGATCGCCAAGTCGGTGCGACAGGCGCTGCCGGAGTTCTCCCGCTCCGCCCTCACCATCGTGCTGACCCTCGTCGGGCTCGCCGTGCTCGACTGGCGCTTCCTCCTCGCAGCGGTGCTGGCGATGCCGGTGCAGGTGTTCTCGGTGCGCTGGTACATGCGCCGTGCCGCCCCCGTGTACGCGGAACACCGCCTCGCCACCGGCGCATTGCAGCACCAGTTGCTCGACAGCGTCGGCGGGGTGCGGACCGTGCGCGCCTTCCGGCTGGCCGGCGCGCACCACTCGCTGCTGGACCAGCGGTCCCGCGACGCCCGTGACATCGCCCTGCGCGGCATCCACATCGTGACCGGCTTCTTCTCCCGGCTGAATCTCGCGGAGTTCGTCGGCCTGGCCGCGATGCTCGCCACCGGCTTCGTGCTCGTCGACAGCGGATCGGTCAGCATCGGCACGGCCACCGCCGCGGCGCTGTACTTCCACAGCCTCTTCAACCCCGTGAACGCGGCGCTCTTCCTGCTCGACGACGCACAGTCGGCGGGCGCCAGCTTCGCCCGCCTCGTCGGGGTGTCCAAGCTCCCGGCCGAGCAGACGCCGGAAGAGGCGCCCTCCCCCGTCGACGGCTCCGTCAAGGTGTCGGCGCTCAGCCACGCCTACACCGCCGGCCGTCCGGTGCTGACCGACGTCTGCCTGGACGTGCGCAGCGGCGAGCGGGTGGCGCTGGTGGGCGCGAGCGGGGCGGGCAAGACCACCCTGGCCAAGGTCGTCGCCGGCGTCCACGAGCCGCAGAACGGATCGGTCGCCCTGGGCGGGGTCGACACCCGGGACCTGGGGCCCGCGGGTGTGCGCGGCGCGGTGACCCTGATCAGCCAGGAAGTGCATGTGTTCGCCGGCCCGCTGGCCGAGGACCTCCGGCTGGCCAGGCCGGACGCCACCGACGGGGAACTGCGCGCGGCGCTGGACCGCGTCGGGGCGCTGGAGTGGGCCGACGCGCTTCCCGACGGCCTCGCCACGGTGGTCGGCGAGGGCGGGCACACCCTGACCGTGACGCAGGCCCAGCATCTGGCACTGGCCCGGCTGGTGCTGGCCGATCCGCCCATAGCGATCCTCGACGAGGCCACCGCCGACGCGGGAAGCGCGGGCGCGCGCGTGCTGGAGACGGCGGCGGTGCGGGCACTCGAGGGCCGTACGGGGCTGATGGTGGCCCACCGGCTTCCGCAGGCCGCCACCGCGGACCGCATCGTGGTCCTCGACCAGGGCCGGATCGTGGAGACGGGCACGCACGAGGAACTGGTCGCGTCGGGGGGCCGTTACGCCACGCTGTGGGCGGCGTGGGCCGACAGCCGGCGGGAGCCCGCCGGGGTGGTGTGACCGCGGTCTGCGGTACTGCTGACAGGGCCCGCCCCTTGCGCCACCGCGAGGGGCGGGCCTGACTGCGGCTCCGCCCCAACCCCGTGCGGAGGCTCCGCGCCACCCCGCGCCTCAAGCGCAGGCGAGGCTGGGGCTCTGGCCCCCGCGCCTCAAGCGCCGACGGGGCTGTTTCTGTCCTCAATCGCCGGACGGGCTGGGAAATCCAGCCCGTCCGGCGATTGAGGACACGGCCTTCGGGCCGTACGGGGGGTCTGGGGGCGGAGCCCCAAGTTACGGGAAGGGGCGGGGCAGGGGAAGGACCCGCCGCACACGGCCCAGGGCAGCCGCCCCGCAATACGACGCCGCCCGCGGAGAGCTTCCTCTCCGCGGGCGGCGTCAGCGTCAGCGTCGGCGCCGGCGGTGCGGCGTCAGTCCTGCCGGGCCGCCAGGGTTGCCGGGCGCAGGTCCGTCCAGTGGGTCTCGACATAGGCGACGCACGCCTCGCGGGTGTCCTCGCCGAAGACGGTCCGCCAGCCGGCGGGGACCTGAGCGAAGGACGGCCACAGCGAGTGCTGGTTCTCGTCGTTGACGAGGACCAGGAAGCGACCCTGCGGGTCTTCGAACGGGTTGGTGCTCATGCGTTGTCACTCCTTGTGGACGTTACGTTGAACAGCTCCGACAGCGGCTGTCCGGGATCGGCTGCCGCGGTGCGCAGCAGCGCCTGGAGTTCATCGGCGAGCCGCTGCGCTTTGGCGGCTCCCAGGAGGCCGGTCGCGTGGATCAGCCCGCAGTGCACGGGGCCGTCCCCGCGCGGCTCGTAGAAGCTGAGCGTCAGTTCGGCCCGGGCCGAGCCGGTCGGCACGGCCTCGAGCGCGCCCATGCCGCCCTCGAGTTGCTCCAGATCGGCCTGTTCATGGTGGATCACCATGACCTGGGGGCCTTCGGGCGCGAGCCCGGCGGCCTTGACGACCTCTTCGAAGGGGACCTCCTGGCGGTCCAGGGCGCTCAGCGTGGTCTCCCGCACCCGGGACAGCAGCTCCGCGAACGTCGGGTCGCCCCCGGTGTCCGTGCGCAGCACGACCGTGTTGAAGAAGCAGCCGACCAGGTCGGCGAGCTGGTCGTCGGTGCGGCCGGCGACCATCGTGCCGATGGGCAGATCGGCGCCCGCGCCATGGGCGGTGAGCACCGCCGCGAGCGCCGAGTGCAGCACCATGAACATGCTGGTGCCGGTCGCCCGGGCCAGCTCGTCCACGGCAGCGTGGAGTTCCTCGTCCAGTACGAAGCCCACATGGCCGGCGTCCCGCGAGGTCGTGCGCGGTCCGTCGGCGGGGAGGTCCAGCCGCTGCGGCGCGTCCCGGAGCGTCTCCTTCCAGTAGGCGAGCTGACGCCTTCCCCTGCTGTCCGGGTCGTCGAGGTCGCCCAGGACCTCGCGGGCCCACCGGGCATAGTCCCCGTACGTGACCGGCAGGGGCTCCCAGTCGGGCGCCCGGCCCTCGGCGCGGGCCGCGTACGCCGTGGTCAGATCGCGGAACAGCGGCACCACGGACCACTCGTCGACCGCGAGGTAGTGCAGGGTCAGCAGCAGCGCCTGGCTGCCGGCGGGGTCGGTGAGCAGATGCGCCCGCAGCGGGGCCTCCTGTTCCAGGGCGGGCGCCCGGGAGGCGAGTTCCCTCAGCCGCGCGTCCAGGTCGGCGCACCGCTCCACGGTCGGCTCCGGGGCCCGGGCCGGCTGCTGGAGCAGTAGGCCGTCGCGCTCGGCGAAGGCCGTGCGCAGCGGCTCGTGCCGGGCCGCCAGATCGGCGAGCGCCGCCGCGACCGCGTCCGCGTCGAGGCCGCCCGCCGGGGCGCGCAGCGTCAGCGCGTGGTCGAAGCCGGGACTGCGGCGGTACGACTCCCACTGCCAGCGCTGGACGGGGGCCGCCGCGGCAGGCTCCGCCCGGTCCCCGGCGGGGCGCAGCGCCGGGCGGGCCGCCGCCGCACCGTCCAGCTTGCCGGCCAGGCCGGCGACGGTCAGCGCGTCGAAGACGTCCCGGATGCTCAGCTCGACCCCGAACTCGGCGCGGATGCGGCCGAGCAGCCGCATCGAGGCCATGGAGTGGCCGCCGAGCGCGAAGAAGTTGTCGTGCACTCCGACGCTTTCCAGCTTGAGGATCTCGCAGAACAGATCGGCGAGGCGGGCCTGCGTCTCGGTGGCCGGGCGTGCGCCGCCGGTCATCGAGGACCAGTCGGGGGCGGGCAGCGCCTTGTGGTCCAGCTTGCCGTTGGGCGTCAGCGGCAGTGGGCCGCCCAGCGCCACGACGAGCGCGGGGACCATGTACTCGGGCAGCAGCCCGGCGACATGGGCGCGCAGCTCCTGCGGGTCCGGCTCCCCGGACTCGGGGACCGCGTAGGCCACCAGGCGGACGATGTCCCCGTCGCGGTCGGGCAGCACGGCGGCCTGGGCCACCGCGGGGTGGGCGACGAGGGCCGCCTCGATCTCGCCCAGTTCGATGCGGAAGCCGCGGATCTTCACCTGGGTGTCGACCCGGCCGAGGAAGTCGAGGTTGCCGTCCGCCTGCCAGCGGGCGCGGTCACCGGTGCGGTACATGCGGCTGCCCGGCGCGCCGAACGGGTCGGCGGTGAACCGCTCAGAGGTGAGCGCCGCCTTGCCGAGGTAGCCGCGGGCCAGGCCGCGCCCGGCGATGTACAGCTCCCCCACGACGCCCGGCGGGACGGGCCGCAGCCGCTCGTCCAGCACGTAGGCGCGGGTGTTGGGGTCGGGGCGGCCGATGGGCACCCGGCCGGACGGGCGGCCGCCGTGCTCGCGGGAGGGCCACAGGGTGGAGTTGACCGTCGCCTCGGTGAGGCCGTAGGCGCAGATCAGACGGGCGGCGGCGCCGAACCGCTCGAAGAGGTCCGGCGGCACCGTCTCGGTGCCGACGAGGACGGTGGAGCCTTCGGGCAGTTCGCAGCCCGGCGGCAGCGCGGACACCAGCGAGGGCGGCAGGATCATATGGGTGATCCGCTGCTCGGCGAGGAAGTCGGTGAGCGCCGGTCCGGCGACCCGGGCCTCGTCGGTGATGAGCACCAGCCGTCCGCCGTGGCACAGCGCCATCGCCAGTTCAAAGACGAAGACGTCGAAGCCGATCGATGCGAACTGCAGCACATGGCTGTCGCGTGCCAGGTCCATCCGGTCGACCGCGGTGGCGACCAGGCTGGCGATGCCCTCGTGGGGGACGACCACGCCCTTGGGGCGGCCGGTCGAACCGGACGTGTAGATGACGTACGCGGCCTGGTCCAGGCCCGCCGGGCCGCCGTCGGCGGCGGACTCCGGCAGACCGTCCAGCTCGGCCGCCACGGACGGCTCGTCGAGCAGCACCACGGGCACGCCCGCCACCGCGGGGATCTTTCCCGCCACCGGCTCGGTGCCGACGACCAGCGCCGCCCCCGAGTCCTCGACCAGATAGCTGAGGCGGTCTCCCGGGTGGACCAGGTCGAGCGGCAGGAACGCGGCGCCCAGCTTCAGTACGGCCACCACCGTGGCGACCATGTCCGCGGAGCGCGGCACGGCCACCCCGACGACGCTCTCGGCGCCGACGCCGCGCGCGGCGAGCAGATGGGCGATGCGGTTGGCGCGGGCGTCGAGCCGGGCGTACGTCACGGGCCGGGAGCGGTCGACGACGGCGACCGCGTCGGGTCGCTCGGCGACCTGACGCGCGAACATCGCGGGCAGGGAGTCCTCGGCGACTTCGCGGGGTGCGCCGTTGAAGCCCTCCAGGACCAACTGCCGTTCCTCGCCGGACAGGATCTCCGCCTGGGACACCGGCTGTCCGGGGGCTGCGGCGAACGCCTCGGCCAGCCTGCTGAGCCGCTCGCCGATGCGCTGGGCGGTCTCCCGGTCGAACAGCTCGGTGGCGAACTCCAGCCGGCAGCTCAGCGCGCCCGACTCGCCTTCGGCGGCGAGCCGCTCGGTAAAGCTGAACACCAGGTCGAACTTGGCGGAGCCGATCCGGAAGGGCACGTACTCCGCCCGCAGCCCGGGCAGCCGAAGTTCGTCGCCGGTCCGGACGTGGTAGCCGACCATCACCTGGAACAGCGGGTTCCGGGAGAGCGAACGCGTCGGGTTGAGCTTCTCCACCACCGACTCGAAGGGGACGTCGGCGTGGGAGAAGGCGGCCAGGTCCGTCTCCCGCACCCGGGCGAGCAGCTCGGTGAAGCTGGGGTCGCCGCTCAGGTCGGTGCGGAGCACGAGCGTGTTGACGAAGAAGCCGACCAGTTCGTCGAGGGCCTCGTCGCTCCGCCCGGCGATCGGCGCGCCGAGGGGGATGTCCGTGCCCGCGCCCATGCGGTGCAGCAGCGCGGCGACGGCGGCGTGGACCACCATGAACATGCTGGCGCCGGTCTCGCGGGAGAGTCGCCTCAGCCCCTCGTGGACCTCGGCGTGGAACGTGATGTCCAGCTCGGAGCCGGTGAACGCGGGGCGCGCCGGGCGCGGCCGGTCCGCGGGCAGCTCCAGCTCCTCCGGAGCCCCGTCCAGTGTCGAGTGCCAGTAGTCCAGTTGCCGGGCGGCCAGGCTGCCGTCGTCGGCGGGGTCGCCCAGGAGGCGCTGCTGCCACAGCGCGTAGTCGGCGTACTGGACGGGCAGCGGTTCCCAGCCGGGGGCCTCGCCGGTGTCCAGGCGGGCCGCGTAGGCGGCTTCCAGGTCCCGCAGGAACGGCCGGTCCGACCACTCGTCGGTGGTGATGTGGTGCAGCAGGATGACTGCGACATGGTCGTCGGGGGCCACCTCCACGACCGTGGCGCGCAGCGGCAGTTCCGCGGCGAGGTCGAACGGCCGGTTGACGGCGGCGTCGACGATGCCGGGCACCTCGTCCTCGGCGGCGCGCACATGCTCCACCGCGGGCCGCGCCTGCTCGGCGGGCAGCACCCGCTGGAACGCCTGGCCGTCGCGCTCGGCGAAGACCGTGCGCAGCGCCTCGTGGCGGGCGGTCACATCGGCGAGCGCCGCGGCCCACGCGTCCCGGTCGAGGGCTCCGCGGAGCCGCATCACCAGCGGGAAGTTGTACGCGGCCGAAGTGCACTCGATCTGCTGGATGACCCACAGCCGCTGCTGGGCGTGCGACAGGGGCAGCTCTGCGGGCCGCTCACCGGCCGTCAGGGCCGGGCGGGCGGGGCCCTGAGAGCCTGCCACGCGCTCGGCCAGTTCGGCGGCGGTGGGCGCCTCGAACAGATCGCGGATCGCGAGTTCCGCGTCGAGCGCGGTGCGGGCCCGGCTGACCAGCCGGGTGGCCAGCAGCGAGTGGCCGCCCAGTTCGAAGAAGTCGGCGTCGACGCCGACGCTGCCCTCGGGCAGCCCGAGAACCTCCGCGAACAGCGCGCAGAGCGTCTCCTCCTGCGGGGTGCGAGGTGCCCGGCCGGCGCCCGTGCCGCCGAAGTCGGGCGCGGGCAGCGCCTTGACGTCGAGTTTGCCGTTGACGGTCAGCGGCAGGGTGTCCAGGGCGGCCAGCGCGGAGGGGACCATGTAGTCGGGCAGGCCCGCCTTCAGATGGTCGCGCAGCCGCTGCGGCAGCTCCTCGTCCCGCTCCGAGCCGGCCGCTTCGGGCACGAAGTAGCCGACCAGGCGCTTGGCCCCGGCGGTCTCGTGGACCACGACGGCGGCGTGGGCGATCTCGGGGTGCGCGGCGAGGGCCGTGGAGATCTCGCCCAGCTCGATGCGGTAGCCGCGGAACTTGACCTGGTCGTCGGTGCGGCCGAGGAAGTCCAGCAGCCCGTCCGGACGCTGCCGTACCAGGTCCCCGGTGCGGTACATGCGCTCTCCGGGCTCGCCGTACGGGTCGGCGACGAACCGCTCGGCGGTCAGGCCGGGCCGGTCGTGGTAGCCGCGTGCCAGGCCGGTGCCCGCGATGTAGAGCTCGCCGGGGCAGCCCGGCGGGACCGGGCGCAGCATCGCGTCCAGCACATGGGCGCGGGTGTTGCGGATGGGCAGGCCCACGGTGGGGGCGGCGCTGTCGGCGGTCGATCCGCCGAGGGTGTTGATCGTGTACTCGGTCGGCCCGTACAGGTTGTAGCCGTAGACGCCCTCGGTGCGGCGCAGCTTCGTCCAGACCGTGTCGGACACGGCCTCGCCGCCGAGCAGGACCAGCGCGGGGCGGTGCTTGGCCGCCGCGGCGCCGTCGGCCGGGTCGGACTGGTGGGACTGGTCTGACTGGTCTGACTGGTCTGACTGGTCTGACTGGTCGAGCAGGCCCTGCTCGATGAGCAGTTGGGCGTAGGTGGGCGTCACATTGACCACGTCGACGCGGTTGCGGTCACAGTAGGCGACCAGCGCCTCGGCATCGCGGCGCAGTTCCTCGTCGCAGATGTGGACCTCATGGCCCTCGACGAGCCAGAGCAGCTCCTCCCAGGACATGTCGAAGGCGAAGGACACGGTGTGCGCGATGCGCAGCCGCCGTCCGCCGGCCGAGGCGATGGCCGGGTCGAAAATCTCCTTCTGGTGGTTGAGCTGCATGTTCGTCAGGCCCCGGTAGGGGGTGACGACGCCCTTGGGCCGGCCGGTCGAACCGGAGGTGTAGATGACGTACGCCGGGTGCTCCAGGCGGTCGGGCACCCCGCGGGCGAACGCGGGCCGCTCGGCGTCATCGATCTCGTCTCCGGGCAGGGCGGCCAACTCGGCGGCGACGGCCGCGTCGTCCAGGATCAGTTCGGGGGCGACTGCGCCTTCCGGGCCGTGCAGCGTGGGGGCCACGGCGGCGGTGGACACCAGGCACAGCGGTCCGGTGTCCTCGGCCATCAGCCGCAGCCGGTCGGCCGGGTGGTCCAGGTCGAGCGGCAGATACGCGGCGCCGGTGCGCAGCACGGCGAACAGGGCGGCGACCATGTCGATCGACCGGGGCAGGGCGAGGGCGACGACCTTCTCCGGGCCCGCGCCGCGGGCGAGCAGCAGCCGAGCGATCCGGTTGATGTGCGCGTCCAGTTCGGCATAGGTCAGCACACGGTCGCCGAAGACCAGCGCCACCGCGTCGGGGGTGCGGGCGACCTGTGCGGTGAGCATGTCCGCGATGGTCTCGTCCGGCACGGGCTCCCTGCCGGCCGCCCGGCTCGCGGCCAGCGCGGCGCGCTCCGGAGGCAGCAGCAGGTCCAGTCCCGCGGTCCGGGCGGCCGCGGCGTCCGGCTCGGCCAGCGCCCCGGCTATCCGCTCCAGGACCGCGGTGAACCGGGCGAGGATCGTGGCGGCGTCCTCCTCGTCGAACAGGTCGGGCCGGGCGGCGAGGGTCACCCGCAGCCGGGTCTCCGGCGTGACGATGAGCGTGAGCGGGAAGTGGGTGCCGTCCACGTTGGACACGTCGGTGATGCCGTGCCGCTGCCGCAGCGCCGCGGCGCGCTCCTCGCCGTCGGCGGACCGCAGCACGAACAGGGTGTCGAACAGCCGGCGATGGCCGGTCTCCTGCTGGAGGGCGCCGAGGCCCAGGTATTCGTACGGCATGACCGCGGCCCGCTCGGACTGCATCCGCCGCAGCAGGTCGAGCAGCGGCTCGTCCGGGGCGAAGGAGACCCGGGCGGGGACGGTGTTGAGGAACATGCCGATGATGCCCGCGACGTCCGGCACTTCGGCGGGCCGTCCGGCGACCGCCGTGCCGAAGGCGACGTCGCCGCGCCCGGTCATGGCGGAGAGGACCAGGCCCCAGGCGGCGTTGAGGACGGTGTTCAGGGTGAGGCCGTGCCGCCGTGCCAGGGCGCGCAGCCGGTCGCTGGTCTCCAGGCTCAGCACCGAGTCGTGGTCCGCCGGGATCACGGGGCCCGCGTCGCGTCCGGACGGGGCGATCAGGGTCGGCTCGTCGAACCCGGCGAGCGCCTGCCGCCAGGCGGCGGTCGCCCGTGCGGTGTCCTGCTGGTCGAGCCAGGCCAGATAGTCGCGGTAGGAGCCGGGGTCGGGCAGGCCGGCGGTGTCGCCGCCCCGCTCGTACAGGGTGAACAGCTCCTCCAGGAACAGCCAGGCGGACCAGCCGTCCCACAGGATGAGGTGGTGGGTGACGACGAGCCGGTCCCGGCCGTCGCCGAGCCTGATCAGCTGCAGCCGGCACAGCGGCGGCGCGGTCAGGTCGAAGCGCCGCCTGCGGTCGGCCGACAGCAGCTCCTCCACGCGGGTCCGCCGCTCGTCGGCGGGCAGACCCGACAGGTCGGTCTCGACGAGGGGGATCTCGGCTCCGTCCGCGATGAACTGCACGGGGCGGGGCAGGCCGTCGCTGGTGAAGCCGGCCCGCAGACTGGCGTTGCGCTCCAGCAGCGCACGGCAGGCGGCGCGCAGCCGGTCGCCGTCGAGGCGGTGGTCAAAGTCCAGGGTCTCCTGCGAGAGGTAGACGTCGAGGGCGTCGCCCGCGTCGTAGGTGGCGTGGAAGTACATGCCCTCCTGGAGCGGGGAGAGCGGCCAGATGTCGGCGACAGGCAGCCCGGCGGCGGCCTCGACCCGCGCGGCCTCCTCCGCGGAGAGCTCCAGTCCGCCCAGCGAGGCGGGGGCTTCGGGCTCCTGGGGTGTGCCGGCGGCGGTCAGCTGGTCCAGCAGCGCCTGCAGTGCGGGGTCGACCGCCCTGCCGGACTGCTGTGCCCGGGCCAGTACGGCGTGCAGGGCCGCGGCGGCCTGCCCGGCGTCGGCGGCGGAGACGGTCACGCCTCCGTCGGGGGCGGCGCCGTCGGCCGGCGCCCCGGCAGCCGTCGACTCGGCGGGCGTCGACTCGGCGGGCGTCGACTCGGCGGGCGCGGTCCCGCCGGCTTCCGCCCGGGCGGTCTGAGCGGCCGCGGCGGCAAGACCGGCCGGGGTGCGGCGCTCGAACACGTCGCGCGGGCTGAGGGCCATGTCCTGTTCCCGGGCTCGGGTGGCGACGGCGATCGAGGTGAGGCTGTCGCCGCCGAGGACGAAGAAGTCGTCGTCGACGCCGATTCCGGGCATGCCGAGGACATCGGCGAAGATCTCGCACAGGGCGCTCTCGCGCTCGTCGCGCGGGGCGCGGCCGGCCTCCCGGGGCGCGACCTCGGGCGACGGCAGGGCGTTCTGGTCGAGCTTTCCGCTGGGCGTCAGCGGCAGTTCGGCCAGGGTGACGACGGCGGACGGCGTCATGGCCGGGGGCAGCGCGTCCGCGAGCACGTCGCGCAGGGCGTCGGCGTCCGGCGCGGCGTCGGCCGCCGGCACGGCGTAGCCCACGAGCGCCCCGTCGCGGACGATCACGGCCGCTCGGGACACGCCCGGCAGGGCGGCGAGCGCGGCCTCGATCTCGCCGAGTTCGATGCGGTTGCCGCGGATCTTGACCTGCCGGTCGGTGCGGCCGAGGTACTCCACCGCGCCGTCGGCGCGACGCCGGACGAGGTCGCCGGTGCGGTACATCCGGGCGCCGGGAGCGCCGAACGGGTCGGCGACGAACCGCTCGGCGGTCAGACCGGGCCGGTCGTGGTAGCCGCGGGCCAGCTGGACGCCGGCCAGGTACAGCTCGCCGGGGGCGCCGTCGGGCACGGGGCGCAGCAGCGGGTCCAGGATGTGCAGCCGGGTGTTCCACACGGGCCGGCCGATCGGGACGGCGAGTTCCGCACCGCCCCCGTAGGGGAAGTAGGTGACGTCCACGGCCGTCTCGGTGGGGCCGTAGAGGTTGTGCAGCGGCACCGGGGTGCGGCCGTCGCGGGAGGTCAGCTCGTGCCAGCGGCGCGCGTCCGGTCCGGTGAGGGCCTCACCGCTGCAGAACACCCGGCGCAGGCTCACGGCCCAGTCGGCCGCGCCCGCGGCGGACTCCATCACCTGGACGAACGCGGCCAGCATCGACGGCACAAAGTGCATCGTGGTGATCCGCTCTCCGCGGATCAGCTCGGCGAGATAGGCGGGATCGCGGTGGCCGTCGGGGCGGGCCAGGACCACGGCCGCACCCCGCGTCAACGCCCAGAAGAACTCCCACACCGACACATCGAAGCTGGAGGGGGTCTTCTGCAGGACCCGGTCGTCGGCTGCGAGGCCGTACTCGCCCTGCATCCAGGCGAGCCGGTTGACGATGGCCCGGTGGGTGACGGCCACGCCCTTGGGCCGCCCGGTGGAGCCGGAGGTGTAGATCAGGTACGCGGGGTGGTCGGGCCCGGCCGGGCGGGCCGGTGCGCCGGGCGCGTCCACGTCCCGGTCGGCGTCCCCGTCCCGGTCTGCCTGGGCGTGGTCCACCAGGATGTGTTCCAGCCCGGGCACGACGGGCAGCCGGCCGGCGGCCCCGGCGGTGGTGACGACGGTGCGCGCGCCGGAGTCGGCGAGCATGAACGCCACCCGGTCGGCCGGGTAGTCGAGGTCGACGGGCAGATAGGCGGCCCCTGCCTTGAGGACGCCCAGCAGGGCCGTCATCAGCTCGGCGGAGCGGGGCACGGCGACGGCGACATACTGCTCCGGTCCCGCGCCGCGCGCCCGCAGCCGCCGGGCCAGGGCCTCGGCGCGCCGGTCGAGCTCCGCGTAGCTGAGCGCATCGCCGTCGAAGACGACGGCCGGGGCGTGCGGGGTGCGCGCCGCCTGGGCCTCGATCAGCGAGACGAGGGTGGCCTCGGGGACGGGCATGTCGGTTGCGTTCAGCGCGGCGAGGTGCTGCTCCTCGCGCCGGGAGAGCAGGCCGGTCGCGGCGACGGTGCGGCCGGGCGCGGTCACCAGGGTGCGCAGCAGCGCCGTGAACCGCTGGGCGAGGACGGCCGTGGCGACCGTGTCGAGGCGGGCGGCGTCGTGCTTGAACCGCAGCAGCAGCGATCCCCCAGATGGCGCGGACGGCGCGGACGGCCCGGTCGGCTCGACGACGAGGGCCAGCGGGTAGTGCACGGCGTCGAGCACCTCGGCGCCGGTGATGTGCAGCGCGTCCGGCTCCGCGGCCGTGGCACGGTCCCCGGCAGGGTAGTTCTCGAACACCACGAGGGTGTCGAAGAGCTCTCCGCCGCCGGCGAGGCGCTGGATCTCGGCGAGGCCGAGGTGCTGGCAGTCCAGCAGCGCCGCCTGCTCGTCCTGGACGCGCACCAGCAGATCGGTGAGAGTCTCGTCGGCGCGCGGGGTCACCCGGGCGGGGACGGTGTTGATGAACAGGCCCACGGCCGCGTCCAGGCCCGGCACCTCGGTGGTCCGTCCGGAGACGGTGGTGCCGAAGACCACATCCTGACTGCCGGTCAGGGCGCTGAGGAGGAGGCCCCACAGGCCGTTGACGACGGTGCTGAGGGTGAGGCCGTGGCGGCGGGCGTAGGCGGTGAGCTCCGCGACGAGGTCCTCGGGCAGCCTGCTGTCGACGTGCTCCGGCCGTGCCGGGGCGTTCTCGGCGTCGGCGTCGGTGTCGGGGACCGCGCCGACGAGCGCGGGCAGCAGCCTCGTGGGGCCGTCCAGTCCGGCCAGCGCCTGCCGCCACGCCTCGCGTGCGGCGGTCGCGTCGCGGCCGGCCAGCCAGGAGAGGTACGGGCGCACGGCGGGCGGCTCGGGCAGCTGCTCGCCGCGGTAGGCGGCGGTCAGTTCGCGCAGCAGGACGGAGACGGACCAGCCGTCGGCGACGATGTGGTGCAGGGTGAGCAGCAGCCGTGAGCGCTGCCCGTCCCGGATGAGGACGGCGCGCAGCAGGGGGGGCCGGGCGAGGTCGAACGGCTCGTCGCGGTCGGCGCACAGCAGCTCCTCGAGCGGCGTGGTCGAGGTGTCGGCCTGCCGCCAGGGCAGGGTCGCCCGGTCGGCGATGCGCTGGACGACCCGGCCGGAGGGCAGCTGGCGGAAGGAGGCGCGCAGCAGCGGGTGCCGGTCGAGGAGCAGTTGCAGCGCCTGCCGCAGCCGCTCGACCTCGACGGGCCCGTCGAGGTCGAGGAGTTCCTGCACCAGGTAGAGGTCGGCGGCCTGTGCGTCGTACTCCGCGTGGAAGAAGAAGCCTTCCTGGAGCGGGGAGACCGGCAGGGCGTCCTCGTCGAGGTCGGCGAGGGCCGCCGGGCCGCTCGCGGCGGCGGCCGCTTCCCCGGCGACGCGGGCGAGGGCCGCGACGGTCCGCTGCCGGAAGACGTCGCGCGGAGTGAGGGCGAGGCCCGCCGCACGGGCGCGGTTCACCAGCTGGATGGCGACGATGCTGTCGCCGCCCAGCTCGAAGAAGCTGTCGTGGACGCCCGCCGCGGGCAAGCCGAGGACGTCGGCGAAGAGTGCGGCGAGCGTGGCCTCGGCGGCGGTGGAGGGCGCGTCGGCGCCGCTGACGGCCGTCCAGCCCGGCTCGGGCAGGGCGCGGCCGTCCAGCTTGCCGTTGGGGGTCAGCGGCAATGGGCGGTCGAGGACGACGACGGCGGAGGGCGTCATGTAGTCGGGCAGGGTGTCGGCGACCCGGGCCCGCGCGGCGGCGACGGCGTCGTCGGCCTCGAGGGCGCCCTCGGCGTCGGCGGCCGGGGTGCCGGCGGCGGCGTCGGCGGCCTCCGGGACGAGGTAGGCGACGAGCCTCTTGACGCCCCGGTGGTCGTCGCGGACGAGGACGGCCGCCTGGGCGATCCCGTGGCAGGCCATAAAGGCGCTCTCGACCTCGCCGGGCTCGATCCGGTGGCCGCGGATCTTGATCTGCCCGTCGGCGCGGCCGAGGAACTCCAGGTTGCCGTCGGCGCTCCAGCGGACGCGGTCGCCGGTGCGGTACATCCGCGTCCCGGGCGCTCCGTACGGGTCGGCCACGAACCGCTCGGCGGTCAGCGCCATCCGTCCCAGATAGCCGCGCGCCAGGCCGCGGCCCGCGATGTACAGCTCGCCCTCGGCGCCGACGGGCGCCGGGCGGAGCGCCGAGTCGAGCACATAGGCGCGGGTGTTGGGGTCGGGCTCGCCGATGGGCGCGGGGCCGGGCCGGCCGGGCTCGGCGAGCCACAGGGTCGAGTTGACGCTCGCCTCGGTGAGACCGTAGGCGACGACGACCTGGAGCCGGTCCGACCAGCGGGCGATCAGCTCGCTCGGCACGGCCTCGGTGCCGACGACGAGGACGGCACCCTCGGGCAGTTCGCACTCCTGGGGCAGCGCCGACACCAGCGACGGCGGCAGGATCATATGCGTCGCGCCGTGTTCGGCGATGTAGTCGGTCAGGGCAGGTCCCGCGACGCGGCGTTCGGCGGGCACCACGATGATCCGGGCGCCGGTGCACAGCGACATGACCAGGTCCCAGACCGTCACGTCGAAGCCGACGGAGGCGAACTGCAGCACGCGGCTTTCGGCGGTGACGCCGATGCGGTCGGCCGCGGTGGCGATCAGGCTGCCGACGCCGTCGTGGGGGACGACGACGCCCTTGGGGCGGCCCGTGGAGCCGGAGGTGTAGATGACGTACGCGGCCTGGTCGAGCGCGATCCGAATGCCGGGGGCAGCGGCGTCGAGGGCGGCGCAGGCGTCGGCCGTGGCCGGGTCGTCGAGCCGTACGAGCGTGATGCCGCCGGTCTGGGGGAGCTCGCCCGCGAGCGCGCCTGCGGTCACGACGGTGCGGGCTCCGGCGTCGCTCAGCATGTAGGCGATGCGGTCGCGGGGGTGGTCGGCGTCCAGCGGCAGATAGGCCGCGCCGGCCTTCATCACCGCGAGCAGCGTGACCACGAGTTCCGGGGAGCGCGGCAGGGCCACGCCGACGATGTCCTCGGGGCGTACGCCGCGGGAGGCGAGGTGCCGGGCGAGCCGGTTCGCGGCGGCGTCGAGCTCCGCGTAGGTCATCTCGCGGTCCTCGTGCACGAGGGCGACGGCGTCGGGCGAGCGGCGCACCTGTGCTTCGAAGGCCGCGGGCCAGGTCAGTTCGGGCGCCTCGCGGGGGGAGACGCCGAACGTGCCGAGGAGAAGGGAGCGTTCGTCCGCGGAGGTCAGCTCGATGTGCCCGACGGGGCGGGCGAGGTCCTCGGACAGGGCGCGCAGCACGGCGAGGAAGCGGCGCTCGTGGTCGCGGAGGGTCTGCTCGTCGCAGACGTCGGCGTCGGCGTCGAGGCAGACGCGGATGCCGCTGCCGCCCCGGCTTTCGGCGAAGCTGACGGCGAGGTCGCTGACGGCGCCCAGCCACACCGGGTCGAGTTCGGCGTCGAGGTCCGCGAAGCGCAGGCTCCGGGGTCGCGGCAGGATGTTGACGGTGGGGCCGACGAGCTGCTGCACGCCGTCGGCGAGGCCGAGGTCCCTGGCCAGGTCCTCGGCGCGGCAGCGGCCGTGTGCGACGGCGTCGCCGACCGCGCGGCAGACGTCGGCTGCCAGCTCGGCGCCGGTGGCGCCGGGGCGGACGGTCAGCCGCAGCGGCACCACGTTGGAGACCATGCCGGGGATGTCGGCCGACACGGCGTCGTGGCGGGCCGCGACCGGCAGGCCGAGGACGAGGTCCTGCTCTCCGCTGACCCGGTGCAGATAGGCGGCCACGGCGGCGATCAGCAGCCGGGAGGACCGTACGCCCGCGCTCCGGGCGGCGGTCTCCAGCAGATTCAGGTCGGCGTCGGGCAGTTCGGCGGTGCGCCGCAGCCGGCGGGTCATCGGTGCGGGGGCGCGCTCGACGAGGCGTACGGGCTCGGGCAGGCCGGCCATGTGCTCCCGCCACCAGGCGCGGTCCTGCCGGTGCTGTTCGGAGTCGCGGTACTCCCGGTCGGCGGCGACCAGCCGGGCGAGCGACCAGTCACGGGGGGCGGGGGCGTCGTCGCCGGCGGTGTAGATCTCTCCGGCGCGGCGGGTGATGAGCGCGACGCCCATGCCGTCGACGAGGATGTGGTGGTAGCGCTGGCACCACCAGACCCGGTCGTCCGAGAGGCGCAGGACGGCCTGGGCGAAGAGCGGTCCGCGGGCGAGGTCGGCGGGCCGGTCCCGGTCGGCTTCCATCCATGCGGCGGCCGCTTCCTCGGGGTCGGCGGCGTCACGGAGGTCGACGACGGGAACGTCGGGGAGGGAGCCGAAGGGGGCGGCGGCGGGCGTCTGGCGCGGACCGTCCTCGCCGGGCGTGACGGTGATGTGCAGGCACTCCGCTTCTGTGACGGCCTGCCGGACGGCGGCGGCGAGGCGGTCGAGGTCGATGTCGCCACGCAGGTCCAGGGCAAACACGATGTTGTAGGCAGAGCTGTCCGGCTCGATCTGCTGGGCAAGCCAGATGCCGGACTGCCCGCCGGTGAGGGGTATCCCGGAAGCGGACGTCCGGTCCGACTCGACGTCAAACATCGTACGAAGTGGCCTTTCCCTGGTGGTGCGTGAGTGTTGGGGGTCCCGCCGGAGCGGCAGCGCCATGACCGGCCCGGCGCGCCGGAGCCGACCGAGCCGGCCGGCGCGGTCGCGCCGGCCGGCTCGGGTGCGCGCGTCAGCGGCGCGCCGTCACTTGACGGCCGTCAGCAGCGGCTCGATCTCGTCGATCGCGTAGGGGATCGACAGGACGGTGTTGAACGAGAAGGCCGCGCCGATGTCCGGGTCCTGGTACGGGACGAACAGGTCGCGCTTCTCCTGGTGGACCTTCAGCTTGCTGTAGAGCGGCTCGGCCTTGATGCGGTCGTTGGCCTCGGTGCTGGAGGTGACCCAGACGAGCCGGTCGACGTCGAGGACGTTCAGCTTCTCGGCGCTCAGCTCGGCGACGTTCCAGCCGGGCTTGGACATGGTGTCGATCTCGGGCTTGAGCTTGAAGCCGAGCTCGGAGAAGAAGATCGCCTTGGGGTCGGTCTTGGTGAAGGCGGAGTACTTGCCGGCCTCGAAGCTGTCGGCGACCGCGATGGTCTTGCCGGCCCACTCCGGGTGCTTGTCGCGGACGGCCTTGAAGTGGGCGTCGACGTCGGAGATGAGCTTCTCGGTCTCGCTCTCCTTGCCGAGCGACTTGCCGATCTGCTTGGTCATGACCTGCCAGGGCGCCCCGTAGTCCGGGAAGTCCTTGGGCTGGGCCACGACCTTGGTGAACTTGGAGAGGGTGTCGTACTGCTCCTTCTTCATGCCGGAGTACTGGGCGACGACCAGGTCCGGCTTGAGCGCCGCGATCTTCTCGATGTTGTACTCGTCGCGCTCGCCGACGATCTGCGGCTTGTCGGAGCCCCACTTGTCCTTGGCCCAGGGCCACTTGCCGTACGGGTCCTCCTTGAACCAGTCGACCGCGCCGACCGGCTTGATCCCCAGGGCCAGCACCGCGTCCTGGTCCGAGAGTCCGAGGGTGACGACCTTCTTGGGCTCCTTGTCGATGGTCGTGCTGCCGTACTTGTGCTCGACCGTCACCGGGAAGGCGGAGGAGGACTCGGCGGCGTTCGACGTGTCGCTCGACGGCTTCGACTCGGTCTTCTCGGCGCCGCCCCCACAGGCGGTGAGCGCGAGGGCGGCGGCTGCGGCGACGGCCGCCCTGGGGACGTTTCTGACGAGCCGCGCCAGAGCGGGGCGTGGACCAGTGGTCACGGGTGTTCCTTTCACGGGGGTTTCACTGTGCGTGCCGCGCCCGCCGGATATGACGGCGCTACCGGCGTGCGGGGCGATGTGTGTGGGGGGGTGGCCGGCGAAGGCCTGCGGGGCCTGGGGGCCTCCGCGGTCTCAGCGGGCCGAGCCGATGCCGTCGGCGACCTGCCGGGTCTCGGCGGGGACGGGTGCGAGGCCCTGGCCGAGGACCGAGTCGAGGATCTCGCCGACCCGGATCGCGGTGTTGGACAGCAGGGACGACGTGATGCCGTGGGTGTGCTCGGTGCCGCCCTGGAGGTAGATGCCGCAGCGCAGTTCGGGCCGGGTGGCGATCCGGTAGTCCCGCTGGACGCTGATCCGGTCCTGCTCGTCGCGGTGGCACAGGCCGGCGACCGGGCCGAGGAGACCGGTGGGGTCGGCAGGGCTGTAGCCGGTGGCGTAGACGACCACGTCGGCGTCCAGCGTGGTGTCCTCGCCGGTGACGAGGGAGGTGACGGTGGCGCGGACCTTGTCGCCGGAGTCCTCGACGCCGGTGAGCCGTGAGACGTTGAGGAAGCGCAGGCGCTCGGCGCCGAGGACCTTCTCCTGGTACGCCTGGCGGTACAGATCGTCGATCAGGTCGATGTCCACCACGGAGTAGTTGGTGTTGCCGTGGTAGTCCATCAGCTTGCGCTTCACGTCGTCGGGGGCCGTGAAGTACTCGTCGACGGCCTGGGGGTCGAAGATGCGGTTGGCGAAGCCGGAGTCGTCGGCGGGGCTGTAGCCGTAGCGGGAGAAGACGGCGCAGACCTCGGCCCGGGGGAAACGGCGGTGCAGATAGGCCACGTTCTCGGCGGCGCTCTGGCCGGCGCCGACGACGACGAAGCGCTCGGGCTCGGCGCCTTCCAGGCCGTCGACCTTGGCCAGCAGCTCGGAGGTGTGCCAGACGCGGTCCGAACGCTCGACGCCCTCGGGCATCACCGGCCGCAGGCCGGTGCCGATGACCAGGTTGCGCGCCCGGTGGACCACGAGCTCCGCGCCGGAACGGGCGGTGACTTCCAGGTACTCGACCGCGCCGTCGCGTTCGACGGGCTCGACGGCGAGGACCTCGTGGCCGTAGGAGACCATGTCGTCGACCTTCGCCGCGGCCCACTCGAGGTAGTCGTGGAACTCCACGCGCAGCGGGAAGAGGTTCTTGTGGTTGACGAAGTCGATCAGGCGGCCCTTGTCCTGCAGGTAGCACAGGAAGCTGTACTCGCTGGCCGGGTTCCGCAGCGTCACCAGGTCCTTGAGGAAGGAGACCTGCATGGTCGCGTCGTCGATCAGCATGCCGCGGTGCCAGCCGAAGCTCTGCTGCCGCTCGAAGAAGTGGGCGGTGACCGCTTCCTGCCTGCCGACGCGTGCGTTGTGCTCGCTGAGCGCTATCGCCATGGCCACATTCGACGGGCCGAAGCCGATGCCTATGAGGTCATGGACCAGAGGTGCGTCGCCAGGAAGAACCTGAGACATGTCACTCCCATCGTGCGGGACAGCCGCCTGTGAGGCGTGGGTGAGAACAAGACGCCGGACACACCGGAGCGGCGGCCAAGCGGAACTTAGGTAAAGCTAACCTGATCTGGCCAAGCTGTCGACGCGGACAAAGAGGACATTTCACCCATCGCGCCGTCAAACTGCCTGAGAACACGGCCTATTTGCAGCCTTAGGTAAGCCTTGCTTTACTTGCCTGCGGTCAATCGCTCTTCAGAGGAGGAACCCGATGCGGGTCGTCATGTTCGGCTATCAGACCTGGGGCCACCGCACCCTGCAAGCGCTCCTGGACTCCGAGCACGACGTGGTGACGGTCGTGACCCACCCCAAGAGCGAGCACGCATACGAGAAGATCTGGAGCGACTCGGTCGCCGACCTGGCCGAGGAGCACGGCGTCCCCGTGGTCATCCGCAACCGGCCGGACGACGACGAACTGTTCGAGACCCTCAAGCGGGCCGACCCCGACATCATCGTGGCCAACAACTGGCGCACCTGGATCCCTCCGCGCATCTACGGTCTGCCGCGCCACGGCACGCTCAATGTGCACGACTCCCTGCTGCCCAAGTACGCCGGCTTCTCCCCGCTGATCTGGGCGCTCATCAACGGCGAGCCCGAAGTCGGCGTCACCGCGCACATAATGGACGAGGAACTCGACGCGGGCGACATCGTCATGCAGCGCGCCGTCGCCGTCGAACGGACGGACACGGCCACCGACCTGTTCCACAAGACCGTCGACCTGATCGCGCCGGTCACGATCGGAGCGCTCGATCTGATCGCCTCCGGACAGGCGGAGTTCACCAAGCAGGACCGCTCGCGGGCCACCTTCTTCCACAAGCGGTCCGAAGAAGACATCCGCATCAACTGGGACTGGCCGGCCGAGGACCTGGAGCGGCTGGTCCGCGCGCAGTCCGCCCCCTATCCCAGCGCCTACGCCTTCCACAGGGGCAAGCGCCTGGAGGTGCTCTCCGCCGTGGTGTCGCAGGGCCGCTACGGCGGCACGCCGGGCCGCATCTTCTACCGCGAGGGCGACGGCGTGGTGATCGTCGCAGGCGCCGACGCCCGCACCGGCCGCAACCACGGCCTGGCCGTGACCCGCGTGCGGACCGAGGACGGCCGGGAGATGCCCGCGGCCGAGTACTTCACCTCCATGGGCGGCTACCTCACCAGCCGCCCCTGACCATCGCCTGCTGCCCGCCGACGTTCTCGCCTGGCAGCCTCGCCGTGCTGCGCCGGCTGTTCCGCCGCCGACGAGGACGCGGCCGCCTTGGGGCTCAACGCGCACAGCCCCCTGTACCCCGATGCCCCGGACGGTCCCGGGGCATCGGCGTTTCCGGGCCCGGGCCCCGACCTCTGCCCATCAGCGCCGATCGTGCACATCTGAGCATTAAACGCACATCTTTTAACAAATTCCTCATTTACCACCCTCCAGACCTTGACTCAGATATATGCCGATCTTTAATGGAGCAGTGAGCATATGAGAAATGAATGCTCATATGAGCAGAATTCGCCTTATGTCTTATGCCTGATGCGGAGCGTGCGGCGGATCATCCTGAAGGGCCGAGAAAATGACCACGGCGATCGAATGCGCTGTCATCCCCGGCGCCGTTGCAGCACCGCGCTCCTCTGCCGCGCTCCAGCTGCGGGCCGTCGAGCCCTCCGCCCGGCGGGCACGGGCCTTCACCCGCACGTGGCTGCGCCGGTGGGGCGAGGACGACCTCGTCGACCCGGCGCTGCTCGTCGTCTGCGAACTGGCGACGAACGCGATCCGACACGGCGCGCGGGACTCCGCAGGACAGGGAGGCGCCCGGGCGCCCGCCCCCCGGATCACCCTGGTGCTGACGCTCCGCCCCGACGCCCTGGACATCGAGGTGCGGGACGGCTCCGCGGTCCTGCCCCTCCCGCGCACCGCCGGCCGGGACGACGACTGCGGCCGCGGACTGATGATCATCGAGGCGCTGGCCGAGTCCTGGGCGTGCGGCCTGGCTTCCGACGGCGGCAAGTGGGTGCGGGCCAGCCTGTCCCGCTCCCCCGCCGGCCCCGCTCGGTGAGGTGAGGTCATGAGCGCTCAGGACAAGCCGAACCGCGGGGCCCGCGCCCACCACCCGGGCCCCGAGGAACTGGTGCAGACGGCCGCCATGGCACGGCGGTTCTATCTGGAGGGCAAGTCCAAGATCGAGATCGCGGAGGAGTTCGGCCTGAGCCGTTTCAAGGTGGCGAGGACCCTTGAAGCCGCGGTGCGCGACGGACTGGTGCGGCTGGAGGTCCGGCTGCCCGCCGAACTGGACGACGAGCTCTCCGACGCCCTGCGCACCCGCTACGGTCTCAGCCACAGCATCGTGTTCCGCTGCCGCCCCGAGGACGCCGACGACCCGGCCCAGGTGACTCGGCGCCTCGGCAGCGTCACGGCCGGGCTGTTGGCCGAGATCGTCATGGACGACGACATCCTCGGGCTCATCTGGGGACCCGAGATCGAGGCGCTCGGCCCCGAGCTGACCACACTGGCCCGGTGCTCCGTCGTACAGCTCTGCGGGGTGACGCCGCTGCGACCGGTCGACGCGAACGCCGTGGAGGCGGTGCGCCGGGCCGCGTCGGTGGCGAGGGGCCCCGTCTACCCCGTCTACGCGCCCCTGCTGCTGCCCGACGCCGCGACCGCGGGGATGCTGCGCCGCCAGCCGGGCATCGTCGAGGCGGTCAGCCGTTTCGACCGGATCACCAAGGCCGTCATCACGGTCGGCGCCTGGGGGCCCGGGCTGTCCACCGTCTACGACGCGCTGAGCGCCGCGGAGCGCGAGGAGTACCGGCTCCGGGGGGCATGCGCCGAGGTGTCGGGCCATCTGCTCGACGCGGAAGGGCGGGACGTCGCCCCGGAACTGACGGAGCGCATCCTCGCCATCAGCCTTGACGAGCTGAGCGAGACACCCGAGGTCATTCTGCTTGCCGACGGTGTCGTCAGGTCCGAGGCCACCGCCGCGGCCCTGCGGACCGGGCTGTTCAACGGCCTCGTCACGGACACGGGCGTCGCCGAGCGCCTGCTGGCCTGAGGACCGGTGAGTCACATGAGGACGGAACCCCGCACCGCGCGGCCGAGGCTCCCCGCCGTGCTCACCGCGTTCGTCGCGAGCGCCGCCCTGCTGCTCTCCGGGTGCTTCGCCGGGGCCGGAGGCGGCGGCCTGGCGGACAGCGGCGGGAACGCGGTCAACGTGCTGATGGTGAACAACCCGCAGATGACCGATCTGCAGCGGCTGACGAAGAGCCACTTCACCCCGCAGACGGGCATCGAGGTCCATTTCACGGTCCTGCCGGAGAACGACGTACGCGACAAGATCAGCCAGGAGTTCGCCAATCAGGCCGGGGTCTACGACGTGGCGTCCATCAGCAACTTCGAGGCCCCCCTCTACGGAAAGTACGGCTGGCTGGCGCCCCTCGACGACACCGTCGCCAAGGATCCGTCCTTTGACCAGGCCGACATCCTCGACCCGATCGAGGAGGGGCTGAGAGGGGACGACGGAAAGCTCTACGCCGAGCCGTTCTACGGCGAGTCGTCCTTTCTGATGTACCGCAAGGACGTGTTCGCCGCCAAAGGGCTGAGCGTGCCGGAACGGCCGACCTGGCGGCAGGTCGCGGCCCTCGCGGCAGCGGCGGACGGCGCCGAGCCCGGCATGAAGGGCATCTGCCTGCGCGGCCTGCCCGGCTGGGGCGAGGTCTTCGCACCGCTGACCACCGTGGTCAACACCTACGGCGGCACCTGGTTCACCGAGGACTGGCAGGCGCGGGTGAACGGCGACGGCTTCACCGAGGCGGCGACGATGTACGTGGACCTCGTCCGCGCGCACGGCGAGCCGGGAGCCGCACAGGCCGGGTTCGCCGAGTGCCTCAGCAGCTTCCAGCAGGGCAGGACGGCCATGTGGTACGACGCCACATCCGCCGCCGGACTGCTGGAGGCCCAGGACTCGCCGGTGGCGGGCAAGGTCGGCTATGCGATGGCGCCGGTGCACCGGACCGAGGCGTCCGGCTGGCTGTACTCCTGGGCCTGGGGCATCCAGGCGGCCAGCGAGCGGCAGGAGGCCGCGGCCGCGTTCGTCTCCTGGGCCTCCGGCAGACAGTACGAGGAACTCGTCGGCGAGGAGCTGGGCTGGGCGAGAGTGCCCGCCGGCAAGCGCGCCTCGACGTACGCCAACCCCCAGTACCAGGCGGCGGCGTCCTCCTTCTACCGGGTCGCCGAGCAGTCCATCGTCAGCGCCGACCCGCGCGATCCCGGGCTGCAGCCGCGCCCGACCGTCGGCATCCAGTTCGTGGACATCCCCGAGTTCCCCGACCTGGCGACCAGGGTCTCCCAGGAGATCGCCGCGGCCATCGCGGGCCGCACCACGGTGGCGGCGGCCCTGGACCGGGGCCAGGATCTCGCGGAGCGGGTCGCCGCCGAGTACCGATCCGACTGAGCCGGTCCGCGAGAAAGCACAGCGATGAGCACTGCCCCCACGCCCAGACCGAAACCCTCCGAGGACGCCGACCGGGCCCGGCGAGCCCGGCAGCGGCGGGACGCCTGGGCACGGCGCGGCCCCCTGCTGCCCGCCGTGCTGTTCCTTGTGGTCTTCACCCAGCTGCCGTTCGCCGCCACCCTGGTGATCTCCTTCTGGGAGTGGAACGCGCTGCGGCCCGGGCAGGGCGGATTCACCGGGTTCGACAACTACCGGGAGGTGTTCGGCGACCCGGACCTGCGCGCGTCGGTGCTCACCACCATCTGGCTCACGGCCGGAGCGGTCCTGGTCAGCCTGGTGCTCGGACTGGTCGCGGCGCTGCTGCTCGACCGCAGGTTCCCGGGCCGTGCGCTGGTGCGGACCTTCTTCATCACGCCCTTTCTGATCGTGCCGGTCGCGGCCGCGCTGCTGTGGAAACACGCGCTCTACAACCCCGAGTACGGGCTCCTCAACGGCACGCTGACCTGGCTGTGGTCCCTGTTCGGCTCCGCAGACCCGCCGCAGCCGGACTGGATCACCCGATGGCCGCTGGCCTCCGTGACGGTCTGCCTGATCTGGCAGTGGACGCCGTTCATGATGCTGATCCTGCTCGCCGGCCTGCAGAGCCGCGACACCGAGGTGGCGGAGGCCGCACGGGTGGACGGCGCGAACGCCTGGCAGATCTTCCGCCATCTGACCCTGCCGCATCTGCGGCCCTATCTGGAGCTGGCCGCACTGCTGGGCTCGATCTACATCGTGCAGAACTTCGACGCGGTCTTCACCATCACCTCCGGCGGCCTGGGCACCGCCAATCTGCCGTACACCATCTACCGGACCTTCTACCAGGGCCATGACTACGGCCTGGCGTCCGCGGCCGGAGTCGTGGTCGTCCTCGGCGCCGTCGTCATCGCGACGCTCGCGCTGCGCCTGGTCTCCACACTCCTGCGGGAGGAGCAGCGATGAAGAGCAGCGCTACGGGCCGGGCCCGCGGCACGGCCGGCGGCCCCGGCTTCCTGCGACGGCACACGAACGCCCTCTGGGGACTGGCCGCCTGGGCGATGGGGCTGTTCTTCCTGCTTCCGGCCGCCTGGATGGTCCTGACCTCCTTCCACAGCGAGACCGACGCCGCGACAAATCCCCCTTCGGTCGCCGCGGAGCTGACGGTCGACGGCTACCGGGAGTTCTTCGGCGCCTCCACGGGAGCCAGCCCCTGGCCGACGCTGGCCAACTCCGCGATCGCGGCCGTCGCGTCGACCGGGCTTGTGCTCGCGCTGGCGATCCCGGCCGCCTACGCGCTGGCGGTCAGGCCGGTGCGCCGCTCGTCCGACGTGCTGTTCTTCTTCCTGTCCACCAAGATGCTCCCGGCTGTCGCGGGCCTGCTGCCCGTCTATCTGGCGGCCAGGCACTTCGGGCTGCTGGACAACATCTGGCTGCTGGCCGTCCTCTACACCGCGATGAACCTGCCGATCGCCGTGTGGATGATGCGGTCGTTCCTCGCGGAGATCCCGGTGTCGATCCTGGAGGCGGCCGCGATCGACGGCGCGGGACTGCTCACCGTCTTCCGCTCCGTCATCATCCCGCTGGCCGCACCCGGCATCGCCGCCACATCGCTGATCTGCTTTATCTTCAGCTGGAACGAGATGCTGTTCGCGCGTGTGCTCACCGGTGTCCGGGCGGCCACCGCCCCGGTCTTCCTGACCGGATTCGTGACCAGCCAGGGGCTGTTCCTCGCGCAGCTGTGCGCGGCGGCCGTCGCCGTGTCGCTCCCGGTGCTCGCCGCCGGATTCGCCGCCCAGGACAGACTGGTCCAGGGTCTGTCCCTGGGAGCGGTCAAATGACGGCCGACCCGCTGACGGCGGAACCGGCCGCCCGGCCCGGCTGCCTGCGGCTGCGCCCCGCTCCGCTCTCATCGGCCGGTGCGGCCGGCCGTCTCAGGGCGGCGACCGGGGCCGACCTCGCGCCGGAGGTCGTCGGTGTGCACCGGCTGCCAGGCGCCTCGGGGCCTCCCCACGGCAGGAGGCTGCGCGTCAGCGCTGCGTCCGGCTGCTCGCCGATGCCGTCAGCGCGGCGCGGGCGCGCGAGCAGTGCCGGCAGTGGGCGAGATGCCCCTGGAGCGCGGCGCCGGGCACATGCGCCGCTGCGGCGGGTGGCGGCGTCCGGGAGCGAGGTGAAGTGCCCGCAGGCCGCACCGGCATGGCCGGTGATGTGGCGGTCCGGGTGGGCGCGCAGCATGGCGTGACGCAGTTCCAGGAGTGCGCGTCGCGCGAGGTGGGGACGCTCCTGGGATCCGCCGGGGTACGCCTGCGGACGGGGCCGGGTGGGGCCGTCGGGGCCGGGCGCACTGTGCGATAGGTTTTGCGCGCTCTTGACCTGCGTCATCTGGTTCCGACACGGAGACTGAACTCTGAAATGGAAGATATATCCGATATCGTCAGCGGACTTGGCCGCGCCGGCGCCTACGGGGCACTCGGCGTGGTGCTGCTGATCCTGGGCATGGCCCTCGTCGACGTGCTCACCCCCGGCAGGTTGACCCGGCTGATCTGGGAGCGCCGCAACCGCAACGCGGCGATCCTGCTGAGTTCGGCGCTGCTCGGCGTCGGGGGCATCGTGTTCATGTCCATCTGGACGACGTACGACGACTTCGGCAAGGGCCTTGTCTCGACCGCCGCGTTCGGGCTGCTCGGTCTTGCGATGATGGCGGTGGCCTTCTGGGTGGTGGATCTGCTGACGCCCGGGAAGCTGGGCGCGACGCTGGTCGACGAGGAACCGCACCCGGCGGTGTGGGTGACCGCCTCCTGCAATCTCGCGGTGTCCGCTGTCGTCGCCGCCTCCATCGCCTGACGTAATCACCGCCCGACCTTCGGCCCGGCGCCGTTATCGCGCCGGGCCCGCGGCGTTGGCCTGGCATATGACCCGTTCATCTTCGACTGAGGAGACCGGATGCCAGCGCTCACCCTCGCCCGTGTTCACCCGGGAACCGATCGGACCCCGGCATGAGGCGCAGGAAAGCCGCCCGCGCCCATCAGGCGGGCCCACAGGAAGTGTCCGAGTCGGAGCGGCTGCTGTTCGGCGGGCCGCTCCGCTACGAAGGAGGCTGGAACCACCACGACGGCTCGTTCCTCGAGCTGAGCCTGCGGGCGATGCTCGCACGGATGCCCCGGCTGATCGCCGCCACGGTCCGGCTGGCCCACCGCGCCGACGCCCGCGCCCTGCGCTGGGTGGCCGGCGCCGAGCTGGGCGGCGGCCTCGCCCAGGCCGTGGGGCTCGTCGCGGTCAATCAGGCGCTGGCCGGGCTGCTGGGCGGCGGGGCGACGGGTGAGCGGCTGGCCGCCGCCGTCCCCGCACTCTGCGTCGTCGCCGCGGCGGCAGCGATGGGCGCGCTGTTCAAGTCCGCCTCCACCGCGGGGACCGGCCGGCTGGAGCCAAAGGTGTTCCGCGTCGCCACCGAGAAGTACCTGGAGCGGGTGGCGCGCGTCGAGCTGGCGGCGGTGGAGGACGAGGAGTTCCACAAGCTGCTGGACTCCGCCCAGTGGGGCGCGGAGTCCGCCCGCCGGATGATCAGGTTCTGCACGTCGGTGATGACGGCGGCCATCTCGCTGATCGCCGCAGCGGGTGTGCTGACGGTGCTCCACCCCGCTCTGCTGCCGCTGCTGGCCGCCATGACGCTGCCGAGTGCGTGGAGTTCGCTGACCATCGCCCGCCGCCGCTATGTCTCGTTCCACACCTGGGTGCAGCATGCGCGGGCGGGGCAGCTGCTGGGCCGCCTGCTGATCGACACCCAGGCGGCCCCGGAGGTGCGGGTCCACAACATCGGCCCGTTTCTGCTGCGGCACTTCCGTACCATGGCCGAGACCGGGGAGCGGGAGCAGACCCGGCTCGCCCGGCTCGCCGCCCGCACGGGGCTCATCGCGTCCGGCTGGACCGGTCTCACCGCCGCGGCCACCTATCTGACCCTGGGTCTGCTGCTGTGGTCCGGCAGCATGGACCTGGCCGTCGCGGGCACGGCCGTGATCGCCGTGCGCACCGGCTCCGCCAGTCTCGAGGGACTGGTCATCCAGCTCAACCTGCTCTACGAGGAGAGCCTGTTCGTCGCCGACCTCGACCGGCTCTGCCAGGAGGCGGACCGCCGGCTCATCCCCGAGGCGGGTCGGCCGCTGCCGGAGAAGGTGCGCGCGATCCGCTTCGAGAACGTCTCGTTCTCCTACCCCGGCGCGGCGGGCGACGAGCCCGCGCTGAGCGGTGTGGACGTCACCATCCGCACGGGACGGATCGTCGCGCTCGTCGGCAACAACGGCAGCGGCAAGTCCACACTGGTGAAACTGCTCTGCGGGCTGTACGTGCCCGACTCGGGGCGCGTCCTGTGGGACGACGTCGACGCGGCCGAGGCAGACCGCACCGCCTTGTTCGACCGGGTCGCCGTCGTCGCGCAGGACTTCTTCCGCTGGCCCTTCACCGCCCGGGTCAACGTCGCCATCGGCCGCCCGGACGCCCCCAGCGACGAGGAACTCCTCGACGCCGCCGCCCGCTACGCCGGGGCGGACGAGACGGTCGCCGCGCTCCCCCTCGGCTGGGACACCCTGCTGGCCCGCGGTTACAAAGGCGGCCACCAGATCTCCGGCGGCCAGTGGCAGCGCCTCGGCATCGCCCGCGCCCGCCACCGCGACGCGCCCGTCCTGGTCGTGGACGAGCCGACCAGCGCGCTGGACGCGGAGGCGGAGCAGCGCGTGTTTGACCAGATCCGCGACCTCGCGGCCGAGGGCCAGACGGTCGTCCTCATCACCCACCGCCTGCACAGCGTCCGGCACGCCGACGACATCTATGTGCTGGAACGCGGCCGTGTGATCGAGCAGGGCACCTTCGAGGAGCTGATGCGGCCTCATGGGCCGGGTGTCTTCCGCGGGATGTATCTGACGCAGTCCCGGCAGTACGGGCACGAGGGGACGGCGGCGGTCCCGGCGCAGAAGAACGGACGCGGGGAGGTGGGTGGCGGGGCGTGACGCCTGCGGGACGGGGTGCGGCCACCTCCCCGGACTCCGTCCGGGGGCATCCCCACAAAGGCACGCTCGGACGGGGAGGCACGCTCGGACGGGCTGGAATCGGGCTGCGCCCGATTCCGGCCTCGCCGGCGTCGAAGGCGCGGTGGTCCGGGGCGAAGCCCCCGGGAACGGGGGGGCTGGGGCAGAGACCCGGTAGCGGGACGGGGGTCCCTCCACCCCCCGGGCCGCAGGGGGCGGATCGGGACAGGGACGAGAGGCCCGCACCTCGCGCGCGGGAGGCGGCTACCGCGCCCGGATGGGCAACCGGGCCGCCGCGGCGACCGCGGACGACTCCGTCCGGGCGGTCCCGAACCTCAGGCGCCCGAGTCGCTCTTGATGATGCCGACCACCGCGCCGTACGGGTCGAGGAACATCGCCATCCGGCCGACGCCGGGCGCGTCCATCGGCGGGAAGAGGGTGGTCGCGCCCCGCTCAACGGCCCTGGCGTACACGACGTCACAGTCCGCCACCTCGAAGTAGGGGTGCCACTCGGGGCGGGAACCGGCGTCCAGATTCTCCTGGCCGAGCTGCATGATGCCGCTGTGCGAGGCGTCCTGACCGCCGCCGGGCGAAGAGGCGATGGTGTAGCCCGCGGGACCGAAGTCCATGTCCTGGAGGTCCCAGGAGAAGACGGAGCGGTAGAAGTCCTTCGCGCCGGGGGCGTTGGTGGTGTACAGCTCCAGCCAGCACAGGGTGTTCACGTCGGTGACCGCCTCCAGGCCCGCGGTGTCGCGCGGCTGCCAGACGGCGAAGTCCGCGCCGGCCGGGTCCGTGTACGCGGCCATGCGGCCGGCCGTGAAGACATCGTCCGGCTGCACCCGCACCCGTCCGCCGGCCTGTTCGACCGCCTTGGTCGTGGCGTCGGCGTCGGCGGTCTGGAAGTACGGCGTCCAGGCGGAGCCCGCGCCCTCCTCCGTGAGCGGGCCGACGGCGGCGACGGTCTTCCCGTCGAGCTTGAAGAAGCCGTACCCTCCCGCCTCCGGGCCCGCGGATTCGAGCTCCCAGCCGAACAGGGCCTCGTAGAAGCCCGCGGCCGCCTCGACGTCCGGTGTGCCGAGGTCGATCCAGTTGGGTGCGCCCGCGACATAGGAAGTCGTCAGCATCGCGAACCTGCCTTCCTCGCCTCCCCCCGACATACGGGGGTGACGACGTGGTTGATCGGTCGTGCTCAGAATGGCACCCGCCACTGACAACGGCCGGGCCGACACCGCGGCCCCTCCCCCGGACAGGCCCCTCCCTCGAGCCGACCCTTCCGCCCCTGAGCAGTGACAAGGGTTTTCCCCGTATCGGCTTCCTCCTCGGTTTCCCTACTGTCTCCCGCACCGGCGGTTCCCCTTGCTGACTCCTGACTGTCAGGTGCATGTAACGCACGGGTTTCCGACCGGTGACGGCCCCGTACGGGGGGCCGTCGCGCCGGCGGCGGCGCACGGGCGTACCCGGCCCCAGGGGACTGCGGACTGCGACCCCCACGAAGCACCGCAGTCCCCGCGCCGCCCGCTTCGCGCTCCGACCCGTCAGCCGCTCCGGGAGTCGCCGGAGCCGCCCTGAAAGGGATCACCTTGAACGGTTCCAGGCGGAGACTCATATCCGTCGTGGCCGCTGCCGCCACGATCCTCGGCGTGACCGCCACCTCGTCCGCGGCCGTCGCCGCACAGGCGGGCCCCTCCGACCGGCCCGTCGCCCCCGCCGCCCAGTCCATGGCCCAGGACTCGCCCGACGCCGCGCCCGTGGAGAAGGTCATCGTGACCTACAAGTCACGGACGGCCGAGGCGACTTCGAACTCCGCGGCGAAGAGCGACGCCGCCGAGAAGGGCAGGAAGACCGGCGAGAAGCTGTCCTTTGAACGCCGGCTGGCCGGCGGCGGCGCGCTGGTCGACCTCGGCGGCGGCGCCGATGCCAAGGACGTCACGGAGGTCCTGGACGCCTTCCGCGACGACCCGGCCGTCGCGTCCGTCGAGCCCGACATCCGCGCCTTCCCCATGGCCGTGACCCCGAACGACACGGACTACGCCAAGCAGTGGGACTTCTTCGAGTCCACCGGCGGCATGAACGTGCCCGGCGCGTGGGACACCACCACGGGCAGCGGCGTCACCGTCGCCGTCATCGACACCGGTTACGCCGGGCACAGCGATCTCAGCGCGAACACCGTGTCCGGCTACGACTTCATCTCCGACTCCGCCGACGCTCGTGACGGCAACGGCAGGGACGGCGACCCGACGGACGAGGGCGACTGGAACGCCACCGACAACGAGTGCTACTTCGGCTCAAAGGCCGGCGACTCGTCCTGGCACGGCACGCATGTCGCGGGCACCGTCGCCGCGGCCGCGAACAACAACAAGGGCGTGGCCGGCGTCGCCTACGGGGCGAAGGTCCAGCATGTTCGGGTGCTCGGCAAGTGCGGCGGCGCATCCTCGGACATCGCCGACGCCATCACCTGGGCGTCGGGCGGCTCCGTGCCGGGCGTCCCGGCCAACCCCAACCCGTCCCAGGTGATCAACCTCAGCCTCGGCGGCGCCAGTTCGACCTGCCCGAGCGTCTACCGCAACGCCATCAACGGCGCGGTCTCGCGCGGTACGACCGTCGTCGTCGCGGCCGGCAACAGCAACGCCGACGTGTCCGGCTTCACGCCCGCCAACTGTGCGAACGTGATCAACGTGGCGGCCACCAGCCGTGAGGGCAACCGTTCCTTCTACTCGAACTACGGCAGCGGCATCGACATCTCCGCCCCGGGCGGCGAGACCCGGCGCGCCACCGACACCCCGGGCACCGTCACCACCCCCGAGAACGGCATCCTCTCGACGCTGAACTCCGGTGCGACCACCCGGTCCTCGGAGAACTACGAGCCGTACATGGGCACCTCCATGGCGGCCCCGCACATCGCCGGTCTCGCCGCGCTGCTGAAGTCGGCCGACTCCTCGCTGACCCCGGCCGAGATCGAGACCGCCATGAAGGACAACGCCCGTCCGGTGCCCGGAAGCTGCTCCGGCGGCTGCGGTGTGGGCATCGCCGACGCCGCGAAGACCGTCGAGGCTGTCACGGGCGGCACGCCCGGCGGCGGTGGGGGCGGCACCTTCAGCAACACCTCGAACGTCACCATCTCGGACAACTCCACCTCCGTGTCCTCGCTCTCGGTGACCGGGGTGACCGGCAACGCGCCGTCCGACCTGAAGGTCGGGGTGGACATCGTGCACACCTACCGCGGCGACCTGGTCATCGACCTGATCGCCCCCGACGGCAGCGCGTACCGACTGAAGAACTCCAGCGGCAGCGACTCGGCCGACGATGTGCTCGGCACATACACGGTCGACGCCTCCTCGGAGCTCGCGGCCGGCGTCTGGCAGCTGCAGGTCCGCGATGTGTACCGGGGTGACACCGGCTACATCGATGCCTGGAGCCTCACCTTCTGACCGACCGGGAAACTTGACATCAGTGCTGGTCAGGGGCGCGTCAGCGGCTGTTCGCCGCGGGCGCGCCCCATCCCGCTGCCGGGGGGCCCGAAGCCCCCTGCTGTCCACATGGCGGACAAGGGGCCTGGATTCCGCTGGCCGAGTTCGTATCCTCTGCTCAACTCGCGGGGGCAGGGGGTCCGCGCATGCCGGAGGGGGTGGGCAGGGTGAAGCCGACACCGGGGCGCGCCACGCCCGTCGGGCGGGCCGACCTCCTCGACCGCCTCACGGGTGTGCTGCGCAGGCGGGGGCGCGCCCTGCTCACCGGGGCGGCAGGCGTCGGCAAGACCGAGGTCGCCCGGGCCGCCGCGGCGCGCGCCGGCGCGCTGGGCGACACCGTGCTGTGGCTGGCCCCGCAGCCGGCGGACCGCCGTATACCCGGCGCGGCCGCCGCCGCGCTCGTCGCCTCCGTGCCCTCCTTCGCGCTGGACGGGCTGCCGGAGCCGCAGCGGACCGCGGTCTCGGTGCTCTGCCGGGAGGCCGAGGCCCCCGAGACGGGCCGGGACCCGATCGCGCTGCGGCTGGGTGTCGCGCACATCCTGCGCACCCTCGCCGCTCACGGTCCCGTGCTGCTCGTCGTCGACGACGTCCAGCTCATCGACGCGGACAGCGCGGACCTGCTGCGCTTCGCGCTCCGTCTCGCCCCGCCGGAACTGCGTGTGCTCACCGTGGAGACCCCCGCGCCGTACGCCCCGGCGCCGCTCGCGGAGTCCGCCACGCCCCTGGCCCCGTCGGTCGGCGGCCGGCGACCGGATTCCCCGAGCACACACGGCGGCGAGGCCGCGCGGGGACGGGGCGGGGCGGCGGACGGCGGCGGGCGGCCGCCCGGGAACCCGAGCCGGCAGGAGGCTCCCCGGCGCCGCGCCGAGGAAGGGGACCTGCCCGGTACCCATGTGGGGCGCGACGCCCCCCGTGCGCCCGACGGCGGAGGCGACGGTCCGGCCGCGGGTTCGACCCCGCTCCGCACAGGGGATGCGGCTGAGCCGACCGAAGGCCCGCCGCCCGGGCCGACGCCGGGCGGCGACCGCGCGTACCCGGCGTACGGCGCCCTCCCGGCGGGGCCCCATACGACGCCGGCGGCCGTGGACTCCGGAGGGCTCCCCCTGTGGGTGCCGTCCGAGGCCGATGTGCTGCTGGTGCCGCCGCTGCACGCCGACGAGATCGCCGAACTCCTCGTCCACCACCGGCTGCCCTCCCGGATGGCGGGCCGCATCCACCGCGCCAGCGGCGGCAATCCGCGGCTCGCGCTGGCCGTCGGCCGGTCCCTCGCGGACGCCACGACACCCGTACACCACGCGGAGGCGCTGCCGTTGTCCGGGCGCGCCCGGGATCTGGCGCGCCGGATGCTGGCGGCCGCCTGCCCTTCCGTACGGGCCTCGCTGCTGCTCGCCGCGCTCGCGCTGCGGCCGACTGCATCGCTGATCCGGCGGGCCGGACGCCCGGACGCCGAGGCGGAGCTGGCCGCCGCGGAGCGGGCCGGTCTGGTCACGCTGGCGGAGGACGGAACGGTGGCGTTCACCGCCGGTCTGCTGCCCTCGACGCTCGTCCACGACACGAGCTGGACGGCGCGCAGCGAGGGCCATGCGGCGCTGGCCACCGTGGCAGACGACCCGGTGGAGGCCGTACGGCACCGGGCGCTGGCCGCCGACGCCCCCGACGAGCAGCTCGCCACGGAGGTCGCCGAGGCCGCGCGGACGGCGCGCCGGCTCGGCAACAGCACGCTGGCCGCCGAACTGGCCCTCCTCGCCGCCGAGTCGACGCCGGGCCTGCCGGCCGGCCGGCGGCTGACCCGGCTGGCGGACGC
>NZ_JADWYQ010000006.1 GCF_022414575.1 Streptomyces sp. MUM 178J | reverse complement strand
GGCCCGGCCGACCAGAGCTTGGCCGACCAGGGCCCGGCCGACCAGAGCTTGGCCGACCAGGGCCCGGGCGGTCCTTGCACCCGCGGGCCGTTGCGCGCGGGCCCTTGCGCTCGCGGGAGCGTCCGAGGGGGTGCGCACCGCGCTCGTCCTCACCGACGCCCCGCGGGCCTACGCCGCCAGATGGCGCACATGGTCCCAGACCGCAGGGTCGACCACCCCGACCCTGCGGCGGAAGGCCCACGGCTCCACCTCGCGCAGCTCGTCCGTCTCCAGGAAGCTGGGCCGGCCCCGGGCGTCCCCCACCGTGCCGGGCGGAAGCGGAATCACCCCGGGCCGCTCGTCCCGGTACCGGCTGGTGATCTTCGCGACCTGCACCGTACGCCCGCGCGCCGACAGCACCAGACACGGCCGGTCCTTGCCCCCGGGCCCGTCTTCGTACGGCACCTGAGCCCACCAGATCTCCCCGGGCCGGGGCTCCTGCTCGGGCCCGGTCGGCCGCCTCGGAGGACGGGTGCGCCCGCCCGGCCGCACCCCGCCCGGCCGACCGCCGGGCCGCCGACCCCCAGGCCGCCGCCGACCGCCGGGCCGCCGTCTGCTCCGGCCCAGCCCGTCCGAGACCGCGGCGATCAACGCGATCACCACCACAGCGAGCACCGCGAGCCACCAGGACGTGTCCATACGCAGACCGTACCCCGCGACGGCCGGCCGTCCGGGGCCGACAGCCGTCCGGCCGCGGACGGCGGTCGAACGCGCGTGTTGCCGCGCGTATGAGCACCTGAGCACATGCCCCTGACGGGTGACACCGCAGGTGAGTTCCCCCACAACGGCACCTTGCGGAGGAGCGACCGCCCACTTCGCGCCTTACGCTCGACAGACCGCACGACCCACCCCCAGCCCTCCCCGTCAACGGAGGTTCCAGCTCAATGAAGGTCACCGTCGTCGGCTGCTCGGGGTCGTTCCCGTCCGCGGAATCGGCCTGTTCGAGCTACCTCGTCGAGGCCGACGGCTTCCGGCTGCTTCTCGACATGGGCAACGGCGCCCTGGGCGAGCTTCAGCGCCACATCGGTCTCTACGACCTCGACGCCATCTTCCTCAGCCATCTCCACGCGGACCACTGCATCGACATGTGCGGGTACTTCGTCGCCCGCTACTACCGCCACGACGGCGGACGCTGCCCCGCCCTCCCGGTCTACGGCCCCGAGGGCACCGAGCAGCGCCTGACCACCGCGTACGCCGACACGCCCTCCGCCACCTCGATGAGCGAGGTCTTCGACTTCCACACGCTGAAGCCCGGCAGCTTCGACATCGGCCCGTTCTCGGTCCGCACGGAGCGTGTCTCGCACCCGGTGGAGGCGTACGGCATCCGCCTGGAGCACGGCGGCCGCACCTTTGCCTACTCCGGCGACTCGGGCGTCTGCGAAGGGCTGCACGAGCTCGCCGACGGCGTGGACCTCTTCCTGTGCGAGGCGTCCTTCACCCATGGCAAGGAAGACGTCCCCGACCTCCATCTCAACGGCCGCGAGGCGGGGGCGCAGGCGCGCCGTGCGAACGTCGGCCGGCTGGTGCTGACCCATATCCCGCCGTGGACGGACGGCGAACAGAACCTGGCGGACGCGCGCGCGGTGTACGACGGCCCGTGCGAGCTCGCGGCCCCGGGCCGGGTCTACGAGGTCTGAGCCGCCGGGCCCGTCAAGGCCGCGTCCGTCGAAGCCGCGTCCGTCGAGGCCAAGCCCGTCTGAACGAACCGCGGCCCCCGTGTCTTCCGTACCAGACACGGGGGCCGCTGCTCTGTGTGAACCGGCCTACTTGGCCTCGGCCTTCTGCAGCTCGGCCAGCTCCTCGTCGGATTCACGGCCCGGCGTCGGGAGGTTGAACTTGACGATCGCGAACCGGAAGATCGCGTAGTAGACGGCCGCGAAGCACAGACCGACCAGGACCAGGCCCCACGGGTTGGACGCGATTCCCAGGTTCAGCAGGAAGTCGATGGCGCCGGCCGAGAAGCCGAAGCCGTCCTTCATGCCGAGCGCCCAGGTCAGCGCCATCGAGACACCGGTGAGCACCGCATGGACCGCGTACAGCACCGGCGCGATGAACATGAACGTGAACTCGATCGGCTCGGTCACACCGGTGACGAATGAGGTCAGCGCGAGCGAGAACATCATGCCGCCCACGACCTTGCGTCGCTCGGGGCGGGCGCAGTGGACGATGGCGAGGCAGGCCGCCGGAAGGGCGAACATCATGATCGGGAAGAAGCCCGTCATGAACTGGCCGGCCGCCGGGTCTCCGGCCAGGAAGCGGGCGATGTCGCCGTGCTTGCCGTCGAACTCCCCCGCCTGGAACCACGGGAAGGAGTTCAGCAGGTGGTGCATGCCCACCGGGATCAGCGCACGGTTGGCGACGCCGAAGATGCCCGCGCCCGCGGCCCCGGAGCCCACCAGCCACTCGCCGAAGTGGTGCAGGCCAGCGCCGAGTACCGGCCAGACGAGACCGAAGACGATGCCGACGAGCAGTCCGGCGAAGGCGGAGAGAATCGGGACGAGCCGACGGCCGCCGAAGAAGCCCGCCCAGTCGGGCAGCTTGGTGCGGTAGAAGCGCTGGTACAGCAGTGCGACCACGATGCCCATGACGACGCCGCCGAGGACGCCCGCGTTGACGGGCGCGTCCACCTGGACGATCTTGCCGTCGACCACCTTCGCGATCTGCGGGAGGTTGCTGTCGGTGAAGGTGGCGAGCACATTCTGGAAGACCAGATAGCCGGTCACGGCCGCAAGCGCCGTCGAGCCGTCGGACTTCTTGGCGAAGCCGATCGCGATGCCGACGCAGAACAGCAGCGCCATGTTGTCGAGCAGCGCTCCGCCGCCCGCCGCCATATAGCCGGCGATCTTGGTGATGAAGTCCGGGAAGGACTCACGGGCCAGCATGTCGGCCTGGCCGAAACGGACCAGCAGCGCGGCAGCGGGCAGCACTGCGACCGGCAGCATCAGGCTGCGGCCGATGCGCTGCATGACAGCCATCGCGCCGGCGCCCTTCTTCTTGTCCGCCGCGGGGGCGGCGCTCGCCGTACTCATCAACTTCCTCCAGGGGGCAAGGCGCCGCCAGGGACAGTTCACGGGGGACGGCGGCGTCTCAAGGGGAACGCGGCATGACGTGCACACGGCCGCGTGGTCTACACCATCAGAGGTGTAGACCAGTTGTAGCACGTGAGAGTTAGATAAGGAACCTGTGAATTCTGCGGCGAGGTCAGAACGGCAAATGAGCGGCATGCACCCGCAGGCCCCGGCGTACGCCCCCGTTCCTGTTTGATGTTCTCCCGCCCCAGTCGGTTGAGGATGCCGGCGGCCGGCAGTACGGCGATCGGGAGTTGCAGACCGTGTCCCATCTTCTGCAGCCCCTGGAACGCCGCATGCCACCGGCTCGGCTGCGAGGCCTCGGCGCTGTCGGCGCTCATCGGCGTTCCCCTGGAGGCGCCCGGCCGGGGCAGGCCTGGCTTGGCACGTGCTGCAGACTGGTGTAGACCAGTCGGGTGAGGTTCCGGGACCTGTCGAGGGCAGGGCTCTCCGGTGATCATCATCATTCGGTACGAGACGGTTACTCGCCTGCGAAGATGGGCCAACCGTGCGTTACCGTGACCAAGCGGACCGAAGGTGGGCCGAACGGCGACGCCCAGGTGTCGCCCAGCGCTCTTGAACGCAGGGAGAGAACATGGCCAGCAAGGCTGAGAAGATCGTCGCCGGCCTCGGCGGCATCGACAACATCGAAGAGATCGAGGGCTGCATCACCCGCCTCCGTACCGAAGTCGCCGACCCCAGCCTCGTCGACGAAGTCGCGCTCAAGGCCGCGGGCGCCCACGGCGTGGTCAAGATGGGCAGCGCGATCCAGGTCGTCATCGGCACCGACGCCGACCCCATCGCGGCGGACATCGAAGACATGATGTGAGCGACGCACGCGAGGCAGCCGGGTTGCGGGTGGCGATGATGCCCGCGGTTTCGCCGAGTGGGCGGAGAAGCGAACGAAGGTCATGAACCGCCACCTCCGCACCCGCGTTGCACAGGGGCCTGTCCACACCCGGACAGGCTCCTTCCGTATGTGCCGATAGGCTCGATGCCATGTCTCGAATCGACGGCCGCACCCCCGAACAACTCCGCCCCGTCACCATCGAACGCGGATGGAGCAAGCACGCCGAGGGCTCCGTCCTCATCTCCTTCGGCGACACCAAGGTCTTCTGCACCGCCTCCGTCACCGAAGGCGTCCCCCGCTGGCGAAAAGGCAGCGGCGAAGGCTGGGTGACCGCCGAGTACTCGATGCTGCCGCGCTCCACCAACACCCGAGGCGACCGCGAATCCGTACGCGGCAAGATCGGCGGCCGCACCCATGAGATCAGCCGCCTCATCGGCCGCTCCCTGCGCGCCGTCATCGACTACAAGGCGCTCGGCGAGAACACCATCGTCCTGGACTGCGACGTCCTCCAGGCCGACGGCGGCACCCGCACCACCGCCATCACCGGCGCCTATGTCGCCCTCGCCGACGCCGTCGCCTGGGCCCAGAACAAGAAACTCGTCAAAGCCGGACGCAAGCCACTGACCGGAACCGTCGCCGCCGTCTCCGTCGGCATCGTCGACGGCACCCCCCTCCTCGACCTCTGCTACGAGGAAGACGTGCGCGCCGAGACCGACATGAACGTCGTCTGCACCGGAGACGGCCGCTTCGTCGAAGTCCAGGGCACCGCCGAGGCCGAGCCCTTCGACCGCAAGGAACTCAACGCCCTCCTCGACCTCGCGTCGGGCGGCTGCGCCGACCTCGCGGCGATCCAGCGCAACGCGCTCGAAGGCTGAAGGCGCAGCCGGAGGGCCAAAGGTAAAGAAGCAACCAAGAAAGAGACCCGCTGCGTCTGTACAGTCACGGGCGTACGGATCGAACCGTACGCCCGTCCACACCTGGGGGAGGACCCACCACCCATGCGCAGCAGCCGCCGTATCCGCACCGCCGTCGTCGCCACCGCCGCCGCAGCCGCCCTGACCGGAGTCGTCGGCTGCGGAGCCCTCGACAAGGCCCTCGACTGCGTCCAGACCGCAGACGCCATAGCCACCAGCGTCAACAAGCTCCAGCAGGCGGTCTCCACTGCCGCGGACGACCCCACGCAGCTCAACGAAGCCCTTGACGAGATCGACACCGAGCTCGGCAAGCTCAAGGACGACACGGACAACGCCGACCTGTCCAAGGCCGTCGAAGACCTCGACAGGGGCGTCGACTCGGTCCGCGAAGCCGTCAACAGCGGCGACGCCACCCCGGACCTCAGCCCCGTCACCGACGCGGCCGCCGAAATCGGCAAGGTCTGCACGCCCGGATAATCATCGGCATGACCCGACTGATCCTCGCCACCCGCAACACCGGGAAGATCACCGAACTCCGCGCGATCCTCGCCGACGCAGGGCTCCACCACGAACTCGTCGGCGCGGACGCCTATCCCGACGTCCCCGACGTCAAGGAGACCGGTGTCACCTTCGCCGAGAACGCCCTCCTCAAGGCCCACGCACTGACCCGGGCCACCGGCCTGCCCGCCATCGCCGACGACTCCGGCCTCTGCGTGGACGTCCTCGGTGGCGCCCCCGGCATCTTCTCCGCCCGCTGGGCCGGCGCCCACGGCGACGACACGGCCAACCTCAGGCTGCTCCTCGCCCAACTCGCCGACGTCGACGACGCCCACCGCGCGGCCCACTTCGCCTGCGCGGCCGCCCTCGCCCTCCCGGACGGCACCGACCGCGTCGTCGAAGGCCGCCTCACCGGCACCCTGCGCCACACTCCGTCCGGCGCGGGCGGCTTCGGCTACGACCCCATCCTCCAGCCGGACGGCGAGACCCGCACCTGCGCGGAGCTCACTCCGGCGGAGAAGAACGCGATCAGCCATCGGGGAAAGGCGTTCCGGGCGCTGGCTCCGCTGGTGCGGGAGCTGCTGGGCTGAGCGCGCTGTACGTTGAAAGGCGGGGCTCTCCTTGGAGAGTCCCGCCTTTCAAACGAATGTGGGCCCGGTGGGACTCGAACCCACGACATACCGAGTCTAAGTCGGCATCCTCTTTCCTGCTGGGATACGGGCCCCAGGCCGCCTACTCTACTGTGCTTCGCCGCGTCGCCGAGAAGGGGCGTGACGTAAGTCGCGGCCTGGCGAACGTGTTCGTCTGGCTGTGGCAGGAGGGGCACAGATAACGCAGGTTCCCTCGGCGGTTGTCCAGCCGGTCGCCGTTGATGTGATCGACCTCCAGAACGAGTCTGCGGCCCTGCCAGGTGTCTCCGATGCCGCATGCATCGCAAACATGGGCCACGCCAAGGTCGTCGAGCGCACGTCTCAGCAACGCTGTCTTGGTCCGCGCTGCCCCCGGGGCGAGTCGCACCAGGATGTCGGCCGCCGACTTGCGGTTCCGCGACTGGACACCGCGGCGGTGAGCTTGCCCGGTGAAGTGGGCTGTCGACAACCCGTGGGCTTCGATGCTGTGCTTCAGATGACGGCGAGCCGTGGTGTCGTCGGGCAGACCAAGGGTGGCGAGAGTGCCCGCGAGGCTGGCGGCTGACTCGACGGCGGCGGCGATCCGGTCGCGGGACAGGGCGCTGAGGCAGTGAGCGACGAATCCGCGGGGGTAGCGTGCTCTGTTCATGCCGCAGACCTCTTCCTGCGGCCGCGGTATGTGTCTGTCACCGCATGGCAGTTGGGGCAGAGCAGCCGGAGGTTCTCCGGGCGGTTGTCCCACCAGTCGCCGTTGACATGGTCGACTTCCAGCCGGAGCGGCTTCCCGTTCCACTCCGGCCCGGTGCCGCACATCGCGCAATCCTCCGGAACCCCGAGGAGAAGAAGCCGCCGACGGAGCCGAGATCCCGGAACCCGGCCGTCATCCGGTGAGCCGAGAACCAGTGGATTGCCTCGGGACGGCTTGGGCACTTTTCGGCGGGTCGTGAAGTGCGAGGTGTCTATGCCGAGCACTGCGATGCGACGGCTGATATGGGTGTGATTCCCGCCCACCGGGCTGACCCCGAGCCGGCGCACGACTTCCTTGACGCTGGTCGAGACCGCGACGATCTTGCGAAGGGTCTCTTCCGTATGGCGTTCGCGGCGCGTTGTGAAGTGTGAGACGTCGATGTCCGCCTCTGCCATCTTCTGCCGCAGATAGCGCCTGCTGCCGGGGGTGGGCTTCCCTCCGCACCACCTTACGGCGTCGTCCCAGTTCGTCGTCGCGTGAGCGGCTTCTGTCAGCAGCTTCCGTGTGTATCGGACCGGCATTGCTGTCCCCTCCGTTCCGGCCGTGCGTTCGCAGCCTCGTATGGAGTAACGAGCCGAATATCGGATGGATGCGTCCGAAATGCGGAATGGCCCGCACCGCTTGCGCGCGGTGCGGACCATTCCCCGAGGCGGGCCCGTACTCAGATGCCCAGGTCCTTGATGATCTTGGCGACGTGGCCGGTGGCCTTGACGTTGTAGAGGGCGCGTTCGACCTTGCCGTCCTCGTCCACGACGACCGTGGAGCGGATCACGCCGGTCACCGTCTTGCCGTACAGCTTCTTCTCGCCGAAGGCGCCGTACGCCGCCAGGACCTCCTTCGAGGGGTCTCCGACGAGGGTGACCTTCAGCGACTCCTTGTCGCGGAACTTCGCCAGCTTCTCCGGCTTGTCCGGGGAGACGCCGATCACGGCGTAGCCCGCCTCGGCGAGCAGGTCCAGGTTGTCCGTGAAGTCGCAGGCCTGCTTGGTGCAGCCGGGGGTAAGGGCCGCCGGGTAGAAGTAGACGATCACCTTGCGGCCGCGGTGGCCGGCGAGCGAGATCTCGTTGCCGTCCGCGTCGGGCAGGGTGAAGTCCGGGGCCGGGTCGCCGGGCTGGAGGCGCTCGCTCATGGTGCTCCTTGGGGGAGGTGAGGTGTACGCCGTCGAGCGTAATAGGGGTGCCGTGGGGTGCGGGGCCGGTCGAGCTGACAGACTGTCGAGGAAGGAATGCCGGATACGACGACGGAGGCAGCGCGGTGTCGGACGCCAGGACCCCTGCGCAGATCGAAGCGGACATCGTCCGCAGGCGCGAGCAGCTCGCCGGGACACTCGACGAGATCGGGGTGCGGATGCACCCCAAGACGGTCATCGGCGACGCCAAAGCCAAGATCGCGTCCACCGTGGACCGAACCGCGGGCCGGGCTTTCGTCACCGTCAACCGCACCGTCTCCGACATGCGGTCGAAGTTCGTCGACGAGGAGGGCGCCCCGCGCCTGGAGCGGGTCGTGCCCGTGGCGCTGGTGGTCGTGGGCCTCGTGGGGCTGTACGCGATGTCGGCGAAGCGGCGGCGGGCGTGACCCTCGCGGGCGCGCCGCGGGCGCGGGCAGGTAGGTTCGACGCGTGAGCGAGAACACCCACCACGAGCACCACGACAAGCTGCCCATCCGGATGCTGCACGACCGCGTGCTGGTGCGTACGGACATTCCGGAGGGCGAGCGGCGTTCCAGCGGCGGCATCGTCATCCCGGCGACCGCGGCCGTGGGCCGGCGGCTCGGCTGGGCGGAGGTGGTCGCCGTCGGGCAGAACGTACGGACCGTGGAGCCGGGCGACCGGGTGCTGTACGACCCTGAGGACCGCGCCGAGGTCGAGGTTCGCGGCGTGGCGTATGTGCTGATGCGGGAGCGCGATCTGCACGCGGTGGCCGCCGACCGCTTCCAGGGGTCTGAGGACACCACCGGTCTGTATTTGTGAGGCTGGATTTGTGAGGCTGTGAAGCGCGGTAGGGCCTGGTGGCTGGTGTCACCAGGCCCTTTCGCCGTTGTTTGCTAGGTTTGAGGCACCCGACGAGACGCGCCGTACCGGGACCCGAAAAGACGACGCACCCCTGAAGTTCCGCGTTCGAGGTTCCGGAGGTGCCGTCATGGCCTGGGTTCTGCTCGTCGTCGCCGGTCTGCTGGAGGTCGGCTGGTCGGTCGGGATGAAGTTCACCGAGGGGTTCACCCGCCTGTGGCCGAGTGTGTTCACCGGCGCGGGGATCGTCGCGAGCATGTTGCTGCTGTCGTATGCGGCGAAGTCGCTGCCCATCGGTACGGCGTACGGCGTCTGGGTCGGCGTCGGCGCGGCGGGCGCGGCGGTGGTCGGGATGACGGTGCTCGGCGAGCCTGCGACCGCCGCGCGGATCTTCTTCGTCTCTCTGCTGCTGGTGGCGGTGGTGGGGCTGAAGGCTACCTCGGGTCACTGAGAGGCTCGTTGAGCGGCCCGCTGGGAGGGCCGCCGAAAGGGTCCCCCGGAGGATCGCCGAAAGGGTCCCCCAGGGGGTCGCCATGGGGATCGGTGAGGGGCCCCGAGAGCGGGCTGCCGGGTGCGGCGTCGGACGGGCCGGCGAGTCGGCCGGCGGACTGGTCGGCGGGCGCGCCGGGTCGCTGCGGCTGACCGGGGTGCGCCGCCTGGGGCCGGGCCGCCTGAGGCTGCGCGGCGGGGGGCTGGTCGGCGGGGGGCTGGTCGGCTTCGCCCATCGGCCCTGCCTGCACCGCCGCGGACGGCTCGTCCGACGGCGTCTCCGGCATGCCCGCGGCAGCCTCCTCGGTCAGCTGCTCCGTCTCCCCGTAGGGGTACTGCTCCCATGGGCCGTCGAAGCCGTCCCAGTGCTCCGGGTGTTCCGGGGGGAGCCCGTCCGCCATGCCCTCCGGGAGCTCCAGGTCAAAGTCCCGGACCTCGTGGCCGTCCAGGGCCGCGGCCGTGAACTGCCCCCAGATCCGGGCGGGCGGCCCGCCGCCGTTGACGCGGGGCAGCCCCAGCGCCCCGTAGAGGGGTTCCTGCGCGTTGGTGGCGGGGTCCTGGCCCATCATCGCGATGACGGTCGCCAGGTCCGGGGTGTAGCCCGCGAACCAGGCGGCCCGGTCCTCCTCCGCCGTGCCGGTCTTGCCCGCCGCGGGGCGGCCCGCGGCCTGCGCCGCCGTGCCGGTGCCGGAGTCGACGACGCCGCGCAGCATCGCGGTCGTCGTGTCCGCGGCCTGCCTGCTGACGGTCTGCTTTCCGGGACCGGCGGGCAGCCGCACCTCCGCCCCGTTCTTGGTGATCTTCTCGACGATCGTGTACGCGTCGTGTGCGCCTTGTCTGCCGTGGTTGGCGAGGGTCGCGTAGGCCACCGCCATGTCCAGGACGCTGGCGGTGGCCGGGCCGAGGGCGATGGAGGGGGAGGCCTTCAGGTCGGGGGTGGTGCGGGGCAGGCCGAGGGCGATGGCGGTCTGTTTCACCCGTGCGGGGCCGACGTCCACCGCCATCTGCGCGTAGACGGCGTTGACGGAGCGGTCGGTGGCGGTGCTGACGGTGATGGGCCCGTACGAGGCGTCGTCCTCGTTCTCGGGGGCGTACGGCTTTCCGTGCCAGCCCTCGACGGCGCGCTGGTTCGTGCCGTCGTAGAGGGTGCCGGGGGTGATGCGGCGGCCGTCCTGGGTGGTGGCGCCGTGCTGGACCGCGGCGGCGAAGACGAAGGGTTTGAAGGTGGAGCCGACCTGGTAGTCGCGGCGGGTGGCGTTGTTGACGTACTGCTCGGTGTAGTCGACGCCGCCGTAGAGGGCGACGACCTTGCCGGAGGGCGGGTCGATGGCGACGCCGCCGATGCGTACGGCGTCGTCCTCGGCCCGGCTGCCGGGGTCGAGTCTGGAGATCACCTGTTCCTCGACGGCCTGGACGAGGGCGTCCTGCCGGGGGCGCTGCAGGGTGGTGGTGATCCGGTAGCCGCCGGCGGCCAGGGCATCGGGGTCGATGATCTTGTTGCTGGTCAGGTACTCCTCGACCGTCTGGACGATATAGCCCCGCTGGCCGGACAGTCCGCCCGCGGGCTTGGCCTTGCGGGGCGGGGGGAATGTCATGGCGGCCCGTTCGGCCGGGCTGAGCCACTGCTCCTTGACCATGCCGTCGAGGACGTAGTTCCAGCGGGCCAGGGCTGCGGGTCGGTTGCCGGGGCGGGCGGCGACGTCGTAGGCGCTGGGGGCGTTGAGGAGCGCGGCGAGGTACGCGCCCTCGGCGGTGTCGAGGTCCTCGGCGTCCTTGCCGTAGTACGACTGGGCCGCGGCCTGGATGCCGTAGGCGTTGCGCCCGAAGTAGCTGGTGTTGAGGTAGCCCTGCAGGATGTCGTGCTTGCTCGCCTCGCGGCTCAGCTTGAGGGCGATGAAGAACTCCTTCACCTTGCGGGTGATGGTGCGGTCCTGCTTCAGGTAGTAGTTCTTGACGTACTGCTGGGTGATCGTGGAGCCGGACTGGGTGCCCTTGCCGGTGAGCGTGTTCCAGCCGGCGCGGAGCATGGCCTTGGGGGCGACGGCGCTCTGTGTGTAGAAGCCCCGGTCTTCGGCGGCCAGTACGGCCTGCTGGACCGTCAGGGGCACCTGGGCGAGGGGGACGTTCTCGCGGTTGACCTCGCCGTCGCGGACGATCTGGGCGCCGTCCTCGTAGTAGTAGACGTTGGACTGCGCGGTGGCCGCGGCGTTGGCGGGCGGGATGTCGACGAGCAGGTAGCCGGCCGCGAAGGCGGCGAGGAGGAGCAGGGGGCCGGCGAGGAGCGAGCCGAGCACCATGCGGCGGGTGGGGATGAGCCGGCGCAGGCCGGTGCGGCGGGTGCGGGCCTTCCCGGCGGTTCGTGACGCGGTTTGTGACGCGGTTTGCAACGCGGCGTCTGCGGCGGGTGGCGGTCCTACGGCGGTGGCGTCCTTGGGCGTCCAGCCCTGACCCGGTTCCCGCGGCGCTTCGCTCATGCCTCCCATACTGCACATTTCATCCCAAAATCCAATGAACCGTCAGGCAGCTGTCCGGGCGTAAATGGGTCGCGGAGGGGCGGGCGGCCCCGCTAGCGTCGTGCGCTTTGGCGAGGAAGGGGGGAGAGCGCGGTGCGGCTGTACGCGGTCGTCGCGGCGGGCGGGTTCCGTCGCCATGCGACGTACCGGGTGGCGACGGCGGCGGGGATGCTCACCAATGTGGTCTTCGGCTTCATCCTGGCGTACACGTATGTCGCCCTGTGGGAGCAGCGGCCGCGGCTTGGCGGTTACGACCTTCCGGAGGCGCTCACCTATGTGTGGCTGGGGCAGGCGCTGCTGATGGTCTGCGCCATGATGGGCGGCGGTTTCGAGGACGAGCTGATGGAGCGGATCCGCTCCGGCGACATCGCTGTCGATCTGTACCGTCCTGTGGACCTCCAGCTGTGGTGGCTGGCCGGTGATCTGGGGCGGGCGGCCTTTCATCTGGTGGCCCGGGGGGTCGTCCCGGTCGCGCTGGGCGCGCTGGCCTTTGATCTGGCGCTGCCCGCCTCCCCGCTGACCTGGCTGGCTTCCCTGGTGTCGGTGGCGCTGGGGGTGTTGGTCAGCTTCGCGGTGCGGTTCTTGGCAGCGCTCAGCGCGTTCTGGCTGCTGGACGGGGCGGGGGTGCTCCAGCTCTGCTGGCTGGCGGGCCTGTTCTTCTCGGGGATGCTGCTGCCGCTCACGCTGTTCCCGGGGGTGTTGGGGGAGGTGGCGAGGGCCCTGCCCTGGTCGTCGCTGCTCCAGGTGCCGGCCGATGTGCTGCTGGGCAAGCGCGCCGGCTGGGAGCTGGCGCAGGCCTATGCCTTCCAGGGCGGCTGGGCGCTGGTGCTGCTGGCGGCGGGGCGGGTGCTGCAGTCGGCGGCCACCCGGAGGGTGGTGGTCCAGGGTGGCTGACGGGCGGTCTGAGGGCGCCATCTGGGTGGTTGACGGGCGGTCTGAGGGCGCCTCCGGGGCGGCCGACGGCGCTTGCGGGACGGTGCGGCACGGGCTGCGCGTGTACCGGCTCACCGTGGCCATGTGGATCCGCTCCACGATGACCTACCGCGCGTCCTTCGCGATGACGACGTTCGGCAACTTCGCGGCGACCGCCTTCGACTTCGCCGCCATCCTGCTGATGTTCACCCATGTGGATGCGCTGGGCGGCTACTCGCTGCCCGAGATCGCGCTGCTGTACGGGGCCGCCGGGACGTCTTTCGGCATCGTCGATCTGCTGCTCGGCACGGTGGACCGGCTGGGGCGGCGGGTGCGCGACGGGACGCTGGACACGCTGCTGGTGCGCCCGGCGCCGGTGCTGGTCCAGGTGGCGGCGGACCGGTTCGCACTGCGCCGGCTGGGCCGCATCACCCAGGGGCTGCTGGTGCTCGGCTACGGCCTGTTCGCGCTGGACGTCGACTGGACCGTGTCGCGGGTGCTGACCGTGGTGCTGATGCTGCTGGGCGGGGCGGGGATCTTCGGGGCGCTGTTCGTCGGCGGGGCCGCGTTCCAGTTCTTCGCGCAGGATGCCGCGGAGGTGCAGAACTCCTTCACGTACGGAGGGAACACCCTGCTGCAGTATCCGCCGACGATCTTCGCGCGGGATCTGGTGCGCGGCGTCACGTTCGTCGTGCCGCTGGCGTTCGTGAACTGGCTGCCCGCGATGCATGTGCTGGGGCGGCCCTATCCGCTGGATCTGCCGCAGTGGACGGCCTTTGCGTCGCCGCTGGTGGCGGCGGGGTGCTGCGCCCTGGCGGGGCTTGCGTGGCGGGCGGGGCTGCGCGCCTACCGCAGCACGGGGAACTGACCGCGACACGGAGAACCGGGCCGTGTCGACCGAGGGGACGGATTGCGGGTGGATTTCATCGAGTTGGACGGCGTCGAGAAGGTGTTCGAGGTGCGACGTCGGGGCGCGGGACGGCGGTGGCGGCGTGAGCGGCGGCTGGTGCGGGCCGTCGACGGGCTCAGCTTCACCGTGCCGCGCGGCGAGATGGTCGGCTACATCGGCCCGAACGGCGCGGGCAAGTCGACCACGGTGAAGATGCTGACGGGCATCCTCACGCCGAGCGCGGGGCGGCTGCGGGTCGCGGGCATCGACCCTTCGCGGGAGCGCACCCGGCTGGCGCAGCGAATCGGCGTGGTGTTCGGGCAGCGTACGACCCTGTGGTGGGATCTGCCGCTGAAGGACTCGTACCGGCTGATGCACCGGATGTACCGGATCCCGGACGGGCGTTTCCGGGAGGACCTGGACCGCTGTGTGGAACTCCTCGATCTGGGAGGGCTGTTGGACGTGCCGGTGCGGCAGCTCTCCCTGGGCCAGCGGATGCGGGGCGACATCGCGGCGGCCCTGCTGCACGACCCGGACGTGCTCTATCTCGACGAGCCGACCATCGGCCTCGATGTGGTCTCCAAGGCGAAGGTGCGGGAGTTCCTGCGGGACCTGAACGCGGAGCGCGGCACGACCGTTCTGCTGACCACGCACGATCTGACCGACATCGAGCAGCTGTGCCGCCGGGTGATGGTCATCGACCACGGGCGGCTGGTGTACGACGGGCCGACGGCCGGGCTGCACGACGTGGGCCGGAGCGAGCGGACGCTGATCGTGGACCTGGAGCGGGAGCTGCCGCCCGTCACGCTGCCGGGGGCGCGGACGGTGCGGGTGGAGGGGCCGCGGCAGTGGCTGGCGTTCCCGGCCTCGGCTTCGGCGGCTGTGCTGGTGGCCGCGCTGGCGGCGGAGTACCCGCTGGTGGATCTGTCGGTGCGGGAGCCGGACATCGAGGCGGTGATCGCGAGGATGTACGAAGAGCGGCGCGGTGACGGGGGCGCCGGGGCGGACGGTGAGGCGGCGTGGCCCGGGGCCGCGTCGCCTTCGGCGGATCTCTCACCGCCCCTTCCCGCTCCTCCCCGCCCCTTCCCGAACCGGGGCACGGCCGACGGCGGCTCCGCCCCGGACCCCGCTGCTCAAACGCAGGAGGGGCTGAATCTCAGCCCGTCCGGCGACTGAGGGCACGGCCGAAGGCCGTTCAGGGGGCCTGGGGCTTGCCACCGGTCATGGGAAGGGGCGTGGAGGGGAAAGAACCTCCGGACACCGCCTAGGCTGCCGGTATGGCGAACGAACTCCCCGAGATGCGGGCTTCCGATGCGGAACGAGAGCGGGTGGCCGAGCGGCTGCGGGACGCCGTCGCGGAGGGCCGGCTCGACATGGAGGAGTTCGAGGAGCGGCTGGATGCGGCATACAAGGCCCGTACTCACGGGGATCTGGAGCCGCTTGTACGGGATCTTCCCGCGCTCGCAGGTGCGGGCGGGGCCCAGCCCGCGCCGTCCGGCGACCGCTCGCCCGGCGGATGGGCCCGGCGCATCGGCGGTACGGCCACCTCCAGGATGGCGTTCGCCTGCTGCGGGGGTTTCGGGCGCAAGGGCGGCTGGACCGTGGGCCGCAGGTTCACGGCGTTCACGCTGATGGGCGGCGGGGAGCTGGATCTGCGCGATGCCCGCTTCGAGGACCGGGAGGTGGTGATCCGCTGCTTCTCGATTATGGGCGGCGTCCATGTCGTCGTCCCGCCCGATCTGAACGTCGACGTCACCGGCATCGGCTTTATGGGCGGCTTCGGCGAGTCCGGTTCCGTGGAGGCCGCGCCGGATCCGGCCGCGCCGCGGGTCACCGTCACCGGCTTTGCGCTGATGGGCGGTGTCGGAGTGGAGCGCAAGCGCACAAAGGCGGAGAAGCGGCGGCTCAAGGCCGAGCGTGCCGAGCAGGTCGAGCAGCCCGAGCGGGAGCGGAAGCCACGGCTGGACAAGGGCGAGGACGGCCCGAGGGAACTCGACTGACCCGGGAACTCAGATCACGCTCCGGGAGTACCTGATATAGGGACAATGCGTACGGCGCACGTGTGCGCGGACGTTCGACGTCGACGGGGCTGGACGGGTGGAGCGGCATGGAGACTGCTGAGCGGGGCGGCACACGGGCCGGCGGTGGCGTGCCGGCGGCCGGACTTCCCGGCTTCGCGTACACCGAGGCCGACGCAGAGAAGCAGCGCGGCGTCCGCCGTATGAAAGCCACCGCGACCGGCATGCTGCTGCTCGTCGCCCTGGTCTTCGCCCTTGCGACCTGGGGAGAGAACGCCGGGCTCGGCGGCTGGACCGGCTATGTCGCGGCCGCGGCGGAGGCGGGCATGGTGGGTGCGCTGGCCGACTGGTTCGCGGTCACCGCGCTGTTCCGGCGGCCGCTCGGGCTGCCCATTCCGCACACGGCGATCATCCCGACGAAGAAGGACCAGCTGGGCGCCGCGCTCGGCTCGTTCGTCGGGGAGAACTTCCTGTCGGGCGATGTCGTACGGGCCCGGTTGCGCGCCATGGGCATCGGCCGCCGCCTGGGGGCGTGGCTGGCCCATCCCGACCACGCCGACCGGGTCACCGCCGAGCTGTCCACGGCGCTGCGCGGCGCGCTGACCGTGCTGCGCGACTCCGATGTGCAGGCGGTCGTGGGGGAGGCGATCACCCGGCGCGCCGACGCCGCGGAGGTCGCGCCCGGCATCGGCAAGACCCTGGAGAAGGTCGTCTCCGACGGCGCCCATCATCGGGCGGTCGATCTGATCTGCGCCCGCGCCCACGACTGGCTGGTCCTGCACGCGGACTCGGTGATGGACGCGGTGGAGGGCGGGGCCCCCGGCTGGACCCCGCGGTTCGTCGACCGGAAGGTCGGCGAGCGGGTCTACAAGGAGCTGCTGCGCTTTGTCACCGAGATGCGGGACATGCGCGGGCATCCGGCCCGCGGTGCGATCGACCGCTTCCTGACGGACTTCGCCACCGACTTGCAGGCGGACACGGACACCCGGGCGCGGGTGGAGCGGATGAAGTCCGAGCTGCTGTCGCGCTCGGAGGTGCAGGATGTGATCGCCTCGGCTTGGGGCAACGTCCGCACCATGATCATCTCGGCGGCGGAGGACGACCGCAGCGAACTGCGGCTGCGCGCCCGCGCCTCCCTGCTGTCGCTGGGCGCGCGGCTGGCGACGGACAGCCGGCTCCAGTCGAAGCTGGACGGATGGGTCGAGGACGCGGCCGTGTATGTGGTGACGACGTACCGGCACGAGATCACCTCGCTGATCTCGGAGACGATCGCGAGCTGGGACGCGGAGCACACCTCGCGGAAGATCGAGGCGCATATCGGGCGGGATCTGCAGTTCATCAGGATCAACGGCACGGTGGTGGGTGCGCTGGCGGGCCTGGTCATCTACACGGTGGCGCATGCGCTGGGCGCGTGACCCGCTCCCTCGTGCGGTTCACGCGCCTCACGCGCCTCACGCGCCCAGTTGTCGCCGGAGGGCCGCTCAGCGGAAGAACTGCCCGCGGACGGCCCCGTCCGGGAACTCACTCGTGTGGATGTTGGAGTAGTAGTCCGACGGGTTGGCGCGGACGCGCTGGACGACGTCCGGGCTCTGACCGGTGAGCCGCCCGGAGACGGCGAAGATCCCGTCCGGCACGGGCCGGTTGAACAAGCTGAAGACGACATCGCCGTTCTTGCCGAAGCCGCCCTGGTGGACATGGCCGAGCGTGGGGCTCTTGATGTTGATCCAGGCGAGTGAGTAGTCGACGTTCCTGCCCTTGGGGTGCAGGAAGGTCGCGGCGTACCCGTCGGGGTCGCCGACCTTGGACGCGTCGTTCTTCGGCACTTCCTGACCGCCGTTGGCCAGCGCCCGCAGCTTCCCGCCCTTGATGACGGTCAGCGGGTCGATGTTCCGCTTCAGCGGCTGGAGCTGGCCGCGGACGGCCCCGCCGGGGAACTCCGCGCTGTGCAGGTTCACATAGAAGCCCGAGGGGTTGCTGCGGATGCCGTGGGCCAGTGCGGCGTCGTCGACGGTTACCTGCCCGGCGGCGGAGTGCACGGTGTCGGGCATCGCGGAGCCGAACAGCGGAACTTTGACCTCGCCGTTCTGGCCGGCGGCGCCCTGGTGGACATGGCCGAGCGTGGGTACGAACCCCTTCCACTGGATTGCGAAGGTCACCCGGTCGCCCTTGACTCGGACGAGGGCGACGGCCTTTCCGTCGGGGTCGTTCACGGCGGGGCCGCCGGGAACGGGCACTTCGTGGGCGCCGGAGAGCGTGGCGGTGAAGGTGACGGCGTGCCCGCCGTGCCCGTCATCCGCGACGGCGGGCGCCGCGCCCGCCACGCCGACGACGGTCGTCGCCGTGATCGCAGCGGTCATAGTCATCGCAGCCATTCGCTTCTGCACTCTTCTGGTCCTCCCGTTCGCGGTCCGCCGTTCGGCCGGTCGTGTTCGGGATACGAGCCCTGGAGGACCCCCGGTTCAAAGAATTCTGATTTCTCCCTGAATTGAACCGGGGGCGAGTCCGGCTCGTGGCTCCTGCATACGCTCCGCTCCGTCAATCGGCTGCCAATGGCTGCGGATTCACCACGGGCAAGCCCAGAGCAAGCACAGAGCGAGCCCGAGGCGCACCGACTGCCGGGAGCGCGGCCTGCGGCTCACCGGCGCACCGACGGCTCAGTCAGATCTCGCTCACGGCTCACTCGCCTCATTCGCAGCCGACGCCGTCGCCGTCGCGGTCGAGGTGGCTTCCGTATCCGGGGTCGCCGCGGTGCACGGGCGCCGCTCCGGCGGCGCGGGCGGCGTCGCAGTTCTTGTAGTACGTACTGCCCACGCCTCCGCTTCCTCCGCTGGACGACCCTCCGCTGGACGACCCTCCGTTGGACCCGCCCGTCGATCCGCCGCTCGATCCGCTGTACGGCTCGCAGCCGACGCCGTCGCCGTCGCGGTCGAGGTGGCTTCCGTATCCGGGGTCGCCGCGGTGCACCGGTGCGGCCCCGGCGGCGCGGGCGGCGTCGCAGTTGCGATAGGAGACCGGGGGAGGAGCCGTCACGTTGATGCGCACGACGGCGGTGCCGGCCGTGCCGCCGTCCTGCGGTTTGACCCGGTAGGTGAACTCGTCCGGCCCGCTGTAGCCGGCCGTCGGCCGGTATGCGATGCGCGCGCCGTCGACGGTGGCGGTGCCGTGGCCGGGTACGGCGTCGACGGTCAGGTCCAGGTCCAGGCCCTCCGTGGCGCCCGACGGCGATGTGACCGTGTCGTTGTCCAGCACCGCGATCACGATCCGCTCGCCGGCCTCCGCAGTGTCCTCGTCGTCGCTCAGGGAGAACGACCAGGTGGGCGTGGGGCTCGGCGTCGGGCTCGCCGTCTCGGACGCCGTGGCGTCCAGCGGTGTGCCGCTCACCGCGGACGGATCGGCTGCCCCGGCCTTCTCGTCCGCTGTGCCGCCCGCGCCGCCCCCGCAGCCCACGGCCGAGATCCCCAGCGCCACAGCCGTAGCGATCAGCCGCACGCGTCCCGCTGTCCTTCTGGTCCCCGTGCGTATCTTCCCAGTGTTCATAAGCCCCCCAAGGCTCCCCGGTACGGATGAAACGGAAGAAGGGCCTGATGCTTCCATGCCGCACGGGGCGGCGTGCCCGCCGTAATCAAGCTGTGACGGCATGTGTCTGTCGCATACGCCTGCGTTGCGGCGGCGCGCTGTGGGGACGCACCCTGGAAGAAGACAGGGAGACCGTCATGCCCACACTTGAGGAACAGATCGACATCAAAGCGTCCGGAGACGCGGTCTGGAACCAGTTGCACCAGGTCGAGGACTACCCCCGGTTCGTCGAAGGCTGTCGCGACGCGCGGCGCGAGGGAACGACCGGGGTTCATCTGGACGTCGACACCCACGGCACGGCCCACGGCATCGACGCCGACACCCAGGACCTGCGCCCGCAGTCCACGATGACCTGGCGGACCACGGACGGCTCGCATCTGCGCGGCTCCGTCTCACTCCTGCCGATCGACTCGGACCACACCAGAGTGCAGGTACGCATGGAGTACGACCCCCACGAGGCGCACAGTGCCTTCGGGGGCCCCAAGGGCTTCGCCCAGTCCTCCGCGATCGAGCGGATGGTCCGCGAGGACCTTCATCAGTTCAAGGACCTGGTGGAGTCACACCCCACCAAATGACGCACGGCGCAGGTGATCCGTCATGACGACGCAGCACTGGAACATCGACTTGTCGTTCGAAGAGGACGGGACGCGTACCGCGTGCAAGGCCGCGCTCAGCGGACCGGAGGCACCAGCGGTCCAGGGCATGGGCGTGGCCAGGCGCAATCCCGCCGACACCCCAGACGCCAAGATAGGCGAAGAACTCGCAGCGGCCCGCGCCTGCTCCGAACTGGCCCACGAACTCGTGGGCCGGGCAGCCGCGGACGTGGAGAGCCACACCCATAGACCGGCCGACCTCAACATCTGACCATCTTCCCGACGGCGCGGGGCCGCTCTCTCCCCCTCACCCCGGCCCCGCGTCACCGCACGCTGGGCAGCACCTCGAACCCACTCGCACCCTCGGGGGCCTCGTCCCGCACCTCGACCCGCTCCACCACAGCGGCGGCAGGGCCCCTCCGCGCCCACCGCACCAGCGCCTCGACGCCGCCCTCTTCCCCCTCGAACACGGCCTCGACCTCCCCCCGCCCCACGTTCCGCACCCACCCGGCGACCCCGTGCTCCTGGGCGGTCTGCCGACATGTGTCCCGAAAGAACACACCCTGCACAACCCCGCCGACCACGACACGCTTTCGCACGATCATGCCCCGGATGCTATGAGCCCCACGGCCCGATCCGGGGGCATTCCCCTGGCGCGCCGAACCGACTCAGGCGAGCCGGTTCTGCCTTACGGCTCCGACGAAGTCACCCCACACCTGTGCGGCGACCACGAGCCGCCTGGCCGGCGGATCCTTGCTGTCGCGTATTGCCGTATGCGCGCTGAGCCGAGCTATCTCCACACACTCGGTGCCGCTGCCGCCGCTGTACGAGGACTTGATCCACTTGAGGTCGTCGCCGTCCATCACAGCTCCTTGCAGGCCCGGTCGAGGAGCGCGACCGACGATGGAATGTCCAGCGCCTGGGCGCGCAAGTATTCGAATGCCAGCTTATAGCGCTCAAGTTTCTCGGGCTTCTCCATGAACAGGCCACCCCCGATGATGGCCCACGTACACCACATCCAGCTCAGGAGTGGGACCGCACAAGAAGGCGCTCGTGAGTTGGCTGAGATCATCCGCCGCTCGTTTCCGGAACTGCGCTAGGCGGTAGCGTCGTCCCGCGAGCTGGCGTGCATTCCATCACCGGCCCGGTGTGGCCCGCCACGCCGAGTCTCAACGGCGGCGCCGATCAACTCGGCGGCCGCCTTGGCGTCCTCGTGCTCCCAGACGCGGATGGAGAGCCAGCCCTCTTTCTCCAGCAGCCGGTCGATCTCGGCGTCGCGCTCGCGGTTTCTGCGCACCTTCTCGCTCCAGTAGGAGGCGTTGGCGGCAGGCTTGGTGTGATGCACGGGACAGCCGTGCCAGAAGCAGCCGTCGAGAAACACGGCGATCTTCAGGCGGGTGAAGACCAGGTCAGCCGTCCTGCGCACGCCGGGCAGGGGACGCACGGCAACGCGATACCGCATCCCCTTGGCGTGGACGGCTCGGCGTAGGGCGAGCTCCGGCTTCGTGTCACGGCTTCGGTTGGACCGCATGCTGGCGCGCACGGCCGGGCTCGACGCCCAGGACTTCTCATCGCGGGGCACAGATCAACCTTATAGTGACCTTCCCTGATGGCGTCCAGCCTTGCCTCATGGCAGGCACTACGGCGACTGCGGCCACATCGCGAGACTGCGGCTTGACCTCGCCAAGAGGGTGCCTGTCTATTGGTCGACTCCCGTAAGCCCGGCTGCTCGTGTCGGGAGAAAGCATGTTTGCGAACCTGATCTGCCCCGTTGTCAGTCGTGCCGAATACAGTCGGTGACAGAACGAGTGACATGAGCCACAGCGGGCTCTTGTCGGTCCCATCGCTGCGCGGATGCGGCGCTGATGAACTGGAGAGAGCACGGCATGATCGATGAGTTGTGGCCTACGATCGACCGCGTGACTGTTGCGCCCGTGCTGCCTGAAGAGCCCCCCGCCATCTTTGATCTGCAGGATCTGCAGGAGCCGGCAGCGGCGGACGAGGGCGCCGAGGTGCAGGTGCACAAGGTGGCGGAGTTCTTCGCCGGGATCGGCCTGGCTCGGCTCGGGCTGGAATCCGCAGGTTTCCAAGTGGCATGGGCGAACGACTTTGACCGCGATAAGTGTCAGATGTATGCCAACCATTTCCAGGTCGAACAGGATTCTCATCTGCCGCAGGATATTGCGGAAGTTCGAGCCTCTGACCTCCCGGATGGCATTTCGTTGGCGTGGGCGTCCTTCCCTTGCACGGATCTATCCCTGGCTGGCGGCAGGAAGGGGCTTGCCGGCAAGCATTCGAGCACGTTCTTTGAGTTCACTCGCATCCTGGAAGAGATCGACAAGGACAGCGGCGAGCTTCCTCCGGTCGTGGCGCTGGAGAATGTGAACGGCTTTGCCACAAGTCATTCCGGTAAGGATATTCGGGTTGCGATCAAGACGCTGAACAGCCTTGGCTACAGCGTCGACGTGCTCACCTTGGACGCGCGTCGCTGGGTGCCGCAGTCTCGCCCCCGTCTCTTCCTGGTCGGCTGTCTGGAGCCTCCGGCCCGACAGGACGGGAGTGTCTCGGCGATTCGCCCGGCGTGGCTCGGAAAGGTCTTCACGGATCCGGAGCTCAGGACACATCGCGCGGCTCTCGACATGACCAAGCTCCCGGCCTTGCGGACTGCGGGCTTCTCGGATGTGGCCGAGCGCCTGCCGGACGGCGACTCGCGCTGGTGGGACGAGGTGCGAACGGAGAAGTTTCTCTCATCCCTCTCGGAGATCCAGGCGCTTCGGTTGAAAGAACTCGTTTCTCAAGGCGAGTTGACCTTCAGAACGGCCTATCGTCGTACGCGGAAGGGGGTCCCCACTTGGGAGATCCGAGCGGACGACATCGCAGGCTGCCTGCGGACCGCGCGAGGCGGTTCATCAAAGCAGGCGGTGGTGCAGGTCGGACGTGACGCTCGCGTGGGAGTCCGTTGGATGACGTCTCTGGAGTACGCCCGTCTGATGGGGGCGGGCGACTACAACATTCAGGCGGCGAGAGACAGCCAGGTCGTCTTCGGGTTCGGCGATGCCGTGTGCGTGAACGCCGTCGCGTGGTTGGCGGAGAACTACCTCAAGCCGGCGGTTTCAGGTCACAGATAGCCGTCCTCGAGTCGGACTCGCGGCGGAGGGCCAGAAAGAGCCTCCGCCGCTGCCGTGCGCCCTGGACGGCCGATCAGTCCTCGTCGGTGATCTCAAGTTGCTCGTCGGCCTTCGGCTGCTGGGGGATGCCGAGCTCTGCCAACCTCTCGTTGCTCAGCCACTCCAGACGTTGCGCTTGCAGGTGCAGCGTCCGGCGCAGGCCCGGACTGGGCTGGCGTTCGCTGATCAGCTGGGAGAGCCGTCCGACGTGGGCGGCTCTGCGCGCGATGCGTACGTCCTTGTGGGCCCGATCCTCCCAGAGTTCGTCGGGAATGATGCGTCCCCGGACGGGGGTGGGGAGGTCAACAGGCGCGCACTCCTCCGGAACCGCTTCGTTCAAGACCGCCTTGAACATCGACTCATCCCTCAAGCGCTGGTAGACCGTCGACTCGTAGGGATTCAGCTGGCGGCGCTTCTCTGCGGCCTTCACCTTCATCGCGGCTATGTGGGGCAGTGTCCACACAGCGATCCAAGCGACCTCGAACGGGTCCAGCACGAACTTGGCCACCGCATCCGAGCGCTGCCCGGTGAGATGCCTGCCGATCCGAGTGCCGACTCCCTCTGAGGTCTGCCCCACATAGATGGGTTCCTCGTCGAAGTCGTAGAAGGCATACACGGCCGCGGCGGCATTGCGCAGCCTGGCGGTCGGGTCGTTCGGATCCGGCTGATCCATGAACTTCCTGATCTCGCTGCGGATGAGCCGTGTCGCCCTGGGAGCTTCGTGGTTGCCTGACACACTTCCCCTTCGTACAGCCGTTCCGCCAATGATCGCAGCTGGTCCGCCGCTGCCGCATCACCCCTGAGGCTGCTCGCCGTGGCAGTCGCGGTATGCCGTGCCCGAGCCGCACCAGCATGGGGCGCCCTTGGCGGGCGGCCAGGGGGTGGCGTGGCCGCGGGCGGCGAGGGTGGTGGCGTATTGGGGGAGGAGCGCCGGGTTGGCGGGGGTGGACTGTTCGGAGGCGGCGAAGGCCTCGTAGGAGGGGACCGTGCCGCGGACGATGCCCAGGTTGCGGGTGCCGGTGGCGGCGAGCTCGCGGAGGGAGGCTTCGATGTCCGTGAGGTGGGCCTCGTAGGTGGGGTACTCCGTCTGTAGCTCCGGGCAGGCCGTGAGGAGTTCGCGGAACTCGGGCTCCGGCCAGTGGAGGACGGTCACCGGGAAGGGGCGGGAGAGCGCGGAGCGGTAGGAGCCCAGCTCGGAGCGGAGGCGGGCGATCTCGGCCTGGAGTTCGGCGGGGTTGTCGGAGCCCAGGGCCCACAGCCGCTTGGGGTCGTGGAGTTCGTCCAGGGAGATGTCGCCGGTGTGGACGCGGTCGGCCAGGGCGTCGCGGTCGTCGTGGGGGAGGCCCAGGAGCCGGCGGACGCGGTGGCGGCCGGTCAGCAGGGACTGGATGGAGTAGGGGACGTCGTTCTCGCCTGCCGGGAGGAGTAGCTCAAGGGCCGTGGTGAAGCAGTCGTGGGAGTCCTCGAGCTCGTCGTGGGACTCCAGCGTCTCCGCGACGATCTCCCACGGGGCCGCGTCCGCCGGGGCGGCCGCGCGTACGCCGGCGATCAGGGCGCGGGCCTCGGCCTCGTGTCCGTACTCCCAGAGATTGGCCGCTTGGAGGGCCTTGATCAGCAGGGGGTGTTCCGGGGAGTCGGTGAGCAGACGGTCGTAGAGGGCCGAGGCGCGTTCGCGGGCGCCGGCGAGTTCGAGGTGGGCCGCGGCCCGCAGGAGCAGTGGCTCCTTGTCCTCGGGGTAGCGCTCGGCGGTGCGCAGCAGGCGCTCGGCTTCGGCGGAGTGATCGGCAGGCGTGTCGGGGCGCATGCCAGACACCGTACTGCCGTATGGGGGTTCGGCGGGGGCGCCCCGATTCTCATCTGCGCCTGGTGACTTGGGCGGGTACGGCCTATCGTGCGCCCGTGCCGCGCAGCCTGGTGCGGCCCTCCGCCGGCTACGACCGGCCCGGCCGCTACCTCACGCTGACCACCTGCACGCCCGAGTTCAGTTCGGCCTACCGGCTGGTGGTGTGGGGGGAGTTGGCCGCGGTGCGGACCCGGTAGTCGTGTATAACGGGTGTGTACAACGGTATGGACAGATGTGCGCATGAGGGGGGAGGGACCGTGTTCCGGCCGGTCGCGTTTCTCTTTCTGCTGCTCCTCGAGGTCCTCCTTGTCGACGGCGACGGCGGTCTGGCCGCGGTCGCCCTCGCTTTCGCCGCGGCCGCCGTCTGCGCCGTCATCAGTGCGCGCTGTGCGCCCGCCGTGCCCCGCACCCGCGTCCGCACCGCCATCCGCGACCGTGAGCGGCGTACCGCCTTCCTTCCTCAGCGTGATCCGGACGCCCGCGGGCGCACCAGGCCCCGGGCTCCCGGGCGGGGTCTCCTCGTGACGGCCGCGTAGGGGCGAGCGGGCGGACGCCGGTCAGCCGACCGGTCCCTCCGCAGTCGTCATGCCGCATGCACGTTCTCCATCGGCACGACGAGACCCCGGAGGGCTCACCCATGTCCTTTTTCGCCACGCTTGTCGAGCAGCTCGCCGCGCTGCTCCGGCCGCTGTTCCACACATCCGCCACGGCCGCCGCGATCGTGGTGTTCACCGTGCTCGTACGGCTTGCGATCCATCCGCTCTCCCGTGCCGCCGCCCGCGGCCAGCGGGCCAGGGCGCGGCTCGCGCCGCAGGTCGCCGCGTTGCGCACGAAGTACCGCAATGATCCGGAGCGGCTCCAGCGGGCCGTGTTGGAGCTGCACGGCAGGGAGAACGTGTCCCCGCTGGCGGGCTGTCTGCCCAGCCTGCTGCAGCTGCCCGCGTTTCTGCTGATGTACCACCTGTTCGCCGGCGGCGGCGTCGGCGGGACGCTGCTCGCCGCGCCGCTCGCCGGGAACTGGCTGTCCGCGATCGGCCAGGGCGGGGTCTTCGGTCCGGCCGGACTGGTGTACGTCGCCCTGTTTCTGATCGTCGCCGCCGTTGCCACGTTCATGTACGTGCGGGGGAAGCGGCAGTTCGCAGCCTCGGGGGCGACGCCGGAGGGGGTGCCTGCGGGCGTGACGAGGGTGCTGCCGCTGCTGTCCTTCGGCACGCTGGTCACCGTCGCCGTCGTCCCCCTGGCCGCCGCCCTCTATGTCACCGTCAGCGCCGCCTGGACCGCGGCGGAGCGGGCGCTTCTCACGGCCTAGCGGCGGTCCAGGTGGTGAACAGGGTCTTGCGGAGCGGCCGGGGCTCTTGGAGGATCAGCCAATCCTCCGATGGCCGCACTCCATCGGCCGGGGCCTCACCTCGACCACAGGGAGAAGACCATGAAGCTGCTGCGTGTCGGTGCGGCGGGCGCGGAGCGTCCGGCGCTGCTCGACGAGGACGGGACGACCCTGCGGGATCTGTCCGGGCTGGCGGCGGACGTCGACGGGGAACTGCTCGCCGATCCGGACGCCCTCGCCCGGGTGCGGCAGGCTGCGGCAGGCGGCGAACTGCCCGCCCTGGACGCCGCCGGGCTGCGCATCGGACCGCCGGTGGCCCGTATCGGCAAAGTGGTGTGCATCGGGCTGAACTACCACGATCACGCGGCCGAGACCGGCGCGGAGCCCCCCGCCGAGCCGGTCGTGTTCTTCAAGGCGGCGGACACGGTCGTCGGCCCGCACGATGTTGTCCTGGTGCCGCGGCGCAGCCGCAAGACCGACTGGGAGGCGGAGCTCGCGGTCGTCATCGGCCGGACCGCGCGCTATCTGGCGGACGACGAGGACCCGCTGTCGTACGTCGCCGGATACGCGGTCTCGCACGATGTCTCCGAGCGTGAGTTCCAGCTGGAGCGCGGCGGGACCTGGGACAAGGGCAAGAACTGCGAGACGTTCAACCCACTCGGGCCCTGGCTGGTGACCGCGGACGAGGTTCCCGACCCCCAGGCGCTGTCCCTGAGGCTGTGGGTCAACGGCCGGCTCCGGCAGGACGGCAGCACCGCGGACCAGATCTTCCCGGTGGCGGACGTCGTCCGGTACGTCAGCCGCTTTATGACCCTGTACCCCGGCGACGTCATCAACACCGGCACCCCGGCGGGCGTGGCGCTCGGGCAGCCGGAGCCGAAGCCGTTCCTGCGCGCGGGCGATGTCGTGGAGCTGGAGATCCAGGGGCTCGGACGCCAGCGCCAGGAGTTCAAGGACGCGTAGGCGGACGAGCGAAACGAGGGAATGCGGGGCGGCGCGGCGGGTGTGTCGGGCGTGTTGGCCGGGCCCGCCTGACCGATTTTCACATATTGCGACGTATGAGAAAGAAGACTTCGCCGCGCTCCCGCGCCGCCGCATCCGCCTCCGCGAGCGTCGCCGGGGCGGCCGTCCTCCTCGGAGCCCTCGCCGCCTGGGGGGTCGCCGCCCCGCTCCCCAGCGGTCTCGGGCACTGCCTGCCGGGCCGCTGCCCCACTCCGCATCCCGAGCTCTACAACGGCCCGCTCGCCGGCCGGGACAACAACATCAACGTCTTCGTCGGCGATGACTTCCTCGTACGGGGAGCCGCCGCCGAGGCGGAGGGCAGGATCGTCGTCCTCGACCGGTTCGACATGGACAAGCGCACCGGCGTCTCCGCCGTCTACAACGTCGGCGTCGTGGGCGTCGGCTCGCGCGTGCCTCCCGACGACGGAACGGACTTCCTCACCGCGGGCGGCGATCTGACCGTCGCCGCCGGGCAGCGCCTGCTGGCCGAGGCGGGCCGCGCCTCCGGAGCCGTACGGTACGGAGGGACCCTCACCGGCGCCGTCGTCCCGTCCGCCGTGTCCGACCCGGGGGCGGCCGACCCGTTCACGGAGCTGCGGCGGGAGTTCGCCGCGGCCAGCCGCTGCTACGCGTATCCGGACGGGGACGCCCCGCGCGAACCCACCGGAACCGCCGTCAACAACGGCGGCGCGACCGTCTTCACCGGCGACGGCGTCTCCGGCCTCCAGGTCTTCAACGTCGACTTCGATCTGACGACGGAGTCCGGCGGGCAGCAGGGGATCACCTTCCGGGGCATCCCGTCGGGCGCGACCGTTCTGGTCAACCTGATCGGGGAGAGCCGCACCGTCAGCACGTATGCCGGGAGCCTGCCCGGTGGTCTGCGGGAGCGGCTGCTGTGGAACTTCCCCGATGCCGCCACCGTACGGCTGGTGGGCACGGGGCAGTTCCAGGGGAGCGTGCTCGTGGGCGAGCCGCACAGCATGACGACGGTGACGCTGCCCGGTGTGAACGGCCGGCTCTTCACCACGGGGTCGCTGACGCACACCTCGGAGGAGGGGAGGGGCGGCGGGCAGGAGCTGCACGCGTATCCGTTCGACGGGGAGCTGCCGTCGTGCGTCGAGGAGTCGCCGGCGCCCGAGCCGGCGTCCCCGGACCCGGCGTCCCCGGACCCGGCGTCCCCGGACCCGGCGTCCCCGGACCCGGCGTCCCCGGACCCGACCGAGCCGGAGCCGGCCTCCCCGGACCCGACCGAGCCGGAGCCGATTCCCGCGGGCCCGGACCCGGACCCGGACCCGAATCCGACCGGCCCTGACCCGAGTCCCGCGAGCCCTGCCCTGAGTCCCGCACCAGCAGATCCCTCGTCGAGCGGCGATACGGCGGGCGGTTCCACCGGAGGCTCGGACGGCGGCACCAGCGGTGGCGGGTCGACCGGCGGCGGTTCCACCGGCGGAACGACGGGCGGCGGCGAGCTGCCCGACACCGGCGCGTCGGGCAGCGGGCTCACCGTCCTGGCCGCGCTGTCCGCCGCCCTGCTCGCCGCGGGCGTAGGAGCCGTGGCCGTCGCCCGAGTACGGCGGAACACCCCCGACGACGAGGCCTAAGACGGCGTCTTCCGGAAGTGCTCCAGCTTGAAGCGCTCCAGCGCCTCGACCACCAGCGCGTGGTCCTCCGCCTGCGGCAGGCCCGAGACCGTCACCGCGCCCACGACGCCCACGCCGTCGACCGCGAGCGGGAACGAGCCGCCGTGGGCCGCGTACACATCCGGGTCGAGGCGCGAGGACGCCTCGAACGTCGTGCCCTTGGCGCGTTGCCTGGCCCCCACCAGGCACGAACTCTCTCCGTAGCGCTCCACGACCCGCCTCTTGCGGTCGATCCACGCGTCGTTGTCCGCGCTCGAACCCGGCAGCGCGCAGTGGAAGAGCTGCTGCGGCCCGCGGCGAATGTCGATCGCGACGGGGGCACGGCGCGTCCGCGCCAGTGAGACGAGCAGCTTGCCGAGCGCCCAGGCGTCGTCGTACGTGAGACGGGGCAGGGTCAGTCGGCGCTCCTGTGCCTCGATCTCCTCGACGGCCGGCGGGGGCGGTGTGCTGCTGCTCATGAGGAGAGCTCCACGGTCACGCCGTCACGGGCGGAGCGCAGCGCGGCCTCCAGGACGTCCAGCGCGGCGGCGGCCTCCTCGACGGTGACGGGCGGCGCGGTCCTCTCGCGCAGCGCCCGTTCCACCGCCGCGTAGTACGCCGGGTAGGCGCCCGGCACGGTGGCCAGCGGTCGGCCCCCGCCGGTCAGCGGGGACTCGCCCGCTCCCACCCGGCCCCACGCCGACTCCGGCTCCGCGCCCCACGCCGGCTCCCCGGGCCCCGGCCGCCGCCCCTCGCGCAGAGCGGCCTCCTGCGGGTCCAGGCCGTACTTGACATAGCCCGCGCGCGAGCCGAGCACCCGAAAGCGCGGGCCGAGCTGCGCGGCCGTGGCGCTGACATACAGATGGGAGCGCACCCCGCCCGCGTGCGTGACGGCGATGAAGGTGTCGTCGTCCGCCTCCGCGCCCGGACGGCGCACATCCGCCTCCGCGTAGACACGGAGCGCCGGGCCGAAGAGCGCGAGCGCCTGGTCGACGACATGGCTGCCCAGGTCGTACAGCAGTCCGCCGATCTCCTGCGGGTCGCCGGACTCCCGCCAGCCGCCCTTGAGCTGGGGACGCCACCGCTCGAAGCGGGACTCAAAACGCTGTACCTCGCCCAGCTCGCCGTTTGCCAGCAGTCTGCGGAGGGTGAGGAAGTCACTGTCCCAGCGGCGGTTCTGGAAGACGGAGATCAGCAGTCCGCGCTCCTCGGCGAGCGCCGCCAGCTCGCGCGCCTCCGCTGCGGTCCCGGCGACCGGTTTGTCCACGACGACCGGCAGACCGGAACGCAGCGCGGCGGCGGCGAGCGGGACATGGGTCTTGTTCGGGGACGCGACCACCACCAGATCGAGCTCGCCGCTCCGGTCCCACAGCTCTTCGGGCGAGTCGGCGAAGCGCACGGCGGGGAATTCGCCGCGCGCCTGCTCCCGGCGCTCGGGGCTGGAGGTGACGATCGTGTCGAGGGCGAGGCCCTCGGTCGCCGCGATCAGCGGGGCGTGGAAGACGGAACCTGCCAGGCCGTAGCCGACGAGTCCGACGCGGAGGGCACTCTTCATGGGCTTACTTAAACAACGCTGTTGCTAAAGTGCAAGCGGGCAGGACAATGGGCAGGTGACGATGTTTCCCCGAGGCGCCGGACGGTCTCCCGCCGGCGCCGGACTGCCCGCCCTGCGCAGCCATAACGCCGCTCTGGTCCTCGATCTGCTGCGCGCGGCGGGCGAGGACGGCATCAGCAGGCCCGAAATCGCAGAGCGCACCGGGCTCACCCCGCAGGCGGTCAGCAAGATCACGGCACGGCTGCGGGGCGGGGGACTGGCGGCGGAGGCGGGCCGCCGTCCGTCAACCGGAGGCAAGCCCCGCACCGTGCTCCGGCTGGTCCCTTCCGCCGGGCACGCCATCGGGCTGCATCTCGACCGGGACGAACTGACCGCCGTACTGCTCGACCTCGCAGGTGAGACGGTCGCGTACGAGACGAGGCCGCTGGACCTCGGGGCGGACGCGGAGGCGGTCGTCGAGGCGGCCGTCGACGCCGCGGCGGACCGGGTGCGGGCCGTCAGGGACTCCAGGGGTTCCGGGGACGTCGACGGCCCTGGGGGCTTTGGCAGTTCTGGTGGCTCCGGTAGCTCCGCGGGCTCCGGGGAGCGGGCGGCTGGCATCGGCCGGGTGCTCGGCGTGGGGGTCGCCATGCCGGGCCCGCTCGACCATGCGCGCGGCTTGCCCGGCAGGGTCACCGGGTTCCCCCACTGGGACGGCTACCCGCTGCGCGACGTCCTCGCCCGCCGCCTGGGCCTGCCCGTCGTCCTCGACAAGGACACCAACGCCGCCGCGCTCGGCCTCGCCCTGCGCGAGCCCCGCGAGTCCCGCGAGCCCGGCCGGTCCGGCGGGCCGGGCGGGGCCGGAGGCGCGTTCGCCTACCTGCATCTCGGTACGGGGCTGGGGGCGGGCCTCGTCCTCGGCGGTGCGCTGTACCGGGGCGCACGCACGGCGGCGGGGGAGTTCGGCCATCAGGTCGTCCAGTTGGACGGGCCCGTGTGCGAGTGCGGAGACCGCGGCTGTATCGAGGCGCTGTGCCTGGCCGCCGTGGCCCGCGGCGATCTGACGGAGGCGGCGAGGGTCCTAGGCGTCGGGGCCGCGAACCTCGTGGGGCTCCTCGACGTCGACCGGGTCCTGCTGGGCGGGCGGGTCATCGCGGGTGCGGAAGAGGTATTCGTGCGGGGGGTGGGGAAGGCCCTCGCCGCGCGTACGGGTGGGGCCGCCGAGGCTGCCGCGGGCGGTGTGCGACTGGTTGCGGAGGGGGCGGCACAGCTGGTGCTCGCGCCGGTCTTCGGGCGAGCGGAGGCCGTCCCGGCGCGCGTGGCGGACCCAGCGGACCCGGCGGACCCGGTGTAGTCGGCGGTCCTGGCGGACCTGGTGTGGTCGGCGGTCCTGGCGGACCTGGCGGTCCTGGCGGACCTGGTGTGGTCGGCGGTCCCGGTGGACCCGGCGGACCCGGTGTAGTCAGCGCGCCCGGCGGACCCGGAGTCCTCGGTGCTCCCGCCTGCCCGGGCCGCCGCAGCGAACCCCGGACCCGCTGTGCCCGGGCCGCTCCCTCCGCGCCGAAGCACGGGGCCGCCGATCCGGCCGATCCCCCGGCGGCCGGGACCGCCGGTGATCGCCGGGACCGCTGAGCCGCCGGGCTCGCAGGGACGGCATCCGGATGATGGCCCAGGGCCGTGTGGAGCGCTGCCTCACCGGGTCCGATGGGGCGATGCCGCACGCCAGTCGGGTCGTCCCGCGCCGCGATGCGCGAGTCGCGCCGCCCTGCGTGGCACACACTCCATGGGCGGCCGGTGCGCTTTTGCCGCTCCGCCGCCCAGCGAGCAGCACGCGACAGCAAAGGCAACCCATGCGACTGCGCAACGCCCTCGCCGTCACCGTGACCGTGGCCGCGGTCGCACCCGTGGTGGTCCCTGCGCCCCTGGTCGTGGTGGCCACGGCCCGCGCCCCCTCCGACACCCGGGCGGCGGGACCGCCGAGCCGAGCCGAGGCCCTCGTCCCGGGGCCCGGCCCGGCGTCCGCCGGCCCGGCATCCGTCTCGTGGTCTGTCCCCGCACCCTCACCGGCACCGGCACCGGCACCGGCGCCCGCTCCCGCTCCCGCGCCCGCGTCCACCCCGGTTCTCGACCCGGCGCCGGAGGACGGAGCGCCCGGCCGCCGGGAGCCCGCCGACCGCCAGCCCTCCTGCGGCAACCCGTCCGACCCGGACTTCCCGATCGAGACCCGCGTCCAGGACGGCCCCGAGGAGTACCGGCCGGGCGGGGGCTTCCAGGAGTGGTCCCTGGACCTCGGCAACACCACCCGCGAGACCTGCCACAACATCCACCCGGTCGTCGTCTTCACCTCGGACGACCCCGCAGCCCTCGCCGCCGACCAGCTGCTGCTCGAGTTCCATGAGCCCGAGGCCGGCCGCTGGCGCCCGGTGGATCTGGAGAAGACCTCCGAGGACGAGATCGTCGGCGTCGTCGATGCGCCCGACTTCCCCGGCTTCGCGGTGCCCGCGGGCGCCTCCGTGCCCGTCCGCATGCGGCTGGCCGTCGACGCCGAAGCGCCTGCCCCCGCCCGGGTGACGGCCAACGCCGCGGTGGTGCAGCGCAAGGGCGGCGACGGCGAGTGGGTCGGGGAGTCCGGCGACTACCGGTTCGCGGTACGCGACGAGGAGGCGGTACGCGACGAGGAGAAGGACGAGCCCGCCGGAGCGGCGGAGGACGAGCCCGCCCAAGTGCTGAAGGAACTCGCCGCCACCGGTGCGCAGGTGCTGCCGTGGGTGGGGGCCGGGGCGGCCATGGTGGCGCTGTGCGGCGGAGGGCTGCTGCTGGCGGTGCGCAGGGCGCGACGCAGGGGCTGACCGGCCCTTCCGGCTGGTCGTGCGCAGCTTAAGGTGCTGCTCGGCGGCGATGGGCGACGGCGGCGACGGGCGGCGGGCGACGGCGGCGACCGGCCGGCCCACGTCCAGCGGCCTGCCTGCTGAAGCCCGGACCGGTTGCGTCCGGCAGCGCGGTCCACCTCGGTTCACGGTCTCTGCCACCCCACGAATGCGGGCGTACGGTCCGTGTAAGGGCGTATGGTCCGTGTATGAGTGACTCTCGATATGTGAGTGACTCTCGGTACGGTCGGCGTGGGTCTCGGCCCGGCGCCGACGCGGGCGCCGGTTCCGCTGCCGGACGGCTGGACGCCGCCCTGGTCGACGTCGTGCGGGACACCGGGGCGTCCATGGGCCTCGTGTATCTGTCGGCGCCGGGTGAGCGCATGCTGCGGATGGCGCTGTTCTCGGGAGCGCCCCGCCAGATCGCCGCACCCTGGGCCCGGATTCCGGTGGATGCGCCGATCCCGGTGGCGGACGCGGTCCGGGACCGGAAGCTGGTGTGGCTGGGCAGCCGGGAGGAGACCGCCCGCCGCTACCCCCGGCTCGGGATCGTGCTCCCGTACGATTTCATGCTCGCCGCAGCGCCCATCGCCACCGCCGCCAAAGTGTGGGGCGGCCTCGTACTGCTGTGGCCGGTCCGACACCCGGCGCAGCTCAGCGGTACGGAACGGACCGCGCTCGACCGCTTCTGCCGCCGAGCGGGTCTGCTGATGCAGCAGGCCGAGGACGGCGGCCACCCGTTCGTTCCCGCGGACGAGCCGAGGTCTGTGCCCCCGCTGCCCCGCGCCGGGGCGGACCCGGAGCTGGCCGCCGCCGCCCACGACTTCGCGGAGCGCCTTCCCATGGGCTGCTGCGCCCTGGATCTGGAGGGCCGGATCACCTTCCTCAACGCCGCCGGCGCGCAGCTGGTCGGCCGCGACGCGGCCTCTCTGAGGGGCGCGCGCCCGTGGGAGGCGCTGCCGTGGCTGTGGGACCCGGCCTTCGAGGACCGCTACCGCGCCGCGGTGGTCTCCCGCCGGCCGACCTCCTTCACCGCCCTGCGCCCTCCCGACACCTGGCTGTTCTTCCAGCTCTACCCGGACGAGGACGGCATCAGCGTCCACATCACCCCCACCGGGGGACCGCCCCTCGCCGATGTGCCGACGGACGCGGCCGTCGGTCCCGGACCACAGCCCGCGCAGCCCGCCGAACACGTGGGGGCCACGGCGCTGTACCACCTGACGCATCTGGCGGCGTCCCTCGCCCAGGCCGCCGGGGTCCACGAAGTGGCCGAACTGGTCGCCGACCAGATCGTGCCGGCCTTCGGGCCGCAGGGCCTGGTCCTGATGACCGTGAACGACGGGCGACTGCGGATCGTGGGCCACCGCGGCTACAGCGAAGAGTTCATCAACCGCTTCGACGGCACACCGCTGACCTCCGGCCTGACCACCGTGCAGGTCCTCGCCACCGGAGCACCCGTGTTCTTCCCCAGCTTCGAGGACTTCCAGCGCGCCTATCCGTCCGCGCCCCGCTACGGGGACCGAGACGCCTGGGCGTTCCTGCCGCTGATCGCTTCCGGCCGGACGATCGGCTCGCTCGTCCTCTCCTATGCCCGGTCCCGCTCGTTCCCCCCGGCGGAGCGGGCGTTGCTGACCTCACTGGCCGGACTCATCGCCCAGGCACTGGACCGCGCCCGCCTCTACGACGCCAAGCACACCCTCGCCCACACCCTCCAGACCGGCCTGCTGCCCAGCGCCCTGCCCTCGATCGACGGCCTCGACGTAGCCGCCCGCTATCTCCCCGCCGGCCACGGCATGGACATCGGCGGAGACTTCTACGACCTGATCCGCTGCGACGCAGGCACGACCGCCGCGGCGATAGGCGACGTCCAGGGGCACAACGTGAACGCGGCCACCCTCATGGGCCAGGTCCGCACCGCAGTTCACGCCCACGCCACCGCCGGAGCGTCCCCCGGCGACGTCCTCGCCCGCACCAACCGCCTCCTGGCCGACCTCGACCCCGGTCTGTTCACCAGTTGCCTGATCGCCGAACTCGACCTGCCCCGCCACCGCGTGCGCCTCTCCACCGCCGGACACCCCCCGCCCCTGCTGCGCCACCCCGACCGGCACACCGAAGTCCTCGGCATTCCGCCCGGGCTGCTGCTGGGGATCGTCCCGGACGCCGAGTACCGCACCGCCGAGTTCCCGCTTCCGCCCGATGCCGTGCTCGCCCTGTACACCGACGGACTCGTCGAATCACCCGGCGTCGACATCGACGCCGCCACCGCCGAACTGGCCGGGCATCTCCAACACGCCGCACAGCAGGACCTGGACGGCCTCGCCGACGCTCTCCTCCAGCACGCCCGGGCCGCCGCGCCGCGCACCGACGACATCGCCCTGCTCCTCATCCGCCCCACCTTGTGATCGACGGGGTCAAGGTCCCGGGGGCTTGACTAGTCTGGGGGCGTCGCCACACCGTCGTCGCGGCGCCCCCGGCACCACCCCACCGCACCACGCGCACGGCAGGAGTCCGTCTGATGGCAGAGCGCAAGCCGATCGAATCCTGGCTCACCGACATGGACGGTGTCCTGATCCACGAAGGCGTGCCGATTCCCGGCGCCGACGCCTTCCTGAAGAGGCTGCGGGAGGCAGGGCGGCCCTTCCTCGTCCTGACCAACAACTCGATCTACACACCGCGCGACCTGCACGCCCGCCTGGCGCGCATGGGGCTGGAGGTGCCCGTGGACAACATCTGGACCTCCGCGCTCGCCACCGCGCAGTTCCTGGACGACCAGCGGCCCGGCGGCACCGCGTACGTCATCGGCGAAGCCGGGCTGACCACCGCCCTGCACGACATCGGCTATATCCTCACCGACCACGCCCCCGACTACGTCGTGCTGGGTGAGACCCGCACCTACAGCTTCGAGGCGCTCACCAAGGCGATCCGGCTGATCAACGGCGGCGCCCGGTTCATCTGCACCAACCCCGACGAGACCGGCCCCTCTGCGGAAGGGCCGCTGCCCGCCACCGGATCGGTCGCCGCGCTGATCACCAAGGCGACCGGCAAGGAGCCCTACTTCGCGGGCAAGCCGAACCCCCTGATGATGCGTACGGGCCTGAACGCCATCGGAGCCCACTCCGAGACCAGCGCGATGATCGGCGACCGGATGGACACGGATGTGCTCGCCGGGCTGGAGGCGGGCATGGAGACCTTCCTGGTGCTCACCGGGCTTACCGGCCCCGGGGACATCGATCGCCATCCCTTCCGTCCGTCCACCGTCGTCGACTCGATCGCCGACCTCGTCGAGCGGATCTGATGCCTTCTCATCGTCCCTGAACCCGGCCGGACGTCCGTACGGGCTAGTCGGCCACTCCTGCGGATGCGAAGCCGCGCACCGGGCACGAACCTTCTGATATGGGAGGTTCACGATGCGTTCAGCTCTGATTGCGCTCCGCGGCGCCGGGGTGGCAGGCGTACTGATCATCGCGCCTGCCACCCCGGCCGCGTATGCCGCGGACCCGGTGAAGGCCACGCCGACGCCGGCCGCCGTGGCCCCCGGCGGGAAGGTGGAGGTCCGGGTCTCCGGCTGCCCCGAGGCGGGAGGGGCCGTCTCGTCCAAGGCGTTCGTCGCCGACGCGGAACTGGCCGCCGACGGCTCCGGTTCAGAGCTGATCGGCAGCACCACGGTCAAGTCCACGGCGGAGGCCGACGCCTACGACATCGAGGTCGACTGCGGCGGGCGGGAACACCCCAGCGCAGGCCGCATCGAGATCGTCCACCGGTACGCCCGGCCGCATCCCTCCCGGCAGCCGGGGCAATCCCCCCAGGCGCGTCCGTCCGCGGGCGGGCCGCAGGCGTCGTCGCGGTCCCCGAGCCCCGTGGCGCCCGTGCGTGCGGGCGGCGGAGGAGCCGCCACCCTGGCCGGAGGGCAGGCGGCCGAGCAGCCGTCCGCACGCCCCGACGTCGCGGAGACCGGCCCCGGCACCCCGCACACCGTGATCGGCCTGGTGCTCGCCGGCGTCGCGGCGGTCGCCGTGGCCTTCCGCTCCGCGCGCCGCCGCCGGTCGGGCACGGACTGAAGATGTCCTCCACCCCCTCCGCAGGCGGCCTGTCCGGAACCGGCCGGCTGCTCACCGGAGTGGCCTGGGCGGCGCTGCTGCCGGCGATCTGGCTGTGGGGAGGGGAGACCACCGCCGTGCCGCGCGGCGCGTCCGCCCCCATGACCGGCGACGTGGCGGCGGTCGGGCGCCCGCTGCGTGTCGAACTGCCGCCCGCCCACCGCCCGCTGGAGCCCGCCAGACCGCACCGCGTCGAGGTTCCCTCGATGGGGATCGCCGCGCCCGTGGTCGCGCGCGGGCTCGATGCTGCCGGCGCGCTCGACCCGCCGCCGGACGCGATGCCGCACATGGTCGGCTGGTACGACTCCGGCGCCCGGCCCGGCGCGCGGGGTCCTGCCCTGCTCGTCGGCCACGTCGACACCCTGACCGAGCCTGCGGTCTTCTACGGGCTGAGCGCCATGCGGCCCGGCGCCGAGATCAAGGTCACCAGGGACGACGGCTCGGTCGCGGAGTTCACCGTCGACGACGTCCAGGTCTTCGAGCGGGGCCGCTTCGATGCGCGGAAGGTGTACGGGCCGCACCAGAAGGGCCGCGCCGAACTGCGACTGATCACCTGTGGTGGGGAGTTCGACCGCCGGGCGAAGGCGTACACGGCCAATGTCGTCGTGTCCGCGTATCTGACGGGTGTCGCGAAGACATGAGCCGCGGGCGCGTGTTCGCGCCAACCGGTCCGGCCGGCGGGCTGCCGCGCGGCGCCGGCCGGACCGGCCCTCGACCGCGTCCCGCCGGGCTGCGGGAGAAGCCCGGCGGGACGCACGGGAGGCCGGAAGGAGCGCCGAGGCCCTGTGCCGTCGCGGCCCCTGTAGGGCGGCGAACCCGCCGGGTCCGGAGGGCAGTCGGGGCTGTCCCCGCCCCGGCCCTGTGCCACGATGAAACCGCCCGGTGAATTCGCCCGGTCTTGTCCGGTGACATGCAGCTCGGCAGGGTTTCGAGGGGGAACGGATGTACTTCGGTCATATGGGCGGTCGCTTCCGCGGGGTGCTGGCCATTACGACGGGGGCGGCGACGGTGCTGTCGTTGGCGGGATGTTCAGCGGACGACGGCGGGGACCCTCCGTCCGCCGACGGCGGAAAGCGCGCCGCGAGGGCGCCGTACTGGGTCAACCCGGACGGCAGCGCGGCCCGGCAGGCCGCCGACTACCGTGCGGCCGGGGAGTCGAGGAACGCCGAGTTGATCGAACGGATCGCTCAGCGCCCGGTCGCCGAGTGGATCGGCCCCGGCGATCCGGAAGCCGAGACCAGGCGGCTCACCGACGCCGCGGCCGCCGTGGACCGGGAGGCGCTTCTCGTCCTCTACAACATCCCCCACCGTGACTGCGGACAGTTCTCCAGGGGCGGCGCACCCGACGGGGACGCCTACCGCGCCTGGGTCGACCACGTCGCGCGGGGCATCGGAGACCGGCGGGCCACGGTGATCCTGGAGCCGGACGCGGTGCTGCACCTGGTCGACAGCTGTACGCCCCCCGAGTTCCACGACGAACGGTACGCCCTGCTCAGCGGAGCGATCGCCCGCCTCAAGCAGCAGCCGCACACCACCGTGTACCTGGACGCGGGCAATGCCGGCTGGTCCCAGCCCGACGCCCTGCACGAGCCGCTGCGGCGGGCCGGAATCGAGCGGGCAGACGGGTTCGCAGTGAACGTCTCCAACTTCTACCCGACCGACGCCAGCATCGCCTTCGGCAAGGCGCTGTCGTCGAAGGTCGGCGGCAAGCACTTCGTCATCGACACCAGCCGCAACGGCAACGGGCCCTACACCGGCGCCGACCCGTCGGAGAACTGGTGCAACCCTCCGGGCCGCGCCCTGGGCGAGCCTCCGACTACCCGCACCGCGGACGCTCTTGTCGACGCTTATCTGTGGATCAAGCGTCCGGGAGAGTCCGACGGGGACTGCCGGGGCGGGCCGCCGGCTGGTGGCTGGTGGCCGAGGTATGCGCTGGAGCTCGCCCGCAACGTGAAGTAACGCCTCCGGGGCCCGCAACTGGGGGCGCTGCCCCCCGCAACCCCCGCGCTTCAGTCGCCGGCGGGGCCGGAATGTGAGGCCTCCGTCCTCGAGCGCCGCACGGGCTGGAAAATCCAGCCCGTCCGGGGGCGTCTCCCGGAGGAGGCATAGGGGTTTGAGGACACGGCCGAAGGCCATACGGGGGCTGGGGGCTTGCCCCGGTCTCGGGAAGTGGGGGTCCCCAGGCCCCCAGGGCGTAGGGGGAGGGGAAGAAGCCCGCCGCAGGCGCTACCGCACCTGCACCCACACGCCCTCCGACGGCCTCCCCTCCCCATCCGTCACAAAGAGCATGTACCACCCCGACGGCACCAGCGCCCTGTTCCCCGGGACCGTGATCCGCACGCCCTCGCCGTCCTTCGTCTCCGTGACCTTCAGGGCGATCGCACGCTGGTCGACGTCCGTCACATGGGTCACGGCGCTCGGCCGCAGCAGCCGGGCGGTGCGGATTGCGGAAGGGTCGCCGACGGTGCGGAAGACCGCGGCGCCGCCTCGTTCGAGCGTCGTGGGGCCGTCCGTCAGCTCCGGGCGGGGGCCGCGGTGGAGATAGGGCGGGCTGTAGAGCTCGATGCGCTGCTCGAAGGCGCCCGGCCGGGTGTTCGCCTTGTCCGCGAAGAGCGAGTCCGAGCCGAAGATCATGACCCTGCCGTCGGGCAGGAGCACCGATCCGGAGTGGTAGTTCCGCCCGACCCCGGGGTCGGCGACCCTGCGGTAGGCGCCGCTCTCGGGGTCGTACAGCCGCGCCTGGAGGATGTTGGAGGCGCTGCGCCCTCGGTAGTCGCGGGAGCCGCCGGTGACGAGGACCGTGTCGTCGGGCAGCAGGGAGGCGCTGGGATAGCGGGTGCCCTCGTCGAGGGAGGGGCCGTCCCGGAAGCGGGGGCTGGGGTCCTTGAGGTCCACCAGCCGGGACTTCGCGGTCGACTTGCGAGACTCGCCCACCCCGCCACCGCCGATCACCATGAAGCGCTGGTCCTGCGCCGGCGGCAGCATCACCGTCGCCGAGGTCTCCATGGTGTCCGGGTCGCTCAGTCCGGGGATCCTCTCGAAGGCGTCGGTCTCCAGGTCCCAGACGCCCGGGTCTCGGCCGACGTCCGCGGGTCCGTATCCGGCGTTGGAGCCGGAGTAGAAGAGCCTGCCGTCCGCCAGCAGGAAGATCGCCGGATAGGTGGGGAAGCGGCGTTCGATCCCGGTGTACGTCCACTTCTTCGTCCGGGGGTCGTAGATCTCGTCCTTGCCGGGGACGATCTGCCCGATCTCGTCGAGCCCGGAGAGCGCGAGCACCCTGCCGTCCTCCAGGGTGGTCAGGGTGGGGTACCAGCGGGCCTCGTTCATCGGGTCGACGGGGACGTACCGCTCCGCGACCGGGTCGAACTCGAAGGCCTCCCTGATGCCCTGGAAGTCCTTCTTGTCGAGCGCCAGCTTCTGCGCCGTGCCGTACACATTGCGCCGGTCGTCGCCGGTCAGCCCGTGGATGCGGTAGTTGTCCTCGGCGCCGGTCTGGTACTGCTTCCCGGCACGCTCGGCCTCCACATAGACACGGGCGAGTCCGGCCTCGGTGCCCAGGAACCTCCCGGTGGCGGGGTCGAATATCTTCTCCGCCCGCTCGATGAGGACGGGGTCCTTGGAGACAAAGGTCCTGCCGTTCGCCCTGCCGGTGAACCTCGTGCCGGCCGGGAGCGTCTTGGGCGCGTCGGGGTCCTCGTTGTGGACGATCATCAGGCCGCCGGCCTTGGTGACGTCGCCCTTCAGCTTCTCGTACCGCTTGGTGCCGCCCGCGACCAGCAGACGGCCGTCCGGGAGCTGGGTGTGCCCGGCGCAGAACATGTCCTTGGGTGTGGGGATCTTGGTGAACTCCCCGGTCTCGGGGTCCCACAGCACCGACTCGAACTTCTTTGCGTCAAAGTTCCTCTGGTCGTTGCCGGAGCCCGCGATCAGCAGGACCTTGCCGGTGTGCAGCAGGGCCGCGTGAATGGTGTTGATCCGGTAGTCGCCGGGGACGTCCAGCAGCTCCCAGTGGCCGTTGGCCGCCTTGTAGGCGGGCCGGTTGATCCGGAACTCGTGGTACTGCTCCGAGGCGAAGCGCCACAGGGCCGGACCGTTCATCCCGGCCAGGGCGATCACCACGGCGGCGACGACGGCGATGCGGCGTGCACGCCTGCTGCGGTGGGTGGAGGTGCTCATGTCCTGTGCCCCCGGGTCTCGTGCCGCCAGACCGCGATCGGAGCCGCCGTAATCAGCAGGGCGAGCGCCGCCCAGGTGATCATCGCCGGGTGGTCGTGCCCGAAGAAGAACGAGGAGACCAGCGATCCGCCGAAGACGGCGAGGAAGAACAGATGGATGCGGAAAGTCCCGAAGAGCGTGTCGGGGCTGGAGGAGTCGCCCTTGGGCGTCACCACGAAGGAGCTCTTGCGGCGCAGCACCGCGTCCAGCAGCGAGCGCGCGTAGATCGGTGCGGAGAGCGCGGACATCACCATGCCCGCGAGGCCGCCGGAGCCTTCCGGCTCGTGGGGCGAGACGTTGTGCCGGCGGTTCCAGACGTACAGGCCGATCTGCAGCGCGGAGGCGTTGCCGTACAGCATCATCCAGACAACCGGGTCGATATGCACGCCCGAGGCGCCCATCCCCAGGAAGAGTGCGCAGCTCAGAGCCGCCAGGATCCAGTTGAGCGCGGACATCGGATAGAAGATGACCATCATGGTGTAGTTGAAGAGCCTGCCCGGCGGCAGCGAGTAGAAGCCCTTCCAGTACTGCTTGAGGATCGTCTCGTAGGTCCCTCGGGACCAGCGCAGCTGCTGGGTGAAGAAGTCCGTCCAGGCGCTCGGGCCCTCGCCGACGGCCAGCACGTCGGGGGTGTAGACGGAGCGCCATTTCCGCCCGGTGGCCGGGTTGCGGGCCCGGTGGATCTCGAAGCCGGTGGCCATGTCCTCGGTGATCGAGTCGTACAGCCCGCCGATCTGCCGGATCGCACGGATGCGCACCGCGTTGGAGGTGCCGACGAACATGGGCGCTCCGTAGCGGTTGCCGGCCCGCTGGATCAGCGCGTGGAAGAGGAACTGCTGGGACTCGGCGGCCTTGGTGACGAAGGTGTCGTAGTTGCCGTAGACCTGCGGGCCGATGACGAAGCCGACGTCCGGGTCGCGGAAGTAGCCGAGCATCCGCTCCAGGTAGTTGGGCAGCGGTATGTGGTCGGTGTCGACGGATGCGAAGAAGTCGTAGGCGTCGCCGTGGGCATCCAGCCAGGCGTTGTAGTTCCCGTGCTTGGTCCTGGCGCGGTGCGGGCCCGTGGGCCGGTTCCAGTGGGGGACGCCCTTGCGGGAGAAGTGCCGTACGCCCAGCCGGGCGCAGACCTCCTTGACGGCCGGGTCGTCGCCCTCGTCGAGCAGCCAGACGTCCAGCGGCCCGCGGTGCCGGATGCGGACGGCCGCCTCCAGTGTCTTCGTCACCATCTCCAGCGGCTCCTTGCCGGGGACGAAGGAGGTGAGGAAGGCCACGCGGGTGCCGGTCTCGGGGACGACGGGGACGGGGTCGCGGGCCACCAGCGTCGCATGCGCGTTGGACAGGACGTTCAGGGTGCGGAACAGCTCGATCAGGCCGATCGAGACGAGCATGACGGCGTCGAGGACGAGGAGGGCGTCGTTGTCGAGGTTCGGGTCCCGCTCGGTCCAGTGGCGGGGCTGCATCAGCCAGACGAGCAGCCCCAGCGAGACCAGGGGGGCGGCGCCCAGCAGCAGGGCGGCGCGGATGCGGTGCGGCTCCTGCGACAGCAGCGAGCGGTAGCGCACCCGGTAGGGCCGGCCGGCGGCGCCTGGGGAGTCGTCGTCGGGGCCGGTGAGGGGGCCGGCGAGTCGGCTGTGGTGCTCGTAGTCGTACCGCGGCAGGGCCGTCGCCGGGCGGCCGGGACGGTGCCCGGTCTCAGATGCCATCCGTAACCCCCCGCAGTGTGTCGGCTGCGCGCTGTCTCTACAGACACACGGCCTTCGCTCCGCGGTTGCACGATGCCCGGGGGGCGTAGGGAGAAAAACTGCCCAGAACATGACCAGACCCCCCTCACCTGCTGGTGAGGGGGGTCTCGGCTTGCGCGTGCGCCGCCAGGGACTCGAACCCCGGACCCGCTGATTAAGAGTCAGCTGCTCTAACCAACTGAGCTAGCGGCGCCTGCTGACCTGCACAACTCTACCCGATGCCGAAGGGTGCTCCGGACCGTCGTGTGATCGTCTTCGCGGTTCACCGGCCTGTCGTGTTGTCATTTTTTCCTTTTCTTCCGTCAAAATGCGTTATGTCCAGACGATTGAGACACTGGCGCACGTGACAGCGCGTCAGAAGATCTTGATGGGTGTGGAAGGGGAGCGCATGACCGTCCCGGTGTTCCAGGAGTACGAGCCGGCCGCCGACTGCGACTGCCCGGGCTGCGCCGAGCGGCGCAGGGCCCTCGCGGCGGGCGGGCACCCGGCTGCGCACGGCTGTCGGCGGGCACTGGTCGTGGTGACCGCGGCGGGCGTGGTGCTCGGCGGCGCCGGAGGAGGGGGTGCGGCTGCGGTCGGGCTCCCCACCGGGCCGGACCGGGTGGCGGAGCCGGACCCGCCCTCCGTGCAGGGCGGCACGGGCCCCCTGCACGGACGCCCGCTCGCTGGCCCCGCCGTCGGCTCGGCCGACGGGCAGGAGGCCGAGCCGCTCCGCCCCATGACCCGGGCCGAGATCATCAACCGGGCCAAGAAGTGGGTGGCGGCCAAGGTCCCGTACAGCATGGAGAAGTACTGGTCGGACGGGTACCGCCAGGACTGCTCCGGCTATGTCTCCATGGCGTGGAACCTGCCGAGGAACGAGTGGACGGGCAGCCTCGCGCTGTTTGCCACGAAGATCTCCCGGGAGGACCTGCAGCCCGGCGACATCCTGCTGTTCCACAACCCGCTGAACCCGACCATCGGGTCCCATGTCACGATCTTCGGCGGCTGGACGGACTACACGCACGACTACTACGTCGCGTACGAGCAGACCCCACCGCATACCCGCAAGCAGGCCACGCCGATGGCGTACTGGACCAACTCCGACAGCTATGTGGCCTACCGCTACAAAGGCCTGACCAGCGACACCAGCGCCAGTACCAGCGACACCAGCGCCAGCGCCAGCGGCACCGGCAGCAGCACCGGCACCAGCGACACCGGCACCGGCAGCACCGGCACCAGCGACACCGGCACCGGCACCGGCAGCACCGGCACCGGCACCGGCAGCACCGGCACCGGCACCAGCAGCACCGGCGGCGCCGGCGGCAGCGAGAGCACGGTCGACGTGTTCCCGGGCGCCGAGGCCTTCGGGCCGGGCGCTGACAACGCCCACCTCACCCGGCTGGGCGAGATGCTCGTCGAGCGCGGCGGAGGGCGCTTCTACAGCGTGGCCCCCGGTCCACGCTGGAGCGAGGCGGACCGTCGCGCCACCGAGGCGTTCCAGCTTGCCCAGGGCTGGCGGGGCGCGGACGCCGACGGCATCCCCGGCCCGGAGACCTGGCGGCGGCTGGTGACGGGGGACGGCCATGACATCCCGGCGGCGCGGTCCGGCGGTGCGGGCGGGACTGCGGCGGAGCCCCCGGCCTTCCCGGGGCGGGCCCACTTCCGCCCCGGCCGGTCGAACGCCCATGTGGCCCGCCTCGGGCAGCAGCTCGTCGCCCGCGGATACGGAACGCACTACCGGTCCGGGCCAGGCCCCCGCTGGACGGAGGCCGACCGCCGCAACGTCGCGGCCTTCCAGCGCGCCCAGGGCTGGCGCGGCGCCGCGGCCGACGGCTATCCGGGCCCGGAGACCTGGCGGCGGCTCTTCAACTGACCCGACGGGATCCGACCACGGGAACGCACCGCACCCACACGACAGAAACGCCGGAACGACCAGCAGAGGCGGCAGCCATGAACACCACCCCACCAGCAGAGCCGTACGGCGAGCCCCAGCCGCCGCCCGAGATCCCGCCGAAGGCCCCGCCCGAGCACCTGGACGCGGCCCCAGCCCACGCCTCGCCGTACGGGGGCGCACCGTGCGAGCAGGTCGACCCTCCGGTGCACGTCCGCCCGCTCGAAGGCGGCGCGGGGGCGGTCGCGATGGGCACGTCCTCGCCGACGGGCCGCCCCGGCGCCGCAGGCAACGCCTACGCGTACGCGGCGAGGGGCGGCCGGACCGGAGGCGCGTCCGCTCCCTCGTTCACGGGACCGGCCGGTGGCTCGGCCTCCGCCGGTGCGGCCGGGACGCCGACCGTCGATGCGGCCGGCGGCTTCGACGGCGACCGCGCCGGCGCGCAGGGGCGAGCGGCGGCGGGGCCTGTTGCTGCGGGGCGGCGGGCTGGTGCGGGTCCGGAGCCGAATGGCGGCTTGGGCTCGGGTTCCTCGGGTACTTCGACCGCCGGTGCCAGCGGTGCCAGCGGTGCCAGCGGTGCCAGCGGTGCCAGCGGTGCCAGCGGTGCCAGCGGTGCCGCCGGTGGCGGTGGTGATCGGTCGGCGTCGGCGGCCGGGTATGAGGTGGGGCCTGTCGCGGCCCGGCCGGGGGCCGACGCTCGTTCGGCGTCGGCCGCCGGGCGGGGCGGGCGTGTGTACATCGGCTCCGCCGGCAAGTCCTCGGCGATGCGACCGCGGTACGAGGCCGGGATCGCCGTCGCCGCGTCGGGCGGGCCGGACCGGGCGGCGGCGGGAACCGGGTCAGAGGGCTCGTCCGGTCGGTCCGTTTTCATGGTGGCGACCGGCCACTCCGCCGCCGACCTGCTCGAAGAGACCGCCGCCGGATACCAGGGCATGACGGGCGCCCCGGCCCCGGGCGGTCCGGACGGCCTCCCGCACGTACCCGCCGTGTCGGACGTGAGCCTGCTCTCGGGCGCTCCGTCCGACAGCGCGCCCCCCGGCGGACCGGGCGGCGGACCGGGCGCTGAAACCGCCGGCGGCCGCTCCCGCCGGGACCCCCTCATCGCGAGTGAGACGACCACCGAGATCCCCGTGCATCTGCTGTTCCGCGACGACGACACGGGCTCGGTCCCGCTGCCACCCGCCGTGGTGAACCGGAAGTCCCTGACCGGGGAGTTCCCCAAGGTGCAGCTGCCCAGGGTGCGGCCGGCCGCGCCGGAGCCGTTGACGCCGCGGGCCGCGCCGCCCCTCGATCCCAAGCTGGCCGAGCGGCCGGGACCGGCCCTGCCGGGCTGGATCGGGGTGGTCGCCGGGTCGGCCGCCGCCGCCGGGATCGGCGCTGTGCTGTGGGGCGCCGGGGTGCTGCCCGGCTGGCTGACCCGGCTGCTGGGGCTGCCCTCGTACACGTACAACGGCATCGGCTTCGGCGTCTGGTGCCTGCTCGCGCTGGGCGTGTTGCTCACCCTCTTCGGCCTGGGCGGCCTCGGTCGCGGCCGCGTCGGCTACGCCATGGTGCTGACGCTCTTCGGCGAGTACCGCGGGAGCGTCCGCCGCACCGGTCTGCTCTGGGTGAGCCCGCTGCTGCTCCGCCGCCGCGTGGACGTGAGGCTGCGGCACTGGCGCAGCGATCCGATGCCCGTGGTCGACGCGGACGGCACGGCGCTGCGCGCCGTGGTGCTCGTGGTGTGGCGGGTCAATGACACGGTGCGTGCGGCGCTCGGCGTGGAGGACCATGAACGCTTTCTGCGCGAGCATGTGGAGTCCGCGGTGGCGCGGGTGCTGTCCCAGCTTCCCGCCGACGTCTTCCACCAGCTGAACCAGGACGCTCCGACGCTGCGCAACGCCGAGGCCGTGGGCGACTCGCTCACCCGGCTGCTCCAGGCGGAGTGCCGCACCATCGGCATCGAGGTGTTCTCCGCACAGCCCACCCGAATCGACTACGCGCCCGAGGTGGCCGAGGCCATGCAGCGTAGGCGTATCGCGGCGATCGACGCCAAGCACCGGGACAGCGTGCTGACGTCGGTCGTGGACGCGGTCGACGACACGGTCAGTCGGCTGACCTCACGTGGCCTGGTCGAACTCGACGACTACGAACGCAAGGCGCTCGTCAAGGACCTCACCGTGGCCTTCTACACGGGGCGTTCACAGCGGCCGGAGAGTTGAGGGCGCGGGCAGCGCAGGGGAGCGAATGGTCTGGACAGGTTGAACTCCGTTCCATACATTGAAACTTGGTCTAGACCTGGATCGGCGTGTCCCGCGGCACCGCCAACCTCGGATCGCGCCACAAGCGACACCGCACGCGTGCAGCACGGCTCACAGAACTCCCCCACGTTCTTCTCAGGAGCGAAGCATGCGCAAAAAGATAGGCGCGGCCGTCGTCGGCCTCGCCGTGACCGGCGTATCCCTGCTCGCCACCGGCAGCGCCAGCAGCCATGGCTACACCGACTCGCCCATCAGCCGTCAGAAGCTCTGCGCCAACAAGACCGTCTCGGGCTGCGGCCAGATCCAGTGGGAGCCGCAGAGCGTCGAGGGCCCCAAAGGCTTCCCGGCAGCCGGCCCAGCCGACGGCGCCATCTGCGCCGGCGGAAACAGCCGGTTCGCGGAGCTGGATGACCCGCGCGGCGGCGCCTGGCCCGCCACCAGCGTCACGTCCGGGCAGAACTACACCTTCCGCTGGCAGTTCACCGCCCGCCACCGCACCACGGACTTCAAGTACTTCATCACCAAGAACGGCTGGAACCCCAGCCAGCGGCTGACCCGTGCCGCGCTTGAGCCGCAGCCGTTCCTGACCGTTCCTTACGGCGGGAACCAGCCTCCGCCCACCCTCACCCACTCCGGCGCCCTGCCGTACAAGTCCGGACGCCATCTGATCCTGGCCGTGTGGACCGTGCATGACACGGGCAACGCCTTCTACGCCTGCTCGGACGTGCGGTTCTGACGAGCGGCATCCGGTCGCCGCCGCGCGCCGTGCTTCTGAAAGGCCGCGCGCGGCGGCGGTTTCGCACGGCTCCGGGCCGGACGGGGGGTCCCCGGCCCCCGTACCCCGGCGTCCGCGCCCGCCGACGGCGGACCCCGTCAGGGGGTTGAGCGCCACCCGTCTGGCGGTCGCCGAGCGGGCCGAGTGCGGCCATGGCATGACCGTGTCATAGACTGCCCGGCCCCGGAAACGCCTCTGGGGCTTCTCGATGACCGAGAAGCCCCAGAAGATCAGTGGTGCGCCGCCAGGGACTCGAACCCCGGACCCGCTGATTAAGAGTCAGCTGCTCTAACCAACTGAGCTAGCGGCGCATGCTGACCCGTAAATAATACCCGGTCCCGAGGGGTGCTCCCGACCACGCCGGAATCGGCCGGGGCCGAGGTCTCAGATCGCGAGCGAGAGCACCACCGGCGCCGCTCGCCTGTTCAGCGTGTCGGCCGCGGAGCGCAGCCGGTGGGCGTGCTCGACCGGCATGGACAGCGCCAGACAGCCCACCGAAGCGCCCGCCGTCAGCGGGACCGCGGCGCAGACCGTGCCCACGGCGTACTCCTGGAGGTCCAGCATGGGGACGGTCGGCGGCTGCGCGTCCAGCTTGGAGAAGAGCAGCTTCTCGCTGGTGATCGTGCGCGAGGTGAGCCGGGCGATCTTGTGACGGGAGAGGTGGTCGCGGCGGCCGTTGACGTCGAGCTGGGTGAGCAGGCACTTGCCGACCGCGCTCGCATGGGCCGCCGAGCGGAAGTCCACCCACTCGTTCACCTTCGGGGCGCGCGGCCCGTCGGCGTACTGGGTGATCTTCACCTCGCCGTCGATATAGCGGCTGATGTAGACCGCCGCGCCCACCGAGTCCCGCAGTTCGGTCAGGATGTCCTGGAGTTTGGCCTCCAGCGCCTGCTGCCGGGCGGCGCCGGAACCCAGCAGGATGAGGGAGTCGCCTATCACATAGGCGCCGTCCGTGACCTGCTCCACATAGCTCTCGTGGCGCAGCATGGCCAGCATCGGCGAGAGATGGCCGGTCGGCAGGCCCGTCTCGCGCGCGATCTGGACATCCGAGACTCCGCCGCGGTGCTTGGAGATGGTCTCCAGAACGCGCAGGACGTACTGCACCGAGTGGAACGGCGCGGTCGGCGGCTCGGGTTTCAGCGCCACGGTTCCCCCTACAAGGTTGTGACCGCAAGCTTCCGTACCACGATAGCGGCCAAGAGCCGCTTGGTGGGCGGCTGTTGGCGTAAATGATGAGGCGCCCCAGCGCCATACGCTGGGGCGCATCTCATTGGCATATGCCAGGGGTAAACTTGGTCGCGGAGCGACAGGTCAGAGCACTGCGCTGAGGAACTCGCGTGTGCGTTCCTGCTCCGGGTCGGAAAAGATTTTCTCCGGCGATCCGGACTCGATCACCCTGCCGGCGTCAAACATGAGCACCTCGTCCGAGATGTCCCTGGCGAAATTCATCTCGTGAGTGACGCACAGCATGGTGATGTCGGTGGAGTGCGCGATGTCCCGCAGTACATCGAGGACGCCGGCGACCAGCTCCGGGTCGAGTGCCGAGGTCACCTCGTCCAGCAGCAGCACCTGGGGCCGCATCGCCAGCGCCCGGGCGATCGCCACCCGCTGCTGCTGTCCGCCGGAGAGCTGCGTCGGCTTGGCGTCGCAGCGGTCGCCCAGGCCGACCATCTCCAGCAGTTCCTTGGCGCGCGCCTCCGCTTCGTCCCGCGACAGCCCGAGCACCCGCACCGGCGCCTCGGTGATGTTGCGCAGCGCGGTCATGTTGGGGAACAGATTGAACTGCTGGAACACCATGCCGATCTGCTTGCGGGCCTCTCGGCGCTCCTTCTCCTGAGCCGGATAGAGATGTCTGCCGTTGACCTCGATGGTGCCCTCGTCGGGAGAGGCCAGGGTCATCAGCAGCCGCAGGATCGTGGTCTTTCCGGAGCCGGACGGGCCGATCAGGGTCACGTGTTTCCCGGGCTGCACCGAGAAACACAGATTGTCCAGCACGGTGTTCTCACCGAAGCGCTTCGTCACGTTCTCGAAGCGGATCAGCGGCTTGGCGGAGGTCGTGTCGGTCGTCTCGGGTGCGGTGTCAGCGGACAAGGCGGCGCTCCAGGGCTCGTACGAGAAGAGAAGCCGGGTAGGCGATGAGGATGAAGGCGATGCCGATCAGGGTCAGCGGCTCGGTGTACTGGAACGTCTGGGCGCTCTCCAGCCGGGCCTGCTGCAGCATCTCCAGCACGCCGATCGCGGCGAGCAGCGGAGTGTCCTTGAGCATCGCGATGACGTAGTTGCCGAGCGCCGGGGTGATCCGCCGGATCGCCTGCGGCAGGATCACCGCGATCCAGGTGCGGTGGGCGGGCAGGCTGAGCGCGGTGGCCGCCTCCCACTGGCCGACGGGCACGGCGTCGATGCCCGCCCGGTAGACCTGGGCGGTGTATGTCGAGTAGTGCAGTCCGATCGCGATCGTGCCGGTGGTCAGCGCGGAGAACTGCACGCCCCACTCCGGCAGCACGAAGTACAGGAAGAACAGCTGCACCAGCAGGGGAGTGGTGCGGATGAACTCCGTGACGGCATGCACCGGCCATCGGATGAAGCGCGTCGGCGCCCGGAACCCGATCGCCCAGACCAGGCCGAGCGTGAAGGAGATCAGCGAGCCGAGCACCAGGATCTGCAGCGTGATCAGAACGCCGTCCCAGAAGCGCGGCATGAAGTCCGCTATCGCGGACCAGTCCCAGTTCACTTGGACGCGCCTCCCGCCACGCTGATTCCTATGTTCCGCTTGGTCTTGTTCTCCAGCGCCTTCATGGACCGGGTCACGAGGAAGGCCAGGACGAAGTAGATGACCAGCACGATCGTGTAGATCTGGGCGCTCTCCTGGGTGGCGAGCCGCACCAGGTAGGCGGCGAACGACACATCGCCCACGCCCAGCAGAGACACCAGCGCCGTGCCCTTGAGCAGCTCGATCAGCAGATTGCAGAAGGACGGCATCATCTCGGGCACCGCCTGCGGCAGCAGGATCAGCCGCATCCGCTGCCAGGGGGTGAAGCTGAGCGCGACCCCCGCCTCGCGCTGAGCGGGTGCGACGGCGTTCAGCGCGCCGCGGACGATCTCGGCGCCGTACGCACCGTAGGAGAGACCGAGGGCCAGCACCGCGGCCCACATGGGCACCAGCTGCCAGCCCAGCAGTGGCGGCACCACGAAGAACAGCCAGAACATCAGCACCAGGGCGGAGGTGCCGCGGAAGATCTCCGTGTAGAAGCCCGCCAGGAAGCGGACGAAACGCGAGCTGTGGGTGCGTGCCATGCCGACGCCGAAGGCGACGACCGCAGCCAGCGCCGCGCTGTAGACGAGCAGCTGGATCGTGATCCAGATGCCGGGCAGCACCCAGTTCTGCCAGAGTCCCGCTGTCATCGGCACAGCTCCTCGGCAGTGAGGGTGGTCATCTCGTTCTCCGTGAAGCCGAACCGCTTGAGTATCCGGAAGAGCTCGCCGCTCTTCTTCATCTTGTGGATCTCGACATTGAAGGCGTCGCGCAGCTCGGTGTCCGTGGGCCGGAAGGCGAAAGCCCCGCCGTCGATCTGCTCCTCGCCGTCCACGACGGCGGCGAACGGCTCCGTCGCCTCGGCCTTGGTGCTGTTCTGCACCACCCCGCGGGCGGTCAGCGGCGTGGCGGCGAAGGCGTCGACACGGCCGGCCTCGACCGCGTTCAGCCCGGCCACCTGGTCCTGGAGGATGACGATGTCGCCCTCCGGGTAGCCGTTGGCCACCGCATAGCCGATCTGCGCGTACCCGGTGCCGGTGCCGAACTTGGCCTTGGTGCGCACTATGTCCTCGTAGGAGTGCAGCCCCTTGGGGTTGCCCTTGCGGACGATGAAGCAGTCGAGCATCTGGTACTCCGGATCCGAGAAGATCACCTGCTCGCACCGCTCCGGGTTGACGTACATCCCGGCCGAAACCACGTCGAACTGCTGGGAGTTGAGCCCCGGGATGAGCGAGGCGAAGTCGGTGGCGACCGGCTGGACGGAGCCGATGCCCAGCCGCTGGAAGATCACCTTGGCGAGCTCCGGAGCCTCCCCGGTGAACTCGCCCTTCTCGTCGACATAGCCGTAGGGCACCTCGCCGGCGATGCCGAGCCGTACGGTGCCCTGCGATTTCAGCCGGGCCAGCGCATCGCCCGACGGCACCCGGCTGCAACCGGCCGTCGCGCCCGCGACGCCGAGCGCGCCGAGGGCAGCGGAGCCGAGCAGCAGGGAGCGTCTGCGGAGCACACCTGTTTGCCGCGATCCTGTTCCTCGTGTTCGAGCCATGGGCGCGCGGCTACCCGGCCGTGAGCAGGGTATGCGTAGGGAATGGCCGACCGATATGTGACCGTAGCCCTCGACAAGCGCGGAGTTGAGTGCACCGCTCGGCTCCTCGACGACAAGGCCCCCCTGACATGCGCGGCGGTCTGGGAAGCTCTGCCGCTCGCCGGGGACGTCTACCACGCCAAGTACGCCCGCAATGAGATCTACGCCCTGCTCCCGGCCTTCGCCGAGGCCGAACCCCCGCTGGAGAACCCCACTGTGACGCCCATTCCGGGCGACCTGTGCTACTTCACCTTCACCGATGTGCAGCTCGGCACGGCCTCCTACGGCTACGGCGACGCGGCCGCCCACCGGGACCGTCCCACGGTGGTCGACCTCGCGCTCTTCTACGAGCGCAACAACCTGCTGCTCAACGGCGACATGGGATGGGTGCCGGGGATCGTCTGGGGCTCGGTGGTCGACGGCCTCGACCGGATGGCCGACGCATGCCAGGACCTGTGGCGGGCGGGCGCGAGGGGGGAGACGCTCAGCTTCCGCCGGGCCTGACGGGTTTTCGGGGGCTCCGCCCCCGGACCCCGCGCCTCGAACACCGGCGAGGCTGGAAGATCCAGCCCGTTGGGGGCGCCTCCCGGACGAAGTCTGGGGGAGTTTGAGGACACGGCCGAGGCCGTACGGGGGTCTGGGGGCCTGCCCCTCAGTTCGGGAAGGGGCGGGGAGGGGACAAGTGCCGCAGGCGGCCCTACACCTCCCCCGGACGGGGGATCGCCGTCACACCCGCCTCATACAGCGCATGCGCCCCCCGCATCACCACCCCATCCCCATGCCTCGCCCCCACCAGCTGCACCCCGATCGGCAGCCCGTCCTCGTCCACGCCGCACGGCACACTCGCCGCGGGCTGCTGGGTGAGGTTGAAGGGGTAGGTGAAGGGCGTCCAGCCCGTCCAGCGGTGGTGGCCCGAGTGGGCCGGGACCTCGACGCCCGCCTCGAAGGCCGTGATCGGAAGAGTCGGGGTGACCAGCAGGTCATACGAGGTGTGGAAGCGGCCCATCCGCCGGCCGAGCGCCATCCGCTCGTCCACCGCCGCCAGATACTCCAGCGCGCTGTACCGCGCGCCGATCTCGCAGATCTCGCGCAGCCCGGGGTCCAGGGCCTCCCGCTGCTCGGTCCCGAAGTGCTGCACAAGCCGGGCGGCCCCGCTGAACCACAGCGTGTGGAAGGCCTCCGTCGGCTCGGCGAGGTCGGGGTCGGACTCCTCGATGTACGCGCCCAGTTCCGCCAGGGCCTCCACCGCCCGCCGTACCGCCGAAGCCACGGCAGGACGCACCGGGACCTGGCCGCCGAAGGAGGGCGAGTAGCCGATCCGCAGCCCCTTGACGCCCTCCGCGAGAGTGCCGCGCAGGCTCGGCGCGGGCCCCAGCTGGGACCAGTCGCGCCAGTCCGCCCCGCTGATCACGTCGAGCAGCAGGGCCGCGTCCGCCGCGTCCCGGGCCATGGGCCCCACATGGGCGAGCGTCCCGAAGGGGCTGGAGGGGTACAGCGGCACCCGCCCGTACGTCGGCTTCAACCCGAAGACGCCGCAGAAGGAGGCGGGGATGCGCACCGACCCCCCGCCGTCCGTGCCCAGCGACAGCGGCCCCGCGCCCAGCGCCACCGCCGCCGCGCTGCCGCCGCTGGAGCCGCCGGCGGTGCGGCTCGGGTCGTACGGATTGCACGTCACCCCGCTCAGCGGTGAGTCGGTGACGCCCTTCCAGCCGAACTCCGGCGTCGTCGTCTTGCCGAGGAGAACCGCGCCGTGCTCGCGCAGCCGCGCCACCGACGGCGCGTCCTCGCCCCAGGGCCCCTCCCGGCTCACGGCGAGCGAGCCGCGCAGCGTGGGCCCTCCGGCTTGCAGCAGGATGTCCTTGACGGTTACGGGCACCCCGTCGAGCAGCCCCCGCGTCCGCTTCTCGCGCCAGCGCGCCGCCGACGCCTCCGCCTGGGCGAGCGCCTGCTCGGCGTCGACCCGGACGAAGGCATTGACCAGCGGCTGCACGGTCTCAATGCGTTCCAGCACGGCGCGCACGGCGTCGACGGGCGAGAAGTCGCCCCGCTCGTAGCCGGCCAGCAGTCGGCGTGCGGTGAGATCGGCGAGGGAGGAGGGCTGCGCGGGCTGTGGCGTCTGCGGATCAGTCATGCATGGGGACGTACCCACGTTTCTTGTCCACCACGTTCGGCAGCGGCTTTCCCGCCTCCCACAGCTCGAATAGCTCCACGAACTGTTCGCCCAGCCGGTCCCGCCAGCCCACCGTGTCCCCGCTCATATGCGGTGAGACAAGCAGCCCCGGCACATCCCACAGCTCACTGTCCGGCGGCAGCGGCTCGGTCTCGAAGACGTCCAGCGCCGCGCCCGCCAGCCGCCGCTCCTTGAGCGCCGCGACCAGGGCGTTCTGGTCGACCAGCGGCCCCCGGCCCACATTGATGAACCGCGTCGACGGCCGCATCAGCGCGAACCGGCGCGCGTCGAACATCCCGCGCGTCGCGTCGGTGAGCGGCGCCGCGCACACCACCCAGTCCGCGCCGGTGAGCAGCCGGTCCAGATCCTCCCCGGCGTGCACGCCGGGGCGCGCGGTGCGCCCCACGACCGCCGTCTCGACTCCGAGCGCCCGCAGGGACTCGGCCACCGTGCGCCCGATCGGCCCTGCGCCCACGACCGCCGCCCGGGTGCCCGCTACCGGCAGCCCCTCGCGGTGCCGCCAGCGCCGCTGGCGCTGGAGCTCCAGCGTTCCCGGCAGATCCTTGGCCATGGCCAGCACCAGTGCGGCCACATATTCGGCGATGGGCGCCTCGAAGATCCCCCGCGCATTGGTGACGACCGTATCGGAATCGATCAGCTCGGGGCAGAGCAGCCGGTCCACACCGGCGCTCGGGGTGTGCACCCAGCGTGGTCTCGGGCCCTCGCCCGGCCAGGCGCGGCGCACCGCATCAGAAGTGAAATCCCACACCAACAGCACCTCGGCATGGGGGAGTTGGGAGGCGAGGCTCTCCTCGTCCGCGTACTGAACGCGGACCCGTCCGGCCAGTCGGCCGAGCCGTGGAGAGGGGTCGGCGTCGAGCACGAGAAGGGTGGGTTCGGACATCAAGCGGAAGCCGTTTCGTAACGTCGTACATGTACGGATTGACCCACGCTTGCACCCGAACCTAACGTCGTCAACAACACGTCAAAGGGGGCCTGCGATGGACGTCTCCCTGGAAGTCTCCTTTCTCGGCGGACCACAGCCGCAGCGCGGCGTCGGCGTGGTCGCCCCGTTCGATTTCGCGCTGGACCGGGAGCTATGGCGCTGGGTCCCCGACGACGTCTCGCTGCGCCTGACCCGCACCCCCTATGTGCCCGTGGAGGTGTCCCTCGACCTGGCCCGTCTCGTGAGCGAGCACGAGACCTTGTGCGAGGCCATCCGGGCGCTCGGCGAAACGGAGCCGGAAGTGGTGGCCTACGCCTGTACCTCGGGCAGCTTCGTCGGCGGCCTCGCGGGGGAGCGCGCGATGTGTGAGGCGATGAACTCCGCGGGGGAAGTGCCTTCGGTGACCACCTCCGGCGCCTTGCTCGAAGCCCTCGACGAGCTGGGCGCCCGCCGAATAGCCCTGGTCACCCCCTATACGGAGTCGGTGACCCGGTCCCTGGAGGAGTATCTGGGCGAGGCCGGGGTAACGGTCACGGGCCGCGCCTTTCTCGGGCTGACCCGGCACATCTGGAAGGTTCCGTACCGCTCGGTGGTGGACATGGCGCGACAGGCGGTGGTGGGCGCGGCCGACGCGCTCTTCATCAGCTGTACGAATCTGCCGACGTACGACGCCATCCCGCAGCTGGAGGCCGAGCTTCGCATGCCGGTGCTCTCCGCCAACCAGGTGACGATGTGGGCCGCGCTGCGCCGGGTGGGGGTGCACGCCGTCGGCCCGTACCAGCAGCTGCTGATCCAGCCGGAGCCCCGGCCGCCGCAGAGCCCCCTGGAGGCGCGGCTGGAGGAGGGGCTGGAGGGCCGTCTGGAGGCGCGGCTGGACGAGGGGCTGGAGGCCCGCTTCGAGGTCGGCCTGGACGAACTGGGGAGCCCCGAGGCGCCGACCCTGCCTCCCCTGCCTCCCGTGCCTCCCGTGCCGCCGGGGCCGCCCATCGCCCCGGCCGCCTCGACGGCGGCCGCGGCCGGCCCCGCCGACCCGCAGGCCGACCCCTCGCAGCTGCCGCCGTTTCCGCCGACTCCGACCGATGAACAGGAAGGCTGGGCATGACGATCGTCGGGCTTCTCTATCCCGGGCACTCCGCCGAGGACGACTACCCCCGCATCGAGGTGATGCTCGACAGCGACATCAGACTGGCCGTCGTCCACACCGACATCGGCGAGGACGCCCACCGGGTCGACGCGCTGCTGGAGATGGGTTCGGCCGATCGGCTGGCCGCACGGGTGGAGGAGCTGCGTCTGCAGGGCGCCGAGTCGGCGGTGTGGGCGTGCACCAGCGGCAGCTTCGTCTACGGGTGGGAGGGCGCCCATGACCAGATCCGCTCGCTCGCCCGGGCGGCGGGCCTGCCGGCCTCCAGCACGTCCTTCGCCTTCGCCCACGCCGTGCGGGAGCTGGGCGTACGGCGCGTGGCCGTCGCCGCCACCTATCCGCAGGACGTGACGGATCTGTTCACCGACTTCCTCAAGGCCTCCGGCGCCGAGGTGGTCGGCAACCGCTCGAGCGGCATCGTCACCGCCGAGGAGGTCGGCGCCTGGGAACGTGAGCAGGTCCTTCGGCTGGCCAGCGCGGGAGACCATCCGGACGCCGAGGCGGTGCTGATGCCGGACACCGCGCTGCACACCGCAGCGTATCTGGACGAGCTGGAGGAGGCCCTGGGCAAACCGGTGCTGACGGCCAACCAGGTGACCGTGTGGGAGGGCCTGAGGCTGGCCGACCGGAAGGCCTGGGGGGACGGCCTGGGCACGCTGTTCGCCCGCCCGGAGCGCCTGGAGCGCGGGGACTGACCGGAGCGCGGGGGCCGGCCGGGGGCCGGCGGGGTACGGGAATAACCGGAGGTTGCCTCCTGTTTGCTGCTCTGACATCTGTCAGCTCAGACCCGCAGCACAAGCGCAGGAGGCACCACCGGTGGACGCCGCAGAGGCCGCAGAGGCCGCAGAGGCCGCAGAGGCGCCGACGGGCGTACGGGGCACGGCGCACGGCGCCGCCCCCGTCCCTGTGTCCGTACTGGATCTGGTGACGGTCGGCAGCGGGAGCACCGCGTCCGCGGCCCTGGCGACCAGTGTGCGGATAGCCCGGCTCGCCGAACGGCGCGGCTACCAACGCCACTGGGTCGCCGAGCACCACTCCATGCCGGGCGTGGCCTCCTCCTCGCCGGCCGTGATCCTCGCCCACCTCGCCGCCCACACCGACCACATCCGCCTCGGCTCGGGCGGGGTGATGCTCCCCAACCACGCTCCGCTGGTCATCGCCGAGCAGTTCGGCACCCTGGAAGCGCTGGCCCCCGGCCGGATCGACCTGGGGCTCGGGCGCGCCCCCGGCACGGACGGCGCGACCGCGGCCGCGCTGCGCCGCACCGACCGGCTCGCGGAGGGGGCGGACGAGTTCCCGCAGCAACTGTCCGAGCTGACCCGCTTCCTCGACGACGGCTTCCCCGACGGGCACCCGTACTCCCGTGTCCACGCGGTCCCCGGCCCCGTGCAGGGTCCCTCCGCGCGCCCCCCGGTCTGGCTGCTCGGCTCCTCGGGTTTCAGCGCCCGGCTGGCCGCCGCGCTGGGACTGCCCTTCGCCTTCGCCCACCACTTCTCGGCGCGGAACACGGTCCCGGCGCTCGATCTGTACCGGGAGACGTTCCGGCCCTCGGCTGTGCTGGACGCCCCGTATGCGCTGATCGGCGTCTCCGCGCTGGCCGCGGAGGACGCGCGGCAGGCCCGCCGCCAGGCGCTGACGGGCGCGCTGTCGATGCTCCGGCTGCGCTCCGGGCGGCCGGGGCTCATTCCCACGCCGGAGGAGGCGGAGGCGTATCCCTTCACCCCGCCGGAGCGGGAGTTCGCCGACGGCTGGCTGGCGAACGTCGTGCACGGCACCCCCGACGCCGTCCGGGCGGGCCTGGACGATCTGCAGAAGCGCACCGGCGCGGATGAGCTGATGATCACCGCCAACGTCCACGGAGGTGAGGAGCGGGTGCGCAGCTATGAGCTGATCGCGGACGCGTACGGGCTGCCGGGCGCCGGCGGGCTGCCGGAGGCGGCGCCCGGAAGGTAAAACCTGGGTTTCCCCGCGAGATTGGTCCAAGCGGAGCCCGTCCGCGCCCCCTGCGCTTAATAGATCCTTAAACCGCTCGTCACCCCGGTGGCGAGCGGTTTGGTTCGCTGTTCCCACGTCTCTGACGAGCGCGTTTCCTTCCAGATTGGTCTAGTCCTCGATCTGGTTCAGACCATTGACGCGCGGTTGGCCGGATCGCTATCACTGCTCCAACTCCCATGTGAGACCACCGTTCCGCGCAACCCCCGGAGGCAGCACGTGCGTGCCCGCAAACGCTCCCGCAGACCCCTGCTCGCGGCCCTGACGACCGCGGCGCTCGCCGCGGGCGCCGTGGCCGGATTCGCCGCCACGGGCACCGCCGGCGCGGCGGACGCAGACTCCGCCGCATCCGCCGCGGTTTCCGGCGGCGTCAAGATCGCCTACTACGACCAGTGGAGCGTGTACGGCAACGCCTTCTATCCGCAGCATCTGGACACCCGGGGCATCGCGGAGAAGCTGGACGTCATCAACTACTCGTTCGGCAATATCCACCCCACCGACCTCACCTGCTTCATGGCCAACAAGGCGGCGGGGGACGACAACAACCCCAACGCGGGCGACGGCGCGGGCGACTCCTACGCCGACTACCAGAAGTCCTTCTCCGCGGCCGACAGCGTCGACGGCGTGGCCGACAAGTGGGACCAGCCGATCGCCGGAGTCTTCAACCAGTTCAAGAAGCTGAAGGCGAAGCACCCGCATCTGAAGATCAATATCTCGCTGGGCGGCTGGACCTACTCCAAGTACTTCCATGACGCGGCGAAGACCGACGCCGGCCGCAAGAAGCTGGTCTCGTCCTGCATCAGCCAGTACCTGGACGGCGATCTGCCGGTCGAGGGAGGATTCGGCGGGCCCGGGACCGCCGCCGGGATCTTCGACGGCATCGACATCGACTGGGAGTACCCGGGATCGAGCGGCGGCCACCTCGGCAACCACTACGGCCCCGAGGACAAGCAGAACTTCACCCTCCTGCTGGCCGAGTTCCGCGAGCAGCTCGATGCGTACGGCGCGGCTCACGGCGGTAAGAAGTACCTGCTCACCGCAGCGCTCCCGGCCGGCCAGGACAAGATCAAGCACATTGAGACCGACAAGATCGGCGCATATCTCGACTACGCGAACATCATGACGTACGACATGCACGGCGCGTGGGACGCGGACGGACCGACCTACCACCAGTCCCCGCTGTACTCCCCGCCGTCCGACCCGACGGACCCGATCGCGCCGGGAGACCAGAAGTACTCGATCGACAACGCCATCGACTCCTGGATCGACGGCAACGCGGCCTACGGCATCGCGGGAGGCTTCCCCGCGGACAAGCTGACGCTGGGGTACGAGTTCTACTACCGCGGCTGGAAGGGCGTGCCCGCCGGGGCCGACAGCGGCCTCGCACAGTCCGCCGCCGGCGCCTCCGCCGCCCGGCCGGTCTCCCAGCAGGCGGGTATCGCGCACTACAAGGAGCTGGGCGGCATCGTCGACGACCCGGCGACGACGTTCTGGGACGACGAGGCGAAGGCCGCGTACTTCTACAAGGACGGCGAGTTCTTCACCGGGCTCGACAAGCGGGCCGTGCAGGCCCGTGCCGACTACGCCCGAAGCCGCGGTCTCGCGGGCGCGATGATGTACTCGCTGCTCGGCCTGGACGCGAACACCACGCTGCTCAACGAGATCGTCGCGGCGGTCGGCGACTCCCCGGACCCGGACCCGACTCCCACCCCGACCCCGACCCCGACTCCCACCCCGACCCCGACTCCCACCCCGACCCCGACTCCGACGGACCCGCCGTCCGGCTGCACGTCCGGGGCGTGGAGTGCCGCCGCCGTCTACACGGCGGACATGAAGGTCTCCCACAACGGCCACACATGGCGCGCCAAGTGGTGGACACAGGGCGAGGAGCCCGGGACCACCGGTGAATGGGGCGTCTGGGAGGACCTCGGCGTCTGCTGACCCCCGCTGTCTGCTGCCCCCGCAGGCCGCCGCCTCCCGACCGGAGGAACGGTCGGGGGGCGGTGTGCGTCAGCCGGGCGCGCCGTCGCGCAGACGCGCCATCTGGGTGTCGTAGTCGTCGAGAATGCCCCGGAGCTGCCGCAGCGCCTCGGGCGGGATGTCCTCCGGCGCGGCCTCGGCCACATACCGCGCCGCGGCGACCAAGGCCGCGAACTCGTACGCATGCGACGTGACGTTCAGCACCCGGGGCGAGCCCAGTCGAGGACCATCGCGGATCAGGCCTTCGAGCTGAGGTAGTCCTTGATCTGGTCGAGCTCCTGGGCGAACCCGTCGTAGTCCACGCGCATGCCGTTGAGGTAGGCGCTCCAGCCGAGGCTGTTCTTGGCGTAGTGGACGGCTTCCTGTATCTCCTCGTCCGTGGCGCCGAACAGCTTCGCGGCCTCGGCGTGGAACAGCGTGCAGTAGCGGCACTTGGTCTCGGAGTGCAGGGCGATCCCGATCAGTTCCTTGTACTTGTTCGGAATGAGCGTCTCGCCGAGCTCCAGGGTCTTGAAGATCTCCCATTCGGCCTCGAGCAGGCTGTCGGGTATCTCGGCGAAGAAGGCGGGAACGAGCCCCAGGGTCTCTTTGATCTCCGACTCGATCTCTCCTCGGTTCCGGCCGGCCATGGTGATCACTTCCTCTCCAGCCGAGCCGTGCAGATGTCCCCCCTTTTCATCACGATAGATCCATATCGGATAGGGGCACACCCCTGAGTGAGAGGAGCCGGGGGATCAACAGACCGGGAGCGGGCTCGCGCCGATCATGTGGTCGATGCGCTCCGGGGCGACGGCTCTGGAGTACAGCCAGCCCTGCCCGGTGTCGCAGCCGATCCGCCGCAGCCGCTCCGCCTGCCCCGCCGTCTCGACGCACTCCGCGGTGACTGTCAGCCCCAGCCGGTGCGCGAGGTCCACCATCGCCTCGACGATCGTCTCGTCGGCCGGGTTCGGGTGCGCCTCGTCCTGGAAGCCGCGGACGAAGGACCCGTCGAGCTTCAGCGCGGACACCGGCAGCCGGCTCAGATACGCCAGGTTCGAGTACCCGGTTCCGAAGTCGTCGATGGCGATCCGCACACCCATGTCGCTGAGCGCCTGGAGCGCCTGGAGGGGACGGCCCGCCGAGCCCATCACCGCGGACTCGGTCAGCTCGAGCTGGAGCAGATGAGGCGCGAGCCCGGTCTCCGCCAGGATTCCGGCCACATCCGCGACCAGGTCGGAGTCCCAGACCTGGCGCACCGCGACATTGACGCTGACGAACAGCGGCGGCGCCTTCGGATGGTCCTCCTGCCACCGCCTGGCCTGCCGGCAGGCGGTCCGCAGCACCCACTGCCCGAGCTGGACGATCGACCCGTCCTCTTCGGCGATTCCGATGAACCGATTCGGCGTCAGCGTGCCGAACTGCGGGTGCCGCCAGCGGACCAGCGCCTCCACCCCGTGCGCGACCCCGTCCGCGAGGCCCACCAACGGCTGGTACTCCAGCTGGAACTCGCCCCGCTCCACCGCTGGACGCAGCGTCGAGGCCAGCGCCTGACGGGTCATCCGGTGCGCGTTCCGCTCGGGGTCGAAGAAGGTCCAGCGGGCCTTTCCGTCCGCCTTGGCCCAGTACAGGGTGGTGTCCGCGGCCTGCATCAGCCCGGTGGCGGACGTGCCCGCCACCGGGCGCTCCACGACTCCGATCGAGGCGGAGAGCGACAGCCGCTGGCCGGCGAGGTCGAACGGCTGCTGCAGTGCGGTGAGCACGGTCCTGGCGAGGTCGGCGAGTTGTTCCGTCCCCGTCGAGTCCTCGACGAGGATCGCGAACTCGTCGCCCCCGAGCCGGGCCGCGAGATGTCCGCCGCCTGCGCCGCCCCTGCCGCGCCCGTCGCCCCGGGGGGCCGCTCCCTCGCCCCCGCGGCCCTGGCCGCCCGCCGCCCTCGCCACGCACTCCGACAGCCGCGCGGCGACCGCGGCGAGCAGTCGGTCGCCGACCCGGTGGCCGAGGGTGTCGTTCACCGCCTTGAAGCCGTCGAGATCCAGGTAGCACAGCCCGATCCGGCCCGTGGAACCCTCGTCGTACGCCGATGACTCCAGCGCCGCGGTGAGCCGCTCGAAGAACAGGGTGCGGTTGGGCAGCCTGGTCACCTGGTCGTGCATCTGGAGGTGGCGCAGCCGCGCGCGCAGCTCGCGTCGGTCGCTGATGTCGGCGACGGACAGCAGGACCGTACGGCCGTCGCCGGCCATGGGGGTCACGGTGATCTCGGCCCACAGGGGGCGGCCGTCGGGGTACTTGAGGCGGCGGGTGCAGCGGAACCGGGAGCGGCGGCCGCGCAGGACCTCGCGGTAGGCGTGCCAAGTGCGCCCGTCCGAGGCGACGTCGACCAGTTCGGCCGCGCAGCGGCCATCGAGGCCGGACGGCTCGGCGTCGAGCAGCAGAGCGAGCGCGTCGTTGGCCGAGACCACCAGGCCCTCGTGGTCGACGACGGCCATCGCCATATGGGCGGCGTTGAAGGCGGCCCGGTAGTCGGACGCCGCAGAGCGGGTGGCGCGGCGGCCCGCGGCCCGGCTCTCAGGGCCGCCGCCGTCTGCGTGCCGGCACTCCGGGCCGCCGCCGTCTGCGTGCCGGTCGTCCGTGTCGCGGCCGTCCGGGGCCAGGTGGTCGATGACCCGGCCGTCCATGACCCGGCCGTCCATGGCCGGATGCTGGGCGGCGCGGCAGTCCACCGCCAGACAGCCGGCGGCCCGTGTCCGCCGCTCCTCGCCACTCTCTGTCACTGAAATCAGCGTGCCGACGGGCGCTGCGACTCCCGCCGGCCCTGGTCCTTCGGAGAATCCGCTCACCGCTCACTCCCGCAGTGCAGTTGAGTCGTACAGGCCGTTCACATGTGGTCGGGAAAGGCTGGCCAGGTCGAACTGGGGGAAAGTGTGCCGAGCATAGAGGCTTGTCCGGCAGCCCTTCCAGCCTCTCACCCCTGGGGCGGACTGCCCCCGAACAAGGGCCGATCGTTTCTGCGCGGGTGAGAACAGGGGCTATCCCCGTACTGACTGAATGTGACGTTCAGGGAGTCATCGGAGTGTCGCCGGATGTCCCTCCCTGACGCTCGTTGACCCACGGTCTCGGCTCGGTGTCGACCGGGCGCCGGCTCGGTCACCCGGGCGGTGCAGTGGAACAGGGCAAACGCCTGCGATTCCGCACAGGCTGGGAGAGGTGTCGCTCGTTCCGCAGCCGGAGGTCCACGTGGAGGGTCAGCATGCACCCGCGGGAACACCCGAGGGAGTGGAACTCACGAGACTGCGCAGCGCCGCGGCCGCCTTCACCTCGCTCATCGCCCTGGCCGCCACATCCCTCGTGGCCGGCCCCGCAGCGGCCGAGAGCTCCTCGGAGCCCTGCGCGCTGCGCCGTACGGGCGCCCACCACTCGCTCGGCCTGGACTCCTGGAACTCCGCCTATCCGAGGCCGGCCGCGGCGCTGGACGCGGTCATGGTCTTCCTGGCGTTCCCCGACTCCACGCCCCGGTACCGGCCGAGCGAGCTGGCGGCCGACCACTTCCCGGCCACCACGGAGTTCTTCCACCAGGCCTCGTACGGGGGGTTCACCCTGCGCGCGCACCCACAGCCGCGGTGGGTGACGATGCCCGAACCCTCCACCGCGTACGCGATAAGGCGGGACTGGGGCCCCGAGGGACGCAGCGCCTATCTGCGCGACGCGCTCGCCGTGACCGATCCGGAGGTCGACTACTCCCGCTACGACATCGTGTATCTCGTGGCCGACCCGGACGCTCCGGGCGTCGACTCCGACGCCACGAAGGTCGTCAACTTCGAGCGGCCGCTGCGTGCGGACGGCGTCGACATCAGAAGGGTGGTCACGGTCTTCGAACGCCACCCGCCGGACCGCCATGTGCTGGCCCATGAGACCGGCCATGTCTTCGACCTACCCGACCTCTACCACCGGCCGACGGACGGCAAGGGCGACTGGGACACCCATGTGGGGGACTGGGACGTGATGGGCAGCCAGTTCGGCATGGCGCCCGAGCTGTTCGGCTGGCACAAGTGGAAGCTGGGCTGGCTGGACCGCACGGCCGTGCACTGTGTCACGGGGACCTCGCTGATCACACTGGAGCCGATCGCGGCCGCGCCCGCGCCCGGCGGCAGCCTCGGCACCCGGCTCGCAGTCGTGCGGACCGGCCCTGACACGGTCCTGGCGGTCGAGGCCCGCGGCGCGGCCGGCAATGACGAGGAGACCTGTACCGAGGGGGTGCTGCTGTACCGCGTACGGGCGGCGGCGGCCTCGGGCCGAGGCCCCGTCCAGGTGATCGACACCCACCCGGAGACCGAGGCCTGCTGGGACGAGTCCGTCTACCCGCCGCTCGCGGACGCGCCTCTGGGCGTCGGCGAGACCTTCACAACGCCGGGCGCGCCGGGGAAGCGGACCCGGGTGGAGGTCGCGGAGCGGACGCGTACGGGCGCGTGGACGGTGCGGATCAGCACGGTCTGACCGTGCCGACGGCGCGGTGTACGCAAGAAGGCCCCTCGCACGAGGCGATAGGGCCTTCTTGTCGTCTGTGCGCCGCCAGGGACTCGAACCCCGGACCCGCTGATTAAGAGTCAGCTGCTCTAACCAACTGAGCTAGCGGCGCCTGCTGACGTCGTAGACCTTAGCATCCTGATCGGCGGGAGGAAAAATCGATACGCGGACCTCTGCGGCGCCGGCCGCACGCGCCGCTCGCACGGCTGCCCAGACGAGCACCTCGGGCCCCGGCAGCCAGGGGTTGCGGGTGTCCGGCGCCACCAGCCATCGCGGCCCGGCGGGGTCCGACGGGGTCAGCGGCGGAACGGTCACGGCGTCCCCCGCGCCATGGCAGATCAGCGGCGGCACGCTGTCGCCCCATGCCTCCCAGCGCAGCAGGGACGGCAGTCGCTGGGCGGCCCCGGGCGCGGCGAAGAGCAGCATCCGGCCCCGGTGCACGGCTGCGGGACCCGATCCCGGGCCCTCCTCCCAGAGCCGGTCGAGCATCCGCCGCCCGAAGACCGCCGGCGCGTTCACGACGTCGAAGACCGTGCCGCAGGGCAGCGCGGCGGGCGCGGTCGGCTGCGTCCGCCATGCCCAGAGCGCACCGCTCGGGCACGCCTCGGCGGAGGCCAGCCACTCCGCCCCGGGGGCGGTGACCTGGCCGACGTGGAGGGGTGTGTCCGGGAGCCGGGCAGACGAGGTAGTCATGGCTCCAAGATCTACCGAGAGTGAGAAGCCGGTTTCCGAGAGTTGGGAAAACGCGGACACAGGAGTGCGGGAGGGGGTATCTTGCCCCCCGGCATATGCGGGGCTGCGGTGCCAGTGGCGTAGTGCCGCACGTGCGTGCGGCCGTTAGGCCCTGCGAGGGTGTCCGGCGGATCTTCGGCACCGTGTTCACGGCACCGTGTTCACGGCACCGTGCTCACGGCGCAGCGTTCACGGGGTCGCGTCCCGGAGCAGATCGCGCCCGAACTCGATCATCTTCCGGGCGTAGTCCTCGGTCCACTCCGCACGGGCGGCGATGTCCGCGGCGGTGAGCCGGTCGAACCGCCGGGGGTCGGCGAGCTGCGCGGCGGCGACGGCCTGGAACTCCATGGCCCGGTCCGTCGCGGCCCGGAACGCCAGCGTGAGCTCCGTGGCCCGCGCCAGCAGCTCGCGTGGATCCTCCATCGACTCCAGATCGAAGAAGTGCTCGGGGTCGGCGGCGGCCTCCGCAGGCTCGAAGATCAACGGCGCCGGCCGCAGCCTGCGCTCGCCCCGCTCGGATTCCGCCATGCGCACTCTCCTCCTCAACCCACTCCACCGAAGATCGCCCCCGCTGCCCTCTCATTGTCCCGCCCACCGCAAGTACGCGTCGCCCGACCCCTGCCGGGTGAGCTCGGAACGCGGGTGGACCAAAGGGGCCGGGTACCTCGTGAACGTTCGGCCCGTGCGGCGCGGGCGGGGTCCCTGCCGCCTGCCGCCGTGGTCCGTCGCACCGCGCCTGCCGCCGTGGTGCGACGGAGCGCGGTAGCTCCTCCCCCCGGCCTGTGCGGGCTTCCGCGGCCTGTGCGGAGACCGGCCGGACGCGGTTCCGCGGCGGCTCCGGGCGGCGGCATGAAGCCGCCGCTGCCCCTTGCGGGAGAGGGGCTGGGGACGGAGGTCCTTGTTTCGGGAAGGGGAAGGATCGATCGGGGATCAGGGTGGGGATCAGGCCCCTGGCCCCCGGGTCGCCTCCGGCAGCGTGCCGGCGGCAGCCCGGCGCGGGCGCGATTGCGGGTGCGGGTGTGGTTCGGTACGCCGCGCCGGTCAGGCCGGCGCGCACATCACGGTCGCCACGGCACCCTGTGGTTGGACAGGTGATCGTGTGTGGTCATCATCGCCTCCCACCCGTCGGGGAACTTCACCGTCACCCCCAACTGCACCGGCTCCGTCGACGGATGCTCGTCCAGCAGGTCCGTCACCCCCGCCCGGCACACCACCACGCACGCGTGCCGGTGCCGGGAAGCCAGCACGCACAGCCGGCCCGTCTCCAGGTGGAAAGCCGTCGCGTCGGGACGCCCCGACAGCGGATGCAGCACAACCGTGACGTCGAACTCCCTCCCCTGAAGGCGGTTCGCCGTGTCCACGGTGACCCCGCTCACGCCCGCCTCCGCCAGCGCCGTCCGTACCGCCGCCGCCTGGTCGCGGTGGGCCGTGCCGACCGCTACCCGGTCCGCGGTCACCGGCATCGGCTCCGGGGAACGCTCGCTGGTCGCCGCCGCCCCGCGGTCCAGCAGCCGGCGGACGACCAGGGCCACTGCCCGTACCGCCTCGGGGTCCGTACGCGGCGTGTGCCGGGCGGGCAGCTCCAGCAGGCCCCACCCCGACTCGGCCGCCTCGTCCAGCACTCGGTCCGCAGCCGAGCCGTCCGAGGCCGTGCCGAAGGCCAGCCGCCGGTCCTCGGGGCCCGTCCCGCTGCGGAACGGCGTGTACGGGTAGAACGCGTCGGACACCAGCGGCGCGGCCGACGCCGGCAGCCGCCACGACACCGGCAGCCGGTGCTGCGGCAGGTCCGGATTGTGTGCGAGCAGGGTGGAGACCGCACTGGCGGACGGGTCGTACGACAGCCCCGCCCACTGCTCCGCGCCGACGATCGAGAACGGGTCGAGCTGCCCCGGGTCGCCCACGAACAGCGCACGCTCGAACAGCCCCGCGACGGCGAGCAGCGCGTCGGAGCGCATCTGGTACGCCTCGTCGACGATGGCGTGCCGCCAGGGCTCCACGTTCTGCACATGCGCCCACTTCGCGGCGGTGGAGATCACCACGTCGAGCCCGGAGAGATCTGCTGCCTTCGCGGAGGTGCGGACGTTGTCGAGGCCGTCCAGCGCCTTGTCGTACGGGTCGGGATCGCTGCTGTGCAGCCGGCCCACCGGCAGCCGCGGGTCCTTCTCGGCGAGCCGCAGGACAAGGTCGTCTACCTGTGCGTTCGTCTGCGCGATGACCATCAGCGGCCGACCGGCCGCGGCCAGCTCGCGTGCGGCGCGCACCACGAGCGTGGACTTGCCGGCGCCGGGCGGCGAGTCGACGACGACGCCGCGGTGCGGGCTGTGCAGGGTGTCGGCGAGGATCGCCTCGGTGGCGCGTGCAGCGGCCGCGCCGGGATCGAAGGCGTTCACCTGGTGCCTCCTTCGCGGACCGCACACCGGCCGGCCCTCGCGGACACGCGGGCGCTCGCGGTGACCCCGGCCGCGAGGACGTCGCCTGCGGCGAACCCGGCGGCGGCGAACCCGGCGGCGGCGAACCCGCCTGCGGCGCATGCGAAACGGGGTCGGCCGGGCACATGGCGCGGGGCGGGAACGCCGCCCTGCTCCCGCTCCGGCGCCTGGAAACCGCCCGGCGTCCGGACGCAGCCTGGCGCGTGGGTCTGGTCCCGCGTGTGGTGGCAGCCCGGCGTGCGGACGCAGCCTGGCGTGCGGACGCAGCCTGGCGTGCGGACGCGGTCCGGCGTGCGGTCGCCGCCTGGCGTACTGGCACAATCCCGCGTGCGGATATCGCTCCGCGTGCGGATGCGGCCCTCCGCGCGGGCGCGGTCCCGGGTGTGGTCGCAGCACCGCGTGTGGGCGCGGTCCGGTGCCCGGCGCCGGGGAGCATCCGGCACGCGCACCGCCCCCGTCCGCCTCACAGCACGTCCTCCGCCGTGACCGCGTCCGGCAGCTGCGGCTCCGTCGTCGGCGGGCCGCCGTGGGTCCATGGGGTCTCCTCCGGGTCGGGCAGCTTCGGGCCGCCCCTCTGGTCATGTTCGAAGAGCGTCCAGACGATCCGGTCGCCCTTGTCCGGGACGGAGCCCTCGGCGGGCTCCTTGGAGCGGCCCATACGGTCGGTGAGCCGCAGCACCAGTGAGCCGTCCGCCTCCCGGCCGACGAACTCCGCCGTCTGCGACTTGCCGTCGGCCAGCACGCGGAACACCTTCGTCCCCCTGCCCGCGCTGTTTCCGCCCGCGCTGCTTCCGTCTCCGGCTCCGTCGTCGGCGGCGTCACCGTCTCCACCGGGGCCACCGTCTCCACCGGGGCCACCGTCTCCGCCCAGATGCGGCCGGTCGTCGGTGCGGACCGTGACCAGCGGCCGGGGGCTCGGCCGCTTCGACTCCGACCAGGCCATCACCACATCCGTCACCTCGGAGGCGAACGCCTCCCCGACCAGCCTGCGCCCGGCCATCACCAGCGGATCGTCCAGAGCCTCCTGGGCGTCCAGCTGCGCCTGGGCGGTCTCGCGGGTGGCCAGTTTCTGCGCCGCCGTCACCGCGTCGTCCCGCCGCGGCTGCGGCGGCTCGCCCGCCCGGACCCGGTCGCGGTGCCCCGTGAACGACCACCGGTCACGCGTCCACCGCCCGTCCGCCCGCGGCCCCTCCGGAAGCTCCCGCAGCAGCTCGATGCACCGCCACACCGCCCGCCACGTGGGCCGCAGCTGACTTGCCAGGAGCTCGCGGATCTCCCGCTCCGCACGGGTCAGCTCACCCAGCCGCATATCCGCCGCAGCGCCGTCCTCCGCGGTCGCGAGGGCCATGCGCGCCCGGTCGTACCGCTCCATCGCAGGGGCCAGGAGCCGGTTGTCGAAGGCCGGATCGGTGGCGGGGCCCGCCGGGGGACACAGCAGCTGCCCCCCGGAGTCCCGCGCCAGCTCCGCGCGCAGCGCGGCCGCCGCGCCCGACTCCGCCTCCGGGGGGTCGACCCAGGCGAGCAGCGCCCCCAGATGCTGGTCCTCCAGATTCGACTGGCCGGTGGCCCAGTGCCGGTTCAGCAGGTCCGTCGCGGCGAGCAGCAGCGAGGAGCCCGGCACCCGTGCCCGCTCTCCGTAGTGCGTCAGCCAGCGGCCGAGCAACGGCACCCGGGGCGGCGCGGGATAGGGGGCGTCCGGGTCCTGCTCGGCGGTGCGGCGGAAGCGCATGGAGCGGCCCAGCAGCCGCACGTACTCCACACCCGCGCGGCTCGGAACGATCAGCTGCGGCGCGTCCGCGCACAGCTCGGTCTGGACCGTGACCCGCTTGCCGGTCTCGGGGTCGGTCTCCTTGCGCTCGGCCGGTTCTACATCGTCGGCGTACGACTCCAGATGCGGCAGCACCGCGTCCGCCAGCTGCGCCAGGAACGCGGACCGCAGATCCCGGTCCCGCGGCTGTGGCACCGCCAGCAGCCGTGGCTCCTCCGGGTCGGAGCCCACGAGCGCCCCCAGCGGCGCGCCCGCCTCGCCCGCGGTGGTCAGCGGTACGAGCACGAGGGGCCGCTCCGACAGATGCCGGTGCCGCACGGTGGCGAGCGGCTGCGCCCGCCCCGCCTCGACGGCCTCAAGCCTGGCGAGTGCGGAGATCAAAGACATCAGCCGTGCACCTCCCCGCCGACGCCGCGAGCGCCGGGGGCGCCGCCTTCACGTCCTGATGTCTCCCGCCCTGCTGCCTCATGTCCCTCTGCCCGCCCCGTGGTTCTGCCACGGTCGCTGACGGCCGTGCCCTCCGCGGGGCGTCCGGAGTCGGCGGAGAGGTCGGCCGGCGTGCTCCCCGCGACGGCCCGGCGCATGGGCGGGCGCAACCCGCCGGCCGCCGCGCCTTGGGCGCGTGCCGCGGTCTCGGCGCCGGCCGCATGCCCGGTATCGGCCCCGGTATCGGCCGCATGCCCGGTATCGGTCACGCGCCCGGGGGCTCTTCCGCGGTTGCCGACGGCGGCCGTGTCCTTTGAGGGGCGTCCGGCACCGCCCTCCGAGGCGCGCCCGGCGTCGGCGGGGCGGTCGGTCCGTGCGCTTCCCTCGACGGCGCGGCCCGCAGGCTGGCGCAGTGCGCCGGGCGCCGCGGTCTCGGGGCGTGCCGCACCCTCGGCATCGGCCGTGTGGCCGTCCCCGCGGGTGGTCCCCGACGCCGTCCCGCCCACCGCGGTCGGCACATCCCGGATACCGCAGTGCGGGACCGCCGCCATCCCGGTGTCCCGCTCCGGGACTGCGCGCGAGTGGACCCGTTCCGGGAGTTCCGGGACTGCGCGTGCGTGCGGCAGCGCGGGTCCCGGTCCCCCGGGATGGCGGTCCGCCGCGGACAGCGCCTCCGCCCGCAGGGCCGCGGCGCGGCGCAGCGCCGCCACCGCCGGATCGTCCGGGTCGCCCGACGCGCCCCTGGCCGCGGACAGCACCGCCCCCACGGTCGCGAGCCCGCCCAGCTCGCCCCGTACCCCGCGCCCCAGCGCCGCCACCGCACCCTCCGCGCGGGCCCGGTCCCGGCAGTGGAAGGCCAGTTCGCAGGCGGCCAGGCACTCGGGGGCGTACACCGCGGACACCGATTCGACGGCCGTGGTCAGCTTGCTCGCCGGCTGCTCCAGATCAAAGCTCACGTCTTCCGGCAGCGCGGCGGCGATGTCCTCGATCCGGGTCATCCGGGCCAGCTGGCGTCGGGTGACCGCGAGCTGCTTGCGTACGTCCACGACCGACGCCGTCGGCACGTTGGAGAAGTCCTTGGGGCACACCAGCAGCACCGACGTCTCCACCCGGGCGCCGCCCGTCATGGCCGCGATCCGCTCCAGGGCCAGCGTGTACACCGCTGCCTGCCGGGCGGCGGCGCCGACCTTCGACGGGTCGGCGGCCGCGTCGACCATCGGAAAGGACTTGATCTCGACGACCGTCCAGCGGCCGTCGGGCCGGACCACCACCGCGTCCGGCTCCAGATAGGCGGGCGATCCGGCCACATCGAGGGCCAGCATCGGATGGTCCAGCATCGTCCATGCGCCACCCTCCGCCGCGGCCTGCGTTGCCTCCCGCAGCGCGAGCGAGGTGCGTGCGGCGCGCCCCTGGGGGCCGGCGGCCGCCAGATCGGGGGTGCGGACCTCCCCGGGGGCGTCCACGCCCAGCAGCCGGAGCAGCTCCGCTCCGCCGTCCGCCTTGACCTTCGCCTCGAAGGCATTGCCCCGGACGAACGCGAACTGCGACTGCCCGAAGGCGGCGGGCGACCCCAGCGCGGCGGCGAGCGCCGCCTTGTCCACCCCCGCGCCGTCGAGCAGCGCGCGTCGGCGGCAGCCGGGGTTTGCGGCGAGGGCGGCCAGCGCGCGGGCGTCGAGCGGGTGCGGCTGCGCGCCGGGCCCGCGCAGCTCAGCGAGTCGCTGCCGGAGCGCTGTCGTCGGCCCCGCCGCCGGCGTCGGCGGCAGCGCTGACGGAGCCTGCGCCGACGGCGGCTTTGGGGTCCGCTGTGCATTCCGCTTCTGCGGAGGCTGCGGAGGAGGTCCGCTGTCCAGGGATTCGCTCACCCGCCGAAGTCTTGCATCCGTCACTGACAGCGCGGGAGTTCGCCTCCCGGGGCAGGACCGCGCTCACCCGGTCGAGGAGCCGCGTCGCCGGCCGCGTCAGCAGCGCGCCGACGCCCATGACGGCGGCACCGGCGACCGCGTCGAGGAAGTAGTGGTTGGCGGTGCCCATCACCACGACGGCGGTGAGCAGGGGGTAGCCGACGGCGAACGCCTTGGTGGGAGCGGTGCGGCCGTGCCGCCAGAGCACTGCTCCGCACCACAGCGCCCAGCCCACGTGCAGGCTGGGCATCGCCGCGTACTGGTTGGTCATGCCGCCCAGGCCGCGCGGGGCGCTGGCCTCGCCGCCCCACCAGCCGTACGAGCTGAACTGAGCCATCGTGTCGACGAAGCCGTGTGCGGCGTCCAGCAGCCGCGGCGGGCAGGTCGGCACCAGTGTGAAGCCGACGAGGCCGAGGAGCGTGGAGATCATCAGCCAGGCGCGGGCGGCGCGGTAGCGGGCCGGGTGGCGACGGAAGAGCCAGATGAGGACGGCGGGCGTGACCAGGTAGTGCAGGGAGGCGTATACGAAGTCCGCCGGTATGCCGAGGGCGGGGGTGGAGCTGAAGAGACGGTTCAGCGGATGTTCCAGGTCGAGTGCGAGCGCCTTCTCGGCCCGGAGTATCGCCAGGCCGTGGTCGACCGCCGTCGTCACGTCGCCGCGGGCCAGCAGCCGGCCGCCGGAGTACGCGGCGTAGACCGCGGCGATCAGCAGCAGCTCGGGCTGCCAGCGGGGCCGCCGGCCTGCGGTCGCGGTATCCGGCACGGTCGCGGTATCCGGCATCCGAGTGTCTCTCTCCATAGTCTGTTAAGGCAACTAACCAGCAGTGTTCAACCGTACGATGTGCCAGCGTGTGCGCGATCGGGGGCGGCCAACCTAGGAGGGGACGCCGGAATCCCCCAGGAGGTTGCCTCCCGTTCAGGTGAGCGATGATGGAAAGCCATCGGACGGTGAACTCCTCCGGACGCGAACTTTCAGGGAGAAGCCCTCATGGCACCGCGCATCCTGCTCGCCCGGCACGGCCAGACCGAGTGGTCGCAGCTCGGCAGACATACGGGCAGGACCGACATCCCGCTGCTCGACGAGGGGGTGCGCGGCGCCAAACTGCTCGGCGAGCGGCTCCACCGCGCCCCCTGGCTCGGTCTGCCGGACGTCGAGGTGCGCACGAGCCCCCTGGTCCGCGCCAGTGAGACCTGCGCGCTCGCGGGCTTCGCGGACCGGGCGCGCCCGTGGGACGCGCTGATGGAGTACGACTACGGGGCGTACGAAGGGCTGACCACCGAGCAGATCCACGCTCAGCGCCCCGGCTGGCTGCTGTGGCGGGACGGCGTCCCGGACGGCGAGACCCTGGCGCAGGTCGCAGCGCGGGCGGACGCGGTGGTGGAGTGGGCGTGCTCGGCCGAGCGCGACGCGCTCGTCTTCGCCCACGGCCACATCCTGCGGGCCGTCGCCGCCCGCTGGCTGGGGGAGGACGTCTCCTTCGGCGCCCGGGTCAAGCTCGCTCCGACCAGCCTGTCGGTCCTCGACTGGGCCTACGGAAAGCCGGCGCTCGGCCGCTGGAACGACACGGGTCACCTGGAGTAGGCAGCGGGCGTCCCGGAGGCGCGGTGCGCCGCAGCGATGCCGCCCGCCGCAGTGATGCCGCGCGCCGCAGTGATGCCGTGCGCCGCAGTGATGCCGCGAGCTCAGGGGGCGAGGCTGTGCGTCTCAGAGCGCCGCGCGTCTGAGAGCCGCCGCACGCCTCAGATGCGCAGCGCGGTGGCGTGGCGGTCGAGGAAGGACGCCACGTCCCGGGCGGTGCGCTGTGGACCGAGGAGCCGCGCCGTGCCCGAGAGCATCGACTGAATGCGCGCGGACTGTACTTCGCCCACCAGGTCCAGCACCTGGTGTCCGGCGGCGGCCGCCTCGTCGGGCGTGCCGGAGCGGGCCAGGTCGATGGCGAGCTCCGCCCGGTACAGCGCCAGGTTCCGCGCGAAGCGGCGGTTCTGCAGGCCCGCGGCACGCGCGGCGTGCCGTGCCGCCCGCGGCCACTCGCCGAGCGCCCCCCAGCACTGGGCCTGCAGCGCCTCCAGCTCCGGCTCGCCGAAGAACGACATCCACTCCGGATCCGCCTCCGACGCGCCCCGCTGGAAGTAGGCGTGCGCCCGGGCGAGGGCCCCCTCGCAGCCCGCACGGTCCCCGAGCCCGGCCCAGCCGCCCGCCTCGCGCAGCGACAGCAGCGACAGCAGCCGCGCCGAACCCAGGCGTGCGGCCGCTCGCTGGCCCGCCTGCGCCGCGCGCACCGCCTCCCGGTGACGCCCGGTGTCGCGCGCCAGGAAGGACGTGTTGCAGAAGGCGTGCGCCTCCAGCGCCGCGGCGCCCGCCACGCGGGCCGTCGCCAGCGCCTCCGCGTAGTGCGAGCGGGCGTCCTCGAAGCGGCCCGAGTCATGTGCCAGCCAGCCGACGGAGATGGCGAGTTCGCCTGCGCCCACGTGCAGCCGGTCCACGGTCGAACGGCGGCTCCCCGCACCGGCGTCGAGCAGCGCGTACGCGGCGCGCAGCGGCTGGGCCGCCTGCTCGTACAGCCGCTGCGCGCCGTGCCGGTCGTCGAGCAGCCGGATGCGCCGCACCGCCTCCTCGACGGCCTTCACCTCCGCCTCGCCCACCTGCCGTGGCGGGGGTGCGGCCCCGGGCCCGAGCGCGAACCCGAGAGACGCGGCCGCCACGGTGGCGGAGCCGCCCGTCATGAATGCGCGACGCAGCACGTCGCTCTCCTCGTTTATGTCGATGTCGCCGTCGGGTGCCGTCGGGTGTGCCGAGCGGGCCGGGCATGCCGCGGCCGCCCGGCCGCGTACTCTCTCCCGGGCTGTGAACCCCAGGTCCTCCAGGGTCAGGCCGGGAAACATATGCAGGAACACTCGCTCGTACGCGTAGTTGGGGCAGCGGATCTCGCCGGACTCGACGCGTCCGACGTAACGCGCGTCGCACGAGACCTGCTCGCCGATCTCTCGGGCGGCCTTGCGCACCGCCGCCGCGAACTCGCCCGCCGAGCGATTGCCGCGCAGCCGACGGAAAGCGAGATTGGGAACCGCCATGGCCGAGCCCTCTCTTGCGTAGAGCCGTGTTCCGGCGGAGCAAGAACGTACCTGCTGTGTCGACGCCCCCACTTAGCGTTTAGCTATATAAGGGGCATATCGCCCGCGATCTGCCATGAACTGCCACCCTTTGCGGCGGTGTGCTGCCGTAGCCCTTGACGGACCCGTGCGTTGAACCATGTGGAGTTCCCGTACGCGTCCGAGGCGCGGGCTCCGCTCGAGCAGAGGAGGCGATCCCCTTGTTGGAGGTCGGCATGGAGAGCCTGCAGAGCACGCAGACCGGCGCGCGGCACGGGACCCATCCGGACGGCGGCGTGCTGCCGGACCTGGTGACCGTCCCCGCCCGGCAGGGCCTGGAGGCGGTGGACATCCTCCGCCGGGGGGCGGCGCCCTCGGTGGGGCCGGTGCTTCACGACGACGCGAGCGACACCCTCGGCTTCCTCGTGCCGCCGGGCACGGCGGACGGCTGGGACATGCCCGGCAGCGCCTGCACCCAGACCTCGGGCCGGGGCCTACGGCTTGTGGCGAGCCCCCGTGCGGAAGGCGCGGACTGGCTGCTTCCCCCGGACGACGCGGGCCCGGTCACGGACCCGGCGGTGCTGCGCGAGGCACTGGGAGAGGCGGCCCGTCTGATCGAGGCCGCCGACAACTGCCGTTAGCGCCCCTCCCGGCGGGCTTTGCCCACTCGCGCCGCCCTGCGCGCTCCCCCACAGCCTCCGGCGTGGGCGGGACCCCCACCCCCCACCCCCTGGGCCCTGCGGGCCCGGGATGGCGTCCCCACGCTGCGTCGGCCAAGCCCCAGTAGCTCCGCTGCGAGGACTTCCGGCCGTCTTGCGATCTCCCCCGCAGCCCTTCGGACGCGGTGGCGCCCGAAGGCGCCGGACGATGCTCCCCGACGGGCAGACACCGCCGGTCGCGGCACCAGCCGTCCCGTGGGGCTTGGCCCCCGCGCCCCTGCCCCGCAGAAGCACCCGCCCGGGCCGCAACGGCCCGCGCCTTCGCGGGAGCGGCCCCCGGGGGAGCCGAGGCCGATAATGGAGCCGTGGCAAAACGCACGCGCCGACCCTCCCCGCCCCCCACCCACCGCGCCCCCGTCGACACCGGCCTCGCGGAGCTCGTACCCGACCGCGACCGCCCCGGCGCGTGGGCCCTGCACATCGACGGCGCGCCGCAGTCGCATGTCGACCTCGACGACCCGACGCATCTCTCGTTCGAGTACCAGCGGCGGCTCGGCCATGTCACCGATCTCGCGGCCCCGCCCGGGCGGCCGCTGCACGTCGTGCATCTGGGCGGCGGGGCGTGCACCCTCGCGCGCTATGTCGCGGCCACCCGGCCCCGCTCCACCCAGCAGGTGATCGAGATCGACGCGGCGCTTGTCCAGCTGGTCCGCGCCCGGCTGCCGCTGGACCCCAAGGCGCGCATTCGCATCCGGACCGCCGACGCCCGCGCGGGTCTGGGGAAGGTCCCGGACGCCTGGGCGGACCTGGTGATCGCCGATGTGTTCAGCGGGGCCCGCACCCCCGCGCATCTGACGAGCGTCGAGTTCCTCACCGAGGTCCGCAGGGCGCTCAGGCCCGGCGGCTGGTACACGGCCAATCTCACCGACGGCCCCCCGCTGGCCCACCTCCGCGCCCAGGTCGCCACCGCCGCCGCGGCCTTTCCTGAGCTCGCCCTCGTCGCCGACCCGGCTGTGCTGCGCGGGCGGCGATTCGGCAACGCCGTGCTGCTCGCGGCGGACGTGCCGCTGCCCGTCGCCGAGCTGACCCGTCGTGTTGCGAGCGACCCGCACCCGGGACGCGTCGAACACGGCCGCGCCCTCGTCGACTTCACGGGCGGCGCGGCCCCGGTGACCGACGCGGGCGCCAAAGACTCCCCCGTACCGCCGCCCGCGGTGTTCCAGTAGCCCGTTCCCGCCCGTCGGCGCCCGTCAGCGCCCGTCAGCGCTCGTCGATCTGCACCCGAGGCGCGGTGTCGTGCCAGGTGCAGAACACCGACACCTCGCGCCCGCCTTCGGTGAAGGTCACCCGGATCCAGGTCGGCTGCTTCCAGACCTGCATCTGCCAGCCGGCCGCCGGCGTCGCCGACACCAGTTCGGCGGAGGTCTCCCCGAGATCGAAGACGACGCGGCCGCCGTCGACCGTGTAGCCCTTGACGTCCCCGGAACTTCCGGAGGGGGCGGAGGAGGACGCCGGGGGAGTGGTGGAGGGCGTCGACTTCTCCGGCTTCGAGGAGGCCGACGACGTCGCCGAGGCGGACGGGTTCTGCGAAGAGGCCGACGGGCCTGAGGACTTCGGCGGACGGCTCGTCGACGAGGCCACCGGCGTGGGAGAGTTCCCCGCCGCCGGGGAGCCGGCCGCGTCAGCCGAGCCGTCGGCGGGCAGCGCCACCGCGCGCGGCGGGTCGTACGCCGTCCCCGCCATCACCGTATGAACGCCCCACCATGACAACGCCGTCGCCGCCCCCGTGGACAGCGACCACGCCAGGGCATGGACAAGACCTCTCCGCATCCGGGCCATACTGCACCACGCGCCTCACCTGCACCACCGCCACCGCCGTCGTCCCAGAGAGGACCCCTGTCCCCCGAATGGCGTACGGTGCCGCCCATGGCAAGTGTGCTCGTGGTCGAGGACGACCAGTTCGTGCGCTCCGCCCTCATCCGGCATCTCACCGAGGCGTCCCACACCGTACGGAGCGTCGGAACGGCCCTCGAGGCGCTGCGTGAAGTGGCCCATTTCCGTTTTGATCTGGTCATTCTCGATCTCGGGTTGCCCGATCTGGACGGGTCGGAGGCGCTGAAGATGCTGCGTGGCATCACCGACGTACCGGTGATCGTCGCGACCGCGCGCGATGACGAGACCGAGATCGTACGGCTCCTCAACGACGGGGCGGACGACTACCTCACCAAGCCCTTCTCCGTGGAGCACCTCTCCGCCCGGATGGCCGCCGTGCTCCGCCGGGCCCGCTCCGCGGGGGACGCCCCGCCGCCGCGCGTTCTGCAGGTCGGCGGGCTCAGCATCGATCCGCTGCGCCGCCAGGCCCACTTGGACGGGACGGAACTCGACCTCACCCGGCGGGAGTTCGATCTGCTGGCCTTTCTCGCCGGACGCCCCGGAGTGGTCGTACCGCGCAAGGAGCTGCTCGCCGAGGTATGGCAGCAGAGTTACGGCGACGACCAGACCATCGACGTCCATCTGAGCTGGCTGCGCCGCAAACTCGGTGAAACCGCCGCGCGCCCCCGCTATCTGCACACCCTCAGGGGTGTGGGAGTGAAACTGGAGCCCCCGAGGTGAGACCGCGATGAGATGGGCGCTGGTCAAGGTGGCGCTGGCGGTGACGACCATGGTCGTCGTGGCGTTCGCCGTGCCGCTGGGCATCGTCATCAAGGAGATGGCCCGGGACCGTGCGTTCTCCAACGCGGAGCGACAGGCCGCCGCCATCGGCCCCACGCTCTCCATCACCGCGGAACGGGGCCCGCTGGAGCGGGCCGTCGCCTCCACACAGGCGGGCGCCGCGGGGCGGATCGCCGTACACGTCCCGGCCTCGGGAGAGCCCGGCAGCCGGGCCCTGGAGATCGGCACCCGCAGGGCCGCGCAGCTGGACCTGGCGACCGCGCGGCGTCTGGGCCGCGCCTCCGTGAGCGAGGCGTCCGGCGGATTCGCGCTGCTCCAGCCGACCGCCATCGCCTCCGGGAAGATCGCCATCGTGGAGGTGTACGTCCCCGAGGACGACGTCGCCGCCGGCGTCACCACGGCCTGGCTGCTTCTCGCGGGCGTCGGCGTGGCGCTGGTCCTCGGCTCGGTCGCGGTGGCCGACCGGCTCGGCGCCCGGATGGTCCAGCCCGCCCAGCGGCTGGCCGGCGCGGCCCACGCCCTGGGAGAGGGCAAGCTCGGCGCCCGCGTCCCCGAGGAAGGCCCGTCCGAACTGCGGTCGGCGGCTGTGGCCTTCAACTCGATGGCCGACCAGGTCGTCCAGCTTCTCGCCAACGAACGCGAACTGGCCGCCGACCTCTCGCACCGGCTGCGCACGCCGCTCACCGTGCTCCGCCTCAACGCCGCCTCCCTCGGCGACGGACCCGCCGCCGACCAGACCCGGGCGGCCGTCGAGCAGCTGGAGCGCGAAGTCGACACCATCATCCGCACGGCCCGGGAGGCCAAGCCGCAGACCGCGGCCGCCGGGCCCGGAGCGGGCTGTGACGCCGCCGAAGTCGTACGGGAGCGCATGGACTTCTGGTCGGCGCTCGCCGAGGACGAGGGGCGCAAGGTGCGCGTCGCAGGCGTGGACCGTCCCGTACGCATCCCCGTCGCCCGCCCCGAACTCGCCGCCGCCCTCGACGCGCTGCTCGGCAACGTCTTCCGCCACACCACGGAGGGCACGGCCTTCTCGGTCGATGTGCACAACGGCGAGGACGCGGTGATCGTGCTGGTCTCGGACGCCGGACCGGGCATCGCCGACCCCGAGGCCGCGCTCGCCCGCGGCAACAGCACCGGCAAAGACGGCTCGACGGGGCTCGGCCTGGACATCGTGCGCCGGGTGGCGGAGTCGACGGGCGGCGATGTGCGGATCGGCAGGTCGGTGCTCGGCGGCACGGAAGTGCGGGTCTGGATCGGTCTCGACGGCTTCGGCGGCCGTACCCCCCGGGAGGCGCGGCGCAGGACGGGGCATCGCGGGGGCGCCGTACGCCGTCGCAAGCGTGTCCCGGCCTGACCGGGGGAGCGGTCGCCGGTCGGACCAGGGGGGGAGCCGGCCTGACCGGGGGAGCGGCGCCGGCCCGGACGAGGGTCGGCCTGACCGGGGGAGCGGCGCCGGCCCGGACGAGGGTCGGCCGGACCGGGCGCTGATCTTTAATCGGGCCCGATGCCTTCCTTAAGCGGAAGCTAAGGCTTCCAACCGCCGTGCGAATACAGATATTTGTCCGTTTCGAGATCGCTAGCGTGCTGTCGCACCACCCCCCACCCCCGCACCACAGAGGCAGGCAGGCATGGGCAGCAGTACGCACCGGCGCAAGGCGAGCGGCACCGCCAAGGCCATCGGCGCGGTCGTCGCGGCAGCCGTCATCGGCGGCGCGGCGTTCGCGTTCACCGGCACCGCCCAGGCGGCCGCCGTGGGCGCCGCGTACACCAGGACCAGCTCCTGGGACGGCGGCTACACCGGGCAGTACGTCATCGCCAATGACACCGACGCCGTGCAGTCCGGCTGGACGCTGGAGTTCGAGCTGCCCGAGGGCACCCGGATCAGTTCGCTGTGGAACGGCGAGCACACGGTCGACGGGCGGCGCGTCACCGTCAAGCCCGCAAGCTGGAACAAGGAGCTCGCGCCCGGCGCCTCCGTCACCGTCGGCTTTGTGACCTCCGCCGACGGCACGGCGGGCGATCCGGCCGGCTGCCGTGTCAACGGGGCCGCCTGCTCGGCGGACCCGGGCGCGACCCCGCAGCCCAGCGGCCGCCCTACCGAGCAGCCCACGCCCACCCCGACGGAGGCGCCCACGCCCACGCAGACGCCCACCGAGGATCCGACGCCGACGACGGGGCCGACGCCCACCGAGGATCCGTCCCCCACGCCCACGGGCACGCCCGGGGACGGCGGGACGGCGCGGTCCGCGCGGTTCGCCCCGTACATCGACACCTCGCTGTATCCCGCCTACGACATGCTCGACACGGCGGCGAAGACCGGCGTCAAGGAGTTCAACCTCGCCTTCATCACCGCCGGCGGCGGCTGCACCCCCCTGTGGGGCGGCGTCACCGGCCTCGCCGACGACAAGGTCGCCGCCCAGGTCGACGCCCTGCGCGCCAAGGGCGGTGACGTGCGTGTCTCGTTCGGCGGAGCCGCCGGCCGCGAGCTGGCGCTGAACTGCTCCTCGGCCGGCGAGCTGGCGAAGGCGTACGGCAAGGTCATCGACCAGTACCGGCTCACCAAGGTCGACTTTGACGTCGAGGGCGCGGCACTGCCCGACACCGCAGCCAACTCCCGCCGCTCCCAGGCCATCGCCCAGCTTCAGAAGGCCCACCCGGAGCTCGATGTGTCGTTCACCCTGCCCGTCATGCCCGAGGGGCTGACCCAGCCGGGAGTGGACCTCCTCGCCGACGCCGGGAAGAACGGCGTACGCGTCGACGCCGTCAACATCATGGCGATGGACTACGGCCCCGCGTACAGCGGCGACATGGGCGAGTACGCGATCCAGGCGGCGACGGCGACGCAGGCGCAGATCAAGGGCGTGCTCGGGCTGTCGGACAAGGCCGCCTGGAAGACGCTCGCCGTCACCCCGATGATCGGCGTCAACGATGTGACCACCGAGATCTTCCGGGTCGACGACGCCACCCAGCTGGTGGACTTCGCCCGGTCCCAGGGCATCGGCTGGCTGTCGATGTGGTCCTCGACCCGCGACAAGCAGTGCGCCGCGGGTGAGGTCGCCCACGCCGACGCGACATGCAGCTCGATCCTCCAGCAGCCGCTCGCGTTCACCAAGGCCTTCTCCGCGTACAAGTAGGCCCGAGGAGACCGCTCCACCCGGGCGTACCCGCCCTCCCTCCACTGCGCGCCCCGGCCGGGCTCCTTCCCCCACACCCCCGGCCGGGGCGCGCCCCTGCCGCACCCCCTGCTCAGGCGGTGTCCAGCCCGGCCGCTCGCAGCCTGCGGACCACCGCGTCCCAGCCCGGGTCGGCCGGCTCCGCGGACTGCGCGCCCACGCCACGGCCCTTGAAACCACTGGATGTCGAGATGCACACCACCGGACCGTCGAATCCGGGAGTCTGCCGCCGTGTGCCGTGGACGCGCAGCCCCGCCAGCCCCGCCGCGCTCGACAACTCCGCCCACAGCCCGTGGCCGGCCAGCTCCCGCTGCGCCGCGCGCATGGCCTCGTCGTCGACCGGCAGCGCGTCTCCGCCGCTCTCCCGTACGGCGACGGCCGCCCGGTAGCCGCTCACCTCACAGCTGATCGCATACGCGTCGGTGGGGCCGACCGGGACCCGGGCGGCGGGCAGGTTCCGGCGCAGGGCGGCGGCGAGCGGTGCCCCGGCGGCGGGTTCGCAGGCGAACATCCGCGGAGTGCGAGAGGCCACGCCGAGTCGCCGCAGCTCGCTGAACCCCTTCCACACGCCGAACAGCATTTCCCCGTACCCCGTCGGCACGAACACGGCCGAGGGGACGCCCACCTCTTCGTGGATCTCGTAGGCGATCGACTTATAGCCCTCGGGGCCGAAGGGGTGGCCGGTGTGCGTGGGGGTGGAGTTGCTGACGGGATGGAGCCCGAGCCGGTCGGACAGCTTCCGCAGCAGGGGCCAGCTCTCCTCCAGGGGCACGGGCAGCACGACCGCGTCGTACGCCCGGAGGAACGACACGATGGCCGGAGGTGCGTTGACGGCGGTGAGCACCACGCACCTCAGCCCCGCCCGGGCCGCGAACGCCGCCGCTGACGCGCCGTGGTTGCCGGACGAGGCGACGACGACGCCCTGCGCGCCGCTGCCGACGGCCGCGCTGACCGTGCAGCGGTTGAGCCGGTCCTTGTGGCTCCAGGTCGGATTGCGGGACTCGTCCTTGATGTAGACGCCGTCGCCGACGCCGACGAGGGGCGTTCCGCCCTCTGCGAGCCCCGGCGCGTGCAGCGGAGGCATCAGCGGCTCGAAGCGTTCCAGGCCCTGGCTGCGGGGCGAGGGCAAGGTGTCGAACAGCCCCGGGTGCGCCCGGTCGTAGGCGTAGTCCACCTCGAGTGGGTAGGAGACGTCGGCGGTGCTGGAGCTCGGGCAGCCCGCCGTCAGCACGGGCCACAGGGGGAAGGCGGCCGACCGGTCGCCGAGCGAGCGCTGCGCGGTCGCCAGAGAGGCGCCCGCCGGGGCGTCGGCCGTCGCCTTGCCCTCATGTGTCGCCGTGTGTGCCGTCGCGCTTGTCGTCGTGTCTTCCATGGGCTCCATGGTCGCGGACGGGGTGTCGGCCTACGAGGGGTCCGGGTCCACGGGGGTTCGGGTCTACGAGGGGTTCGGGTCTACGAGGGGTTCGGGTCTACGAGGGGTTCGGGTCTACGAGGGGGGGCCGGGTCCACGGGGGTCCGGGACTGCTTCCGGAAGCGTTCCGGCGCGCCGTCCACCCGGGCCGCCTCGATCAGCTGGCGTCGGAGCGCCCGCAGCCGGTCCTCCCCACGGAGCCGGTCGTCCGCGCCTCGTCGTAGGCCCGCCCGGTCAGAACAGCCGGGCGAAGATCCGCGCCCCGTTGTGGAACCTGACGGTCACTCCGCGGTGGTCGGCACGGGCCCCCGCTCGCGTGGACCACCGCTCCACCCCGGCGACCTCCCCGCACCCCGCGCTTGCCACCGCCGCGGCGAACCAGGCCTCACCCTCGCCGCCCTCCGGCAGGCCGCCCGCATCCGTGGACGCCCCCTCGACGGGCCTCTCCGGATGCTCGTGCTTCTCCCCGTCGGCCAACTGCCCGATGAACTGCCACCGCTCCTCCCGCCCGCCCCGCTCGACCACCACACCGAACGGCAGCTCGGCGACCCCGGCCTCCGCGAGCGGCTGTACGCGGGAGGCGTCGGTCCGGTTCTTCACAAGCTCGACGGCGAAGTCGACAAAACGAGCCGGGCGCATATGAGTTCACGACCCTTCGGTAAGACTCTCCGTGCCAGCGTCATACGCGGCCGGGCGTCATACCTCCGGTACTGATCACACTCACCCGTTCGGGGGATGTACTCCCTCGAGGTCACTCGGGTCCGTGTTCGCCCCGCACAGCACCACGGCGACCCGCTCCCCGTGCTGCGGCCGGTATCCCAAGCCGGAGGCGAGCGCGGCCAGCGCCGTCGCCGCGCCGTGCTCGACGGCGATCCGCCGCTGCTCCCACAGCGCCCGGCGGGCGCGGACGATCTCCCCGTCCGGCACGGTCACGGAGTGCACCCGGTCCTGCTGGGCTGCGCGCAGCGCCGCAGCCGAGGCGCGGCGTGCGCCGAGGGAGTCGGCCGCGACGGAGTCCGGGGTGACGTCGACGAGACGACCGGCCTCGACGGCGGCGTTCAGGGCGCGGCAGTTCTCCGGCTCGACCGCGACGGTGCGGATGCCGTGGTGCAGGGCGGCCGTGGCCACTCCGGCGAACAGGCCGCCGCCTCCGACCGCGACGACGACCGTGTCGAGCCCGGGGATCTGCCTGCGGATCTCCTCCAGGAGGGTCCCGGCTCCGGCCGCGATGAGCGGGTGGTCGTAGGCGTGGGAGGGAAGCGCCCCGCTGTCGGCGGCGAAGTCGGCGCAGGCGCTCGCGGCCTCCGCGTACTCGACGCCGACGAGGCGGACGTCCGCGCCGTACGCGCGCAGCTTGGCGACCTTGACGCGCGGCGCGGTCTCGGGCAGGAACACGGTGGCCCGCACCCCCTGCTGCCGCGCGGCCCACGCACACGCCAGCCCGGCGTTCCCCCCGGACGCGATCGTCACCCCGGCCTCCGGCAGGGTGCCCGCCTCACGGTGAGCCTGAAGGAAGTTCTGCGCCCCGCGGGCCTTGAAGGACCCGGTGTGCTGCATGAACTCCAGCGCCAGCCAGAGATCGTACGGTTCGCCCCCACCCGCCGGGAGCTCGTCGCGGACGACGGCCACCGGGCGCACTCGTCCGGCGACCCGGTCACCGGCGGTCTTGACGTCGGCGTAGCTGAGCTGGTGCACGAGGCGCTCCCATGTCGAGACGGGTACGACGAAGGCCCGGCCTGCTCGCGCAGGCCAAGCAACGATACAGACATTCGATCCTGTCCTCGGCCGGCCGCCGCAGCCACGGCAGCAGACAGGGGCACACCGCCCGCGGGGGCGGCGTGGTGCGGCGCGCCTGATGGACCGGGTCCGCGGCCCGCACGACGGGTGCGCGTACAGATCCTCTCCTCACGCGCGCCGCTCATGGAGGCGGACATGTCGATCCGCTGGGCGGTGCCCGTGATGGGCTCGCCGTTCTGCTATTGCGCCCATGCCGCTACCTGTAGTTCACGGCTTCGGCACGTCGAGCCAATATCTATCCTCATTCATGAGGCGATTCTGCTTGCGCCAGTGAGGAAAGAGGCTCATCGATCCACTGTTCTGATTCCCTGGCATGCTGGCTTTTCCACATGATTCCGTCCATGTCGGAACATGGGCACGTGGGTCCGGTAGCAGCCTCCAGGCACCGTCCGCTGGTCCGAGACGCCCGTCCCGCCGGACGACGACAGCTGCGACTACCTCGTCGAGCAGTGGGCCTACGAGCACCCCGGCCAGGACCCCGGCGCCCGCAGGCCGGTCGAGCTGCGAATGAGTGTCATCTGCTTCCTGCGCACCTGGCGCTCCCTCCGCCAGGGCGTCCTCCTGGCCCTGTGCCCCGAAGGGAACGCGCCCCACGCGTGCCGCGTCCCTTGGGCGGCCTGTTGACTCAGCCCGCGGTGTCCAACCGAAGCCGGTGCCGGGGAAGGAAACGAAGTCTGTTATCGGCCGTAGCCCGCACCAGAAGCCGGACGGGGCTACTGTGGCCGGCGGCGCGTTGATAGGAGCTAAGGAAGCCGACCCACGTGGACAACAGTGGAGGACGCGGACGGAATGAATCATTCGAGGCCGGACGACGCATACGATCTGCAGGAATTGTGGCAGCGCTTCAAAGGCTGGCTCCAGCTGCATGCTCCCGGGGATTACGGGACCCTGCATCCGGGTGCCTCTAGAGAGAAGATATCCAGATTGGAGAGTGATATTGGATTCCCGCTGAATGGTGACCTGAAGGCGCTTCTTGCAATGAGTGATGGTGTTGTGCAACGTGTATCGAGCATGGATCCAGGGGCCTTTATCCTCGGCTATAGCCTTCTCGGTACAGTTGAGATTCTGGAGGGGCAAAGATACCTTTCCTCAATGGCGGAGGGGTTTGTGGAGGACGGCTATGAGGAGGCAGTCGGGCGCATTGCTCACACCCGATGGGTTCCGTTCGCTCAGGGCGTGACAGGTGATGTGCTGTTCGTTGATCACCGGGATGGTCACTTTGGGGAAGTCGGGGAGATGTCGTTTGGTTCCCCTGAGTACCAACTGTTGTGGCCCGGTTTGGGTTTGATGCTGAGGGATTTGTGCAGTGCGGTAGAGGGCATGACTGGCTTGCCTGAGATCGGCGTGTACCCGTTGGTGCACGAGGGGCGGATGCTGGAGTGGCCTACGTTGTGACCCCCGAAACAGGCAACCCGCCAGGTCCTCTGGACCTGGCGGGTTGAACGTCTGCAAGGGTCTGCCCGTCAGCTGATGTTGCAGACCTTTTTGATGTCGCAGAATTCGAATCCGGTCTGGACGAAGTACGGGTCGTTATCCATGAGGCGGATCTCCGAGGTGAAGCGACCGAGGTCGCCGCCAGCATCGGTGTTCTGTTGCTTCGGGACTGCCGCCCGGCCGCAAATCTCCTTCCAATGCGGATATGGGTAGTTGTTGTCTAGTTCAAGCAGCCATGAACTGTCAGCCTGCTTCTCTGAGTACATCTGAACGCAGTGTTTGCCCGAAGTGAGGGTCATTCCACCGCTTTCGCGGGATTTCGCGAAGGGGTACTCGTCACAGCTTTTTCCGGTTGCATTCGGGTGGGGGTTCCACTCGGCGACTGCCTTGAAGCACATCTTGTCTCTGTTTTCCTTGGCCTTGGTCTCGTCCGCGAGGCGGTGGAGGGGCCTGTTGTGCTCCTCGCTGCCGGGATGAGTTGCGAGCTTTTGCATCAGCACCCAGTAATAGGCGGCTGCGGCCGGGTATTGGGCTGTGTTCATGGTCAGCGTGGGTGTGTACTTGGGGAACACGCAGCCGGTGTTGCCGCCCACCTTGTTGTCGCAGCGGATGTCGAATGCCTGGTGGCTCCACTTCGGCACGGCCTGGATGACCGCCTGCGGGGTGGACCAACTAGTGGTCCAGTCCAAGTTCAGGGTCCCCATACCACCGGTGACCTTGTTCCACGCGTAGGTATTGGTGCGGGTCGCTACGTGGGAGTCCCCCGCCGTCCACGTCGTGGTACCTGTCCACGGGCCGACGGATTCGGCGCAGCCCGTCGTGGGCCAGCATTCCTCCTTGAATGATGTGAGCGTCGTGGAGGAGATGCCAGTCATGTTGACCAGGGAGATTTCCGTCCAGGTCGTGAACTGGCTCGACTTCGGGTTGAGGTCAATCTCCTGAACCATGTTCATGGTGGCGTTGCCGATCGGTTTCCCGTTGCGGGTCGCGGTCAGGACGATCAGGCCGCGCAGACAGCCCTCGGTGCGGGTGTACATAAAGGCGCCATTGACGTTCTTGCACCAGCCGACGGGTCCTGCTGCTACTGACCCGCGCTGCGGGGCAGCCAGTGCCTTTCCTGCCTTTTCGTCCTCGCTCTTGGAGTCGGCGACAGCCCTGTATTCGGCACAGACGGTGACCCCGCCCTTGTCGGTCTGGCATGGCCTGCCGCTGCTAGCACCGGCCGATGGGCTGGGGGTAGCGCTGTGGCCCCGTGGTGCGGATATTCGCGTGCCCGTGGGGCCAGCTTCCTTGGCAACCTGGCTGTCCTCGAAGTCGACCGGGGGAGCGTTCGGGTCGGCCTCGGGGAAGCGGACCTCCGGCAGCCCGTCGTAGTCGCCGGGGACGAATGCGATTGCGTCCCATGCGACGTCCTTGTCGCCGTTGCCGCTGCTGTTGAAGTTGGAGAGGCTCACCTCAGGGACCGTGTCATTGAACTGGTAGGCCCCGAGGTCGACCCACTTGTTGGTCTCGTTATCCGTTTGCGAGATCTTCTTGGTGGCGGTGCCGTTGGCGTGCTTGATTGTGTAGATGGCTTCCTTGGTTTGTGCGCCGTGGTCGGGTATGTGTGCGTAGACCTTGGCCTGGCCGCCGTGGGAGGTGATCTTCTGGCCGAGTTTCCAGGTGCCGGTGATCTTCATGCGGTTGGCGTTGCCGGGGAAGGCTTCGGGCTGGCGGGTGTGGGTGAACCAGAAGTGGTTCTGGTAGCCGGCGCCGATCTGGTGGGTGTCGATCTTCCCCGGATAGGTGCCCTGCCACTCGGTGAAGTCGAAGGTGAAGGTGCCGTCGGACTTCACGGGCCCGCAGCTTCTGGCATCAGATCCGGCCGGGGTCACGCCTGCCTTCACGTCATCGACGATCAGCGCGTTGGCCGGGAGGCCGGTGGAGCAGCGGGGCGGGTAGGAGTTGGCGTCGGGTTGTTCGGGGTAGCTGGTGTTGAAGCGGTGGACTTGGTAGCCGCATTGTGCTCCGCGGTCGCAGCTTTTCCATTCGACGGGTTGGTTCCACCAGCAGTGCAGCCAGTGCGGGTTGGTTTTGTCGCCGTCGATGAGGCAGGCGCCTTGGCCGGGGTCGTTGGAGTCGCCCTCGCCGATCCTGCCCGGGTCGCAGAAGTTGGATTCATTGCAGAACAGGTCGATCGGCGGTTTGGCGGCTGTGCGGTCGGCTGCGGTGTTCCACCAGGCGGGGCGGTATCCGGCCTTGATGTCGCCGGGGCCGAAGAGTGCGGCGATGGGGCGGGCTGCCCAGCCGATGACCTTCTCCTGATACGGCCAGTCCTGCGGGTGCGCGGCGTGGCTGTAGTCGTCCCCGCCGGAGTGGTTTTCCAGGAAGGGGGTGCGGTTGGCCTTCCACAGCGGGTTGGCGGGGTTGTTGGTGAACCCCACGCCCCAGTGTCCTGCGGAGTCGGGGGTGGGGTAGAAGCCGGAGTTGTAGGCCCACAGGGCGAAGAACCAGTTCTCGATCCACTTGGGGTGGCCGTCGTTGACGCTCATCCCGGCGTTGCGGGTCTGGTTCCACTTCTCGGACAGGATCTGCGCGCCGGCGGCGATGTTCGCGGTGTAGTCCAGGGCGATGGCTTCTTGCTTCAGCCGGCTGAGCGTGGGCTGGCCATGGCCGGGCAGGCGCATGCCGTCGGTGGCCTGGGTGATGCCGTAGCCGCAGTCGGCGTCGTCCCAGTTGATCCGCCAGGGGTCGAGCTGTTCGCCGGAGGCGGCGTAGTCGACGCCGTAGTAGTTGCCGATCAGGGAGTTGGCGGTGACGCCGGGAACAGCAAACCTCGTTGCCTGCCACATGTTGGATTCCTGGGCGGTGACGCCGAGGAGGATCTGGGCAGGGATGTGCCAGCGGTCGTTGTCGCCGTCCTCGGAGTCCAGCGTCCCGTTGGGGTCGCCTTCCAGGAGGATCGGCGGGAAGAGGTTCTGCGGTGTGTAGCCGCCGGTGCCGGTGTTCTTCCAGTTCGGCGACCGGTAGAAGTCCAGCCTGCCGACCACGGCCTGGTCCACCGCCCACTCCACCTGACGCGGCGTGGGCTGGAACGCCTGCTTGCGCACATCATTACGGCCCACCGAACAGGTCCGCTCGGACTCACCCTCACCCGGATCGGACGGCGAGGCCGCCACAGCGCGCGTGCGGGCCGTCTGGGCCGACAGACCGCTGGCGGGCTGGGGGAGCGCCGGGGATGCTGACCGCCCCTGCTGCTCGGCCTTGGCCCCGCCGATCCGCTTGCTTCCCGGTAACGCATCGAGGGTCACGGTCTTGCCGGTGGTGAGGATGCGCAGGCTGGTGCGGGCCGTACGCTCCATCAGCGCCTCGTCGGGCCGGATACGGGTGTCCTTGCCGTCGGCCCACGCGGTGGTGACGGCCGCCTGCCCGCGTGTGGACAGCCGGGCTCCCTTGGCGATGCCGCCGGGGTTCTTCACCCGCTTGGGCAGCCTGCCGTTGGTCTTGGCCTTGCCCGTGATGAACACGGTGCCCTCGGCGGTGGAGGCCAGGTCCCAGTCGGTGAGGCGGCCGGACGCCACAGTGACCGGCACGGCGTTGCGCTCGCGGAGCTGACCCGACGCCAGATGCCGGGCGAAACTGATCGACTTCCGGCCGCTGCTGTCGGCCCTGGTGCGATCGATGTACGTGATGCCGCCATCGGCGTCCACAGTGAGCTGAAACGGCACAGACGTGGTGCGGGCAACCTGCGTCAGCTTCCCGTTCGCCCCGGCCTTGACGACACGGCTGCCGTGCGCGGCCACGATGCCGTCCTTCACCGGCACGGCCGACGTGACCTGCCCCGGATAGGCGACCGGCTCCGCCGCCCTACCCGTGGCCGCGTCCACACTGATCAACCGGGTCTGCTGCTCGGCATCGCCGTCGTGCGACAGCTGCGTGAACACGACCTCTTCGCCGGCGCCGCAGCCCGGACTGAAATAGGCCAGCGACGCCTGGAACGGCAACTTCTTCACATTCCCGGACTCAAGGTCCACAACAGCGGCGAACGCGCCCCGCACCATCAGCTCGGGCTTGTTGGTGAACGTACGCGGGGCGTAAGCCACAGCCGCCCGCTTCCCCGAACCCGTCACACACGCGTTGCCGATCCACGTCCCGGCCTCAAAACCGGGCTCGGATAAGGTCGCCGCGGTCTTCCACTCGTAACCGGCTCCTCCCTCAGCGGTCAAGAGGTGGAATCCGGTTCCGTCACCGGACGTGGTCAGTGCCCGATCACTTGCCGCGCCAGTAATTTCCTTGCGCTTGTGGCTGGGTATCGCCGACGGGTACTTCTTGTCCGGCCTTTTGGCCTCGGCGGGTCCGTTCGCCGCGCTCTTGGGAGGAGTAGTCGGATCCTGTGCCTGTGCCGGCAGGGTGAGCGGAACGGACATCACAGTCGCCAGGGCGAGAGCGATGGGTATGTGCACCCGCCGTGTGCGGACTCTCAAAGAGGTCTCCCGTTCGTATGGTCTTCCAAGACGGCCAGGGCCAGAGCGCGCACAACAGTGCGTGCTCTGGCCCTGAATGGCGGTCAGTCGATGACTTCGGTACTGGCCCTGACAATGGTGATGCGAGGATTGTCAGGAACCGGCTTGCCGGGATCGGTGAACGTCAGCTCAGTCGGCCATGACGCGCCCGGATAGACGCCTACCGTTCCGGTCTCCATGGACTGCGTGACGTCGAAGCCGCCTGGACCGGTCGCCCGTACCTCAACGCGGTACACCGTCCGCTTTCCGCTTGTATTCGTGATGTTCACCGGAACTGTGACCTCGTTGCCGCTCCGCACCGGAGCGAACACGGCCACGTCTCCTTGCTTCGCGACAGGGTCGCCGGGGTCCTCACTGTCCTGCGCCACGCCCGGCGTGACGGGAACGGCGCCCGGCACCGCTTCGCGTTCTGCCCGCTCCCTACTCACCTCGTCCTGCTCCACATCCGGCGACGGAGACGGCGACGGGGCAGAGGGTGTGGTCCCGGCGAGCGCTGCAGGCTCCTGCACGGAACTGGCCACTGGATCGCTTGGAGGCGCCCCGCAACCGGTGGTCAGAGCACCAAGCGCCACAGCCGAGACAAGCACGGCGGCTGCGCGGTCGATCGTGGAAGACGGCATGCCCTCACGCCTTTCAGTTGCAGCGAATGGTGAACTGGCGGTCGATCAGAGCCGCGCCGGAGGACTTGTAGTCCTTCATGATCGCCGTAACGCGAGAGCACCAGCCGTCCTTTAGGCGCACCGGACCGGCGTACTGGGTAAAGTTGCCCTCATCTACGTTGCAAGGCTTGAGGAGGCTGCTGGGGCAAAGCTTCAGCTTCATGTACTTGCGCGTCCCCAGGTTGTTGTCGAACACTGCGCAGCTCTCAAAGGGACTGTAGTTCCGCTGATACGTGTACAGGGTTCCAAACCGGCGTTCGTCCGGAAGCCGCTCGGCATGCTGGAGGTTGAATCCAGACCCACACAGGTTGGACGTGGCCTTCACCGCCTGGGGAGAGTCCGCGGCTATCTTGCGCGTTTCCGTGGTCGCTGTGGCAGAGATAGGCACACCCGCGACGGCGTTTAAGGAATCGGCTGGTTCCTTTGAAGTCTCGACCGGCAGGCTGGCAGTCGTGGCGGTAGAGATCCTGTCGGTTTCCTGTCCTGCGGCGGAGGATGGGTATCCAGCAGCCAGCAGACCTGCGGCGGCGACACCGACGGCCACACGGCTAGGATGGGAGCGAGCCAGTCTTCCGATCACGATGTTCCCCCTCTACGTGGTAACGGAACTGCATCTGGTCAGCGCGGCGGACACTGGTCCGCGCATCCATCCACAAGACCATGGCGTATGAGGCGTGTGAGCCTTGTGATGTCTGGTGGGGCCGATTCCGCCCCGTATCTTGACCTGATCATGACCTTCAGGTGTGCCTCACGGTGAAGGGGGATTCGTGATCACGGCAGAGTGTGTGGTTCCGCCTCGGGTGGTGGCCGCGGAGCATGTCGACTCCGAGGCGGGTTTCGAGAGGAGTTGCATCCCTGATGCGGGCCGGTTGCCTAGGCTGGCCGCTGCTGCGAAACCCCACGGTGTCACTGCGGAGAGCGGCACCGGTTCGGGAGTCGGTACCGCCTGGCTGCACAGTGGGCCCGCTGCCTCCAGCCAGAAAGGCTTGAGGGTTCTTGATCACGCCGTGAGAGCTGGTCTGCCGCCCCAGCGGATGCCCTTCTCGTGCGAATGCGAGAGCGTTCCTTGCGTTGTGCGGCGAGGACGTCGGGGTGGCGGGCTTGGCGTTGCGCCAGCACAGATAGGCGTGGAGCGGCCGGGTCTGCACCGTCCCGCGCCATGTCCTCGTCGGGCACCTGGCGACACTTGAGTACGCGAGGACACCAGTAGAAGGCCATGCTCTAGCGGACGCGGGCCAGCAAGTGGGCGTCGAGGAAGCCCCGCTCAGAGGCCGGGTCGTGGAGCAGCCGGGCGAACGTGACGAGCCCGGCCCGGGTCAGCAGCTCGGCGAACCGGTCCGCCGGCCAGCTATAGGCGGGCGTCACCTTGTGGTCAAAGCGGACCGGCTCGGGCCCGTCGGTCGCGAAGAACGAGGCCAGGAGCAGGCCCCCTGGGCCCAGGACACGCGCCTGCTCGGCGAGCAGCGCGGGCAGTTCCCCGGGAGGGGTGTGGATCATCGAGTAGTGGGCGAGCACGCCGCCGAGCGCGCCGTCCTCGACTGGCAGGGCCTCCATCCGCGCCTCGTCGAACTGCAGCACCGGATGGGCCCGCCGGGCGTGGTCGACCATGGCTGGGGAGAGGTCGAGTCCGAAGGCGTCCAGCCCCAGGTCATGCAGCATGGCCGTCAAATGTCCGGGTCCGCAGCCGACATCGGCTGCCCGCAGGTTCCCCGTCCCGCGCACCAGCTCGGCAAAGATGCCGATCATGTTCCGCGAGAACGGCTGCGTCTCCAGTCGATCAGCGAACATCGACGCATACAGTTCGACGACCCCGTCGTAGGCCGCCCTGGTCTCGTCCTGGTGCGTCACCACGGGAAGGAAGCTAACACCCGCCGTTCGCAGCTGTTCTCCCGCCCCGTGCCGAATCCTGCACCCGTCGCCGCGGACGCTCGCGGCTACTACGGCAAGACCACCACCCAGCTCCGCAACGAGACCGGCGGGATCTTGAGCCGATACGCCGCTGGCGGACCGTAGTCGGTCACCGGCTCGCTGGGTTCCTCGGGGAACCGGCGACTGTTGTTTAGGCGATCACACCAGTATCACGCCCCTATCGCATCCCGAACTGGCCCAGGGCAGCCGGTGCCTGACACCGATCACTCCAGTTGCAGCCGCGTGGAGATGGCGTACGGCGTCGTAGTCGGCCTGGGTGACGCGGGCGTCCTGTCCGCCCTTAGGGAGGATCTCCCGGGCATGGCAAGGCCCGGCCGCAACGAGGGGGCCGGCCGGGCCGGATCGGGTGCTGCGAGCAGGGCTACTTCACGGCCCACTGTCCGGTCTGGTCGGCGAAGCCGGAGTTGAGGCCGAACTGCACCTTTGTGATCTTCGAGTCCTTCGGGACCTCGTACACGATCCAGCCGAGCACCTTGTCGCCGGGCGGCACCTTCGCGGCCGACGTCATCAGCGGCCCGGCGCTGATCTCGCCGTATCCGGAGTGGAACCGCTGGCCGTCTGCGTCGGCGACCTGAGTGCCGTTGCTGGGGCTGTCGTCGTACACCGCGGTTCCGGTGTTGGCGAGCTCGAACTGGGCGGCGACCCAGCGCTTTCCGTCCTGCGGCTGAATGTACTCGTCGGCGCTCTTGGCGGGGTCGAGCCACTGCTTGAGGGTGGCGTCGACCTTGAGGCCTTCGTCGTGGCCGGTGAGGGTGATGGTGTCGCCTACGGCGGCGACTTTGGCGGCTTTCTTCTCGGCGGGTGCCTTGGCCTCGTCGGCTGCTTTGACGGCGGGCTTGTTGGGCTCGGTGGTGACCTCGCTGGGGCCGAAGCAGCCGGTCAGTGCGGCGAGCATGGCGGCAGAAGTGACTGCGGCGGCTGCGTGATGGATTCGCATTGGCTCAGGTTCTCAGTGTGGTTACGGGCTGTGTGGTGCGTGTGATCGTTCTGTGACGCCATGTTCGGCCCGGGAACGGCGAGAGCCCCGCTGGGTGGCAGGGCTCTCGTGGTCTCTGTTTCAGGGCATGGTGGCGGCATGGGGGGGCGAGGTCCTGCACGATGGTGTAGTCCTGACCCGCGGCTTCGGCGTCGAGTGAAGGTCTCTTTCGGTGGGGGAGTGGCGGAAGAATCGGACCGCCGCGTTGGGTGGCCCACCACAGGGCGGCGCAGCCTGTAGTCCACGCCGTGAGTACGTCGGCTTCTGGGGAGGCTGCTGATGGTCCGCCGACCGCTCCCGCGGCGAGCATGATGGTGATGCATCCGCCTGCGCTGAACTGAACGCTGTCCTCGTCGCCGAACTTGTCGGACTCCTGCGTCTCCCTCGTCCGCCCTGGAGTCAACGGACTTGGTGGGTCGCGGACCGTCCTTGCGCTCGCGCTTCCTGACGGTGGCCATGGCGGGGGCCGTCCGCGCGTTCGGCGGGTTTGGCCACGGTTTGGCCAGGAACGAAAAAGATCAGCCGCTGACCTGTTTCCGCAGGTCAGCGGCTGATCGATCAGGGTGAGTAACGGGACTCGAACCCGCGACATCCTGGACCACAACCAGGTGCTCTACCAGCTGAGCTATACCCACCGCGACCGGTCCTTCTCCCGACCGGCCGAGAAAAAGTGTACAGGGTCCGGGAGGGTGCTCGCGCCCGGGTTTCGGATCGGGTGGTCCGGGGAGCGGGAACCCGGGTCAGGGGGTCGGGGCGGCGGGGAGGACGTGTTTGGCCGCGATGGATTTCGCGGTGTCCGAGTCGGGGCCCGGCTGGGGAACGAAGATCGCCTCCCGGTAGTAGCGCAGCTCCGCGATGGACTCGCGGATGTCCGCGAGGGCGCGGTGGTTGCCGTTCTTCTCCGGACTGTTGAAGTACGCCCTCGGGTACCAGCGGCGTGCCAGCTCCTTGACCGAGGAGACATCGACGATCCGGTAGTGGAGATACTTTTCCAGCGTGGGCATGTCGCGCGCCAGGAAGCCCCGGTCGGTGCCGACGGAGTTTCCGCAGAGCGGGGCCTTGCCGGGCTCCTTGACATGCTCGCGTACGTAAGCGAGGACCTGGGCCTCGGCGTCGGCGAGCGTGGTGCCGTTCGGGAGCTCGGAGAGGAGGCCCGAGGCGGTGTGCATCTCGCGCACCACCTCGGGCATCGTCTCGAGCGCCGCGTCCGGCGGGCGGACGACGATGTCCACCCCTTCACCGAGCACGTTCAGTTCTGAGTCGGTGACCAGTGCGGCCACCTCGATGAGTGCGTCGTCGGCCAGCGAGAGCCCGGTCATCTCGCAGTCGATCCACACCATGCGATCGTTCATGCGTCCTACCTTATGGCGCACTCCGCTGGCCGGGCAGGCTCGGACGGCCGGGACCTGACATATAACTGTCGGACGGCGGTTTCCCCAGCTCAGGCGGTATGGCCGCGGTGGCGCCGGAGCCGAGGGGCCCTGCCACCGCTCCGGCCCGTCTCGCCTGGGCCGGCACTACCGCGTCCACTGCCGGAGGGTTTCCTGACTCTCCGCTCTGGGGGCGTCGCGCCCGGTAGGCGGCCCGGTACGCCGCCGGGGACGAGCCGAGCTGCCGGCGGAAATGGCCGCGCAGCGCCACCGGGGACCGGAAGCCGCAGCGTCCCGCGACCTCGTCGACCGAGTAGTCGGAGGTCTCGAGCAGCCGCTGTGCCTGCAGCACCCGCTGGGTGATCAGCCACTGCAGCGGCGCGCTGCCGGTGAGGGAGCGGAACCTCCGGTCGAAGGTGCGCCGACTCATATACGCACGTGCTGCCAGCGTCTCCACGTCGAACTGCTCGTGAAGGTGCTCCAGGGCCCAGGACACCACTTCGGCGAGCGGGTCCGAGCCGATCTCCTCGGGTAAAGACCTGTCCAGGTAGCGCTCCTGCCCGCCACTGCGCCGCGGCGGCACGACCAGCCTGCGGGCGAGCGCCCCGGCGGCCTCCGTGCCGTGGTCGGTCCGCACGATGTGGAGGCACAGATCGATTCCGGCCGCCGTGCCCGCGGAGGTGAGCACATCGCCGTCGTCGACGAACAGCTCCCGCGGGTCGACATGGACCGACGGATAGCGCTTGGCCAGCGTCGGCGCGTACATCCAGTGTGTGGTCGCCGGACGGCCGTCCAGCAGCCCTGCCGCGGCCAGCACGAACGCTCCGGTGCACAGCCCCACGATCCGCGCGCCCTCCTCATGCGCCCGGCGCAGTGCCTCCAGCGCCTCGAGCGGCGGCGGGGAGGTGATCGAACGCCAGGCGGGCACCACCACGGTGCCGGCCCTGCCGATCGCCTCCAGTCCGTAGGGCGCGGACAGTTCGAGCCCGCCGGTGGTCCGCAGCGGGCCGTCTTCGCCACCGCAGACGAGCAGGCGGTAGCGAGGCACTCCGGCGTCCTGGCGGTCAATCCCGAACACCGAGAGTGGAATGGAACTTTCGAATATAGGGCCGCCGCTGAACAGCAGCACCGCGACGACCTCCCGGCGTCGGCGCCCGGAGAGCTTCCGTGCCGCCTCCGGTGCGGCGGAGTCCTGACTCATGACGCTAAGCCCCCCTCGGTGTTCGCGTCTCCCCGTTCTTTTCGGGCCTTTCGCTCCTGCACTTTTCCCCTCGTTTTTGCACGAGTCCCAGCCGGCGATCTCATGATCGAATCTACTGTGTCCCGTCGTGCCGGTGTGACAAGTTCGGCATGCGCCGGTATGTCGACATGGCAACTTGGCGCGAAGCATTCGATCACGAAGCGTTCCACTCGCGGGGCCCACAGGGAAGTGCGCGTCTCATGCATGGCCCGTCCCCGTAGGGTGCCAGAGCCGCGAATGGTCCTTTCTTCCCAGGTGGCAAGGGGGTTGGCAGGCCATTTCTCCAGGGAACCGCCAGGGGCGGGAAGTTGGCTGAAAACATACGGGTGCGTGTGTGCGAACCCGTCAGCCTTTCGGGGGGTGTGGCAGGGGTCGTCGGAGGTGCGTTGCACCATGGCGTCGTCCGCCGCGGTGCGCCCGGGGGGTCGGCGCCCCGGGCGTTCCCGCGACGGGCGGCCGTGCCGCCCGAGAGGCCGTACGCGCGGCTGTCCGCTCCGAGTGGCGCAGCAGCGCGCGGCAGGCCGTCGTGATGGCCGCGAGTCCCAGTGCGGTCGCGGCCGCTCCGCCGACCGAGCTTCCGTACGCGACCAGCACGAGCGGTACGAGCAGACAGCTGAAGGCGGCCCAGCGCACCACATCGCCGGCGGGGTCGTCGGCTCCGGAGGCGGCCCCGGGTGTGTTCGGTGTGCCCGGCGCCCGGAGGCTGCGCAGAGTGTGCCGGGCGGCTCCGGGGGCGGCGAAGGAGGGTGCGCGGCGCCTGGCCCGCCGCGAGCGTGGGGCGGACGGTGCAGCAGACACGGATGCTCCCAGGGGGCGACGGGGTGGCGCAGTGCCCAACGAAGAGCGGAGCCTCCCGGTCACTGACCGCCGCGGGCGCTGACGGTCGCGGAGGCGTCGTGCGTCGCCGACGGTGGTGAGGCGGCGCCGACCGCCGCGGCGGCGGCCGCCCGTGGATCCCGGCCGGCCCGGAGCCACGGGGCGGCGCGGACTGTGGGCCCGTGCGGCGGCCGTGGCATTGCCATACAGGGCCGGCTCGGGCATGCTCCCTGGAACGCCGGGAACGGCGTGCATGAGCCTGCAGGCTCTGGGCAGGAGAGGAGTGTCCCCGTACCCTTGGCGGTATGGGGTTGGGAAGGTGATTCCCGGACACAGCTCCGCTTCCGTAGATCTATAGAGGACCCTCTTCGTCGAGACACCGATGGCCGGTCACGAATACTCCGAACCCGCGGACCGCAAGCAGGTCGCCGATCCGATGTCGGACCTGCAGGCGGCGGAAGAGGTGCGCCCGTCCTGCGACCCCGCGTTCCGGCACGGCGTCGTCGTCGGCTTCGACGGATCGACCTCCAGCGAGCGCGCGCTCGCCTACGCCATCGGCATGGCGATACGTTCCGGCTCCGGCCTGATCATCGTCCATGTCGCCAACCGGCTGCCGACGACCGTCTGGGCGGGCTGTGAGCCGCCGGTCTTCGTGGACGTCCCCGACCATCGCACCGAGGTGCTCGGGCTTGAACTGGCCTGCGCCGACTATCTGTCCGAAGTGCCGTGGATCCTCGTCGAGCGCGGCGGCGACATCTGCCATGAACTGGAAGAGGTCGGCCGCGAGTACTCCGCCGACGCGATCGTCGTCGGCTCCACGCATGGCATCGTGGGCCGAATCTTCGGCTCCGTCGCCGGCCGTCTGGCGCGCCGAGCCCAGCGCCCCGTGATCGTGATTCCCTGACCCTGGCCTGGCCTGGCCTGGTCTGGTTCTGGTCTGGTTCTGGTCGTGACCTCGTGGCCCGTGACCGCGGTCGCTGATTCCCTGACATGTCTGCTCGCTGCTCGACGCCCACCGCGTGCGCCCCCGTGCGCCCGCCGCCGCCCGGCGTGCACCACCCCCGCTTCCCTCCCCGTGCGGCTGGGTGTCGCCGTGCCGTCTCGGTCGCGTCCACCCTGGTGAGGCGGCGTCAACTTCCTCCCGGCGCAGATAAATCTACCGGCGCGTACAGGTGGATTGTGAGGTTGTGAAGGGTACATAAGGGTCGCTGGGTTGCAGCACCACTGCACAGAACGGGAAGGAGCCCGCCGTGGACAGCGACGTCTCTGCGGGAAGAGCTACTACTTCGACTCTCGGCCACCTCGCGCTGGGTCTGACCCTGCTGGCGTTCGGGGTCGGTCACACCGGCGTCATCGACAACGTGGCCCCGGGGGACGCGGCCGTCCTCGCGACCTGGATCGGCGGTGTCGCCCTGTTCGTCGTCGGACTGCTGGAGTTCCGTGCAGGCCACGGCGGCGCGGGCACGGCCTTCGCCGGGCTCGGCGCCTTCTGGTTCACCTGGGGCGCCTCCGCGGGCGCCGAGGTCTCGGCGGAGGCGGCCGGCCTGTTCCTGCTGCTGTTCGCGCTGCTGGCGCTGACCCTGACGGCCGCGTCCGCGGGGAGCGGTCTGTTCGGCCAGGGTGTCTACGGGCTGCTGTTCCTGTCGTTGCTGCTCATCGGCGTGGCATCGTTCGCCGGGAGTGAGGGGCTGGCGAAGGCGGGCGGCTGGGTCGGCGCGGTGGCTGGTCTCGCGGCCTGGTACGGCGCGACGGCGGCCCTTGCCAAGTGGCCTGCCTTCTCAGGGCGAGCTGCCGGCCGGGGAGTGACGGCCACTGGCTGAGCAGCTGTCCGCCGGCGCTGAGGGCTACGCCGGCGAACACGAGCGGTCCCCCTGTGCGCCTGGTGGCAGCGCACTGGGGGACCGCCTCATACACGGACCGCGCAGGCGGTCGTCACTCGACGGTGACCGACTTCGCCAGGTTCCGCGGCTTGTCGATGTCCCGGCCCAGCTCCAGCGCCGTGTGGTACGCGAGGAGTTGCAGCGGGATGCCCATCAGGATCGCGTCCAGCTCGTCCTCGTTCTTCGGCACCACGATCGTGTGGTCGGCCTTCTCCTGCTCCTGGTGCGCCACCGCCAGGATCCGGCCGCTGCGGGCCTTGATCTCCTCCAGGGCGGCGCGGTTCTTCTCCAGCAGGTCGTCGTCCGGCACGATCGCGACCGTCGGCAGCGCCGGCTCGATCAGCGCCAGCGGGCCGTGCTTCAGCTCGGAGGCCGGGTAGGCCTCGGCGTGGATGTAGGAGATCTCCTTCAGCTTCAGGGAGGCCTCCAGCGCCACCGGGTAGCCGCGCACCCGGCCGATGAACATCATCGACTTGGCGTCCGCGTACTCCTTGGCCAGCTTCTTGATCTCGTCCTCCATGGTGAGGATCTCGGAGATCTGGGCAGGCAGCCGGCGCAGGCCCTCGATGATCCGCTTGCCGTCGGAGACCGACAGATCGCGGATGCGGCCCAGGTGCAGGGCGAGCAGCGCGAAGGCGACGACCGTGTTGGTGAAGCACTTGGTGGACACCACGCAGACCTCGGGCCCGGCGTGCACATAGGTGCCGCCGTCGGCCTCGCGGGCGATCGCCGAGCCGACGACGTTCACCACGCCCAGCACCCGTGCGCCCTTGCGCTTGAGCTCCTGGACGGCGGCCAGCACGTCATACGTCTCTCCCGACTGGGAGACCGCGACGTAGAGGGTGTCCGGGTCCACGACGGGGTTGCGGTAGCGGAACTCGGAGGCGGGCTCGGCGTCGGCCGGGATGCGGGCCAGGGACTCGATCAGCCCCGCGCCGATGAGCCCGGCGTGGTAGGAGGTGCCGCAGCCGAGGATCTTCACCCGGCGGATGGAGCGGGCCTCGCGCGCGTCCAGGTTCAGCCCGCCCAGGTGGACGGTGGAGAACCGGTCGTCGATACGGCCCCGCAGCACCCGGTCCACGGCGTCGGGCTGCTCGCAGATCTCCTTGTGCATGTACGTGTCGTGGCCGCCCATGTCGTACGACTCGGCCTCCCACTCCACGGTGGTCGGCGTGGCCGTCGTACGCGAGCCCTCGGTGGTGTACGTGCGGAAGTCATCGGCCTTGAGGGTGGCCATCTCGCCGTCGTCGAGGGTGACGACCTGCCGGGTGTGGGTGACCAGCGCGGCGACGTCCGAGGCGACGAACATCTCCTTCTCGCCGATGCCGAGCACCACCGGGGAGCCGTTGCGGGCCACCACGATGCGGTCGGCGAAGTCGGCGTGCATGACGGCGATGCCGTACGTGCCCTCGATCAGCTTCAGCGTCTGGCGGACCTTCTCCTCCAGCGTGTCCGCCTCGGAACGGGCGATCAGATGGGTGAGCACCTCGGTGTCGGTCTCGGAGGCGAAGACGACGCCGTCGGCCCCGAGCTTGGCGCGCAGCTCGGCGGCGTTGTCGATGATGCCGTTGTGGACCACGGCGACCCTGTTCTCGGGGTCGAGGTGGGGGTGGGCGTTCTCGTCGCTGGGGGCGCCGTGCGTGGCCCAGCGGGTGTGGGCGATGCCGGTCGTGCCGGCGAAGCGCTTGGGGACGCGGGCTTCCAGGTCCCGGACCCGGCCCTTGGCCTTGACCATCTTCAGGCCGGCGGCCTTGGGCCCGGTGATCACCAGACCCGCGGAGTCATAGCCCCGGTACTCCAGTCGCTGCAGACCTTCGAGCAGCAGCGGAGCAACGTCACGCCTGCCGATGTAACCGACAATTCCGCACATAGAGTTTCTGCCCCTCCGAGAAGTGTTCAGGTGTGTGCCCGGCCGTCCGCCGGGAAGGCCGCTCAGCCGTAGACGATGCGGCGCAGCTGGCGGAGCGAGAGCTCCGGCGGCGCCACCGCACGGTGTGGCAGCTCGGCGGCGATCCGTTCGAAGATGTCCGCGTTGACCGCGCCGCCTGCCTTGAGCTCGCGGTGGCGGCGGCGGACGAACTCCTCGGTCGTCTCGTCGAAGTACGCCAGCACGTCGAGCACCACCCGGGCGGCCTCGCCGCGCGTCAGCGCGGTGCTGCGCACCAGGTGGTCGATGAGGTCCTCATGGGACGGGGGGCGGCGTTCGAGCACTCGTAGATACTGAGGGCAGCGCCCGTGCGTGCGCAAGATTCCTGCCCGATTCCGGGCAGAATCCTGCGTGATCAAGGTTACATACGTCGGAGAACGGCCTTTTTGGCGAGGCTGAACTCCTCGTCCGTCAGTATCCCGGCCTGATGCAGCTCGCCCAGTTCGCGCAGTCGCCTCAGCAGGGCGTCATGATCGTCGCTGCTCTGGGGGGCCGCCTCGCTCCCGGTGGCGGGAGGGGCGACCGCCGTCGGAAAGGCGGCGTCCAGCGGGGAGGCGGAGGCGGAGGCGGGGGGCGCGGCGGGGGCTGCGGTGGCGTACGGATGCGGCAGACGGGCCGCCACGGCCGCCGCCACCAGGGCCATCAGCGGGTCCTTGCGGAAGCCCCACAGATCGATTGCGTGCGGGTCGTACTTGGGCGGGGTCCGGTTCGCGCTCCTGGCCGACACAAAACGCAGAAAGCCGTTCTCCAGCCCGGCCGCGGGCAGCCACTCGACCGCCTCCACGTCGGCCAGCTCCAGACTCCGCTCACCGCCCGAGGACTTGGACTCCTCGGTCTTCCAGTTCCACGACAGCCGTATCCGGTCGCCGTCGAAGGCGACCGTGCCGTCGCCCGCGCTCGCCGCGATCGGCAGTGCGGGGCCGGGCAGCAGATAGCGCCCGGTCGGCCCGTCGTCCACCTGGTCGAGCAGCAGCGCGTTGCGGACCTCGTCCACGAAGTACTCCGCGACGCCGCTGCGGTCGCCCTCCACGACGAGGCGGTAGGGGTCAAGGGCGTCATCCAGCTTGCCCTGGGTTATCTGGAGCAGCGGGTCCGCGCCGTTCCGCAGTCGCAGCCGCAGCCTGCCCGACCGCTTCCCGGGCTCGAACGAGATGCCGGCCAGGGCGTGCAGCGGAACGGCGACCTCGCCAAGCGCCCTGCGCAGCAGGCTCACGCCCCGGTCGCTGCCGGGCACGATGCGCACCGTCTCGCCGTCGAACGCCCAAGTCCCGTCCTTCTGGATGATTTCCGCCATGGGAAGGATTCTTCCATCCGCCGAACGAGCAAGTGGTCTACACCTTGACCCCCGTTGGGGCGCGCGGTACGCATGCCAAGCGTTCGGTTGCTCTGCACACGGATGTGACGCCCGTCGAAGGGACCCGCCTGTGAGTCAGCCCGGATCACTCCTCCCCGGACTTCCCCGACTTCCCCGTCTGCTCGGCGCGCTGCTGCTCGTGGCGGCCGGCGGCATCACCGGTGCGGGGGCCGCCGTGGGAGAGTCCGCCCCCGCCGCGCGGCCGCTCGGCCAGATCATCCCCGTACCGGCCTCCGTGCAGCCCAAGGGGCCCCCGTACGCACTGTCCGCTCAAACCCGCATCCGCGTCGACAAGGGCTCCCGGGAAGGCCGGGCCGTCGGCGACTACCTCGCCGGGCTGCTGCGGCCCGCGACCGGCTACTCCCTGCCGGTCACCGATGGGGGCGGAACGGCCGACGCCATCCGGCTGCGGCTCGACGACGGCGCGAGCTCGCTGGGCGACGAGGGCTACCGCCTGGATTCCTCGCGCAGATCCGTCACGCTCACCGCGCACAAGCCCGCAGGGCTCTTCCGCGCGGTGCAGACGCTCCGTCAGCTGCTGCCCGCCGCGATCGAGAAGGACACCCGGCAGCCCGGCCCCTGGCTCATCGCGGGCGGTGTGATCACCGACACCCCGCGCTATGCCCACCGCGGCGCGATGCTCGACGTCTCCCGGCACTTCTTCACCGTCGGGCAGGTCAAGCGCTATATCGACCAGCTCGCCCTGTACAAGGTCAACAAACTGCATCTGCACCTGTCCGACGACCAGGGCTGGCGCATCGTGATCGACTCCTGGCCCCGGCTGGCGAGCTACGGCGGCTCCACACAGGTCGGCGGCGGACCGGGAGGCTACTACACCAAGGACCAGTACCGGGAGATCCTGCGCCATGCGGCCGCCCGCCATATGGAGGTGATCCCGGAGATCGACATGCCGGGCCACACCAACGCGGCCCTCGCCTCGTACGCCGAGTTGAACTGCGACGGCGTCGCCCCGCCGCTCTACACCGGAACCGACGTCGGCTTCAGCTCGCTGTGCGTGCCCAAGGAGGTGACGTACGACTTCATCGACGATGTGATCCGCGAGGTGGCTGCCCTCACCCCCGGTCGATACCTCCACATCGGCGGCGACGAGGCCCACTCCACCAGCCATCAGGACTATGTGGCCTTCATGGAGCGGGCGCAGAAGACCGTCGCGACATACGGCAAGACGGTCGTCGGCTGGCATCAGCTGACCACCGCCGTGCCCGTGGAGGGCGCGGTCGTGCAGTGGTGGGGCAGGGACAAGACCAGCGCCGCGGAGAAGGAGCGGGTGGCGGCGGCCGCGCGGAACGGCGCCCGGCTGATCCTCTCGCCGGCCGACCGCTCCTACCTCGACATGAAGTACAACAAGGACACGCCGCTGGGCCTGGACTGGGCCGGTTATGTGGAGGTGCGGCGGTCCTACGACTGGGATCCGGAGACGCTGCTGCCGGGTGCGCCGCCGTCCGCGATCGCCGGAGTCGAGGCCCCGCTGTGGTCGGAGACCATCTCGACCGACGACCACATCGGGTTCATGGCCTTCCCGCGGCTGCCGGGAATCGCCGAACTCGGCTGGTCGCCCGCGTCCGCGCACGACTGGGAGGCGTACCGGGAGCGGCTGGCGGCGCAGGGACCGCGGCTGGAGGCGATGGGGATCGACTTCTACCGCTCGCCGCAGGTGGACTGGCCGCAGTCGCAGTCGTCGCCATAACGGAGGCGGGCGCCCCCGGGGCCACTGCCCCGGGGAGCCTGCCGTCTCCGGTCCTGTGCCGGGGAGCCTGCCGTCTCCGGTCCTGTGCCGGGGAGCCTGCCGTCTCCGGTCCTGTGCCGGGGAGCCTGCCGTCTCCGGTCCGTGTCGGCCGGAGACGGCGGGCGGCGCGTCAGGCGACCTTCCCGGCCTTCTCGATGGCGGCCGCGAGGTCCTCCAGGATCACCGCGCACTTGTCATACGAGAAGATCGGCTCCGTCACTCGGGGGTAGACCTGGCCGGCCTTGACGGCGGGAAGCTGACCCCAGGTCGGCTTGGACTTCAGGTCCGCCGGCTGGAGGGTGCCGGAACGGTTGTCCATGATGATGACGTCCGCCTCGTACTTGCCGACGTTCTCCCAGCTCAGCTCCTCGAAGAAGCCCTGGGCGTTGACCTTGGGCTCGACGAACCTCACACCCAGCTCCTGGAAGTAGAGCGTGTCCGCGGACATCTTCGCGAGGGAGACATAGAAGATCTCCTGGCTCGCCGAGCCGATCAGCACTCGGAGCTCCGGCTTGGCCCTGGCCGCCTGGCGCAGCCGCTCGGCGGCCTTCTCGAAGCGTGTCCTGGCGTCGGTGACCTTCTTGGCCTTGAGATCGGCGCCCAGTGCCTCGGCCAGCTCCGCATGGCGCTGGAGAGCCTTGGGGATGGTGGTCTGGGACGCCCACAGCGCGACGCTCGGAGCCAGCTTGAGGATCTTGTCCTTGGACTGGTCCGGCACGTACCACAGGGCGTCCTTCTCCCACATGGCGGTGACCAGGAGGTCGGGCTGGAGCGCCGCGTACTTCTCGACGCTGAACTCGCCCCAGACATTGCCGATGATCTCGACCTTCTTGACGTCGAGGTCCCCGGCCTGGACGTCGGGCCTGCCGTCGGCGGTCTTCGTCGGCCCGAACACGCCCTTGACCTCGACGCCGTAGTCGTGGAGTGCGGCGGCGGCGCCGGTGAAGGCGACGATGTTCTTCGGCACGCCCTTGGTCTCGGCCGTCTCGCCCCGGTCGTCGCGGAACTTCCAGGGCTTGGAGTCGCCGTCCGCGCTGCCCTTGCCGTCCCCCGAAGTGCAGGCGGCGAGCGCGGCCCCGAGCCCGAGGGCGCTGCCCGCGGTGAGCAGTCTGCGGCGGGAGAGAGAGGAAACGCGGGCGTTGGACATGACGGGGTCTGCTTTCGTGCGCGCTGGTGTCGACTGTGACTGATGATGCGTGGGGGGCAGGTTAGCCTAACCTCATCCCGCCGTCATCACGGGCCCAGGCGGTCCGCCCCCTGAGGGGGCGGACGCACGCACCACGGTGTCCGGGCCCGGAGTCTAGGCCGCAGGGAGGTCCAGCTCGCGGGCGATCAGCATGCGCTGGACCTCGCTGGTGCCCTCGCCGATCTCCAGGATCTTCGAATCGCGCCACATGCGGGCGACCGGGTACTCGTTCATGAAGCCGTAGCCGCCGTGGATCTGGGTGGCCTCGCGCGCGTTGTCGACGGCGACCGTGGAGGAGTACAGCTTCGCCAGGGCGGCCTCCTTCTTGAACGGTTCGCCCAGGACCAGCCGCGAGGCGGCGTCGCGCCAGCCGATGCGGGCCATATGGGCGCGCATCTCCATATCGGCGATCTTGAACTGGATGGACTGGTTCGCGCCGATCGGGCGGCCGAAGGCGTGACGCTCCTTCGCGTAGGCGACCGACTCGTCGACGCAGCCCTGGGCCAGGCCCGTGGCCAGCGCCGCGATGGCGATCCGGCCCTCGTCGAGGATGCGCAGGAACTGGGCATAGCCCCGGCCCTCTTCGCCCAGCAGGTTCGACGCCGGGACGCGGACGTCGGAGAAGGACAGCTCGCGGGTGTCCGATGCGTTCCAGCCGACCTTGGAGTAGGGGGCCGCGACGGTGAAGCCCGGGGTGCCGGACGGGACGATGATCGAGGAGATCAGGGGGCGGCCGTCCTCCGTCCTGCCGGTGACCGCGGTGACGGTGACCAGCCCGGTGATGTCCGTGCCCGAGTTGGTGATGAAGGACTTGGAGCCGTTGACGACCCACTCGTCGCCGTCGCGGACGGCCGTCGTCCTGGTGCCGCTCGCATCCGAGCCGCAGTCCGGCTCGGTCAGCCCGAACGCTCCCAGGATCTCGCCGGAGCAGAGCCGCGGCAGCCACTGCTGCTTCTGCTCCTTTGTGCCGAAGCGGTAGACCGGCATAGCCCCGAGGGAGACGCCCGCCTCCAGGGTGATCGCCACAGAAGAGTCCACGCGGGCCAGCTCCTCCAGGGCGATGCCCAGCGCGAGATAGTCGCCGCCCATGCCTCCGTACTCCTCGGGGAAGGGCAGCCCGAACAGGCCCATGCGGCCCATCTCGCGGACGATCTCATAGGGGAACTCATGGCGTTCGTAGTAGTCGCCGATCTTCGGGGCGACGACTTCGTGCGCGAACTCCTCGACGGTGCGGCGCAGTTCCTCGTGTTCCGGCGACAGCCGGTGGTCAAGCGTCATGATCGGGGTCACTCCTTGTGGGAGAGGGCGCGGACGGTGCGGGAGGGGCTGGGCCGCCCCAGCCGGTCGGCCATCCAGGTGCTTGTGGCGGTGAGTAGGCCGAGGTCGACCCCGGTCTCGACGCCGAGGCCGTCGAGCATCCACACGAGGTCTTCGGTGGCGAGATTGCCGGTGGCGCTCTTGGCGTAGGGGCAGCCGCCGAGGCCGCCCGCGGAGGCGTCCACCGTGGTGACCCCCTGCTGGAGCGCGGCGAGGGTGTTGGCGAGCGCCTGGCCGTAGGTGTCGTGGAAGTGCACGGCGAGGGTGCTCGCCGGGACCCCGGCTTCGCCCAGCGCGGCGATGAGCGCCTGGACATGGCCCGGCGTGGCCACGCCGATGGTGTCGCCCAGGCTCAGTTCGTCGCAGCCCATGTCGGCGAGGGCGCGGCAGACGCGGACGACCTGTTCCAGGGGGACGGGGCCCTCCCAGGGGTCGCCGAAGCACATCGACAGATACCCGCGGACGGTCAGGCCCTCGTCCCTGGCGCGGGCGACGACCGGGGTGAACATGGCGAGCGCCTCGTCCACGGTGCGGTTGAGGTTGGCCTCGGCGAAGGACTCGGTGGCGCTGGCGAACACGGCGACATGGCGGGCGCCGAGGGAGAGGGCCCGGTCCAGGCCCCGCTCGTTCGGCACAAGGACCGGGAGCCGTGTGTCCAGGCCGGACACGAGGGGGTAGAGCTGCTCGGCGTCGGCCAGCTGGGGCACCCACTTGGGGTGGACGAAGCTGGTCGCCTCGACGGTGGTCAGGCCGGCGGCCGCGAGCCGGCGGATGAACTCCGCCTTGACCTCGGTCGGGACGACAGCCTGCTCGTTCTGCAGACCGTCGCGCGGCCCGACCTCGTGGACGCGCACGCGCGCGGGGAGGCCGGGGGCCGGGACGGTCATGGGCAGCGTGGCCATCAGGCGTCCTCCTCACTCGGAGCGACCACGGCCAGCACCTGGTCCATGGCGACGGTCGTGCCGGGCGTCACGTCCAGCTCGGTGACGGTGCCGGCGTGCGGGGCGGAGATGACGTGCTCCATCTTCATCGCCTCCACGACGAGCAGACTCTGCCCGGCCTCGACCTCGTCGCCCACGGCCACCTTCACGACGGTGACCGTGCCGGGCATCGGCGCGGCGAGCGTGTCCACCCCGGCGCGCGCGGCGCCGGAGAGCGCCGCCTCGACGGGGTCGTGATCCTGCACATGCCAGGAGTCGCCGTCCCTGCCGAGCCAGCGGCCGTCGGGAGAGGCGGCATGGGTGAACGTGTGTGTGACGCCGTCGAGTTCGAGGGTCACGGTGTCGTGGGCGGCCTCCACCAGCCGGGCGGTGGAGCCGTGCCGCTCCCCATCCCTCTCGCGAACCGGGGGCAGGCCCCCGGACCCCCCTGCGGCGGGGCCCGCCCCTGCTCCGCTGGGCGAGGGGGACGGATGCCCCGGGCCGTCGCCGGCGAAGGCCCGGGTGATCTTTGTCGTCGACGCGGAGAGGCGGCAGGTGCGGATCTGCACCGGGTCGTGGCCCGGGACGCGGAACCAGTGGGGGATCCAGGCGGGGTCGCCGCCGAGGCGCCAGCCCGTGGCGGCGGAGAAGGGGTCTGCCCAGACGCCCGTCGCCGAGGGGGTGGCGGCATGGTGGAGAAGGGCCGCGGCGGCGTAGACCTCCTCCGGAACGCCGGCCGGGATCAGGCCGTCCACCTCGCGTTCCACCAGACCCGTGTCCAGGTCGCCGGAGGCCACGGACGGGTGGGCCAGAAGGCGGCGGAGGAAGCCGGCGTTCGTCGGGACGCCGAGGGTGACCGTGGCGGCCAGGGCCGCGCGGAGGCGGCGGAGGGCCGAGGGCCGGTCGGGGGCGTGGGCGATGACCTTGGAGAGCATCGGGTCGTAGAGGCTGGAGACCTCGGTGGACAGGGCAAGGCCCGAGTCGGTGCGGATGCCTCCCCCGACCTCTTCGAGCAGGGGGGACCCCCAGCCCTGGGGCTCGTGGAGGGCGAGGACCGTGCCCCCGGAGGGCAGGAAGCCGCGGGCCGGGTCCTCCGCGCAGAGGCGGGCCTCGATCGCGTGGCCCGTGAAGGTGACGTCCTCCTGGGCGAAGGGGAGCGGCTCGCCCGCGGCGATGCGGAGCTGCTGCTCGACCAGGTCCACGCCCGTGATCAGCTCGGTGACCGGGTGCTCGACCTGGAGACGGGTGTTCATCTCCATGAAGTAGTACGAGGAAGGGTCGCCGCCCGGGACGATGAACTCCACCGTCCCCGCGCCCGCATACCCGCAGGAGCGGGCCGCCGAGACCGCGGCCTCGCCCATCGCCGCACGGGTCTCCTCGTCCAGCAGGACGGACGGGGCCTCCTCGATGATCTTCTGGTGGCGGCGCTGCAGCGAGCACTCGCGCTCGCCGAGGTGGACCACGTTCCCCACGCCGTCGGCCAGCACCTGGATCTCGATATGCCGCGGCCGGTCGATCCACCGCTCCACCAGGAGGGTGTCATCCCCGAAGGACGCCCGCGCCTCGCGCCGCGCCGCCGCGATCTCGTCCAGCAGGGCGGACTCGATGTGCCGGGGGTCCTGGGGTTGCCCCCCGGGAATACGCAGCAGGCGCATGCCCTTGCCGCCGCCGCCCGCCGAGGGCTTCAGCAGCACGGGCATGCCGATCTCCCGCGCCGCCGCGGCCAGTTCGGCGTCGCTCAGCCCGCTGCCGGAGGAGCCGGGCACCACGGGCACGCCCGCCGCCCGCACCGTCTCCTTGGCGCGGATCTTGTCACCCATCAGGGAGATCGCCGACGCGGGCGGGCCGATGAACACCACCCCCGCGTCCGTGCACGCCTGCGCGAAGGCCGCGTTCTCCGCGAGGAAGCCATAGCCCGGGTGGATCGCCTGCGCGCCCGTGCGGGCGGCCGCGTCCAGCAGCCGGTCGATGCGCAGATAGCTCTCCGCCGCGGGCGCGGGCCCGATCCGCACCGCCGTGTCCGCCTCCCGGACATGGCGTGCGTCTGCGTCGGCGTCGCTGAACACGGCGACGGAGCGCACGCCCAGCGTTCGCAGGGTGCGGATGACCCGCACCGCGATCTCGCCCCGGTTGGCGACGAGGACTGTGTCGAACATCGTCATGGTCGCTCCGTCTCACATCCGGAAGACGCCGAAGCCCGGCTCGCCCAAGGGGGCGTTGGCGCAGGCCGTCAGGGCCAGACCCAGCACCTGCCGGGTCTCCAGGGGGTCGATCACTCCGTCGTCCCAGAGCCGCGCCGTCGCGTAGTAGGCGTTGCCCTGGGTCTCGTACTGCTCCCGGATCGGGGCCTTGAAGGCGTCCTCCTCCTCGGCGGACCACTCCTCGCCGCGGCCCTCGAGCTGGTCGCGCTTGACGGTCGCCAGCACGGAGGCGGCCTGTTCGCCGCCCATGACCGAGATCTTGGCGTTGGGCCACATCCACAGAAAGCGCGGCGAGTACGCCCGGCCGCACATCGAGTAGTTCCCCGCGCCGTACGAACCGCCGATGACGACCGTCAGCTTGGGCACCCGTGTGCACGCCACGGCCGTGACCATCTTCGCGCCGTGCTTGGCGATGCCGCCCGCCTCGTAGTCGCGGCCGACCATGAAGCCGGAGATGTTCTGCAGGAACAGCAGGGGGATGCCGCGCTGGTCGCACAGCTCGATGAAGTGTGCGCCCTTCTGGGCGGATTCGGCGAACAGGATGCCGTTGTTGGCGACGACGCCGACCGGGTGGCCGTGGATCCGGGCGAAGCCGGTGACCAGCGTCGTCCCGAACTCCGCCTTGAACTCCGCGAACCGGGAGCCGTCCACGATCCGGGCGATTGCCTCCCGCACGTCGTACGGGGTGCGGGAGTCCACGGGCACCGCGCCGTACAGCCCGTGCGGATCGGCCTTCGGCTCCTCGACGGGCTCGACGGACCACGGCAGCGGGCCGCGCTCCGGGAGCGTCGACACGATGTTCCGCACGATCCGCAGGGCGTGCGCGTCGTCCTCCGCGAGATGGTCCGTGACGCCGGAGACACGGGAGTGGACCTCGCCGCCGCCCAGCTCCTCGGCGGTGACGACCTCGCCCGTCGCGGCCTTCACCAGCGGCGGGCCGCCGAGGAAGATCGTGCCCTGATTGCGCACGATCACCGCCTCGTCGCTCATCGCCGGGACATACGCGCCGCCCGCCGTGCAGGATCCGAGCACCGCGGCGATCTGCGGAACGCGGGCCCCGGACAGCCGGGCCTGGTTGTAGAAGATCCGCCCGAAGTGCTCGCGGTCCGGGAAGACCTCGTCCTGCATGGGCAGGAACGCGCCTCCGGAGTCCACCAGATAGACGCACGGCAGACGGTTCTCCAGCGCCACCTCCTGGGCGCGCAGATGCTTCTTCACCGTCATCGGGTAGTACGTGCCGCCCTTGACCGTGGCGTCATTGGCGACGATTACGACCTCCCGGCCGCTGACCCGCCCGATCCCCGCGATCACCCCCGCGGCCGGCGCCTGGCCCCCGTACATGCCGTAGGCCGCCAGCGGGGCGAGCTCCAGAAACGGCGAGCCGGGGTCCAGCAGGGTGTCGACCCTGTCGCGCGGCAGCAGCTTGCCGCGCGCGGTGTGCCGGGCGCGGGCCTTCTCGCCGCCGCCGAGACGGGCGGTGGCCAGTCTGCCGCGCAGCTCCTCGGCCAGCTCCCGGTGCGCCGCCTCATTGGCCCGCCAGGCCTCAGACGCCGGATCCGCGGCGCTCGCCAGCACTGGTGCCTGCTGCATCGCTCGAGCTCCCTTGCTCGACCTGCGCTCTGTGTTAGTGAGCGTTAACCTGTTTCCCATAGGTTAACGACCGCTAACCGCCCTGTCTAGAATGAATTCCCATGAGCACCAGGACCGCCGCCCCCACCCGCCGCGAGCAGATCCTCAGGGAGGCCGCCCGGCTCTTCGCCGAGCGCGGCTTCCACGGCGTCGGCGTCGACGAGATAGGGGCGGCCGTCGGCATCAGCGGCCCCGGCCTCTACCGCCACTTCGCGGGCAAGGACGCGATGCTCGCGGAGCTGCTGGTGGGCATCAGCGAACGGCTGCTCACCGGCGGGCGGCACCGGGTCGCCGAGGCCGACGGCGATCCGGCGGCGGTCCTCGCCTCGCTCATCGACGGGCATATCGACTTCGCGCTCGACGACCGCCCCCTCATCACCCTGCACGACCGAGAGCTGGACCGCCTCCGCGACGCCGACCGCAGGAAGGTGCGCCAGCTCCAGCGGCAGTACGTCGAGCTGTGGGTCGCCGCCGTGCGCGACATCTGCCCCGAGGTGCCCGAAGCACAGGCCAGGGCCGCCGTGCACGCGGTGTTCGGCCTGCTGAACTCCACCCCGCACCTCGGTTCCTACGGCAGCGGGCAGCCGGGCCGCGCGGCCACCGAGGCGCTGCTGCGGCGGCTGGCGCACGGCGCGTTCGGAGCACTGGCCCCGCGGAGGGTTCACCCGAACAGGCCTTCCCCAAGCGGCCCGGACGGTCCGTCCAGCGTTCGGGACGAGCCCTCCGCACGGTCCGTGTGACGGCACAATGGCAGTCATGCCGATACCCAGCCGCGCCGCCCTCGTCGGCCACCTCGTCCAGCACCGGATCGCCGGCGACGTGGCCACCCCCCGCGAGAACAACCTCTCCCACTACCGCCAGCTCGCCAACGGCGACCGGCACTACTGGCTGGGTCTGGAACTCGGCGACCGCTGGAGCGACGAGCAGGACGTGCTGGCCGTGATGGCCGAGCGGTGCGGGGTCAACGACGACCCCGGGCACCGCGCCGGACAGGACACCATCGATCCCGAGCTGACCGCGGCCGCGCTGGACCGGCTGGCCGCCCGGCTGCGTAAGGCGGCCGCGGGGCGGGAACGCGTGCTGTTCGCGACCGGCCACCCCGGCGGACTGCTCGACGTCCACCGGCGCACGGCCGCCGCCCTGCGGGATGCGGGCTGCGAGATCGTGCGCATCCCGGGCGGTCTGACGGCGGACGGGGGCATGGTCTTCCAGTTCGCGGACGTGGCGATGCTGGAGCGCGGCGCGACCCTGTGGCACACCCACTCGCCGGCCCCCATGGCCGCGATCCTCGACGGGCTGGAGCACGCGGGCCGTCCGCTGCCCGACCTCGTGGTCGCCGACCACGGCTGGGCGGGCTGCGCGGGGCAGCGCGGCATCGACGCGGTCGGCTACGCGGACTGCAACGACCCCGCGCTCTTCATCGGCGAGGCGGAGGGGGCCCTCCAGGTGACGGTCCCGCTGGACGACCACATCCTCGACCCGCAGGCGTACGACCCGATGACGGACTATCTGCTGGACGCGGCGGGCCTGCTCTGACGCCTGCGGACGCCGCGCACCAGGCACCAGGCCCCTCCGTAGACCAGGCCTGCCACCGTCCCGTACCGGAGCAGCCCGAGGGGGATCCGGACCAGGCCGGGCAGGTCGTCGCCGCGTCCATGGGTCAGCAGGCCCACCGCCGCCGCGCCGACGACGAGCAGCGCCCCGGCCGCCGTCCACAGGACGCGGAGAGCCGGGTGCACAGGGCCTAACGGCGTGGGCGCGGAGCCGGTCATGTCGGTGGTCTGCCTTTCTCGGGGCGGGTCTCCGGGCGGGCGCCGGCCTCCGCATGGTGTTCAGCCGTCTCCGCCGGCGTGACTGCCGCCTCGGCCGGCGTGCTGCCGTCTCCGTCGGTGCTCAGGCGGTCAGCCTCGCGGGACGCGCACCACGCCCTCCTGGATGACGGAGATCGCCAGCCGGCCGTCCTGGGTGTAGATGCGGGCCTGGCCCAGGCCGCGGCCGCCCGAGGCGGACGGGGACTCCTGGTCGTACAGCAGCCACTCGTCCGCCCGGAAGGGCCGGTGGAACCACATCGCGTGGTCCAGCGAGGCGCCCACCACATCGCCGACCGCCCAGCCGCCGCGACCGTGGGCCAGCAGGACCGAGTCGAGCAGCGTCATGTCGGAGACGTACGTGGCGAGGCAGACGTGCAGCAGCGGATCGTCGGCGAGCTTTCCGTTCGCGCGGAACCACACCTGGGAGCGCGGTTCGCGCGGCTGCCCAACCGAGCCGTAGGGCGGCTCGTCCACATAGCGCAGATCGACCGCCGCCCGCGCCTTGAGCATCCGGTCCGCGACGCTCGGGTCCACGAAGCGGTCCGCGTAGCGCGGCAGCACCTCCTCGGCCGCGGGCAGCGTGTCCGGGTCCGGTGCGTACGGCATCGGGGCCTGGTGCTCCAGGCCCTCCTCGTACGTCTGGAAGGACGCGGAGAGATGGAAGATCGGCTGCCCGTGCTGGACGGCGACGACCCGGCGGGTGGTGAAGGAGCGGCCGTCGCGGATGCGGTCGACGGTGTAGACGATCGGCGCGCCCGGGTCGCCCATGCGCAGGAAGTACGAGTGGAGGGAGTGCGCCGTACGGTCCTCGGGGGCGGTGCGGCCCGCGGCCACCAGGGCCTGGGCCGCCACCTGGCCGCCGAACACGCGGGGCACGATCGCCGAACGGGATCTGCCCCGGAAGATGTTCTCCTCGACCCGCTCCAGGTCGAGCAGGTCGAGGAGTCTCTCGAGTGCTTCGCTCACCTGTGCTTACAGGCCCATCGACTTGGCGATGATGGACTTCATGACCTCGCTCGTGCCGCCGTAGATGCGGTTGACGCGGTTGTCCGCGTACAGACGGGCGATCGGGTACTCGTTCATATAGCCGTAGCCGCCGTGCAGCTGGAGGCAGCGGTCGATCACGCGGTGCGCGACCTCGGTGCAGAACAGCTTGGCGGACGCGGCCTCGGCCGGGGTCAGCTCACCCTCGTCCAGCGCCTCCAGGGCGCGGTCGGCGACCGCCTCGGCGGCGTCCACCTCCGCCTGGCAGGCGGCCAGCTCGAACTTGGTGTTCTGGAAGGACGCGACCGGCTTGCCGAAGACGGTGCGCTCCTGCACGTACTGCTGCGCGAACCGGATGGCCGCCTTGGCCTGGGCGTACGCGCCGAAGGCGATGCCCCAGCGCTCGGAGGGCAGGTTCTGGCCGAGGTAGTAGAAGCCCTTGTTCTCCTCGCCGAGCAGGTCCTCGACGGGGACCTTGACGTCGACGAAGGCCAGCTCTGCGGTGTCGGAGGTACGCAGTCCGAGCTTGTCCAGCTTGCGGCCGATGGAGTAGCCCTCGGACTTGGTGTCCACGGAGAAGAGGGAGATGCCAAAGCGGCGGTCCTCGGCCGTGGGGGCGGCCGTGCGGGCGCAGACGATGACGCGGTCGGCGTGCACGCCGCCGGTGATGAAGGTCTTGGCGCCGTTGAGGACGTAGTGCGAGCCGTCCTCGCTCAGCTTGGCGGTGGTCTTCATGCCCGCGACGTCGGAGCCGGTGCCCGGCTCGGTCATCGCCAGCGCCCACATCTCCTCGCCGGTGACGAACTTCGGCAGATAGCGCTTCTTCTGCTCGTCGGAGGCCAGCATCTTGATGTACGGCAGGGCGAGCAGCACATGCACGCCGGAGCCGCCGAAGTTGACGCCCGCGCGGGCGGTCTCCTCGTACAGCACCGCCTCGAACTTGTGGGTGTCCAGACCCGCGCCGCCGAACTCCTCGGGGACGTTGATGCCGAAGATCCCCAGCTCGCCGAGCTTGTAGTAGAAGTCGCGGGGGGCCTGCCCCGCCGCGTACCACTCGTCGTAGACGGGCGCGACCTCGGCCTCGATGAAGGCGCGGACGGTCTCCCGGAACGCTTCGTGGTCCTCGTTGAATACGGTCCGGCGCACGGACGCCTCCTCGTGGTGGTCCCTGGAGCTTCACTCTGTCTAAGCGCTTGCTCAGCACAAGTTACCGGGCGGTTCGCACGTCTGTCCAGAGCCGGGGTGCGGAGTGAGGAAGAGCACGCGCGGCAAGATCCGGGCGCGCACACTGCGGGCTGTGAAGGGCCCCGCAATCAGCGGCGCCTCCTCGTCTGGTATTCATGGGAGCGCTCTCAGTGCTGGGGGTGCAGCGTCTATCCTGGTCCGCGTCGGACCAGCGGCGCGGATCAGGCCGCGGATGAAGACGAGGAGTGTTCGCCTTGCCCGAGCAGACCACGGGGGCGTCCCGCCCCACGCTGGAAGCCGTCGCCGCCCGAGCCGGCGTCTCCCGCGCCACGGCCTCCCGGGTGGTGAACGGCGGCGTGGGTGTGCGGGCCCCGCTGGTCGACAAGGTGCGCCAGGCGGTCGAGGAGCTGGGCTATGTGCCCAACCACGCCGCGCGCACGCTGGTGACCCGGCGCAGCGGGGCGGTCGCCGTGATCATCGCGGAGCCGGAGTTCCGGATCTTCTCCGACCCGTTCTTCGAGCAGCAGGTGCGAGGCATCAGCCGCGAGCTGACCGCACACGACTCGCAGCTCGTCCTGCTGTGGGTCGAGGGCCCGGGCGACCACGACCGGATCGCACGCTATCTCGGCGGCGGGCACGTCGACGGCACGCTCGCCTTCTCCCTGCACAACGACGACGAGCTGCCCGCCCTGATCGCGCGCGCCCGGATCCCGACCGTGTTCGGCGGCCGGTCGGAGGCGGGGCAGAGACTCGCCGTGCCCTATGTCGACTCCGACAACCGCGGCGGCGCCCGTGAGGCCGTACGGCATCTTGTCTCGCTGGGGCGCCGCCACATCGCGCACATCGCGGGCCCGAGGGATCTGATGGCCGCGCTGGACCGCGTCGACGGCTACCACGACGTGATGATGGACGCCGACCCGGCTCTGATGTCCCAGGGCGACTTCACCGAGGAGAGCGGCGCCCGGGCGATGGCCGAACTGCTGGACCGGCGCCCGGACCTCGACGCCGTCTTCGTCGCCAACGACCTGATGGCGTCCGGCGCGCTGCGAACCCTGCGGGAGCGGGGCGTGCGCGTTCCCGAGGACGTGGCGGTGGTCGGTTTCGACGACTTGGCGTCGGTGGTCCGGTCGACGGATCCGGCGCTGACCACCGTGCACCAGGACATCGAGGGCACGGGCCGGCTGATGGTGAAGCTGCTGATGCGGCTGCTGGACGGGACCGGCGGTCCGGTGCCCGCGTCGGTGATCACCCCTACGGCACTGGTACGGCGGGCATCGGCCTGATCTCCGATGCCCGCCGTGTTTCCTGTGGGAGGTCGTGCGGTACGGCGCCGGGCGGACAGCCGGCCCGGACAGGGGCCCGCTCAGCTGTAGGGGATGACCAGCACGGACTTGTCCGTACCCGTCTGGAGCTCGGACTCCTCGCTGCCGATGGCGCTCCACACCTCCAGCCGGACGGTTCCGCCGGTCATGTCCTCGAGGCTGCCGGTGGCCGACTTCAGGCCGCGTGACTGGGCGTACTCCTCCCACCCGTCGACCGGGTCGGTCGCGAAGTAGTTGTAGGTCTCGACGCGGTCGAAGCTGCCGTCCCCGGTGAGGTCGTAGCTGATCCTGGCCTGCTGGCCGAGGCCGATGGCGGCGCCCGCGTCCAGCTGGAGACGGAACGCCGTGGACCCACCGGGGGTGTAGGCGCCGTTGACGCCGCGGATCTCGTAGACGAGCGGCTGGTACGGGGTGCCGTCATGGTTGGCGCCGTCGGCCGAGGCGATGGTGTCGCTTCCCGCGACGCCGCCCGTCGCGGTGGTCAGGGTGCCGTCGGAGCGCAGCTGAAAGGTGTTCCCGGTCGGCGGATCGGGGTCCGGGTCGCCGCTGGTTCCGGTGCCCGTGGCCGTCGAACGGGCGGGCACGGTCAGGGTCTTGCCGTCGGAGAACGTCACGGTGCGTGCGGCGGGGCCGTGGTTGTGCGCGGTGTAGGTCCGCACCGTGCCCTTGGTGAAGACGGCGGAGGTGGGGATGGAGCCGGTGACGCCGGTGTCGGGGGCGCCGAGTGTGTCGAGGGTGCTGATCCAGTGGTACGTGTGGGCCTTGGACTCCCCCCGCTCGGGTGTGTAGGAGGCGTTGCCCGCGTCCCACTTGGACTTGGCGAGATGGGGGTCGGCGAAGGACTGGAACTCCCAGAGGATGTCGCGCCATTCGACGGCCGGACCGCCGTTCTCGCGTTCCATCTCGGCGATGTTGCGCCGGATCGCCGCCTTCTCACCGCCCAGGTGAAGCGAGCCGCCGGTCACGGGAAGGACGTTGATGCCGTGGATCTCCTCGGGATTGGCGGTCCACCAGGTGGCGTAGGCGGCGCCGCTGCCCCAGACCATGCCGGCCGTGTCATGTCCGAAGGAGGAGGGGAAGACCTGCTCGTCGGCGTCGAACCAGTACTGGGCGATCGACTCCGCCTCCGTGGTGAGCAGATAGGCGCCGAGGTCACGCAGGGTGTTGTCACCGGTGGCCGAGCCCCACAGCACGAGTGCCGCGCTGAGGTTGGTCGACTCCGACGACGACTCCTGGTTGTTGCCCGCGGCGAAGCCCTGGTGTCCGGAGGCCCAGCTGTGGCCGGCGTAGACGTCGAAGCCGCGCAGGAAGGGGAACGCGCTGTCGGTGCGGCTCGGGTTGGCGGTGTCGCGGATCAGGGTCTTCACCATGCCGCCCCAGGCGGAGTCCGCGGCCCAGGCCTGGTCGTACTGGGCGACGATCGCGGCTGCGTAGACGTAGTAGCCGTAGTGGAAGTGGTGGTCGTTGAGCTCGGTGTCGCTGCCGTAGGACGCGGGGTAGCCGGTGAGGGCCTTCCAGGCCGGGTCGTAGGAGAACTCGTTGGCGCCGCCGGCGGTGAACCACTCCTGGAGGCGCCCCTTGATCAGTCCGAGGAGCTTGTCGCGGATCGCGCCCTCGCCGATCTGGTCGGCCAGCGGCACCAGCTGCGCGAGCCTGCCGAGCGCCTTGCCCGTCCAGTAGGTGTCGACGGCGCCGGAGAACGGGTCGGGGGAGTCGGCGACCTCGTTCAGGTAGGTGCGCAGCCGGGCGGTGTCGACGCCGCCGGACCGCGGGAGCCCCGGCAGTACGGCGGACGCCTTCTGCTCGGTGGTGAAGGAGGCCGACTCGCGGACCTTCATGGTGCCGCGCGGTGAGACATAGGTGTACGGGGTGAGGGCGTCCGTCGTGTTGAGCCACTGGTGGCGGTAGAGCGCCTGGAGCGTGGCGCGTTCGGCGCCCTCCTTGGCCTCGGTGGAGAGCGTGTAGGCGGCCCGTACCGTGCCGCCGGTGTAGCTCCAGTCCACGGTGGAGCCGGTGACAAAGCTGTACGCGTACTTCCGGTACGTCGCGAGGGCGTCGGCAGAGGGGAGCACGGCGAGCGAGAAGTAGTCCTTGCCGCCGAGGCCGGCGCTGATCGTCTTGCCGGAGACGTTCCAGTCGCTGCCGCTCGGTGCGAACAGCGCGTAGTGGTGGCCGGAGACCGTGATGCCGAGGACGTTGCCCTGGTCGGCGAAGACGGTGGGGGCGGCGGTCGTGGTGATCTGGGCGTCGCCGCCGGTGCCCGTGGCGTACACGAACGGCATGCCGTGGCCGATCGTGGTGCGCAGGGTGCGGGCGCCGTCGGACCAGTACGGCGTGACGGTCCAGTCGGACCATGCGTCGGCCTTGGTGTCGGGCGAGTTGAGCCCGGTGAGGCCGAGGGTGAGGTCGCCCTTGTGGGCGTACTCGTACTGGCGGCCGTCGCCGACGATCGCGGGGGTCGTCGGGTAGCCGATCTCCAGTCCGCCGGAGACGGCCTGGTAGGTGAGTGGATGGCCGTACATCGGGGTCGAGTACGGGTTGTCGCCGTAGCGCTGGAAGGCGAGGGAGGACCACCAGTCGTTGGTGGGCACGGGCTCGCCCTGCGCGGCTGCGGTGACCTTGGGGGTGACCGGCGTACCGGTGTTGGTGGTGGGACCGGACGTGCCGGCGGGGCGGGTGTCGGAGTAACTGCCGGAACCTACGGGAACAGTGGCGGCGGTGGCCGGGGACGCGGCCGGAACGAGTCCGGCTGCGGCCAGGGCGGTGGCCAGGACCAGCACGGCGGCCGGTCGTCTGCGGGGGGCTGGCATGAATGGCACCTCGTGGCTTCACGACGGACAGGGGGCGACTCGTCACGGTCGATGCGGCAGGAAGACCGAACGGTTGGGAATGGGAGCGACTCGTCACGGGGGGTGACGCATCACGGGAGGGGGTGACGCATCACGGTCGGACATGTCCGAGAGCGCTCTCAGATTGGCTGGAAACGTAAGACTCCTGAAACCTGGTGTCAATAGCCGGGACACAGGCGGGGACTTGGGGATGAGTCCAACCCGTTATGTCTTCGAGTCTTGACGGAGGGCGCGCCGGGCGGGCACGCTCCATCCGCAGCTTGAGAGCGCTCTCACGGCTCTCGCTCCACCCCGAAGCCAAGGGAGGCTTCCATGCCCATCGCCCGAGCCGCTAGGAGGGCAACCGTCCGATTGGGTGCGGTCGTGCTCGCCGGGACCCTGCTTGCCGCCTGCGGAGGCCCGTCGGACGAGGCGTCCGACGGCGCAGGCGGAAAAGTCACCGTCACCGTCGACCTGTTCGGCTCCTTCGGCTACAAGGAGGCCGGACTCTATGCGGAGTACGAGAAGCTCAACCCGGGTGTCACGATCAAGCAGACCGACACCGAGGACGAGGCCGACTACTGGAAGTCGCTCCAGACCCGGCTCGCCGGCGGCGGCGGCCTCGCCGACGTCCAGGGCATCGAGGTCGGCCGGATCGCGTCCGTCACCCAGCAGCAGGCCGACAGGTTCGAGGATCTGAGGAAGTACGGCGCCGACGAGCTCAAGAGCCAGTTCGCCGAGGCCAAGTGGGCGGCCGCCACCGCAAGCAACGGCGCGGTCCTCGGCCTCGGCACGGACGTCGGCCCCGAGGCCATGTGCTACCGCAGCGACCTCCTCCGGCAGGCGGGGCTGCCCACCGACCGCGGGGAACTCGCGACGAAGTGGTCGACCTGGGACGGCTACCTGGAGCTCGGCAAGAAGTACAAGGAGAAGGCCCCGGCCAAGAGCGCCTGGATCGACAGCGTCGGCAGCCTCTACTCGATCATGATCGGGCAGGAGAAGGAACGTTACTACGACGCCTCCGGCAAGCTCATCTGGGAGACCAACCCGGCACTGAAGACCGCCTGGGACACCTCGGTCGAGGCGGCGCGGAGCGGACTGAGCGCCAAGCTGGACCAGTGGTCCCCGCAGTGGAACCAGGCGTTCGCAGCCGGTTCCTTCGCCACCATCCCCTGCCCCGCCTGGATGCTCGGCTACATCAAGGGCCAGGCCGGTGACGCGGGCAAGGGCAAGTGGGACATCGCCGCGCTGCCCGGCGGCGCGGGCAACTGGGGAGGCTCGTACCTCGCGGTGCCCAAGGCGGCGAAGAACAAGAAGGAGGCCTACGAGCTGGTCAAGTGGCTCACCGCCCCCGAGCAGCAGGCCAAGCTCTTCCAGAAGCAGGGCAACTTCCCGTCCTCGACGGGCGCGATCGACCAGGTCGCCGACGCGACGGACCCCTACTTCAACGGCGCGCCGATCGGCAGGATCTTCGGCGAGGCGGCCAAGGCGGCTCCGGTCCAGGTGCTCGGCATCCACGATCAGAACGTCGCCCAGCAGATCACCAACGCCCTGAGCGAGGTCGAGCGCAAGGGAACGGCGCCCGACAAGGCGTGGTCGAACGCCCGGAAGGGTGTCGCCAACACCATCGGCTGACCCGGCGCCTTGGGGCCGGTCCGCGGTCCGGGGGTCCCGCCCGGACCGGCCCCAAGGCTCGCCCCGCCCCGGTACCGACTCACCCCGAAGGGCCGCACCGTGACCCTGGCCGCATCCGCGAAGCAGATCTCGCCACCCCGCGCACCGACTCTCCGGCGGGCCTGGCAGAAGGTCTCCCCGTACACCTACATCGCCCCGTTCTTCACTCTGTTCGCCGCCTTCGGGCTCTTCCCGTTGATCTACACGGCGTTCGTGTCGCTCTACCGGGTCGAGCTCCAGACCCCCGGTGACATGGAGTGGCGGGGCCTGGGCAACTACACCGCGCTGCTGAGCGACGAGTTCTTCTGGACCTCGCTGCGCAACACGTTCACCATCGGAGTGCTCTCCACGGTGCCGCAGCTGGTGATGGCCCTCGGGCTTGCGCACCTGCTCAACTACCGCCTGCGCGGCCGCACCTTCCTGCGCACCGCGATGCTGCTGCCCTACGCGACCTCGGTCGCCGCAGCCACCCTGGTCTTCGCCCAGCTCTTCGGCCGCGACTTCGGCCTGGTCAACTACTGCCTCGGGCTCGTCGGCGTCGGTCCCGTCGACTGGCAGACCGGCACGGTGGCCTCCCAGATCGCCGTGTCCTCCATCGTCATCTGGCGCTGGACCGGATACAACGCCCTGATCTACCTGGCGGGTATGCAGTCCATCCCGAGCGAGCTGTACGAGGCGGCCGAGATGGACGGTGCGTCGCGGTGGCGGCAGTTCTTCCATGTCACGCTGCCCGGTCTGCGGCCCACGATCGTCTTCACGGTCATCGTGTCGACGATCGGCGCGACCCAGCTGTTCGGCGAGCCGCTGCTCTACGAGGGGTCGATGTCCGGCGGCATCTCGCACCAGTACCAGACCCTCGGGCTCTACATGTACGAGCAGGGCTGGGGCTTCTTCCACCTGGGCCGGGCCGCCGCCATCGCCTGGTTGATGTTCCTGCTGATCCTGGTGCTCGTCGGAGTCAACGCCCTGATCGCGCGCCGCCGTTCCCACAAGGAGGCCGGCCGATGACCGTACTCGCCGAACCCCCGGTCAAGCGCCCGGCCGCCGACCGGCCCGCCGCCCGGAAGCGTCGCGGCCGCTCCCGGGCGGGACGCACGATGCGGGGCGGAAAACTCGCCTACGCCATTCTGACCGCAGCTGTGCTGGTCTCCGCCTTCCCGTTCTACTGGACGGTCGTCGCGGCCAGCCGTTCCAACGCCGATCTGGCGCAGGTGCCGCCGGCGCTGCTGCCCGGCTCCGATCTGATCCGCAACTTCGAGGCGGTGATGGAGGAGGCCGACATCGGCAAAGCCCTGGTGAACTCGTTGATCGTGTCCGGCTCGATCACCGTCGGCACCGTGCTGTGCTGCACGCTCGCCGGCTTCGCCTTCGCCAAGCTCCGCTTCCGGGGCCGGGGCGCGCTGCTGGGCATCACAGTCGGGACGATGATGATCCCGCCGCAGCTGGGCGTGATCCCGCTGTTCATGCTGATCGCGGAGCTGCAGTGGGTGAACCAGCTGCAGGCGGTGATCCTGCCGGGCCTGGTCTCCGCGTTCGGGGTGTTCTTCATGCGGCAGTACCTCGTGCAGTCACTCCCGGACGAACTGATCGAGGCGGCCCGTGTCGACGGCGCCTCGACGGCCCGGATCTTCTGGTCGATCGTGGTGCCCGTCGCCCGGCCCGGGATGGCCGTGCTGGGCCTGCTGACCTTCATGACGGCCTGGAACGACTTCTTCTGGCCGATCGTCGCCCTTACCTCGTCCGAGCCGACCGTCCAGGTCGCACTGCGCCAGCTCGGCGGCGGCTACGTCCACGACCAATCCGTGATCATGGCGGGCACCCTGCTCGGCACCCTGCCGGTGCTGCTGGTCTTCGGCCTTCTGGGCCGGCAGATCGTCGGCGGCATCATGCAGGGCGCGGTCAAGGGCTGACCCCCACGCACCCGTTCCCCGCAGCAACGTCTCACTCCTGGGAGTCCCATCCTCATGACCGCGCTCGACGCACGCCCCGCCACGACCACGCTCCGGTTCCCGACAGGCTTCCGCTGGGGCACGGCCACCGCGGCGTACCAGATCGAGGGAGCCGCCTCCGAGGACGGCCGCACCCCGTCGATCTGGGACACCTTCAGCCGCACCCCGGGCAAGGTCCGCAACGGCGACACCGGGGACGTCGCCGCCGACCACTACCACCGGATGAGCGAGGACATCGGCCTGATGCGGCGGCTCGGCGTCACCGACTACCGCTTCTCGATCGCCTGGCCCCGGGTGCAGCCCACCGGACGCGGACCCGCCGTGCAGAAGGGCCTGGACTTCTACCGGCGGCTGGTCGACGAACTGCTGGAGGCCGGCATCCGGCCGGTGGCCACGCTCTACCACTGGGACCTGCCGCAGGAACTGGAGGACGCGGGCGGCTGGCCGGAGCGCGACACGGCGTACCGGTTCGGCGAGTACGCGGCCATCATGGCCGAGGCGCTGGGCGACCGGGTGGCGACCTGGACCACACTGAACGAGCCGTGGTGCGCCGCTTTCCTCGGCTACGGCAACGGGGAGCACGCCCCCGGCCGCACGAGCGCGCTCGCCTCTCTGCGCGCGGCGCACCACTTCAACCTGGCGCACGGGCTGGCGGTCGGGCAGCTGCGCGGCACGGCGCCCGCTGCCGAGATCTCGCTTACCCTCAACCTCCATGCCGTGCGCCCCCGTTCAAACGCTCCCGAGGACCTGGACGCGGCGCGCAGGATCGACGCGGTCGGCAACCGGGTCTTCCTCGACCCGGTCTTCCACGGCCGACTGCCCGAGGACCTGATCCATGACACGGCCCCGGTCACGGACTGGTCGTTCGTCCTCGACGGGGATCTGGACATCACGGCGGCCCCGATCGACTCGCTCGGGATCAACTACTACTCGCCCACCGTGGTCGCCGCCGCTTCCCCGTCCCCGTCCCCGTCGTCCTCGCCGTGGGCGGGCGCCGAGGGACACGTGAGCTTCCTGCCGGCCCCCGGCCCGCGCACGGCGATGAACTGGCCGGTCGACGCCGAGGGACTGTACGAGCTGCTGGTGCGGCTTCGCGACGACTTGCCCGGAGTGCCGCTGCTGATCACGGAGAACGGCGCCGCCTACGACGACTACGCCGACCCGTCGGGCGCGGTGAAGGACCCCGAGCGGGTGGAATACCTGCACGCGCATCTGACGGCGGTGCACCGGGCGCTCGCGGACGGGGCCGATGTGCGGGGCTACTTCCTGTGGTCCCTGCTCGACAACTTCGAGTGGGCGTACGGCTACAGCAAGCGCTTCGGCATCGTCCACGTGGACTTCGCGACACAGCGGCGCACCCTCAAGGACAGCGCCCGCTGGTACGCGGACATCATCGCGCGCGGAGGGCTGCCCGCCTGACCGTCGCGGGGTCTGAGGTGTCGTGCGCCGGCCCGGCAACGTGGAGGCGGGGGTGGCGGCGTCACAGGTGCCGCAGCGCGAACCACAGCTCCATCCGTTGGTCCGCGTCGTCCAGGTCCACGCTCAGGAGCGTCGCGCAGCGCGCCATCCGCTGGCGGACGGTGTTGCGGTGGACGCCCAGGGCCACCGCCGTGCGGTCCCAGCTGCCGTGGAGGGAGAGCCAGACGCGCAGGGTCTCGGTGAGGGCGGGGGAGTCCGCGATCGGGGCGAGCAGGGTGCGGGCGTGGACCGCGGCCTCGTCGGGCGCGATCAGCTCGCTGAGGCCCGCGTCGCGCTGGCGGGCGAGCGGGACCCGGATCGCCTCGGCCCGGCGCAGGGCCCGCCGGGCAGCGGTGTCCGCGGCGGCCATCCCCGCCGGTTCGACCGGGGCACTCACGCCCAGGACCCAGCCCGGCTGCGGCTCGACCCGCCGGTCGCCGGAGAGCAGGATCCGTACGGTCGCGCCGTCCGCGTCCACCAGCGCGCTGCCCAGTGCCGCGCCCAGGGCCGACGCGGCGAGCCGGTCGGGCCCACCCGGCCGGTCGGCGTGCACCACGGTCCAGGGCCCCGGACCCACTGCCGGCGCCACATCGGCGGGATCGGCCCCGAGCAGCAGCCGCACCAGCGCGGAGGTCCGCCCGGTCGCGTCGGCTCCCCGGTGCGGGGCCGTGAGCAGGGACAGCAGGACGACGGCGACGCCCGTGATCGTGTGGTTGCCGGGTTCCCGGCCCTCTGTGGCGATCCCCAGGACGAGGCCCTCGCCGCCGAGGGCGTATGCCGAGAGCTGCGTGTCGCCGACGAAGTCGGTGGCTGACGCCGGCGCGTGTCGTGCGGCTCCGGCGCCCTCAGCGGGGGCGGCCTGACGGACGGCCTTCGACGACTGTGCTCCGGCGTGGGCGGGCAGCCGTCCTGCGTTGCCGCCCTGGCGTGCGGTCCTGGTGTCCTTTGCGGGGGCCGGTGTCTGGTGTTCCGCCCCGGCCCTCGGCGTTCGGGCAGCCGTCACCGCGTCCGGCCCCGCGGCCGTCACCGCGGACACGCCGTCCTCCCCCTCCTCGTCCGCCGCCTGCGGGCTCACGATCCGCGCCAGTCGCCCGAGGGCCTCGCGGGCCTCCTGTGAGGGCGCCCGTCCGGCCATCCGGACGGCCGTGCCGTCGGGTGCCAGCAGGACCGCCCAGCCGGCGAGGCGGGAGGCCAGCTGGTTGAGTACCGCGGGAACCGGGTCCGGGCGGGCCGCCGCGCCGGCAAGGCCCTGCTGGGCCTCGCTCACCCGGCGCACCTCGTGCAGGCGGGCCTGGGCCATGAGCCGCCATACCGCTCGGGCGATCGCCGTGAACGGGGTCCGCGGCTCCACCTCGATCAGCGGCAGCCCGTGCCGTTCGCACGCTGCGACGAGGGTCTCCGGGACGGTGTCGTGCACCGGCGTCACCCCGAAGCCGATCGCCGCGCCGCCCGCCTCGACGACCCGGGCGGCGTACGTCTCGGGGTCCTTCAGCAGGACGCCGGCCGTCAGGAGCAGCTCGCCGCCGAGCAGATACGGGTACGGATCTGCCATCTCCGAGGTGTGCACCCACTGGATGACCACGTCCTCGGGGTGAGGGGCGCCCGCGACCAGCCGCAGACCGAGGTCCTCACGGGTCAGCAGCGCGGTCAGTGGGACGGGTGGGGTCGGTGGGGTGGCTGGTGCCGTGGAGTGAGCGATGGGATCCGGCATGGTGGACGTTCTATCCATAATCGTCTTCAGAGATGGAGGAAACGTACACTTCATAGTCGCTTTTCGGCTACCTATCGTCGAGGCGAACCGGCGGCCGCGGGTATGCGCGGATGTTCCCGCACAGAGCCGCCGGGTCCATAAATGCGTAGGAAGAAGGCATGGTCATGAGCAGCAACGAGATGCCGCGCGGCCCCATCGACTCGTCCCGCATCCCGCGGTACGCAGGACCCGCGACGTTCGCCCGGCTGCCACGGCTCGACGAGGTCGGCGCCACCGATGTCGCCGTCGTCGGCGTGCCCTTCGACGCCGGGGTCTCGTACCGACCCGGCGCGCGCTTCGGCGGCAACGCCATCCGTGAGGCGTCGAGGCTGCTGCGGCCGTACAACCCGGCGCAGGACGCCTCGCCCTTCGCGCTCGCCCAGGTCGCGGACGCGGGTGACATCGCCGCCAACCCGTTCAACATCAACGAGGCGGTCGAGACCATCGAGGCCGCCGCCGACGACCTCCTCGGCGCCGGCGCCCGCATGATGACCCTCGGCGGCGACCACACCATCGCGCTGCCGTTGCTCCGCTCGGTCGCCAAGAAGCACGGCCCCGTCGCGCTGCTCCACTTCGACGCCCATCTGGACACCTGGGACACCTACTTCGGCGCCGAGTACACCCACGGCACCCCGTTCCGCCGGGCCGTCGAGGAGGGCATCCTCGACACCGAGGCGCTCTCCCACGTCGGTATCCGCGGCCCGCTCTACGGCAAGCAGGACCTGACAGACGACGAGAAGATGGGCTTCGGCATCGTCACCTCCTCCGACGTCTACCGCCGTGGCGCCGACGAGGTCGCCGACCAGCTGCGCCAGCGCATCGGCGACCGCCCGCTGTACATCTCCATCGACATCGACTGCCTCGACCCGGCGCACGCCCCCGGCACCGGAACCCCCGAAGCCGGCGGCATGACCTCGCGCGAGCTGCTGGAGATCCTGCGCGGCCTCGCCTCCTGCAACCTGGTCTCCGCCGACGTCGTCGAGGTCGCCCCCGCCTACGACCACGCCGAGATCACCTCGGTCGCCGCGTCCCACACCGCCTACGAGCTGACCACGATCATGTCCCGTCAGATCGCGCAGGCGCGCGGCAAGTGACCCACGACCACGACCTCGTACTGCGGCCGACCCCCGCGCAGACCGAGGCCGCGCTGGACCCGCCCACCCGTCGCCCGGCCACCACCCCTCAAGGAGGCGCAGAGCGCCGCGCGTCCATGGTCCGCAACGGCGGCGACCTCGTCGTCGAGACCCTCCAGGGGCTCGGCGCGACCGCCGTCTTCGGCCTGCCCGGGCAGCACGCGCTCGGCATGTTCGACGCGCTGCGCCGCTCCTCCCTGACCTACGTCGGCCTGCGCATGGAGAACAACGCCGGCTTCGCGGCGGACGCGTACGGGCGCATCACCGGCGAGGCCGCGCCGCTGCTGCTGTCCACCGGGCCCGGCGCGCTGATGTCGCTGGCCGCGCTCCAGGAGGCGGCCGCGGCGTCCGCGCCCGTCCTGGCCGTCGGCAGCCAGGTGCCGACCGCCGGACTCGGCGGCGGCCGCCACGGCTATCTGCACGAACTGCGCGACCAGCAAGCGTCGTTCCGCGACATCGTGAAGTCCGTGCACACCGTGCGCACCGCCTCGCAGATTCCGTCCGCGATCGCCGCGGCCTGGGAGTCGGCGCTGACCGCGCCGCACGGACCGGTGTGGGTGGAGATCCCGCAGGACGTGCTCCTCGCGCCCACCGCCCTGCCGGTCGTCACCGCCGTGGACGCCACCCCGCACGACATCGTGCCGCGGCCCGAACTGATTGCCGTCGCCGCCGATCTGCTGTCCACGGCCGAGCGGCCCGCCATCATCGCGGGTGGCGGAGTCATACGCGCCGACGCCTCCGGCAAGCTGCGCGCGCTCGCCGAGAAGCTGAACGCGCCGGTCGTCACCACCTTCGGCGGCAAGGGCGCGTTCCCCTGGGAACACCCGCTGTCCCTCCAGTCCTGGCTGGAGGACCGGCACACCACCGACTTCCTCGAAGACGCGGACGTCCTGCTGGTCGTCGGCTCCGGACTCGGCGAACTCTCGTCCAACTACCACACGTTCGCCCCGCGCGGCCGGATGATCCAGATCGAGGCGGACCTCGGCAAGCTGGAGTCCAACCACCCCGCGCTCGGCATCCACGCGGACGCGCGGCTCGGGCTGTCCGCCCTGCTGGAGACGGTGCGCGATCGGGCGGACTCCGGCGCGGAGGAACGAGTACGGGACGTCCTCGCACGGGTGCGTGAACGGATCGACTCCCAGGAGCTCGCCCTGGAGCAGCAGGTGCTGTCCTCCGTACGGGAGGCGCTGCCGGACGCGTCCCCCAGCTTCTGGGACATGACGATCCTCGCCTACTGGGCGTGGTCCGCCTTCGACCCCCGCCGCCCTGACACCATGCACTCCGCCCAGGGCGCGGGCGGCCTCGGCTACGCCTTCCCGGCAGCCCTCGGCGCGGCGGCCGCGGACCGCACACGGCCGGTGCTCGCGGTCTCCGGCGACGGCGGCGCGATGTACTCGATCGCGGAACTGGCCGCGGCCCGGCAGTACGGCTTCGACGTCACCTGGCTGATCGTGGACGACGGCGGATACGGGATTCTGCGCGAGTACATGACGGACGCCTTCGGGGAGGCGACGGCCACGGAGCTGGCCCGCCCGGACTTCGTCGCCCTCGCGGAGTCCTTCGGCGTCCCGGCGCTGCGGACGACGCCCGAGTCGCTGACGGAGGACCTGTCGAAGGCGCTGGGGACGCCGGGTCCTTCGGTGGTGGTGCTCCCGGCGGCGCTGAGGATGTTCGCGCCGACGCACCTCTGAGCCGACGCGCCTCTGAGCCGACGCGCCTCTGAGCCGACGCGCCTTTGAGCCGTCGTGCCGGCGGGGGCGGGTCGCCTCTGAGCCGTCGTGCCGGCGGGGCCGGGCAGGGGGATCACCCGCCTGCACCGGCTCACCGTGCGGCGGCCGCAGCGCTGGCCCACACTGACAGCGTGGTTCCTCGGGCCGGCGGACCTGGACGGTGTCGGCCGGTCCTTCCCCTCCCCCTTCCCGAACCGGGGGCTCCGCCCCCGGACCCACGCGCCTCAAACGCCGGCGGGGCCGGAATTCGGCTGCGCCGAATCCAGCCGGCTGGGGCCTCCCCCGGCGGCAACCAGGGGAGGCCGAGGACACGGCCGGGCCGTACAGGGGCCCCGGGGCGTGCCCGGGTCACAGGAAGGGGCGGGAGGGGAAGATCCGCAGGACGGCCTAGGTCCGGAGACCGGTCTTCGCACGGCGGCCCCGGCCCGGGATGAAATACGCAGCTCGCCGCGTTGGTGTCTTCCGGCAGAGCAGAACAACCGGGGAGGCATCACGTGGCGGCGGCAGAGCAAGGGTGGGCACGGCGACTGACCGGCTACGCCTGGCGGTACCGGCGCAATGTGGTGCTCGCGCTCGGTTCCTCCCTGGCCGGCATGGCGGTGATGGCACTCGTCCCGCTGATCACCAAGGTCGTCATCGACGATGTGATCGGCGCCGGCACCCGGTCCCTCGCCGTCTGGACCGGGCTGCTCCTCGCCGCCGCAGTCGTGGTGTACGTCCTGACGTACATACGCCGCTACTACGGCGGCCGTCTCGCCCTCGACGTGCAGCACGATCTGCGTACCGAGATGTACCGGACCATCACCGGGCTCGACGGACGGCGGCAGGACGAACTCTCCACCGGCCAGGTCGTCGGCCGCGCCACCACCGACCTCCAGCTCATCCAGAGCCTGCTCTTCATGCTCCCGATGACCGTCGGGAACATCCTCCTCTTCCTCCTCTCCCTGGTGATCATGGCGTGGCTGTCCGTGCCGCTCACCCTGGTCGCCCTCGCCGTCGGCCCCGCCCTGTGGTTCATCGCCAAGCACAGCCGCACCCGCCTGCACCCCTCCACCTGGTGGGCGCAGAGCCAGGCGGCGGCCGTCGCGGGCGTCGTCGACGGCGCGGTCCTCGGGGTGCGCGTCGTCAAGGGCTTCGGCCAGGAGGAGCAGGAGACCGCCAAGCTCCGCGAAGCCGGCCGCAGACTGTTCGCCGGACGGCTGCGCACCATCCGGCTGAACTCCCGCTACACCCCGGCCCTGCAGGCCGTCCCCGCCCTCGGTCAGGTCGCCATGCTCGCCCTCGGCGGCTGGCTCGCCGTCCGCGGACAGATCACCCTGGGCACCTTCGTCGCCTTCTCCGCCTATCTGGCGCAGCTCGTCGGCCCCGTCCGGATGCTCGCTGTGGTCCTCACCGTCGGCCAGCAGGCACGTGCGGGCGTGGAGCGCGTACTGGAGTTGATCGACACCGAGCCGACCCTGAAGGACGGTGTCAGGGAACTGCCCGCCGACGCGCCCGCGAGCGTCGAGTTCGACGACGTCACCTTCGGATACGAAGAGGGCCGGCCCGTCCTCGACGGCTTCTCGCTGCGGATCGAACCCGGCGAGACCGTCGCCGTCGTCGGCTCCTCCGGCAGCGGCAAGTCCACGGTCTCCCTGCTGCTGCCCCGCTTCTACGACGTCAGCCGAGGCGCGGTCCTCGTCGGCGGCCGCGACGTCCGCGAGCTGACCCTCGACTCGCTGCGCGCCGCCATCGGCCTCGTCCCCGAGGACAGCTTCCTGTTTTCCGACACCGTCCGCGCCAACATCGCCTACGGCAGGCCCGGCGCGACCGACGCCGAGATCGCGGCCGCCGCCCGCGCCGCCCAGGCGGACCGCTTCATCGACGAACTGCCGCACGGCTACGCCACCAAGGTCGGCGAACACGGGCTGACCCTCTCCGGCGGCCAGCGCCAGCGCATCGCCCTCGCCCGGGCCATCCTCACCGACCCCAGGCTGCTGCTCCTCGACGACGCCACCTCCGCCGTCGACGCACGCATCGAGCACGAGATCCATGAAGCCCTGCGCTCCGTCATGGCGGGACGCACCACCCTGCTGATCGCCCACCGGCGCTCCACGCTCGGCCTCGCCGACCGCATCGCCGTCCTCGACGGCGGCCGCCTCGCCGACATCGGCACCCACGAGGAGCTCCAGCGGCGCTCGGCGCTCTACCGGCGGCTGCTCACCGACCCCGACGAGCTGGGCGGCGTCTCGCCCGGGCACGCCGTCGCCGTCGAGATTCCCGAGGACCGCACCGTACGGGAGGAGATGCAGGCCGAGTACGACGCCGAACGCGGCATCACCCCCGGCCTGTGGGTGCGGGAGGACGCCCCGCGCGCCGAGCCCGCCGCGCCCGGCGCGACGCCCGAACTGCTCGCCCAGGTCGAGGCCCTGCCGCCCGCCGCCGACACCCCTGACGTCGACGAGGCGCGGGCCGTGCGCCCGGTGCAGGGCCGCGGGCTGCGCGGACTGCTGCGCGGCTTCGGGCTGCCGCTGCTGATCAGCCTGGCGCTGGTGGCCGTGGACGCGGGCATGGGTCTGCTGCTGCCGGTGCTCATCCGGTACGGCATCGACGAGGGCGTCACCGAGCTGGCGCTCGGCGCGGTGTGGACGGCGGCCGCGCTCGGACTGGCGACCGTGGCCGTGCAGTGGGTCGCCCAGGTCGGCGAGACCCGCAAGACCGGCCGCACCGGTGAGCGCATCCTCTACTCCCTCCGGCTGAAGATCTTCTCGCAGCTCCAGCGCCTTGGTCTCGACTTCTACGAGCGTGAGCTGGCCGGCCGCATCATGACCCGGATGACGACGGATGTGGACGCGTTGTCCACCTTCCTGCAGACGGGGCTCGTCACCGCGTTCGTCTCGGTCGTCACGTTCTTCGGCATCATGGTCGCGCTCGTCGTCATCGACGTGCAGCTGGCGCTGACGGTGTTCGCGACGCTGCCCGTCCTGATCGTCGGCACCGTCTTCTTCCGGCGGCAGAGCGTCAAGGCGTACGAGCTGGCCCGAGAGCGCATCAGCGTCGTCAACGCCGACCTCCAGGAGTCGGTCTCCGGGCTGCGGATCGTGCAGGCCTTCCGGCGCGAGCGGGACGGCGATGCGCACTACACGGCCGGCAGCGACTCCTACCGGCAGGCGCGGGTGCGCGGCCAGTGGCTGATCTCCGTGTACTTCCCGTTCGTACAGCTGCTGGCGGCCGCGGCGGCCGCGGCGGTGCTGATCGTCGGCGCGGGCCGGGTGGAGGCGGGCACCCTCTCGACGGGCGCGCTGGTGGCCTATCTGCTCTACATCGAGCTGTTCTTCGCGCCCGTGCAGCAGCTGTCGCAGGTCTTCGACGGCTACCAGCAGGCATCGGTGTCGGTCGGGCGCATCCAGCAGCTGCTCGCGGAGACGACCTCCACCGCGGAGCAGGACCGGCCGCGAGGCGTGTCCGCACTGCGCGGCGACATCGCCTTCGAGAACGTCTCCTTCGCCTACGGGGACGACGAGGAGGCGCTCCGCGGGGTCGATCTGCGCATCCCGGCCGGGCAGACGGTCGCCTTCGTCGGCGAGACCGGCGCGGGCAAGTCGACGCTCGTCAAGCTGGTCGCCCGGTTCTACGACCCGACGGGGGGCCGGGTCACGGCGGACGGCGTCGATCTGCGGGACCTCGATCTGACCGCCTACCGGCGCAGGCTCGGCGTCGTGCCCCAGGAGGCGTATCTCTTCGAGGGCACCGTCCGGGACGCCATCGCCTACGGGCGGCCGGACGCGACCGACGCGGAGGTGGAGGCGGCGGCGCGGGCCGTCGGTGCGCACGACATGATCGCCACACTGGACGGCGGCTATCTGCACGAGGTCACCGAGCGGGGCCGCAATCTCTCGGCCGGCCAGCGGCAGCTGATCGCGCTGGCGCGGGCGGAGTTGGTGGACCCCGATGTGCTGCTCCTCGACGAGGCCACTGCCGCGCTTGATCTGGCCACGGAGGCCCAGGTCAACCGGGCCACCGACCGGCTGACCGGCCGCCGCACCACCCTGGTGGTGGCCCATCGGCTGACCACGGCGGCACGCGCGGACCGGGTCGTGGTGATGGACCACGGCCGGGTGGTGGAGGACGGTACGCACGAGGAGCTCGCAGCAGGGGAGGGGCGGTACGCGGCCCTCTGGCGCACGTTTCTCGGCGCGGACGTGCGGGCGGCGGTGTAGCCCCGCGGGCACGGCCGCCCGTGCGGGTCGCCCTTGGCGCGGGCGGGCGTCTTCCCACCGCCCCCCGTTTCCGGCGCCTCGCCGGGTGCGGAGACGGCGCTTCGCGCCGCAGGGGGGCGGGGGCGAAGCCCCTGCGCCGGACCAGGGCCGGTGGATGGGGAAGAGCCGGCGTTCCGCGGGAGGCGGTCGGCCCGGGGCCCACGGCACGCCACCGCGCCGCACGGGGCGCGGGGACGGAGTCCCCACAGGAAAAGGCGGGTGGTTGGGGGAAACCCCGCAACCGAAGCACACCGCACCCGCGTCGTACGCATGTACGTACGGGACTGAAGCGACGCGGGGAGCCGCAGTGACGGGCACGACAAGCGCCGGCAGGGCCACGGCACGGCGGCGGACCGGCGTGCGCCTGGGCGCGGTGGTCGTCGCCGTCGCCGTGCTGACGCTGGTGAACTCCGGCGCCCACCCCGCCCAGGCCCGCGCAGCCGCCACCTGTACGGGACGGCTGGCCAAGACCGTGACCTTCTCCACCGGAGAGCTGCGGATCTACAAGGGGCGGCACTACGCCTGCGCCATGACGCTCGCCAAGAAGCCCGGCAAGCGGCGGTCCATGCGGGTGTCGCTCCAGCCGCGCGGCGGCCGGGCCGTCGTCGACGCCGGATGGTTCACCCGGTACGCCGGGCCCATCACCGTGCACGCGCTCAACCGCTGCGTCCGGGCCAGCGGTTCTGTCTCCGGTGTCACCCGGTCCACCGGGTGGATCCTCTGCTGAGCGGTTCAACTGGGTCTGGCGGGAGGTGTGTTGCGCCGCTAGGTTCACCGCGACCGCTTTGAAACAGGGGAGGGTGAATGCGCAACGCGCTCAGATGGCTGCTCTCGCTCGTGGTGCTCATAGGCGCCATGGGCGTGGCGGGCGGCCCGGCCACGGCACACGCGGCCACCGCCGCCGAACCGTACGCCGCCGAACCGCAGCCCGCTGACCCGTACGCCGGCGAACCGGCCTCCGCCGAGCCGTACGGAGGCCGGGACATCAAGGACCGCATCCTGGCGATCCCGGGCATGAGCCTCATCGAGGAGAAGCCGTATCCCGGCTACCGCTTCTTCGTGCTCGACTACACACAGCCGGTCGACCACCGGTGGCCCTACCGCGGCACCTTCCAGCAGCGGATCACCGTGCTGCACAAGGACACCGCCCGCCCCACCGTCTTCTACACCTCCGGCTACCACGTGAGCACCACGCCCCGCCGCGCCGAGCCCACGGCCATCGTCGACGGCAACCAGGTGTCGCTGGAGTACCGCTTCTTCTCACCGTCCCGGCCGAGCCCCGCCGACTGGTCCAAGCTCGACATCCGGCAGGCCGCCGGCGACCAGCACCGGGTGTTCAAGGCGCTGAAGAAGATCTACCGCAAGAACTGGATCGCCACAGGCGGCTCCAAGGGCGGGATGACCGCCACGTACTACGAGCGCTTCTACCCCCGCGACATGGACGGCGTCGTCGCCTACGTCGCCCCCAACGACGTGGTGAACCGGGAGGACTCGGCCTATGACCGCTTCCTCGCGCGCGTCGGCACCCGGGAGTGCCGCGACAGGCTGGGCGCGGTGCAGCGCCAGGCCCTGGTGCGCCGCGAGGCGCTGGAGGCGAAGTACCGTCGGTTCGCCGAGGAGGAGGGCTACACCTTCACCACCGTCGGCAGCCTCTCCCGGGCCTACGAGGCCGTGGTCCTCGACTTCGCCTGGGCGTTCTGGCAGTACAGCCACCTCTCGGACTGCGAGGCGCTCCCCACCGCCGCCACCGCCTCCGACCAGGAGATCTACGACGCCCTCGACGCGGTGGCGGGTCTTGCCTTCTACACGGACCAGGGCCTCGCCCCGTACACGCCGTACTACTACCAGGCGGGCACCGAGCTGGGCTCGCCCGACATCGCCCAGCCGCATCTGGACGGTCTGGTGCGCTACGGCTACCAGCCGCCGCGGAGCTTCGTGCCTCGGGAGATCCCGATGCGCTTCAAGCCGTGGGCGATGTACGACGTCGACCGCTGGGTGCGGCACCGCGCCCAGCGGATGATGTTCGTATACGGCGAGAACGACCCCTGGGGCGCGGAGCCCTTCCGTCTCGGCCGGGGTTCCCGGGACAGCTACGTCTACACCGCGCCGGGCGCCAACCACGGGGCCGGCGTCGCCGATCTGAAGAAGGAGGAGCGGGCGCGCGCCACCGCCTCGATTCTGGAGTGGGCGGGCGTCGCACCGCGCGCCGTCCGGGAGAATCCCGCCGGGGCGAAGCGGCTGACCGGTTTCGACGCCGGGCTGGACAAGCAGGAGGCCCGCCGTATGCCGGCCTTCCTGCCGTAGGCCCGCAGGCCCGCAGGCCCGCAGGCCCGTAGGCTCGTGAGCCCGCAGGCCCGTAGGCCCGCAGGCTCGTGAGTCCGTGAGCCCGTCACGGGAGGGGCTGCGTCCGGCCGTCAGACACGGCGGGCGCAGCCCACCGGCCGCTCCCCGCCGAGCGTGACGAACAACTCGGTGGACGGCGGGCACTGGGCGCGCCGCGCCGCCGCCGAGGCCACCTCGTACTGCGGGGCGTGCTCGCCCGACCCGTCGCAGGCGGTCTCCTTCACCTGCCCCTTGCGCGCGGTGTAGACGCAGTCGCCGACGACGGTGTGGGGGCCGCCGCCCCCGCCCGGGTCGCCCGGATGCGGAGGCTCCAGATTCCGCATGCAGGCGTAGCCGCGGGAGACCTCGCCGTCGCCGTCCTCGTCCGCGGCCGGCAGGCTCTCCGAGATGTGTAGGACGAAGTCCGTCGCCTGGGGGCACGCACCGCGGCCCGTCGAGGCGAGTCCGTCGTACCGGGCGAGGACCCGGGCCGTCGCCTTCTCGCTGCTGCACGGCGCCTCGTGGAACTCCCGCCCGCGCGAGGCGCATTCGCCCCGCCCCAGGAAGACCGCACCGTACCCGGGCGTCGCCGGGGCGGACGACGCCCCGGACGCCGAGCCGCCGGAGCCTTGGGGACCGGGGGCCGCGCGGCCGCCCGAGGCCTGCTGGCAGCCGGTGCACAGCACCCCCGTCACCACCGCGGTCAGCAGGACCGCAACCGACGCCGGCGCCCCCCAGCTCCGTCCACCCATCCCGCCGCCCCCTGCAACCCCGGCCCGAACGCCGGCCCGAACGCCGGCCGACGCTCACCGCCGTCGCCGATCACTGTCTCCAGCGTGGCGCGCCACCGCGGGCTCACGCCAGCGACGCGGACGGTTTTGGCGCGAGTGGGCACGAATGGGGGTCGTGCGCCCCGGGCGCGGGATACGCCCGCCTACGCTAGGCCCTGGCGTTCGGATCTTGCCGGGCTCGCGTGCCCTGGCACCGCACCTCGCTGCGTTGTCATCAGTCGCCGATGCTCCGCATGGACTCCTTCTTCCGCCTTGCGATGCACGGCGCCAGACCCCGCTCCCTGATCCGGCCTGATCCAAACGACAGGGCCTAGGTGTACGAGAGTCCGTGGCCGATCGGATAGAGCACCTGCGCCGGGTCGTCGGCGCGCTGCACGGGCGCCGGCAGCCGTCCGCGGGGCTGCGCACGGCCCGCGATCACCCGTGCCGCGGCCCGCACTTCGACATCGGTCCAGCCGTACGAGGCGAGTGCCGCGGGCACCCCCGCCAGCTGGGCGACGTCGTACGGATTGCGCACGGCGAGGGCCACGACCGGCACCCCGGTGTCCAGCAGCCGTTGCACCAGGGTGCGCTGGGAACTGCCGGCGGTGACGTTGTAGGTGAGCACGACGACCGTGTCCCGGCCGTACGCCGCCGCTGCCGCCTCCTCGATCCGCGCAGGGCCCGGGGACGTGCCGGTGGGCAGGGAGACGGCGTCAAAGCCCAGCTCGTTGAGCGCGCCGGCCATGACGGACGTCGGGGGTCCCGTGGTGCCGGAGGGGGAGGCGGGGTCGGCGCCGACGACCAGCAGCCTGCGGTGCGTGCGCGTCCCGCGGCGGCCCAGCGGCAGCAGCCGGTCCTCGTTCACCAGCAGGGTCGTGGTCTCCTCGGCGATCCGGTCGGCGGCGGCGAGATGCGACCGCGCGCCGACGGTCCGCTCGACGTCCCGGTGGGAGACGAACGGGTCGCGCAGCAGGCCCAGGCGCTCCTTGAGCCGCAGAATCCGCAGCACGGACTGCTCGACGCGCTCGACGGCGAGCTCGCCGCTCTCGACGGCGTCCAGCACGGCGTTCCGGGCGAGGGCCAGGTCGGGCGGGTTGAGCAGCTGGTCCGCGCCCGCGTGGAGGGCCAGCACCGGCACCCGGTCGTCCCCGTACTTCTCCCGTACGCCCTGCATGCCCAGCGAGTCCGTGACGATCACTCCGTCGTAGCAGAGTTCCTCGCGGAGGATGCCGGTGAGGATGGGACGGGACAGCGTCGCCGGGTCGCCGCTCGGATCGAGGGCGGGGAACTGGATGTGCGCCGTCATGACGGCGTCGGCCCCGGCGGCGATCGCGGCCCGGAACGGCGGGGCGTCGAGCTCCTCCCATTCCTCGCGGGTGTGGGTGATGACCGGGATGCCGGTGTGCGAGTCGACCGTCGTGTCGCCGTGGCCGGGGAAGTGCTTGGCCGTGGCGGCGACCCCGCCGCTCTCGTATCCGCGGACCTGGGCGGCGACCATGCCGGCCACCCGCTGGGGGGCGGCGCCGAAGGAGCGTACGCCGATGACGGGGTTGGCGGGGTTGACGTTGACGTCGGCGACGGGGGCGTAGTTCTGCCGGATGCCCATGGCGGCCAGCTCCGCCCCCGCGATCTGCGCGGCTCGGCGCGCGTCGGCTGCGGAACCGCCGGCCCCCAGCGCCATCGCGCCCGGCAGCAGCGTGGCCGGCTTGCCCACACGGGCGACGATGCCGTGTTCCTGGTCGGTGGAGACGAGCAGCGGCACGGGGGCCGACTGGGCGAGCCCGGCACGCTGGATCCCGTTGGACAGATCGGCGATCTGGTGCGGATCGCGGGTGTTGTGCGCCCAGGAGAAGTAGATGATCCCGCCGACGTGGTACGTGGCGACCAGCTCGGCCGCGGTGCGCACGCCGATCTCCTTCAGGTTCTGCTCGGCGTCGGCGGGATCCGGGTCGGTGGCGGAGTGCCCGTACACCCTCATCACGAAGAGCTGGCCGACCTTCTCCTCCAGGCTCATCCTGGCGATGAGCCGCTCCAGCCGTCCGCGCCGCCCGGTGTGCTCCTCGGCCGCGGCGTGCGGCGCGGGGACGGCGGCGACGGAGGCCGCTCCGGCGGTGGCGGTGAGAAGGGTGCGTCGGGAGAGGTTCCGGCTGTGCACGGGTGCTCCTTCCGGCCTTGCGCGACAAGGTAGTTGAAGGAAACTTCCAAGCCTCACGGGTGACCGGAAATTACTGCCGGGTCAATGCCGTGGCAAGGGCCGCCGCACGCGCCACGCGGAAACATCACCGCCCTGGCTGTGCGCCGCATCCCGTCCCCTACGCCGCCCGCCCTACGCCGCCGACGCGACGGCCGGCCAGACCGACCGGAGCGTGCGGACCGCCTGAGTGATCGCGGGGCGGCGGGGCGGCCCGCGGATGCCGGCGCGCTTCTCGGGCTCCCAGCACGGCCAGGTCCCTTCGCTGAGGGCAGCCAGTTCGCCCAGTTCGCTCAGCTTGCCCAGTTCGTCCAGCGGACCGGCCTCGTCGTGCGTCCGGGCTGGAAGTGGCCGAAAATCACTCCCCGCAGTCGTGCAACCCTTTCTGCGTGACATGGGTCGTACTGGTCGGCGAGGTCCCCGGGGGGTGGATCCGGGGGGATCCGGGGAGCCTTGGCCGAGTGGGGGGAAAGAAGGGGGAAGGCGGGGGCCCGGCCGTGTGGCCGGGCCCGTTGTCCCCGTGGGGCCGCACGGGCGCGTCCGGGCACATCCGGGTACGCCCGGGCACGTCCGGTTGTCCACAGGCCGCCTGCGGTGTCGGAGTCCGGCGGTAGCGTCGGAGCATGTCCAACGCAGCAGTGCTCGAAGGAGTCCTCGAGCGCATCACCTATGCCAACGAGGAGAACGGGTACACGGTCGCCCGCGTAGACACCGGCCGCGGCTCCGGCGAGCTGCTCACCGTCGTCGGATCTCTGCTCGGCGCGCAGCCGGGCGAGTCGCTGCGCATGGAGGGCCGCTGGGGCTCCCACCCCCAGTACGGAAAGCAGTTCACCGTGGAGAACTACACCACGGTCCTCCCGGCCACCGTCCAGGGCATCCGCCGCTATCTCGGCTCCGGGCTGATCAAAGGCATCGGCCCCAGGATCGCCGAGCGGATCGTGGACCACTTCGGCATCGACACGCTCGACGTCATCGAGCAGCGCCCGGACAGGCTCATCGAGGTGCCCGGCCTTGGACCCAAGCGGACCAGGCTGATCGGCGCGGCCTGGGAGGAGCAGAAGGCCATCAAGGAGGTCATGGTCTTCCTGCAGGGCGTGGGCGTCTCCACCTCCATCGCCGTCCGCATCTACAAGAAGTACGAGGACGCCTCCATCTCGGTCGTGAAGAACCAGCCGTACCGCCTTGCCGCCGATGTCTGGGGCATCGGCTTCCTCACCGCCGACAAGATCGCCCAAGCGGTGGGCATTCCGCACGACAGCCCCGAGCGGGTCAAGGCGGGACTGCAGTACGCCCTGTCGCAGTCGACCGACCGGGGCCACTGCTTCCTGCCCGAGGAGCAGCTCATCGCCGACGCGGTGAAACTGCTCCAGGTGGACACCGGACTGGTCATCGAGTGCCTCTCCGAACTCGCCGGCGAGGAGGAAGGCGTGGTGCGGGAGCAGGTCCCGGCCCCGGACGGCGGGGACACCCCGCTGACGGCCGTGTATCTGGTCCCCTTCCACCGCGCCGAACTGTCGCTCTCCGGCCAGCTGCGCCGGCTGCTGCGCGCCGAGGAGGACCGGATGCCGGCCTTCCAGGACGTCGCCTGGGACAAGGCCCTGGACTGGCTCGCCTCCCGTACGGGCGCGCAGCTCGCGCTGGAGCAGCAGTCCGCGGTCGAACTGGCGCTGACCAGCAAGGTCGCGGTGCTCACCGGCGGCCCGGGCTGCGGCAAGTCCTTCACGGTCCGCTCGATCGTGGAGCTGGCCCGCGCCAAGAGGGCCAAGGTGGTGCTGGCCGCGCCCACCGGCCGGGCCGCCAAGCGGCTTGCGGAGCTCACCGGCGCCGAGGCGTCCACCGTGCACCGGCTGCTGGAGCTCAAGCCGGGCGGCGACGCGGCCTACGACCGGGAGCGGCCGCTGGACGCCGATCTGGTGGTGGTCGACGAGGCGTCGATGCTCGATCTACTGCTGGCGAACAAGCTGGTCAAAGCGGTGGCGCCGGGTGCGCATCTGCTGCTGGTCGGGGATGTGGACCAGCTGCCCAGCGTCGGCGCCGGGGAGGTGCTGCGCGATCTGCTCGCCGACGGCGGGCCGGTGCCCAGCGTCCGGCTGACGCAGATCTTCCGCCAGGCGCAGCAGTCGGGCGTCGTCACCAACGCCCACCGCATCAACTCGGGTAAGCAGCCCGTCACCACAGGACTGGCCGACTTCTTCCTCTTCGTCCAGGACGACACGGAGGAGGCGGGACGGCTGACGGTCGATGTGGCGGCCCGGCGCATCCCCGCCAAGTTCGGCCTGGACCCGCGGCGGGATGTGCAGGTGCTCGCGCCCATGCACCGCGGCCCCGCCGGCGCCGGCACGCTCAACGGCCTGCTCCAGCAGGCGATCACCCCCGCCCGTCCCGATCTGCCGGAGAAGCGCTTCGGCGGCCGGGTCTTCCGCGTCGGCGACAAGGTCACCCAGATCCGGAACAACTATGAGAAGGGCCAGAACGGCGTCTTCAACGGCACGGTCGGGGTCGTCACTTCCCTCAGCGTCGACGACCAGCGGCTTACCGTGCTCACCGACGAGGACGAGGAGGTGCCGTACGACTTCGACGAGCTGGACGAGCTGGCGCACGCCTACGCCGTGACGATCCACCGCTCGCAGGGCAGCGAGTATCCGGCCGTGGTGATCCCGGTCACCACGGGAGCCTGGATGATGCTCCAGCGCAATCTCCTGTACACGGCCGTGACCCGTGCCAAGAAGCTTGTGGTGCTGGTCGGCTCACGAAAGGCGATAGGACAGGCGGTGCGCACGGTGTCCGCGGGTAGACGGTTTACAGCGCTCGACAGCCGACTGGCCGTGCCCGTGTCCGTGCCGGCCTGCTGATGGGCGCGCACCCCGTCGCCTGGGCGACCCCTACGGGTCCCCCAAGGAGTGGCAAACGCCGCCCCCGGTTTCCGGAACCAGGGCGAACGGGGCAAGATGAGCAGGTTGGCGGCACTCAGTGCCGCCGATTGGCCCAATGGTCGACCCCGAGTGCACTCTCCTGAGCCAAATGGGGGATGGTAGAGACAGTCAGGGCACCTCTAAGAAGAGGCACTACGTCGGTGAGGGATGACGTGAGCGACAACTCTGTAGTACTGCGGTACGCGGACGGTGAGTACACCTACCCGGTGGTTGAGAGCACCGTCGGCGACAAGGGCTTCGACATCGGGAAGCTCCGAGCCCAGACCGGTCTGGTGACCCTGGACAGCGGCTACGGCAATACGGCCGCCTATAAATCGGCGATCACCTACCTCGACGGCGAGCAGGGCATCCTGCGCTACCGCGGCTACCCGATCGAGCAGCTCGCGGAGCGCTCGTCCTTCCTCGAGGTGGCGTATCTGCTGATCAACGGCGAGCTGCCCACGGTGGACGAGCTCTCCGCGTTCCGGGACGAGATCACCCAGCACACGCTGCTGCACGAGGACGTCAAGCGGTTCTTCGACGGCTTCCCGCGCGACGCCCACCCGATGGCCATGTTGTCCTCCGTGGTCAGCGCGCTGTCCACGTTCTACCAGGACAGCCACAACCCGTTCGATGAGAAGCAGCGCCATCTGTCCACGATCCGGCTGCTCGCCAAGCTTCCGACGATTGCGGCGTATGCCTACAAGAAGTCGATCGGCCACCCGTTCGTCTACCCGCGCAACGACCTCGGGTATGTGGAGAACTTCCTGCGGATGACCTTCTCGGTCCCCGCCCAGGAGTACGAGCCGGACCCGGTCGTGGTCGCGGCGCTGGACAAGCTGCTGATCCTGCACGCCGACCACGAGCAGAACTGCTCCACTTCCACGGTGCGGCTGGTCGGCTCCTCGCAGGCGAACATGTTCGCCTCGATCTCCGCGGGCATCAGCGCCCTGTGGGGTCCGCTGCACGGCGGCGCCAACCAGTCCGTGCTGGAGATGCTCCAGGGCATCCAGTCCAACGGCGGCAATGTCGACTCTTTCATCACCAAGGTGAAGAACAAGGAGGACGGCGTCCGGCTGATGGGCTTCGGCCACCGCGTCTACAAGAGCTTCGACCCCCGTGCGAAGATCATCAAGGCGGCGGCGCACGATGTCCTCTCCGCGCTCGGCAAGTCCGACGAGCTGCTGGACATCGCGCTCAAGCTGGAGGAGCACGCGCTCTCCGACGACTACTTCGTCTCGCGCAACCTCTACCCGAACGTGGACTTCTACACGGGTCTGATCTACCGCGCCATGGGCTTCCCGACCGAGATGTTCACGGTGTTGTTCGCGCTGGGCCGGCTGCCGGGCTGGATCGCCCAGTGGCACGAGATGATCAAGGAGCCGGGTTCCCGCATCGGCCGTCCGCGCCAGATCTACACCGGCGAGGTCCTGCGCGACTTCGTCCCCGTCGAGGCCCGCTGAGCCGCAGGCCGCCGCTGGCCGAAAGCGCCCCGCCAGCCGATCCCCCCACGGGTCGGACGGCGGGGCGCTTCCATATCCCGGAGCGGATTCCCCCCACGGGATCCGGCCGGGCGTCTGGCCGGGCGCGGAAGCTCCGCGCGCGGTCTGCCGGGGTACGTACGTACGGGAGGGCCGCTCAAAGCTCCCCGGTGCACGTGCCCCGGCCTACGCTTGCCTGGGACGTCCCCCAAGACATCCCATGAACGTCCCCCAAGACGTTCCTGGCATCGCCCACTTAGACTCGCCACGAGCCTGAATGGTTACCCCCAAATATCTGTGATCTAGGTCTCCTTGTGAAGGTCCTGTGACCCACTTGTAGTTACACGAACGCAAAACTTTCCCCATGGCAAGGCCGGGCCTGCCATGGGGAAAGGTGATGAAGGGGTGAAACCGGGACGCTTGTGGTGCCGGCTCGGCCTCAGGGGATCTCTGGAACCTGTCGGGACTCAGGCGCTCGCGGTCAGCTCGTAGCCGGCCTCGTCGATCGCCTCGCGCACGGCCGACTCGTCCAGCGGGGCGTCGGAGACCACGGTGACCTGACCCGTGGCGGCGACGGCCTGGACCGAGACGACCCCCTCGAGCGCGGAGAGCTCGCCGGTGACCGCCCCCTCGCAGTGGCCGCAGGTCATTCCGCTGACCTGGTAGACGGTGGTGACGGTCTTCGTCTCGGCGGTCATGGCGAATCTCCTCTTCGAGGCGGTGACGCTGTTCGCTGTCGTCGTTCGCTGGCGTGTACGGGGCGCGGCGGGTGCACGGTGACTCATACGCATGCGAGCGCGCCGCCGTTCACACTCTATACCCCTAGGGGGTATAAATGCGAACCCTTGCCCGGTCGTCCGCATGTCCGCGAACCGAGCCCTTGAAAATGGTAGATACCTCCCATGTCGTACACGGGGACGCTGATCCTGATCATGTCCATCGCGGTGCTCGCGCCGCTGCTGGCCTACGGCGTCGGGCGCTGGATGCCCGTCCCGCTCGTCATCTTCGAGATCCTGCTGGGCGTGCTGATCGGGCCCGACGTCCTCGACTGGGCCGAATCCAGCCCCCTGGTCGACGGGCTCTCGGAACTCGGCCTGGCCATGCTGATCTTTCTCGCCGGGTACGAGACCGACTTCGGCCGGGTCCGCCGGAACACCCTGCGGCGGTCCCTCTGGGCCTGGCTGATCACCCTCGGGGCAGGTCTGGCGATCGGCTGGCTCCTGGCGGGCGGCGGCTTCAGCAAGGGCGTCTATATCGGCACGGCGCTCACCACCACGACACTGGGGACCGTACTGCCCGTGCTGCGCGACTCGGGTGATCTGGGAACCCCCTTCGGCCCGGTGATGCTGGCGTTCGGCGCGGTGGGGGAGTTCGGGCCGATCATCGCCATGGCGCTGCTGCTCAGCGGGCGGAATCCGGGGCAGTCGACGGTGCTACTCGTGGTGTTCGCGGCGCTGACCGCCGGGGCGGTGTTCTGGGCGCTGCGGCCCCGTCCGCCGTGGTTCTCCCGGCTGATCGCGGCGACGCTGCACACGAGCGGACAGTTCGCGGTCCGGCTGGTGTTCCTGATGCTCGCGCTGATGCTGGGGGCGGCGCAGGCGCTCGGGCTGGACGTCCTGCTCGGGGCCTTCGCCGCCGGACTGATCACCCGGCTGGTGCTGACCGGCGCGGCCCCGGAGAGCAGCAGGGAGGTGCTGGGCAAGGTGGAGGGTGTCGGTTTTGGGTTTCTGGTGCCGGTCTTCTTCATCGTCACCGGCGTCGAGTTCGATCTTGACTCGCTGCTCGAAGGCGGTCGGGAACTGCTGCTCGTCCCCGGCTTTCTGGGGTTGTTCCTGCTGGTGCGCGGCGCTCCGATGTGGCTGCTGGCCCCTCGGGACTTCGTACGGCGGGACCGTGCGGCGCTGGTGCTGTACGGCTCCACCGCGCTGCCGCTGGTCGTGGCGATCACCGCGCTCGCGGTCGACGCGGGGGCGATGGCCACGGGTGAGGCGGCGGCGCTCGTCGGTGCGGGCATGGTGTCGGTGCTGGTGTTCCCGCTGCTGGCGCTCAGGTGCCGGGCCGGAGCGGAGAAGCGGGAGCGGGCCGCCCTGCCGTCCGAGGGCGAGGAGTCATGGTGAAGGGCCCCGCCGCAGCGGGGCCCGGGGGGTGTGCCGTCGGGTCGGCCCGGGTCAGTCCCTGCGGACGCGGTTCCCCGGCCGGTTGGCCGCCCAGGAGCGGACGGTGTCGGCGTACCAGTAGGGCTTGCCGCTCTCCACATGGTCGGGTGCGGGCAAGTGGCCGTGCTTGCGGTACGAGCGGACCGTGTCCGGCTGCACCCGGATGTGCGCGGCGATCTCCTTGTACGACCAGAGCCTTCTGTCGGTCATGGGGGCACCTCCCTGCGCGCGCTGCAGCGGCGGCGCGGGGGGCCGTCGGGGGAGCTGCGGCGCGGATGCTCGGCGATCACTGAGCTCACTCAGCCTGTCCCCGGTGCGGACTCGTCGTGACCGTGCGGGATGGGATGTTGACGGACTGTGACAAAAGGGGGGCGGAACGGAGACAACTATGGTGACTCAGTGACATACCCGGTCGAAGCCCGCCCTGACCGTACGGGCGGCGGCGCTGACGATGCTTCAGGCGCCGCAGGAGCGCAGGAAGCGTCGTGTGCGCTCGGCGACGGGGAACGGCTTGTCCGGCGGGCAGGGGTACATGTCCTGCTCGACGATGGCGAACAGCTCCACGTCCAGAGCCTGGGCCGCCGCGAGCACGGGCTCCAGCGCGGGGACGCCGGCGGGCGGTTCGCACATCACCCCGCGGGCCACGGCAGGTCCGAACGGCACCTCGTCCGCGACCACTTCGGCGAGGATCTCGGGGTCCACCTGCTTGAGGTGGAGATAGCCGATCCGCTCGCCGTAGGTCTCGATCAGCTTGACGCTGTCGCCGCCGCAGTAGGCGTAGTGGCCGGTGTCCAGGCAGAGCGAGACCAGGTCGGGGTCGGTGGCGTCGAGCAGACGGCAGACGTTCTCCTCGGTGTCCACATGGGTGTCGGCGTGCGGATGGACGACGATCTTCAGACCGTACCGCTCGCGCACCTCGCGGCCCAGACGCTCGGTCTGGGCGGCGAGATCGCGCCATTGCTGCGCGGTCAGCGTGCTGTCCTCGAGCACCTTGCCGGTCTTGTCGTCCCGCCAGAAGGACGGGATGACGACGAGGTGCTCCGCGCCCATGGCCCGGGTGAGCGCTGCGATGTCGGAGACATGGGCCCAGGTCCGGTCCCAGACGGCGGGCCCGTGGTGCAGGGAGGTGAAGACCGTCCCGGCCGAGACCTTCAGCCCGCGGCGCCGGGTCTCGGCAGCGAGGACGGCGGGGTCGGTGGGGAGGTAGCCGTAAGGGCCCAGCTCGATCCACTCGTATCCGGCGTCGGCGACCTCGTCGAGGAAGCGCTGCCAGCGGACCTGCCGGGGGTCGTCGGGAAACCACACCCCCCAGGAGTCGGGGGCGGAGCCGACCCGGATGCGGTTCAGGGCGGGAGAGGAGGAGGTCATGGCGGCCACTTTTCCGGCCGCCGGAGAAAGGTGTCAACCCTTCGTCCGAATGTAAGGACAAAATGTTGACAGGGTTCCGCAGGGGCGACTAGACCTGAGGGCAGCCGGCGACCGTCGTCGAGCCGAAGGGACGCGTATGCCTCAGCCGTACGACGTGATCACCATGGGACGCATCGGTGTGGACATCTATCCGCTGCAGACCGGGGTGCCGCTGGCGCAGGTCGACACGTTCGGGAAGTTCCTCGGCGGCTCCGCGACAAACGTCGCCGTCGCCGCGGCCAGGCTCGGCCGCCGGACGGCGGTCGTCACCCGCACCGGCCGCGACGCCTTCGGGGACTACCTCCACCAGGCGCTGCGGGAGTTCGGGGTGGACGACCGGTGGGTGACGCCCGTCGACTCCGCTCCGACGCCGGTGACGTTCTGCGAGATCTTCCCGCCGGACGACTTCCCGCTCTACTTCTACCGGCAGCCGAAGGCCCCCGACCTCCAGATCCACGACCATGAGCTGGACCTGGACGCGATCCGCGACGCACGGGTCTTCTGGATGACGGGCACCGGCCTGTGCACGGAGCCCAGTCGCGGCTCGACGCTGGCGGCGCTGGCCGCCCGGACCCCCGGCGACGGGTTCACGGTGTTCGACCTCGACTGGCGGCCGATGTTCTGGCAGGGCGGAGCAGAGGACGCCCGGCCGTACTACGCCGAGGCGCTGGCGCATGCGACCGTCGCCGTCGGCAACCTCGACGAGTGCGAGGTCGCCACCGGCGAGCGCGAACCGCGGGCCGCAGCCCGAGCGCTGCTCGCCGCGGGCGTGCACCTCGCGGTCGTCAAGCAGGGCCCCAAGGGCGTGCTGGCCGTCTGCCGCGACGGCGACGAGGCGGAGATCCCGCCCGTCCCGGTCGACGTGGTCAACGGCCTCGGCGCTGGCGACGCGTTCGGCGGGGCGCTGTGCCACGGCCTGCTCGCCGGCTGGGAGCTGCCCCGCGTGATGCGCTACGCCAACGCGGCGGGCGCGATCGTGGCCTCCCGCCTCGCCTGCTCCTCCGCCATGCCGTACGACCCCGAAGTCGCCCAAGTCGTCACCGGCGGCCCCATACCGCCGCAGCCCCCTCCCGGCGGCTCCGCCGGGGAACCGAGGGGCCGTCAGGCGCCTGTGAGCGGTGCCCACAGCCACGGAGGTGTGGTGTGAACGCCGTCGACATCTCAGAGCTCGTCGCGATCCGCACCCGGCATCCCGAGGCCGTCGCCGAGGCCGCCGCACGGCGGCGCAGGCGGCCGCGCCTCGTCGGGGAGAACGGGCGGCTGATGATCATCGCGGCGGACCATCCGGCCCGTGGCGCGCTCGGCGTCGGCGACAGCAGGCTCGCCATGGCCAACCGGCTCGACCTGCTGGAGCGCCTCTGCCTCGCGCTCTCCCGGCCAGGCGTCGACGGAGTCCTCGCCACCGCCGACATCCTCGACGACCTGCTGCTCCTCGGCGCGCTCGACGACAAGGTCGTCATGGGGTCCATGAACCGCGGCGGACTCTCCGGCGCCGTCTTCGAGCTCGACGACCGCTTCACCGGCCACCGCGCCCAGGATCTGGCGCGCCTCGGCTTCGACGCGGGCAAGCTGCTGCTGCGCATCGACTACGACGACCCCGGCTCCCTGGACACCCTGCACTCCGCGGCCCGCGCCGTCGACGAGATGGCGGAGCGTCAGCTGCCCGTCTTCATCGAGCCGTTCATATGTCACCGCGCCGACGGCCGCCTCCGCAACGATCTCAGCGCGGAAGCGGTCACCCGCTCCATCGCCATTGCCTCCGGACTGGCGGGCACCTCTGCGTACACCTGGCTGAAGGTGCCCGTCACCGACGACCCGGCCGACATGGCCGCGGTGATGGAGAGCTCCACGCTGCCCGCGGTGCTCCTCGGCGGCGAGATCGGCGACGACCAGGAAGGCGCGTACGAGAAGTGGCGCGGGGCACTGCAACTTCCCACCGTGCAGGGGCTGGTGGTGGGCCGTTCACTGCTCTATCCGGTCGACGGCGACGTCACGGCGGCGGTCGACACCGCCGTAGGGCTTCTGTAGGGGGTACGCACAGACCATGGACCACCACACCGGACAGCACGCCGCCCGCCCGCCCTACGTGGCCGCCGGGCACGCCGCCGACCCGCCCTACGCACTGCGCGTCGACCCCGAGGACGCCGGCTGGGGGTACTCCGCGCTCCGCGTCCTTCAGCTCGCGCCCGGCGACGCCCACACCCTCGCTGCCGGCGACAGCGAGTGGATCGTGCTGCCGCTCAGCGGCGGTTGCACGGTGCGCGTCGATGACGGGATCTTTGAACTGCAGGGCAGGAAGAGCGTGTTCAGCGGGGTCAGCGACTTCGCCTATGTGCCGCGCGACGCCCATGCCCAGATCGCCTCCGGCGCGGGGGGCCGCTTCGCCCTGGCAGGAGCGAAGTGCGAGCGACGACTCCCCGCCCGCTACGGCCCCGCGCCGGAGGTTCCCGTCGAACTGCGCGGCGCCGGCGTCTGCTCCCGCCAGGTGAACAACTTCGCCGCCGCCGGGGTCTTCGAGTGCGACAGGCTGATCGCGGTCGAGGTTCTCACCCCCGGCGGCAACTGGTCCTCGTACCCCCCGCACAAGCACGACGAGCACCGGCCCGGCGTCGAGTCCGCTCTCGAGGAGATCTACTACTTCGAGATCGCGGACGACGGCCTCGGCTACCACCGCGTCTCCCCGTCCCGTCCCGGCGGCGCCGACACGCTCGTCGAGGTCCGCACCGGCGACGCCGTGCTCATCCCCGACGGCTGGCACGGCCCCTCCATCGCCGCGCCCGGACGGGACATGTACTACCTCAACGTGATGGCCGGTCCGGGCCCCGAGCGGCAGTGGCTGATCTGCGACCACCCCGACCACGCCTGGATCCGCGACACCTGGCCGTCGCAGCCCGTCGACCCCCGGCTCCCCCTGTACACAGCCGCGGGACCCGACAGCGAGGAGAACCCCCGATGACCTCCGTGCACGCAGCAGACTCACACCAGGGCACCCGGCGGCTCACCGTCGCCCAGGCCCTCCTCGCCTTCCTCGCCCGCCAGTACACCGAGCGCGACGGCCGCCGCCACCGGCTGATCAGCGCCACCTGGGGCATCTTCGGCCACGGCAACGTCGCCGGGCTCGGACAGGCGCTCCTGGAGTCCGGCACGGAGATGCCGTACTTCCAGGGCCGCAACGAACAGGCCATGGTGCACGCCGCCGTCGGCTACGCCCGCCAGTCCCGCCGGCTGTCCGCCCACGCCGTCACCACCTCCATCGGCCCCGGAGCGACCAACCTGGTCACCGGCGCCGCTCTGGCCACCGTCAACCGGCTGCCCGTGCTGCTCCTGCCCGGCGACACCTTCGCCACCCGCCCCGCCGACCCGGTGCTCCAGCAGCTCGAAGTCCCCTTCGCGGGCGATGTGTCCGTCAATGACGCGCTGCGGCCCGTCAGCCGCTACTTCGACCGCGTCACCCGACCCGAGGCGCTCATCCCGGCCGCCCTGGCGGCCATGCGGGTGCTCGCCGACCCGGCCGAGACCGGCGCGGTCACCCTCGCGCTGCCGCAGGATGTGCAGGCGGAGGCGTACGACTGGCCCGAGGAGTTCTTCGCCCCGCGGGTGTGGACCGTGCGCCGCCCCAGGCCCGACGCCCATGAGCTGGCCCAGGCCGTCGCCGCCGTACGGGCCGCCCGCCGCCCCCTGATCGTCGCGGGCGGAGGCGTACGCCACAGCGAGGCCGAGAAGTCGCTGCGCGTGCTCGTCGAGACCACGGGCATCCCCGTCGCCTCCACCCAGGCGGGCAAGGGCGCGCTGCGCCACGACCACCCCTGCAATCTCGGCGGCATCGGCCACACCGGCACCGCGGTCGCCGACGAACTGGCCCGCGCCGCCGATCTGGTCATCGGCGTCGGCACCCGGTGGACCGACTTCACCACCGCCTCCTCGACGCTCTTCCAGAACCCGGACGTCCGCTTCCTCAACCTCAACATCACGGGCTTCGACGCCCACAAGATGTCCGGCCGGACCCTGCTCGGCGACGCACGCACCACGCTCGACGAGCTGACCGTCGCCCTGCGCACCCTCGGCGCCCGCGTCGAGCACGGCTACGAGCTCCGGTACACCCAGGGCAAGGCGGACTGGGAGCGGCGGGTGACCGCCGCCTACGCCGCCGAAGACCCCGATGCCCGACCCACCCAGACCCAGCTGCTCGGCGCTCTCGACGCGCTGGTCACCGGCGACGACATCGTGATCAACGCGGCCGGATCGCTCCCCGCCGATCTGCACAAGCTGTGGCGGCCGCGCGCCACGGACCAGTACCACGTCGAGTACGGCTACTCCTGCATGGGCTATGAGCTGCCCGCCGCCATCGGCGTGGCGCTCGCCGCCCCCGGCCGGCCCGTCTGGGCGCTCGTCGGCGACGGCACCTATCTGATGAACCCCACCGAGATCGTCACCGCAGTCCAGGAGAACGTCCCGATCAAGGTGGTCATCGTCCAGAACCACGGATACGCCTCGATCGGCGGCCTCTCCGAGTCGGTGGGCGCGGAACGCTTCGGCACCGCCTACCGCTCCCGGTCCGCCGCCGACCGCAGCTTCACCGGAGACCCCCTCCCCGTCGACCTCGCCGCCAACGCCGCCTCCCTCGGCCTGCGCATGATCCGCGCGAAGACCGTCGGCGAGCTGCGCGAGGCCCTCGCCGAGGTACGCGCCGCGAAGGTCCCCGCAGGTGTCTACATCGAGACCGAAACGGCAGACACTGTGTCGGGCGCGCCCCCGGCACAGGCGTGGTGGGATGTTCCGGTGGCCGAGACCGCGACCCGCCCGTCGGCGGTCAAGGCCCGGGAGGAGTACGAACGGCAAGCCGCCGCCCGCCGTCGCCATTTGTGACCGCCGCCGCCATCCGTGGACGCCGCCATCTGTGAAGGAGCACGAGCAATGAAGACCGTCAACCACTGGATCGGTGGCAAGGCCGTCGAGGGTGCGTCGGGCAACTGGGGCCCGGTCACCGATCCCGCCACCGGCGCGGTCACCACGCAGGTCGCCCTCGCCTCGGCCGAGGAGGTCGGCGCGGCGGTCGCCGCCGCCAAGGAGGCGTACCGGACCTGGGGCGCCTCCTCGCTGGCCCAGCGCACCGCGATCCTCTTCCGCTACCGCGCGCTGCTGGACGCCCGCCGCGACGACATCGCAGCGCTGATCACCGCCGAGCACGGCAAGGTGCACTCCGACGCGCTGGGAGAGGTCGCCCGCGGACTGGAGATCGTGGAGCTGGCGTGCTCCATCACCACCCAGCTCAAGGGCGAGCTGTCCACCCAGGTCTCCAGCCGGGTCGACGTGGCCGCGATCCGCCAGCCGCTGGGCGTCGTCGCCGGCATCACCCCGTTCAACTTCCCGGCCATGGTGCCGATGTGGATGTTCCCCCTCGCCGTCGCCTGCGGCAACACCTTCGTCCTCAAGCCCAGCGAGAAGGACCCCTCCGCCGCCAACCTGCTGGCCGAACTGGCCGCGGAGGCCGGACTGCCGGACGGCGTGCTCAACGTGGTGCACGGCGACAAGGTCGCCGTCGACGCCCTGCTCGCCCACCCGGACGTGACCGCGGTGTCCTTCGTAGGCTCCACGCCCATCGCGAAGTACATCCACACCGCCGCGTCCGCCAACGGCAAGCGCGTACAGGCGCTCGGCGGCGCCAAGAACCACATGCTGGTGCTGCCCGACGCGGATCTGGACGCGGCCGCGGACGCCGCCGTGTCGGCCGCGTACGGCTCCGCCGGGGAGCGCTGCATGGCGATCTCCGCGGTCGTCGCGGTCGGCGCGATCGGCGACGAGCTGGTGGAGAAGATCCGCGAACGCGCCGAGAAGATCAAGATCGGCCCGGGCGACGACCCGGCGTCCGAGATGGGCCCGCTGATCACCAAGGCCCACCGCGACAAGGTCGCCTCCTATGTGACCGGCGCGGCCGCCCAGGGCGCCGATGTCGTCCTCGACGGCACCGGATTCACCGTGGACGGGTACGAGGACGGCCACTGGATCGGACTGTCGCTGCTCGACAAGGTGGCCGTGGACTCCGACGCCTACCGCGACGAGATCTTCGGCCCGGTGCTGTGCGTGCTGCGCGCCGAGACGTACGAGGACGGCGTCGCCCTCATCAACGCCTCGCCCTTCGGCAACGGCACCGCGATCTTCACCCGCGACGGCGGCGCGGCCCGCCGCTTCCAACTGGAGGTCCAGGCGGGCATGGTCGGCGTCAATGTGCCGATCCCGGTGCCGGTGGGCTACCACTCCTTCGGCGGCTGGAAGGACTCGCTCTTCGGCGACCACCACATCTACGGCAACGACGGCGTGCACTTCTACACCCGCGGCAAGGTCGTCACCAGCCGCTGGCCCGACCCGTCCGAGGCGCCGGCCGGAGTGGACCTGGGCTTCCCCCGCCACGACTGAGCGCTCACGCGCTGCCCGGCGCGGGTCGCCAGGCCCCGGCGCCCCGGGCCGCCGGGGCCTGCCGCCGGGGGGCGGCAGTGTCCCGGCCTGGACGACGCAGACGAGACAGGACGCGCAGACGAGAACGGCCCGTACGGACCCCCGTCCCATACGGGCCGTGGCGCGTGCGCCCGACGGGATCCAGTAGACCCCGCAGGGCTGTTCCGGGGCCACCGATTTTCCCCCCGCCGTCAAGCCGCCCGAGCCTGGGGCTCCGCCCCCCCCGGCCCCCGCTCCTCGCTCTCACCCGGCTGCCGCCCCCGGACCCCGTCCGGGGACACCCCCGACAGGCGCCCCCAAGGGACTCGTCTCAAGCCTGGCCGGCGCTTGGGACGCGGCCGAGGACAGTCTGGAGACGCTGCAGCACCGGGGCGAGGACGCGGACACGGCCTCCGAGTTCCTCTTCGGCATGGGGCCGATGCGGCACCGGCTCCGCGACGTCGACCCCCACTCCCTCGACCGGGCGCGCACCGCCGCTACCGACCTGTTCCGCTCCCAGGCAGACGCCGACGGGGTCCGGCTCGTCACCCGCCTCCGGCTGGTCACCGCCCGCCGGCCGGTCCCGGCGTCGGGAACCGCCAGGTGATGACGGCGCACACCCCGTCGTCCTCGCCGCCCGCCGACCGGTATGTCGCAAGCGCCGCGTCGTTGTCCGTGTCCACCCCGACCCACATGTCGTAGCAGCCCCGCTCCCGCGCGGCCTCGGCCAGCGCCTCGGTCAGCGCCCGGCCGACGCCGCGCCTGCGGTGCGCCTCGTCCACCGACAGCTCGTACAGACACATCTCCGTGCCCTTGTCCGGATGCAGCATCTCGATGCCCGAGACCATGCCTGCGGGCCTGCCGTCGTCCGCGTAGGCGATCAGCATCAGATGCCCGGGGGCGGCGAGAAAGCGCTCAGCCCACTCCGGGCGGGCAGGACGGTCGTAGAGATGGTCCGCGCCCATCAACTCGGAGACCGTCGTCGCACGCCTGATATTCACATGTATCCCTTTCGCATACCGCGTCTGGTGTAGGGCGACCGTAGTGCGTACTCCTCAAGGAGGCTCGCGAATTCCGCCCCGCGGCAGCCGGGCGGCCACCGCCCTCCGCTTAGGGTCGTCCCATGCAGATCCGACTCCCCCGCCCGTCCCTGCCGTCCTGGGCGCGCGGACGCTGGATCGCGGCGGCGGCCGCGCTGGCCGTCCTCGCCGGCGCGGGCACCTGGACCGCGGTCGCCGACGACGGCGCGCCGGCCGTGCACCGCGAGGACCTCGTACAGCGGATGCCCGGCGCGGAGATCGACACCTCCTACTTCGTCACGGAGGGCGGCGGGCGCAGACCGGCCGTCCTCCTCGGCCATGGCTTCGGCGGCAGCAAGGACGACGTCCGCGCCCAGGCCGAGCAACTCGCCCGCGACGGATACGCCGTGCTGGCCTGGTCCGCCCGCGGCTTCGGCGACTCCACCGGAAAGATCGGACTCAATGACCCCGCACACGAGGTCAAGGACGTCTCCCGGCTGATCGACTGGCTGGCGGACCGCTCCGAGGTGCAGCTCGACGCCGCGGGCGATCCGCGCATCGGCGTCAGCGGAGTCTCCTACGGCGGTGCGACCTCGCTGCTCGCCGCGGGCCACGACACGCGCGTGGACGCCATCGCACCCCGGATCACCTACTGGAACCTCGCCGACGCGCTCTTCCCCGACGGCGTGTTCAAGAAGCTCTGGGCTGGGATCTTCTTCACCGCGGGCGGCGGCTGCGACACTTTCGAGGAGCAGCTCTGCGCGATGTACGAACGCGTCGCGGTCTCCGGCCGGCCCGACCGGGCCGCCCGAGAGCTGCTCGACTCCCGCAGCCCCTCCGCCGTCGGCGAGCGCATCAAGGTCCCCACCCTGATTGTGCAGGGCCAGACCGACTCCCTGTTCCCGCTCGGGCACGCCGACGCCATGGCCCGGCGGATCAGCGCCAACGGCGCGCCCGTCGCGGTCGACTGGATCGCCGGGGGACACGACGGCGGAGACCGGGAGACCAGCCGTGTCGAGGCCCGCATCGGGCAGTGGTTCGACCGCCATCTCAAGGACGACGCCTCCGCGGGCACCGGGCCCGCCTTCCGGGTGAGCCGAACCGGAGGCGTCGACTCCACCGATGGACGGGCACTGCTGCGCGGCGCCGTCGCCGACCGCTACCCCGGGCTCGCCGACGGCGTCCGGGAGTTCGCACTCATCGGGCGGGAGCAGACCTTTGAGCGCCCGGCCGGCGCCGCCCCGCCCGCCGTCTCGGCGGTGCCCGGTCTCGGCGGCGGCCTCGGACAGCTCGGCTCCTCCCTCGGCGTGGGCATCTCCCTGGACTTCCCCGGACAGCACGCACGCTTTGACTCCGCCCCGCTGCAGCAGTCGCTGCGCATCACCGGATCGCCCACCGTCCGCGTCCGGGTCTCCTCCGACAGCGGCGACGCCGTGCTCTTCGCCAAGGTCTACGACGTCGGGCCCGACGGCCGCTCCCAGGTGCTGCCCGCACAACTGGTCGCACCGGTCCGGGTCACCGGCGCGCAGACGGGCCGGGAGGTCGAACTGACCCTGCCCGCCGTGGACCACGAGGTCGACGCGGGGCACCGGCTGCGGCTGGTGCTGTCGGCCACCGACCTCGGCTATGCCTCCCCGGCCGAGCCGGCCTCCTACACGGTGGGGCTCGCAGACGCGGGCGGGCTGTCCGTGCCCACCGCGCCCAGCGTGCGGACGCAGCCCGCCGGGCTGCCCTGGTGGACGTGGGCGCTGCCCGCCGCGGGCGCGGTCCTGGCCGCCGCCCTGCTGGTCACGGCCCGCCGCCGGTCCGTCGCACCGGCCCCCGACCCCTCGCTCGCGGATGTGCCGCTGCAGATCACCGGGCTGACGAAGCGTTACGCCAAGTCCGCCGACCGCTATGCCGTCCAGGATCTGTCCTTCCGCGTCGAGAAGGGCCAGGTGCTGGGACTGCTCGGCCCCAACGGAGCGGGCAAGACCACCACCCTGCGCATGCTGATGGGGCTGATCTCCCCGGACGAGGGAGAGATCCGCGTCTTTGGCCAGGCGATCAGACCGGGCGCACCCGTGCTGTCCCGGGTCGGGGCATTCGTCGAAGGCGCGGGCTTTCTGCCGCATCTGTCCGGGCGGGACAATCTGGAGCTCTACTGGAAAGCCACCGGCCGTCCCGCCGACGACGCCCATATCGACCAGGCGCTGCAGATCGCGGGGCTCGGCGACGCCCTCGCCCGCGCGGTGCGCACCTACTCGCAGGGCATGCGGCAGCGGCTCGCCATCGCCCAGGCCATGCTCGGCCTGCCGGATCTGCTCATCCTCGACGAACCGACCAACGGCCTGGACCCGCCGCAGATCCGCGAGATGCGCGAGGTGATGATCCGGTACGCAGCAGAGGGCCGGACCGTGATCGTCTCCAGCCATCTGCTGGCGGAGGTCGAGCAGTCCTGCACCCATCTGGCAGTCATGGACCGCGGGCGGCTGGTACAGGCCGGGCCGGTCGCGGAGATCACCGGGGAGGGCGACACCCTGCTGGTCACCACCGCTCAGGAGGTGGCGGAACCGCTCGTCGAGAAGATCGCCGCCCTGCCGGGGGTCGGTTCCGCGCTCCGCGTGGACGAGGGCCTGCTCGTACGGCTGGACGACACGGCCGCGACCCTGAGCGCCACCGGACTCATCGCCGAACTGGTGCGGCTGGAGGTGCCGCTGACGGGAGTCGGCCCGCACCGCCGACTCGAGGATGCGTTCCTCACTCTGATCGGAGGCTCCGCATGACCGCCCCGCCGCCGCTGCTCGACGCGGCCCCGGGATACCGCGCCCGGCACACGCTGCCGCTGCGCGTCGAGGCGCTGCGCCAGCTCAAGCGTCGCCGCACGCTGGTGATGGGCGCGGTGCTGGCCGCACTGCCGCTGGTGCTGATCGCAGCCTTCGCCATCGGCGGCGGCCCGGACGACGAGGACGGCGGCGGGCGGGTGACGCTGATCGACACCGCGACCGCGTCCGGCGCCAACTTCGCCGCCACCTGTCTCTTCGTCTCCGCCGGCTTTCTGCTGGTGGTGCCGGTGGCGCTGTTCTGCGGGGACACCGTGGCGGCCGAGGCCAACTGGTCCTCGCTGCGCTATCTGCTGGCCGCGCCCGTGCCGCGCGCCCGGCTGCTGTGGTCCAAACTGGCCGTGGCGCTGGGCTTCAGCGCGGCGGCCATGCTGCTGCTTCCCCTGGTCGCTCTGGCGACGGGCACGCTCGCCTATGGCTGGGGCCCGCTGAAGCTTCCTGCCGGAGGCTCCCTGGCCGCCGGGGACACCCTGGCACGGCTCGGGCTGGCGGTGGCCTTCATCTTCGTCTCCCAACTGGTCACCGCAGGGCTCGCCTTCTGGCTCTCCACCAAGACGGACGCCCCGCTCGGCGCGGTCGGCGGAGCCGTCGGCCTGACGATCATCGGCAATGTTCTCGACGCGGTCACGGCACTCGGCTCCTGGCGCGATGTGCTCCCCGCGCACTGGCAGTTCGCCTGGATCGATGCGCTCCAGCCGCAGTTGGAGTGGAGCGGGATGGTGAAGGGCGCGGCGGTCTCGGTGACCTATGCGCTGGTGTTCTTCGCGCTGGCGTTCAGGAACTTCTCCCGGAAGGACATCGTCTCCTGAGGCTCGTCTTTTGGACCCCGCCCCTTCGGGTGTGCGGACCTGCGCGAGGCGGCCGCCCCCCACAAGCGGCCGCCTCGCGCCTCCACTCCCTCTGCGAGGGGCACTAGACCCAGCCGCGCCGCGCCGCTTCCGCTCCCGCGCGGAAGCGGCTGGTCGTGCCGAGGGCGGTGAGCAGTTCGCCGACGCGGCGGCTGTAGGTGCGCCCCGACATGCCGAGCCGGGTCGCCGCGGTCTCGTCGGTAAGACCGGCCAGCAGCGCGTGCAGCACCGGCTGGAGATGGGACGGCGGGCCGGTGGGCTCGACCTGGTCCGTCACCGCGTCTCCGCACTCCCACCAGGCCCGGTGCACCCGGACCAGGGCATGTACGACGACCGGGTCACGGATCAGCAGTACGCCGTGGTAGTGCAGTTCGAGATCGAGAGGGACGGCGGCGATCGAGCGGTCGGCGACGAGCAGCTTGAACGGAATGGAGTCCGTCACCCGAGCCTCGCCCGGACACAGCCAGGGCGCGGGGAGGTGGGCCAGACCGTGGCGCGGAGCGACCCGCCGGACCACCGGGATCTGGTCCCCGGCCGTCTGCACACAGGACGCGGCGAACTCCAGAAACGGCTCTGGGATGCCGTGCCCCAGCGCCCCGCTGGGATCGTCAAAGCTCAGCAGCTCGCGCCGGGCCGAACGCACCAGTCTGCCGAGTGCGGCCCGCACCTGAGCCACCCCGCGGACCTGCCTGCCCGGCGCGTCCCGCAGGACGAACTGAGACATCTCCCTTACGTCGCCGCCGCTGACGCCCACGCTGACGCCGCCGCCGAGCACGGAGCCCGGAATTGCCGACACGGCGATCACCCCCTTGCATCTATCCACCGCCGCCACTCCATGTACTCACATGGCTGCGTATGGTGACAATAGCCTGATCAGGCAGTGGCGAGTCCTTGCCAGAACCGTCAACGAGGGGCCTCCGTTGCCGCATTGAGATTCTTCCGCAACACCTTCGTCGGCTCCGGCCCGCCGAGCCGAGCGTCACATTCACAAGTGCCGACGACTCAGGGGGCCCGGATGACACTCTGCGCACGGAGCGCGTGGACCGCGAGGACATACAGGGGGGCGCTGGCGGCGCTGCTGGCGGGAGGTGTGCTGATGACCGCGGGGTGCAGCGATGGAGGCGGCCGCCCGGAGCGCGCCTCCGCCGACGACGCGCGGCCCGGCCCCGGGCTCGTCGCCCCGGACGGCGGGGGCGGCGCCCCGGCGCCCGCGGGGCCGGAAGACGGGAAGAGCAGGGACGAGGAGTTCGCCGAGCCGGAACGGTCCAGGCCGCCGGCCGACTATCTGTCGACGTTCGCGCTGGACGTGGACACCGCCTCCTACGGCTACGCCCGCCGCACCCTGAAGGACGGACGGCTGCCCAGGCCGGAGGACATACGCCCGGAGGAGTTCGTCAACAGCTTCCGGCAGGACTACCCCAAGCCCGGGGGGAACGGCTTCTCGGTGTCGGTCGACGGCGCGCGCACCGACCCGTCCGGCGTCGAGGGGGAGGTCGAGGGCGAGATAAAGAGTGACACGGGCGATGGGGAATGGTCACTGGTACGGGTGGGCCTCGCCACAGGTACCTCTGAACGGACAGGTGAACGTCCGCCCGCCGCCTTGACGTTCGTCATCGACGTCTCCGGCTCCATGTCCGAGCCCGGCCGCCTCGACCTCGTCAAGAAGTCCCTCGGCATCCTGACCGACGAACTCCGCGACGACGACTCGATCGCCGTCGTCACGTTCAGCAAAGAGGCCGAGACCCGGCTGCCGATGACCCGGCTCGGGGCACACCGCGACCGCGTCCACCGGGCGGTGGACCGTCTGGAGGCGAGGGACTCCACCAATGTGGAGGCGGGTGTGACCACCGGATACGACGTGGCCGTCAAGGGCCGCAGGAGCGGGGCGACCAATCGCGTGGTGCTGCTCTCCGACGCGCTGGCCAACACCGGCGAGACCGAGGCGGACGCCATCCTGGACCGGATCGACGACGCCCGCAGCGAGTTCGGGATCACCCTCTTCGGCGTGGGCGTCGGCAGTCGGTACGGCGACGCGCTGATGGAGCGGCTCGCCGACAAGGGGGACGGCCACACGACGTACGTCTCAACCGAGGACGAGGCGCGGAAGGTCTTTGTCGACCAGCTCCCCCGCAATCTGGAACTCCGGGCGCGCGACGCCAAGGCGCAGGTGGCCTTCGACCCGCAGACGGTACGGCAGTTCAAGCTCATCGGCTACGAGAACCGCGCGGTCGAGGACGAGGACTTCCGCGACGACCGGGTGGACGGCGGGGAGATCGGCCCCGGCCACACCGTGACCGCCCTGTACGCCGTACGGCTCCGGGAGGGCGCGCGCGGCCATGTCGCGACGGCCACCGTACGCTGGCTCGACCCGAAGACCCGCGCCCCGCACGAGCGGTCGGGCTCCATCGAGACGGACGCGATCGCCCCGTCCCTGTGGCGCGGGGACGTTTCCCCGAGGCTTCAGGTCACGGCGGTGGCCGCGTACTTCGCCGAGTCGCTGAGGGACGGCTCCCTCCCTGGCGCGCCCGGCCTGCGCGGCCTGGCGGGTCACGCCAGGAAACTGGCGGCGACGACGGAGGACGGCGCGGTGTCGGAGCTGGCGGACGCCATCGACCGCGCGCGGGGGCTGCGCGACTGACGCGCCGCCGGCCATCCCGGGGCTCCCCACCCCACAGACGCCGCGGCTCGATCGCCGGCTGGGCTTGTGCGCGGCCCGATCGCCGGCGAGGCTGGAGGATCCAGCCCGCTGGGGCGCCTGTGGGGGGCGGAGCATCCGTTACGGGAAGGGGCGGGTGGGGGAGGGGGGAGTCCGGAGGGAGACGCGCCCCGCAGCATCATGTACGCCATGCCGACCTTGCTGCTCGCACTCGCCGTGGTGTCCGCCGGCCTGTACGCCGGGTTCATGCTGATCTTTCTGACGGGAATCATGCCCGCTCTGGCGCGGCTGCCGGACCAGCAGTTCGTCTCCGCCATGCGCCGCATCAACGAGGACGTCCCGCGCCTTGTCTTCCTCCTCGTCTTCGGCGGGCTCGTCGCCTTCCCCTCGGCCGCCCTCGCCGTTCCGGTCGAGGGGCGGTCGGACGCACAGCGGTGGCTGATCCTCTCCGGGCTGGTCTGCGCGGTACTCAACCATCTGGTGACGATCGCCGGGAACATCCCGCTGAACAATGCGCTGGCCGCGTCCGAGACGGCCGCGCCCCCCATCCCCGACAGCGAGGTGCGCACCGCGTTCGAGGACCGATGGAACCGGCTGCATCGTGTCCGTACGCTGCTGATCCTCGCGGCGTTCGGGCTGCTGGTGGCCGCCTCGCTGTCATAGCCGGGGCCCCTGCCCCGTGTTGACGCGCCGGGCCGCCCCGGCACGGCTGAACGGCGGACGCTGCTGCTGACCCCCGCCCCCCGGCATGCGTGACACAGCTCACGTGAACCGTTGGAGGTCTCCCGCGCGTGTCCGCCACGTCGCAGCAAGGGGAGAGGACGGAGTGGGGCGGATGGCTGGACTATGGTCCCGCGGTCGGCGGAGCTCGACGGACGAGGCGCTGATCAGATCGTTGTACGAGGAACACGGCAATGCGCTGCTCGCGTATGCGACCCGGCTGACGGGAGACCGGGGGGCCGCGGAGGACGTGGTCCAGGAGACCCTGATCCGTGCCTGGCGGCACTCCGAGTCCCTGGTCAACGGCAAGGGCTCGGTACGCGGCTGGCTGCTGACCGTGGCCCGCAACATCGTCACCGACCGGTACCGCGCCAAGGCGGCGCGGCCCGCCGAGGTCGCCGAGTCCCCGACGACCGGGCCGGTCGCCGAGGACCACGCCGAGGCCGTCGTCGACTCGATGGCGGTGCTGGGCGCCCTGGACCAGCTGACCGCGGAGCACCGGGATGTGCTGGTGGAGCTGTACTTCCGGGAGCACACCGTGGCCGAGACGGCCCAGGCGCTCGGCATCCCGGCCGGAACGGTCAAGTCCCGTTCCCACTATGCGCTCAAGGCGCTGCGCGACGCCTATGCGAACAGTCCCGCAGGACCGGGCGGTTCGAAGAAGTCCTCGAAGAAGTCAAGGAAGTCCGGAAAGACCGGCGGTCGGGCCAAGCTGCAGGAGGTGGCGGCATGACCATGCGACAGCACGACGACGAGCTGCTCGGCGCCTACGTCCTCGGTGTGCTCGACGAGGCGGACGCAGGGGCGCTGCAGACGCACCTGGCGGACTGCGAGCGGTGCAGAAAGGAGCTGGCCGAGCTGCGCGAGATGGAGGCCGCTCTCGGCGAGGTGCCGGAAGAGGCGTTTCTGGACGGCCCGCCGCCCGGCGGCGATCTGCTGCTCCAGCGCACCATGCGCCAGATGCGCGCCGAGCGCACCGGCGTTGCCCAGCGCCGTTGGGCCGTCGCCGGTCTGGCCGCGGCGGCGTCGCTGGCCGCCGTGTTCTGGCTGGGCACCCGCACCGGCGACGACGGCCCTGCGAACGTCGCCCGCCCGCCCGTGCCGACGGGGACCGGGAGTGCGACCGCTCCGGCGACCCCGCCGCCCGGGGTGAAGACGGCCTCGGCGACCGATCCCGTCACCGGGGTCCGGATGGCGGTCGAGGTCACTCCGGCCACGGCCTGGGTGCGGGTCAATGCCTCGGTCAGCGGCATTCCCTCGGGGGAGCGCTGCCGGCTGATCGTGGTCTCCAAGGACGGGGTCCGCACGACGGCGGGCGGCTGGGTGGTCGGTTCCCATGAGAACGGCGCGGGCAAGGGCGTCAACCTCGACGGCTCGGCGGCGGTCGCGCCGTCCGACATCCGGGAGGTCGTGGTCGAGAACGAGGCGGGCACGCGCTATGTCTCGGTGCCCGTCTGAGGGATGCCCCTCTGACGGGTGCGCGGCGGGCGTGGCACGCGGGGAGGGAGGGTTGGGGGGCTCCCGCCCTGGCGGCTGGGTCGGAGCGCGTCGTGGTCCGAGTGGGCGATGCCGACGATCTCGCTGCGCACCGTGCCCCGCCGGCCGCCGGCGGGGGAGGGCCGGTGCGCGACGATCGGCGCGGAACCCGTACCCCCGGCGGGCGGTGACGCCACCGCGCATCCACCGTGGTCACCCGCAGCGACCCGGTGGCGGCCGGACGGCGTCGGGCCGTCACCGAGATCCGAAGGGGAGGGCCCGACGCTTACGCGCGCCCGACGCGGCTCCCGCTAGGTTGCCCCTGAGCAGCGAAAAGGCCCTCCTGGGCGGAGGGCCTTCGGGTGGTGCGCGCTGTGCGCCCCCGGCAGGACTCGAACCTGCGGCCAAGCGCTTAGAAGGCGCCTGCTCTATCCACTGAGCTACGGGGGCCGGTGGTGGCCTCGGTGGCCTGGAGCCCCTGGTGGGTGGTCCGTGACCTTTGCCGGGGACAAGGATAGGGCTCCGGAGGCCTTGGCCCGGTTGCTTCGCCTGTATGGCGCGATGTGGAGGTTCGGTGAAGCGAACCCGATAATCGCAGGCAGGTGCGATTCACGCAGCGCTTTTCACGTCTCACGTCGCGGGTGTTGTCTACTCGTTATGCCTGCGCCCCACTCATCCCGTCTGTTCCGGGTGTCCGGTCGGCGCGCAGAGATGCTCATACGCTTCAAATATCCCCCAAAATTGGGCATTCTTCGCATGTGGTGACCTTGGATGCACGGCCTCAGCTGATCGACGCACTCTCCGCCCTGCGCGACCGTGTCGCCGCTGTGCGTCTTCCTCTGCCCCTTCCCGGTGCTCCACGTGCCCGACAGACCCGCGCCGAGCTTCTCGCGCAACTCGACGACTATCTCGTGCCCCGGCTCAGAGAGCCGGAAGCGCCGTTGCTCGCGGTCGTCGGCGGATCCACCGGCGCGGGGAAGTCGACGCTCGTCAACTCCCTTGTCGGGCGGTGCGTCAGCGAGGCCGGGGTGCTCAGACCCACCACGCGGACGCCGGTGCTGGTCTGCCACCCCGACGACCACGGCTGGTTCGCGGCGGCGCGGGTGCTGCCGCAGCTCACACGTGTATGGGCGCCGCAGCAGGACGGCGACGACGGGAAGAGGGGCGGCGCCGCCGGACAGCGGACGCTGCGGATCGAGGCCGCAGGCGCCCTTCCCCGCGGGCTCGCGCTGCTCGACGCCCCCGACATCGACTCCCTCGTGGTCGAGAACCGGCTGCTGGCCGCCGAGTTGATGTGCGCCGCCGATGTATGGGTGATGGTGACCACCGCCGCGCGCTACGCGGACGCCGTGCCCTGGCATCTGCTGCGTACGGCGAAGGAGTACGACGCCACGCTGGTGACCGTGCTCGACCGGGTGCCGCACCAGGTCATCGAGGATGTCTCCCGACGGTACGCGGCGCTGCTGACCAAGGCCGGGCTGGGGGACGTGCCCCGGTTCACCGTCCCCGAGCTGCCCGAGTCCGCGGGCGGCGGCAGCGGGCTGCTGCCGCACACCGCGGTCGCCCCGCTGCTCTCCTGGCTCGCGCACCGGGCGCAGGACCCCGCGGCCCGGCAGCAGGCCGTGGCGCGCACGGCCAACGGCGTCATCGACTCGCTCGGCGTCCGGATGCCGGAGCTGGCCGGGGCCGCCGCCGCCCAGTACGCCGCCGCCGTGCGACTGACTGCCGCCGTCGAGGACGTGTACGCCAGGGAGCGGGAGCGCGTCCTGGCGCGGCTGGCGGAGGGGGTCGTGCTCTCCGGGGACGCCCGCACCCGATGGCGGGGCTTCCCCCGCGACAGCTCCCCGGCGGAGCTGCTGGACTCCCTCGTCGCAGGCCTCGCCGCGCTGCTCCAGTGCGCCGTCGCCGCCGCAGAGGAGCGGGTGCACGAGGCATGGCGGCGCGAACCGGCCGCGCGCGCCGTGCTGCGCGCCGGGTCCCGGGGCCGGCTGGACCCGGAGGCCGCCGAGCGGATCGGCATCGACGTACGCCGCTGGCGGCGCGTGCTGGAGGAGCTCGCCGAGGAGGAGCTCCGCACCCTGGAGCGCGGCGCCGCGCCCGACCCCGAGACCGTCGCCGCGCTGCTGGCCGCCGCCCTGCTCGGCGGGCGCAGGGCCCGCGCCGCGGGCGAGCAGCTCGCCGAGCGGGCCGGGGCCCAGATCGCGCTGCGGCTGCGCGACAAGGGCGGCGAGCTGACGACGACGTATATCGACCGCGTACTGCACGGCGAACGCGACCGCCGCCTCGCGCCGCTCGACGCGCTCGACATGACCCCGGAGCCGCAGGCCGAGCTGATCGCCGCGCTGTCCCTACTGCAGAAGGAGAGGTGACCGCCATGACCGCCGCCGTCGAGGGCGCAGAGGGCGCAGAGGGCGTCGAGGGCAAGGGGGGCGAGAACGACAACGCGCCGAGGGAGGAGAGCGAGGAGAGGGAGGAGGGCGAGGAGGGGTGCTGGGACGACGGAGTGATCGCACGACGCGTCACGGCCGGACGGCCGGAGACGGGGCGGGACGCCCCGGACGCCGAGCACGAGCCCATCGGGGGAACGTACGCCGGGCCCCTGAAGACACGCCTGGACGCCCTGCGTGAACTGGTCGGACTCTCCAGGACGCGGCTGGACGGCGGCACGCTCGCCGAGGCCGGACGCGTCCTCGACGAGGCGGCAGCCCGGCAGCGGCTCTCCGCACGCCACACCGTCGTCGCGGTCGCGGGGGCGACCGGAAGCGGCAAGTCCACGCTGTTCAACGCGCTTGCCGGGGTGCCCATCTCGGAGACCGGGCTGCGCAGACCGACCACCGGGGCCCCCATCGCCTGCACCTGGTCCGACGGCGCCGCCGGGCTGCTCGACCGGCTCGCCATCCCCGGGCGGCAGCGCCGCAGGCCGCTGGCGGGCGGCGACGGCGACGAGCAGCTGCACGGCCTCGTCCTCGTCGACCTGCCCGACCACGATTCGGCTCTGGTCGGACACCGGGCGCAGGTGGACCGGGTGCTGGCGCTGGTGGACGCGGTGATCTGGGTCGTCGATCCGGAGAAGTACGCGGACGCGGCGCTCCACGAGCGGTACCTGCGGCCGCTGGCGGGGCATGCCGAGGTCACGTTCGTGGTGCTCAACCAGATCGACCGGCTCCCCGGGGACGCCGCCCCGCAGGTCCTCGACGATCTGCGCCGGCTCCTCGACGAGGACGGGATCGCCCTGGGCGAACACGGCGAGCCGGGCGCGGCCGTGCACGCCGTCTCCGCACTCACCGGCGAGGGCGTGGCGGAGCTGCGCGAACAGCTGGGCCGCTTTGTGCAGGAGCGGACCGCGGCCGAGCGACGGATCGCCGCCGATGTGGACGCGACCGCCGCACGGCTGCGGCGGGAGTACGTCGCCGAAGGCCGGACCGGGCTGAGCGAGCGGGCGCGTGACGAGTTCTCGGCCAGGCTCGCCGAGGCGGTCGGGGCCGCCGCCGCGGGCGAGGCGGCGGAGCGCGAGTGGCGCAGGAACGCCGTCCGGGCCTGCGGGTCGCCCTGGCTGCGGCTGTGGCGCTGGTACGAGCGGCTGCGCACACCGGGGCTCGGGGCGCAGCCGGACTCCGCGGCCCCGGCGGAGGAGGAGCTCACCGCGCGCCAGCGCGTCGAGCACGCGGTGCGCACCGTCGCCGACGAGGCGGCGCACGGACTGCCCGGCCC
>NZ_JADWYQ010000005.1 GCF_022414575.1 Streptomyces sp. MUM 178J | reverse complement strand
TACTAATAGGCCGAGGGCTTGTCCTCAGTTGCTCGCGTCCACTGTGTTGGTTCTGAAACCACAACCAGGTCTATGGCCCTCTTTGTGTGGGGGTTGGCTGGTTTGATTGTTTCATAGTGTTTCGGTGGTCATTGCGTTAGGGGAACGCCCGGTTACATTCCGAACCCGGAAGCTAAGCCTTTCAGCGCCGATGGTACTGCAGGGGGGACCCTGTGGGAGAGTAGGACGCCGCCGAACAATCTTTGAGGGAGAGCCCCGCACCGTCATGGTGCGGGGCTCTTCTGCGTTTAGGGTTCAGGTCATGCGCTATGACCTCGTCATCTTCGACAACGACGGTGTGCTCGTCGACAGCGAGCCGATATCCAACGTCATCCTGGCCGGCTACCTCACCGAGCTGGGGCACCCCACCTCGTACGAGGACTCGCTCCGTGACTACATGGGCTCCGCGCTCCACCGCATACACGACCTCGTGAGGGAGCGGACCGGGCGCTTGCTGCCGGATGACTTCAACGAGACGTTCCATGCACGGGTATTCGCGGCGTTCGAACGCGAGTTGGTCGCCGTCGAGGGGGTGACCGAGGTGCTGGAGAAGCTCGTGGCCGATGAGGCGCCGTACTGTGTCGCGTCCTCGGGGAGCCATCAGCGGATCGCGGTGGGGCATCGGAAGACCGGGCTCGACAGGTGGTTCAAGGGCGGCAACGTCTTCAGCGCCGAGGATGTGGGCCGGGGGAAGCCGGCCCCTGATCTGTTCCTCCATGCGGCCGAGCGGATGGGGACCGCCCCGGAGCGGTGCGTCGTCGTCGAGGACAGCCCCCTTGGGGTGCAGGCGGCCAGGGCGGCCGGGATGGATGTGTACGGGTTCACTGCGATGACCTCTGCCGAGAAGCTGCCGGGAGCGCAGGGTTACTTCCGCGGGATGCGGGAGCTGCTGGGGCTGCTCGTGTGACTCGTGTGACCCGCAAGGTCATGCAGGCGGCGGCCCGATACGGTGGCCAGCATGAGCGGCCGCGGGTTGTTGATGTGGGACGAGGCAGTCACGAAGTACAACTTCGGGAAAGACCATCCGATGGATCCGGTGCGGCTTGCGCTGACCATCGGGTTGGTGCGGGCGTACGAGTTGGACCGTGCGCTCGATGTGGCGGCGGCCAAGCCGGCCGGGGACTCGACGCTCAGACTCGTCCACCGTGAGGACTATGTGGCTGCCGTGCGAGCGGCTTCCGCTGATCCACGCGAGGCGGACCAGGCGTATGGGCTGGGGACGATGGACGACCCGGCGTTCAAGGGGATGCATGAGGCGTCCGCGTTGATCGCAGGGCAGTCGGTGGGGGCGGCGGAGGCCGTGTGGCGCGGTGAAGCAGCGCACGCCGTGAACTTCGCCGGCGGCCTGCACCATGCGATGCCGGGGGCGGCGTCCGGGTTCTGCATCTACAACGACGCGTCCTTGGCGATCGCCCGACTCATGGAGCTGGGGGCCGAGAGGGTCGCGTACGTCGACGTCGACGTACATCACGGGGACGGGGTGCAGGCGGCGTTCTGGGACGACCCGCGGGTGCTGACGATCTCGGTCCATGAGCACCCTCGTACGCTCTTTCCGCAGACCGGTTGGCCGGAGGAGACCGGAGGCCGGGGAGCGGCGGCGGGTAGCGCGGTGAATGTGGCGCTGCCGGCGGGCACGGGGGACGAGGGGTGGCTCAGGGCGTTTCACGCTGTGGTGCCCGAGCTGCTGGCGGATTTCCGGCCGCAGGTGCTGGTGACGCAGCACGGGGCCGATACGCACTTCGAGGACCCGCTGGCGCATCTGGCTGTGTCGCTGGACGCGCAGCGGGCGGTGCAGATGGCCTGTCATGAGCTGGCCCACACCCACGTGGACGGTGCGAAGTGGGTGGCCCTTGGGGGCGGCGGATACGCCGTGACGGATGTGGTGCCGCGGTCCTGGACGCATCTGGTGGGGATCGTCGGCCACGCGGAGGTGCAGCCGGAGTCGGTGATCCCGGCGTCCTGGCGGGACGAGGTGTACGCGCGGACGCGCACGGTGGCGCCGGGACGTATGACGGACGGGCGGTGGCCGGTGCGGTGGCGGCCGTGGGGCGAGGGGTACGACCCGGGCGACCGGGTGGACCAGGCGGTGCTGGCGACGCGGCGTGCGGTGTATCCGCTGCGGGGGCTGCTGGCGTAGGGGAGCCGCTTGCCCGGCGCGGGCCGGCCGGCGCCCGCGCGCCACAGGGCCGAGAGCTCCCCTGTTCCGTAATTAGGCCAATTGCGGTGGCAATACGGGCTTTTCGCGTGGCGCTGTCCCCTTTACGGCAGCATCGGGAAGGTGTTGAGTACCCGGGCGCTGCGGGCGCATTTGCTGGAGACCCGGCTGGCCGGGGAAGTGGCCACGACGCGAGAGCAAAGCCTGCGCAGTTATCGGCTGTTCGCCGCCGGCGATCCGCGCGTCACCCTGGGGCTCGATCCCGAGTGGGCGTGGGCCGAGCGGGATCTGATCGCGCTGATGGCCGACAAGTGCGGGGTCTCCGCGGATCCCGCCCAGGTCACCGGGCCCGATGTCATCGACCCGGAGCTGACGCTCGCCGGGCTCGACGCCTTCGCGGACCGCCTCGGGGAGGCGGCCGGGCGCCGCGCTCCCGTGTTGTTCGGAACCGGGCATCCGAACCGTCTGCTGGGCTTCTACGCCGATCTCGCAGACGCTTTGTCGGCGGCTGGCTGTCCCGTCCTCACACCCGCGCAGGGGCGATGTGTCGACATAACGACCCGGTTCGGGGTACGCACGTACAATCTCGTGTACGTACGGCGCGTCGCGCTCGTGCGTGAACCGGGCACGCGGGAGCACGGGGGCAATCCCGGCGCACACACCCACTCGCCCCTGCCGGTTCGGGTGGCCCTGGCCGGGGCCGCAGCCGCCCGCGGGCCCTTGCCCGAACTGGTGGTGGGTGACCATGGGTGGGTCTGCGGCGCAGGTCAGCTGGGTATCGATGCAATCGGCCTGGCCGATGTGAACGATCCCGCCCTGTTCGTCGGAGAGGCGGAGGGGCGCGTGTCCCTGGCCGTTCCGGTTGATGACGCTGTGCGGTCTGATTGCTACCGACCGCTGACGCGCTATGTACTCAATCGAGCGTGTCTGTCACAGTAGGCGGCCGATGGCTGCTCCTCTTCCCCACTCGCACCACCCGCCCCTAGTCTGGGGAGTGAGCGCACAACGACGAAGAGTCACCGGAGGGGAAGCCGGTGTGCGTCGGGTGCGGAAGGTACAGGTGGGTCATGGCTGCAGACCAGAGGCCTCTTAACGAGGTCGTGTTCCTGACCGTGGCGGAAGTCGCCACGGTCATGCGAGTGTCGAAGATGACGGTGTATCGCTTGGTGCACAGCGGTCATCTGCCGGCGATCAGGGTGGGGAGGTCTTTCCGGGTTCCGGAGCAGGCGGTTCACGACTACCTCCGCGAGTCCTATGTGGGGGTGGAAGCCGGATAGCAGGGCCGGATGGCTGCCCTCGGATTACGTCCCTCACTCGGCGGCAGGTAGGCTAGGCCGACGTAGGTCGTGTGGGCCCAGACGCCCCGCACCGAGATCCCCGCTGACGCGGGGTGTTCCGAGAAGTGAGCGAGGGTAGTCGTGGGCTCTGTTATCAAGAAGCGGCGTAAGCGGATGGCCAAGAAGAAGCACCGCAAGCTGCTCAAGCGCACGCGCGTTCAGCGTCGCAACAAGAAGTAAGCACGCTCGGCGAGAGCCGTTCGTGCCGCCGTGGCCCTTCCACCAGACGGGTGGGAGGGCCATGGTGCATTTCCGGGCGGCCGCCGTCCCATCAGGCCGGGTGCAATGCTGGGATACGGCGATCAAGCCACGGAAGCGGCAACAACTGCGCCGGGTGGTCATCACAGTGCAACACCCAAGCGCTACGGTGACGCACAGGACCTAAGGGAGGCGCTGATCTTGGGCAAGGTCGTGCTCGTCACCGGGGTGGCCCGGCAGCTGGGAGGCCGTCTCGTACGGCGGATACAGCGCGACCCGGAGGTGGACCGGGTCATCGGCGTCGACGTGTTGAGGCCCGAGCACCATCTGGGCGGCGCCGATTTCGTCCGCGCGGACATCCGGCAGCCGACGATAGGGCGGGTTCTCGCCGAACATGCCGTGGACACCGTCGTGCATATGGATGTCACGGGCACGCCGTTGGGGGCCGGGGGCCGCACCTCCGTCAAGGAGACGAATGTCATCGGCACGATGCAGCTCCTCGGCGCGTGCCAGAAATCGCCGACGGTGAAACGGCTGGTGGTGAAATCCAGTACGAGCGTCTATGGCTCGGCGCCCCGGGACCCGGCCGTCTTCACCGAGACCACTCCGCCCAAATCGCTGCCGAGCGGCGGATTCGCCAAGGACGCGGTCGAGGTCGAGGGGTACGTGCGGGGATTCGCCCGCCGCAGGCCGGATGTCGCCGTGTGTGTGCTGCGCTTTGCGAACATCCTCGGGCCGCGCGCGGATTCCCCGCTCGCCGAGTTCCTCTCGCTGCCCGTCATGCCCACCGTGTTCGGCTATGACCCGCGGCTGCAGTTCGTCCACGAGGACGATGTGATCGATGTGCTGCGCATCGCCCTGCACGAGCCGCGCCGGGGCACGCTGAACAGCGGCACGTTCAATGTGGCCGGTGACGGCGTGCTGCTGCTGTCCCAGTGCTCCCGCAGGCTCGGACGGCCGACGCTGCCGCTGCTGCTGCCGGCCGTCACCAGGTTCGGCTCGGTGCTGCGCACGATCGGCGTCACGGACTTCTCGCCCGAGCAGATCCGCCTGCTGACACATGGGCGGGTCGTCAGCACCGTGCAGACGCGCGAGACGCTCGGGTTTCACCCCAGGTACACGACGGCGGAGACCTTCGCGGACTTCGCGCGCAGCCGACAGCCCGGGCTGCTGCCCCCTGAGGCAGTCGCCGCGGCGGTCGACCGGGTCGCGGCGGGCCTGCCGACGGCGCGCGCAGCAGGAGGTCACAGCTCACAGCCCGACGGTCGCACAGCCGGATAAGGAGCGCAGCCAACGATGGCGGATGCCAAGGTCATTCCCTTCGACGACGACCGTTCGCGCGGCGGCGCCCGGCGGCGTCCCCATCAGCCGTCCAGCGGTCGCAGAACAGCCGCACCCGACACGGCCGCGGGGGTGGCGCCGGTGTGTGAGGCCGCTGTGAGCCCGCTGCCCGGGGCAGCGCGGCCCCGGACCGAGCAGAGCAGGCCGTACGGCGCTGAGACGGAGACGGAGACGGAGACGGAGACGGGGCAGGGGCCGGCCCCCGCCGACGGTCAGGAGGCGGAGGCGCGGCCCGATCGCTGGGAGCGGCGGATCGCCGGAGGCCTGGCGTTCCTACGCCGGCGGCTCACGGGCGACTACGAGGTCGATGAGTTCGGCTACGACAAAGAGCTGACCGACCAGGTGCTGATGTCCCTGCTCCGCCCGCTGTACGAGAAGTACTTCCGGGTGGAGGTCAAGGGCATCGAGAACATTCCGTCGGACGGCGGCGCGCTCGTGGTGGCGAACCACTCGGGCACGCTTCCGCTGGACGGGCTGATGATGCAGGTCGCCGTACATGACAGCCATCCGGCCCAGCGGCATCTGCGGCTCCTCGCAGCGGATCTCGTCTTTGTGCTGCCGGTGGTCAATGAGCTGGCCCGGAAGGCGGGGCACACCCTGGCGTGCGCGGAGGACGCCGAGCGGCTGCTGCGGCAGGGCGAGGTCGTCGGGGTGATGCCGGAGGGCTTCAAGGGCATCGGGAAGCCGTTCAGCGAGCGCTACAAGCTGCAGCGCTTCGGGCGTGGCGGGTTCGTCTCGACTGCGCTGCGGGCGGGAACGCCCATCGTGCCGTGCTCGATTGTCGGGGCGGAGGAGATCTATCCGATGATCGGCAATGCGAAGACGCTGGCGCGGCTGCTGGGCTTCCCGTACTTCCCGATCACGCCGACGTTTCCCTGGCTGGGGCCGCTGGGCGCGATGCCGCTGCCGACGAAGTGGACCATTCAGTTCGGGGAGCCGATCCAGACGGACGGCTATCCGCCGGAGGCGGCCGAGGACCCGATGCTGATGTTCAACCTGACCGATCAGGTGCGGGAGCAGATCCAGCACACGCTTTACAAGCTCCTCGTACAGCGCCGGTCTGTGTTCTTCTGAGTCTTTCTCTGTTCTTCCTGGCTTCCGATGTCTTCCGATGCGTTCTTCTGGCGTATATGGGCGCGTATAGGCGTGTACGGCCGTGAAAAGGGTGGGCTTCCCGTGAGGAGGCCCACCCTTTTGCCGCTGCTCGCTGCTACTGCTCGCTCTCGCCCTCGATGCCGAGACCGGGGAGGATTCCCGGCAGCAGCGGCGGGAGCGTGACGTCCGCTTCGGGCGTCGGCGATTCCGATCCGCTCTCGGACGGGCCTTCCGAGGTCGAGGTGTTCGGCGGCGGGAGCAGACCGCCGGTGTTGCCGCCGAGCAGGCCTTCCTCCTGGGGTGAGGCGGAGCCGGACCCCGAGCCCGACGGGTCGGGTCCGCCCTCGTCGACGGACTCCGCATGGCCGGAGGACGGCGCGGCCGGGGACGTACGGCCGTCGGTTGAGGTGTGGCCGACGCCGGGTGCGTCCTGAGTGGAGCCGGGGCGGCTCTGCACGCTGCTCTCCGTCTCCGGGGCGTGCGGCAGCAGCGACTCCAGCGGCTCGACCTCCTGCTCTATGGCGTCGAAGACCGAGCTGACCTCATTGCCGACGTCGGTGAGCTGCGCGGGTAGCCGCTCGCGCAGACCGAGCCAGGTGTCGCGGTGTGAGCGGGAGAAGGAGTCGAGGGCGGCGATGGGGCCGATCGAGCCGTCCCGCGCATAGGCGGCGGAGAGCAGCCGATGCCCTTCCGAGGCGTCGTGGCGCATGCCGTTGAGCGCCCGGCGGACCTCGTTCAGCGATTCATGGTCCATATCGCCGGCGCGCCCCCGCTCCATGAGCCGGCGGGCTTCGCCGAGGCGGGTCGAGGCGTGGTTGAGGTAGAGCTCGCCGCGGTCGGAGTCGTCGTCCGCCAGGCCGAGCTTGAAGTCCTCCATGCCGCGCTTGAGGCCGTACAGCGAGTCGCCGGGGAGGGCGTCGGAGCTGGCGGCGGCCACTCCGCTGAAGGCTCCCGCGGCCACGCCGACCGTGAGGCCGCCTGCCGCCAGGCCCTTGGCCCAGCGGGAGCGCGGCCGCAGCTTGCGGAGCGCCCGATGGGCGCCGCGGCCCGACTGGCGCTGCTCGGGGACCGTGTGGCCCTCGGAAGCGCCGCCTGCGGCGAACATCTCTTCCATGGCGGCCACGAGCCGGGCCCGCTGCACCACTTTGACGTCGGGGTCCAGCTCGGGCTTCGGCAGCTCGCCGAGGCTGGCCGCCAGTGCCAGCAGCCGTCCGTGTTCGGCCCGGCCCACCGGGGCTGCGGCGTCCGACTCCGCGTCCGGCGCCTCGGGTCCCATGGGCTGTTCGGCCGCCCGGTCTTCCAAGGCCTGGGCGAAGGCGTTCGCCCGCCGGTGCGCCGAAACGTTCGCGATCACTGGCGGCACCTCCTCTCGTCATGACGATCGACTCCCCAGGGGATCTGGAAGGTTGCACGCCTTGAACACATCCACACGAATGAATGAGTGGACGCGGGCAGGGCGTAACCACAGGGAGCCTGCATCCCGCACAACGAGCGGCGCGGCACTTGGGTTACGCGCGAAAGATGATCGGACCAGTGCGTCATCGGGGCGTCACCGACGGTGAGTTGAGGAGTTAGTGAAGGGTGGACATCGGTCGCATGCGGACGGATAGGTGGCGATGTGATGGTCGGAGGCGGCTCAGCGGGCGTCGTCGGGGAGCAGCCGGGCCAGGGTGCGCACGGCCCGGTACTGGAGGGTTTTGATCGCGCCCTCGTTCTTGCCCATGACCCGGGCCGTCTCGGCGACGGAGAGGCCCTGGAGGAATCGCAGAGTCACACACTCCTGCTGCTGCGGGTTGAGCTTGCGGACCGCCTCCAGCAGGGCGGCGTTGGAGAGGGACTCCAGGACGGAGTCCTCGGGGCTGCGCTCGACCTCGTTGGCGTCGAGCATCTCGCCGGTGGTCACCTCCAGGCGGAAGCGGCTGGACTTGAAGTGGTCCGCGACCAGGTTGCGGGCGATGGTGACCAGCCAGGCGCCGAAGTCGCGGCCCTGCCACGTGAAGGTGGAGATGCGGCGCAGGGCGCGCAGGAACGTCTCGCTGGTGAGGTCCTCGGCGGTCGCCTTCCCGCCGACGCGGTAATAGATATAGCGGTAGACGGTGTCGCTGTACTGGTCGTAGAGGCGGCCGAAGGCATCGGCCTCGCCGGCCTGCGCCCGCTCGACGAGTTCCATCATGCGGGCGCTGTCGCTGTCGGCGCTGGGGCGGCGGGCTGTGGTGGACGTGCCGGCCCCGCCGAGTGCGCCCCGGCCGCGTCTTCCCACAGTCGCGCGGCCGTCGGCCAGGGCATAGCAGGGGGCGGCGGGGCCACCGCTTGCGGCGAGGCGGGGCATGGCGAATGCGGGGACGGCGTACGCGGTGGGGACGAAGCCGCGCAGGCAGTCGAGGACCGTCGCGCGCAGCGCAGCCAGGCCCGAGGCGTCAACCCCGACGTGTGGGTACACGGGACTCCCAGAGGCAGAGCTTCCATCACGTGCAGTGAGGGATCGTTCACCCGTCGTGGGGACAGGTGACGTCCGTCATGCGTCTGAGGAGAATAACGCTTCGTACAGGCAGTGCTACACCCAGTTGCTCAAATCATCGTTTCCGTCGCTTCTGTTACGCCTACGCGGCGGATCAAGTAGCGCATTGTGAACGGTTGTTGATCGAAATACTTCGTGATCTGTCTCATCGGGCGGTCGCTTGTGGCCGCGCGCAGAGAAGAGGACTGGCCGGGGGTGCACGGGGGTAAGGCTCCGAGATTGGCCGCGTGTCAGGGTGCGCTTTCGTACGGGATCAGGGGCGCGGGGGCCGGACACGGGTGCGGGTCCCGGAAAGCGGTTCGCCGGGCCTCTTCGGGCGGGATGCGGCGCGGCGCGCCGACGGGGCGGCGTCGGTCGGGAGGCCGGGCCCGAGCCTGGTGCGTCAGCGTCAGCGGCGGCGGCGGTGCAGCGCAACCGCGGCCGCAGTGCCGCCCGCGAGCGCGCCGACGCCCGCGGCCGCGGGGATGCCGACCTTGGCCGCCTTGCGGCCGGTGCGGTAGTCCCGCAGCCGCCAGTCGCGCTCGCGCGCGTACTTGCGCAGCTTGGCATCCGGGTTGATGGCGTACGGATGGCCGACGAGCGTCAGCATCGGGATGTCGTTGTGCGAGTCGCTGTAGGCCGCACAGTGTGACAGGTCCAGGCCCTCGGCGGCCGACAGGGCCCGCACGGCCTCGGCCTTCGCCGGTCCGTGCAGCGGTTCGCCCACCAGCTTGCCGGTGTAGACGCCGTCGACCGACTCCGCGACCGTGCCGAGCGCTCCGGTCAGCCCGAGGCGGCGGGCGATGATCGTGGCCGTCTCGACGGGAGCCGCGGTCACGAGCCACACCTTCTGCCCTGCGTCCAGGTGGGCCTGGGCGAGGGCGCGGGTGCCGGGCCAGATGCGGTCGGCCATGTACTCGTCGTAGATCTCCTCGCCGATCGTCATCAGCTCGGAGACGCGGTGGCCCTTCACGATGGACAGCGCGCTGTCGCGGGCGTCCTGCATATGCTCCGGGTCCTCGACCCCGGCGAGCCGGAACCAGGTCTGCTGCCAGGCGAAGCGGGCCAGCTCGCGGCGCTGGAAGAACTTGCGCTTGTACAGGCCCCGGCCGAAGTGGAAGAGCGCGGCGCCCTGCATCACCGTGTTGTCGAGGTCGAAGAAGGCCGCGGCGCGCTCGTCCCCGGCCACGGGGAACTCCGGTTCCTCTGCGGCTTCCGCTTCGGCCTCGCGCGCCTGAAGGGCCTGGAGCTCCTCGAGCTCCCGCGACGACTTGCGCGCGGCCTCGGCCGCGGCCTCGCCTGCGAGGACGCTCCGTGCGGTGGCGGAGCGCCTACGGGGGGTGAGCCATCCCAGTGCGGCCATGTGGCGAGCATAGCCAGTCTGTTCGGCAGTTCCCGAGTCGCGGGGATGCGGCGGCGTGAACTCTGCGAGGCGCGTCTGTTAAACGGGTGATTCGGTGCGTACCCGGCAGCGGTTCCCGTGCCTGGTCCGCGCGGGCGGAGAATGGGCGTATGAGTCCTGTGCTGCGGCGTACGAAGAAGAAGGCCGGGGAGCGGCTGGTCACCCTGATCGGGAAGCCGGGGTGTCACCTCTGTGACGATGCGCGGGCTGTGATTGAGGAGGTGTGCGGTGAGACGGGTGCGGCTTGGGAGGAGAAGGACATCACTCAGGACGAGGCGCTGCACCGCGCCTACTGGGAGCAGATTCCGGTTGTCCTGGTCGACGGCGAGCAGCACACCTTCTGGCGCGTGGACGCGGGCCGGCTGCGCCGGGCGCTGGTGGCTTGAGGCGCGTATGGTCCGGGCTCTCAGGGGTCGGGCGCGTACGGGCCGGGCGCGCATGGATCCGAGGCGTGTGCGGAGCGTGAGCGTCCGTTTCCAGCCCCGCGGGGCAGGTACCCTTGAGGGCGTTTTGCCCGGGTCTCCCTGGTGGGTCGGGGCTCGCTCCGCGGCTCTATCGGAATGCGATAGGCGCAGGGCAGAGTGGGAAGTCCGGGGGTGTCATCGTGAGGAGTGTGTACGGCTGTGCCCGCATTGCGTGGTCAACGGGTCGGCGCGGCTCGCGGTTCCAGGAACGGGCGATCGAATCGCGTGACCCCGGTCACTTTGCTCGGACAAAGCGGACACCATCTTTGTGCACGCGTTCACAAAGACATAGCCTGCATTCGACGGGGCGGTCTTGGGAGACACGGCCGCCTGCAGCCTCGCTCATCCCGCAGGAGCACCGTGGCAACTGGCCGAAATCACCGACCGGCGACTCGCAGCCGAGGAATCCCCGAGGCCACCGTCGCCCGGCTTCCGCTGTATCTGCGCGCCCTGACCGCGCTGTCCGAACGGTCCGTGCCGACGGTCTCGTCCGAGGAGCTCGCGGCCGCCGCCGGGGTCAACTCCGCCAAGCTGCGCAAGGACTTCTCCTACCTCGGCTCGTACGGGACCCGCGGGGTGGGCTACGACGTCGAGTACCTCGTCTACCAGATCTCCCGTGAGCTGGGGCTGACCCAGGACTGGCCGGTCGTCATCGTCGGCATCGGCAACCTCGGCGCCGCCCTCGCCAACTACGGCGGGTTCGCCTCCCGCGGCTTCCGTGTCGCGGCCCTGATCGACGCCGACCCGACGATGGCCGGAAAGCCGGTCGCCGGGATTCCGGTGCAGCACACGGACGAGCTTGAGAAGATCATCAACGACAACGGCGTGTCGATCGGCGTGATCGCCACCCCCGCCGGCGCCGCCCAGCAGGTGTGCGACCGGCTCGTCGCCGCCGGAGTCACCTCCATCCTGAACTTCGCTCCCACCGTGCTGTCCGTGCCGGACGGCGTCGATGTGCGCAAGGTCGACCTGTCGATCGAGCTGCAGATCCTCGCCTTCCACGAGCAGCGGAAGGCCGGCGAGGAGTCCGAGGCCGCCGCGGGCGCGCCCGCGCCCGCCGCCGCGACGCCTGCCGCGACCGCGCAGACGGAGAACGCCGGGCCGGACGCGGCCGCCGGCCGAAAGGGACCTGACGGGGACATGCCCGCCGTGATGCCGGCATGAGTCTCCTGGTCGTCGGGCTGAGCCACCGCAGCGCACCGGTGAGTGTGCTGGAGCGGGCCTCCCTCGCTGCCGACGCGCAGACCAAGCTCCTCCAGGACACCCTGGCCGCGGAGCCCGCGGTCGAGGCTGCCGTCCTGGCCACCTGCAACCGGATCGAGCTGTACGCGGACGTGGACAAGTTCCACGCGGGCGTCGCCGAGCTGTCCACCCTGCTCGCCCGGCACAGCGGCGTCGGGCTGGAGGAGCTCACCCCGTATCTCTATGTGCACTACGAGGACCGGGCCGTCCACCATCTGTTCTCGGTGGCCTGCGGGCTCGACTCGATGGTCGTCGGCGAGGGCCAGGTCCTCGGCCAGATCAAGGACGCCCTCGCTGTCGGCCAGGAGCTGCACACCGCGGGACGGCTGCTGAACGACCTCTTCCAGCAGGCGCTGCGGGTCGGCAAGCGCGCCCACAGCGAGACCGGCATCGACCGGGCCGGGCAGTCGCTCGTCACCTTCGGCCTTGAGCAGCTCGCCGCGGGCACGCCCGTGGAGGCCTGGGCCAAGGGCAAGCGGGCGCTCGTCATCGGCGCGGGCTCCATGTCGTCGCTCGCCGCCGCCACGCTCGCCCGCGCCGGGGTCGCCGAGATCGTCGTGGCCAACCGGACGCCGAGCCGGGCCGAGCGGCTCGTGGAGATCCTGCGCGAGCCGGGAGGCGCGGGCGTGGACGCGAGCACCGTCGAGATGACGGCGGCCGGCGCCGAGCTGGCCTGTGCCGACGTCGTCGTCTCCTGCACCGGCTCCACGGGCCTCGTGCTGGGCGCGGACGTCATCGCGACGGCCGCCGAGGCCCGGTCGTCCGAGCTGGCGCTGCTCGACCTGGCCATGCCCCGTGACATCGACGCCGCCGCGCACCGGCTCGGCGGGGTGCGCCTCGTCGACATCGAGTCCCTCGCCGAGGCGTCCGCCGACGCACCCATGGCCGCAGACGTGGACCAGGTGCGCCGTATCGTCTCCGACGAGGTCGCGGCCTTTGGCGCCGCCCAGCGCGCCGCGCACATCACCCCGACCGTGGTCGCCTTGCGCACCATGGCCGCCGACGTGGTCGCCGGCGAGGTGGCCCGGCTGGAGGGCCGGCTGCCCGGGCTGGACGACAAGCAGCGCGCCGAGATCGCGCAGACCGTGCGCCGCGTCGTCGACAAGCTCCTCCACGCGCCCACCGTGCGCATCAAGCAGCTCGCGAGTGAACCGGGCGGCGCGGGGTACGCGGATGCGTTGCGCACACTCTTCGACCTCGACCCGGAGACGGTCGCCTCCGTCAGCCGGGCCGATCTGAATGACGCCGACGTCAAGAACCGAGGGCGAGTATGACCGAGAGGACCGAGAGGGCTGCCGGCGTCGCGGAGCATGCCGTCCAGGAGAGGCCGCTGCGGCTCGGGACCAGGCGGAGCAAGCTCGCCATGGCCCAGTCCGGGCAGATAGCCCGGGCCGTGCGCGAACTGACCGGACGCGCCGTCGAGCTGGTGGAGATCACCACATACGGCGACACCTCGCGTGAGCACCTCGCGCAGATCGGCGGCACCGGAGTCTTCGTCACCGCGCTGCGCGACGCGCTGCTCGCGGGAGAGGTCGACTTCGCCGTCCACTCCCTGAAGGACCTGCCGACCACCCAGCCCGAGGAGCTTGCCCTGGCCGCAGTGCCGCCGCGCGAGGACCCCCGGGACGCGCTGGTGGCCCGCGACGGCCTGACCCTGGACCGGCTGCCGCGCGGCGCGCGCGTCGGCACCGGGTCGCCGCGCCGGATGGCGCAGCTCAACGCCTATGCGCGCAGCCATGGGCTGCAGATCGAGACGGTGCCGATCCGCGGCAACGTCGACACGCGCATCGGATATGTACGCAGCGGAGAGCTGGACGCCGTGGTGCTCGCCGCGGCCGGCCTCAGCCGCATCGGCAGGATCGACGAGGTGACCGACTTCCTCTCGGTCGACTTCGTGCTGCCCGCCCCCGGCCAGGGGGCCCTGGCGATCGAGTGCCCTGCGTCGAACGCAGACCTCGTCGCCGCGCTCGCCGAGCTCGACGACCCGTACACCCGGGCCGCCGTGACCGCCGAGCGCGCCCTGCTCGCCGCCCTGGAGGCCGGATGCAGCGCACCTGTGGGCGCGCTGGCCGATCTGTCGGGCGACGGCCCAGTTGTCAACGAAATGCGCCTGCGCGGCGTTGTCGGCACGACCGACGGCGCGACGCTGGTGCAGCTGTCCACCACCGGTCCCGTACCCACGTCGCACGGCGACGCCGTCGCGCTTGGCCGCGAGCTCGCGTCCGAGATGCTCGCCAAGGGTGCGGCCGGTCTTATGGGGGAGCGAGTTCTTTGAGCCCCACCACCGTCTCGAACCACCCGGCCTCTCCCGCATACGGGCATGGCCACGGGCATGTCACCTTCCTCGGGGCAGGCCCGGGCGACCCCGGTCTGCTGACGCTGCGCGCCGTGGAGGCGCTCGCGGGCGCGGACGTGCTGATCGCCGAGCCGGATGTGCTCGACGTCGTGCGCGGCCATGCGCGCGCGAACGTGAGCACGCCCGAGCTGACGGCTTCTGACGAGGCGTCAACTGCCGCCGGAGTCCCCGCCCTCAGGGATGCGGCCAATCTTGTCATGGAGGCCGCGCGGGGCGGCAAGCGGGTCGTCCGTGCGGTGACCGGCGACCCGGGGCTCGACGGCAACGCGGGCGAGGAGATGCTCGCCTGCGCCACCGAGGGCATCCCCTTCGAGGTGGTGCCCGGCATCGCGGCGGCGGTCGGCGTGCCCGCGTACGCGGGTGTGCCGCTGCGGGACGCGCAGGGCGCGGACGTCCGCTTCGTGGACGCCCGCACCGCGAGCGACCGCTGCTGGACCGAGGTCGGCGCGTCCGACGGGACCGTCGTCGTGTCCGCCACGCTGGAGACGGTGGCCGGCGCCGCGGGGGAGCTTGTCTCGGCCGGGCGCAAGCCCGACACCCCGCTGACCGTGACCGTCGCCGGCACGACCACCCGGCAGCGGACGTGGACCGCGACCCTCGGCACCATCGCCCAGGTCTTCAAGCAGGGCAAGGTCCTGCCCTCCCCGGAGGGCCACCGCCCGGTGATAGCCGTGGTCGGCGAGCGCAGCGCCCCGGCGCAGCGCGACCAGCTCGCGTGGTTCGAGTCCAAGCCGCTCTTCGGCTGGAAGGTGCTCGTGCCGCGCACCAAGGAGCAGGCCGCGTCGCTCTCCGACCAGCTCCGCTCGTACGGCGCCGTGCCGCACGAGGTGCCGACCATCGCCGTCGAGCCGCCGCGCACCCCGCAGCAGATGGAGCGGGCGGTCAAGGGGCTCGTCACCGGACGGTACGAGTGGATCGCCTTCACCTCCGTCAACGCGGTCAAGGCCGTGCGCGAGAAGTTCGAGGAGTACGGGCTCGACGCGCGCGCCTTCGCCGGGATCAAGGTCGCGGCGGTCGGCGAGCAGACCGCGAAGGCCCTTGTGGACTTCGGCGTCAAGCCGGACCTGGTGCCCAGCGGGGAGCAGAGCGCGGCGGGCCTCCTGGAGGACTGGCCGCCGTACGACCCCGTCTTTGACCCGATCGACCGGGTCTTCCTGCCGCGCGCCGACATCGCCACCGAGACGCTGGTCGCCGGGCTGATCGAGCTCGGGTGGGAGGTCGACGACGTGACCGCCTACCGCACCGTCCGGGCGTCGCCGCCGCCGGCGGAGACACGCGAGGCGATCAAGGGCGGCGGCTTCGACGCCGTGCTCTTCACCTCGTCCTCGACCGTGCGGAACCTGGTGGGCATCGCAGGCAAGCCGCACAACGTGACCGTCATCGCCTGCATCGGCCCCGCGACCGCGAAGACCGCGGAGGAGCACGGGCTGCGGGTGGACGTCCTGTCGCCGGAGCCGTCGGTGCACAAGCTGGCGGAGGCGCTGGCGGAGTTCGGCGCGAAGCGCCGCGATGCGGCGAAGGAGGCGGGGGAACCGATCCTCCGCCCGAGCGAGAAGCGGCCGGGCGGGCGGCGTCGGCGAGCGACGACGTAGCGCGCCTGCGGGAGCCTTGCCTCCGCGCCCTCGCCCGCTCTGGGCGGGCCCGTGCCCCTGCGGGGTGCGGGCCCTTTCCAGCTGCCCGCCCTTTCTGCGTGTGGGGCTTCCCCTTCCGCACCCCCTGTGCGGCGGTGCGCGCCGTGGGCTTCTTCGACGGGCCGGCCCTGAGCAGGGCGCGGTTCCTTCAGGCGCCCCGGGCAGACCCTGCGGGGTGCGGGCGCATTCCCACGGGATGCCGGCGCTTTCCCACGGGGTGCGTTCACCCACCCTCCCCGCCTTGGAGTGCGGGGGCCGGAAGGGGGCGGGCGGGAGAGAAGGGCGCCGGGCCGGGCCCCGGGCGGGCCGCTCCCGCGGGGGTGGCCGTACCGCCCCGGGCCCCGTACGCCGCCCGGTAGCGTGGGGTCATGACTTCGTACGGTTCCTTCCCCGGCACCCGCCCCCGCCGGCTGCGGGTCACCCCGGTCATGCGGCGCATGGTCGCCGAGACCCGGCTGCACCCGGCCGATCTGATCCTGCCCGCGTTCGTGCGGGAGGGCATCGGGGAGCCCGCGCCGATCGGCGCGATGCCGGGGGTGGTGCAGCACACGCGGGACACGCTGCGGAAGGCCGCCGTGGAGGCGGCGGAGGCCGGGGTCTCCGGGATCATGCTCTTCGGGGTGCCCGAGGAGGCGAAGAAGGACGCGGCGGGCACCGCCGGCACGGACCCGGACGGCATCCTCCAGGTCGCGATCCGCGATGTGAAGGCCGAGGTCGGCGACGCGCTGGCGGTGATGTCGGACCTGTGCCTGGACGAGTACACGGACCACGGCCACTGCGGCGTCCTGGACGAGCGCGGCCGCGTCGACAACGACGCCACGCTGGAGCGCTACGCCGAGATGGCCCAGGTCCAGGCGGACGCGGGCGTGGACGTCGTCGGCCCCAGCGGCATGATGGACGGGCAGATCGGGGTCGTCCGCGACGCGCTGGACCAGACCGACCACGAGGACGTGGCGATCCTCGCGTACACGGCGAAGTACTCGTCGGCCTTCTACGGCCCGTTCCGGGAGGCGGTCGGCTCCTCGCTGCGCGGCGACCGCAAGACGTACCAGCAGGACCCGGCGAACCTGCGCGAGTCGATGCGGGAGCTGGCGCTGGACCTCGAAGAGGGCGCCGACATGGTGATGGTCAAGCCCGCCGGCCCGTATCTGGACGTCCTGTCGAGGATCGCGGACGCCGTGGACGTGCCGGTCGCCGCGTACCAGATCTCCGGCGAGTACGCGATGATCGAGGCCGCGGCGGAGAAGGGCTGGATCGAGCGGGACAAGGCGATCCTGGAGGCGCTGACCGGCATCCGCCGGGCGGGCGCGAAGATGATCCTGACGTACTGGGCCACGGAGGCCGCGCGCTGGCTGAGGTAGCCGGTGATGCCGCGGACCGGGGAGTCGGGCGATTCCGCTTCCCGGCCCGCGGTGCGTCCAGCGGCTCAGCAGTAGAGATTTGAGCCGGTGGACGTGCCCAGGATCTGGGTGAACTGGCGGAACTTGTCCACCCGTGACTGCACCTGGCCCGGGTTGCCTCCGTTGCACTCCAGGCTGCCGTTGATCGCGCGGATCGTCTCGCCGAACCCGCGGTCGTTGACGATGGCGTTGTGCGCGGTCATGGTGCCGGGACCGGTCTGGGTGTTCCAGTACCAGAGCGCCGTCTTCCAGGCGACCGCCGCGTCACGCTCGACGAGCCAGGGGTTGTTCAGCAGATTCAGCCCGAGGGCGTCGCCCGCGGCCTTGTAGTTGAAGTTCCAGCTGAGCTGGATCGGCCCGCGGCCGTAGTACGCCGCCTGGCCGGCCGGGCAGCCGTAGGGCCGGCCCCAGTCGCAGTAGTGCGGGTAGTTGGCCGTGTTCTGCTCCACGATGTGGACCAGTCCGCCGGTCTCGTGCGAGACGTTGGCGAGGAAGGCCGCCGCCTCGCGCTTCTTGACCGTGTCGCTTCCGGTGTTGGCAAAGCCGGGGTACGAGCTGAGCGCGGCCTTCAGCCCGGAGTACGTGTAGAAGCCGTTCCGGCTCGGGAACATCTGGTTGAACTGCGCCTCGCTGACGACGAATCCGGACGGGTCGGGATTGCCGCCCCCGCCGTCGCCAGAGCAGTTGTACGGGTCCCAGTACCAGGTGGAGATCGTCGGGCTGTAGCCCGGGTTGTCGTGTTCGGCTATGTAGTAGCCGCCGTTGTATCTGACAACGTTGCCAGTGGTGTACCAGACGCCCTGCCGCCAGTCGGGCGCGGTGTCGCAGACACCGGCCGCGGCGGAGTCGACGGCTGTGGCGGAGGGGGTGAAGACCGCGGTCAGCCCGCTGGCGACGAGGGCCGCGAGCAGGAGGGGGATGATGCGCCGTCTCAGCACTCGATCACTCCTTGATGTCAACGGCCGTGCCCGGGGAGGGGGTTGAGCTACCGGGCCCGGCCGCGGTGGGGGGTGTGACGGTAGCTAAGCGCGTTGACGTGATCCAGTCAATGGTATAGGCCAATTTTGACCAAGGGTCAGTAGCGGAGATGAGCCGGGCATGCCCCATTCGGCAGAAGTCCGCTGGCCATGGGAGGCGCCGGCGGCAAGGCTCGGAGGCGTACACACCGACACCAGGAGGACGCCGTCATGGAGATGCCCATCGTCAACCAGTGCGACGTCGAGGACTGCGCCTACAACCGGGACAGCGCCTGCCACGCCCTGGCCATCACCGTCGGCGATACGCGGCATCCCCACTGCGACACCTTCTTCACCGCATCGGCCAAGGGCGGCGACCCGTCAGCCACCGGCCGGGTCGGCGCCTGCAAGGTGTCCGACTGCCGGCACAACACCGACTACGAATGCCGCGCCCCCGGCATCGCCGTCGGCTACCACCAGAGCGACATCGACTGCCTGACCTACGCGCCTGCCTGAGTCAGTCCCACCAGAAGGTCCAGCGGTCGACGTCGAGCAGCTCCTTGGCGTAGGCGTCGAGGCTGCCCGAGCCCTGCCAGACGTTGTCCGGGCAGAAGGCGTGATGCTCGGCCGCGATGGCGAGAGCGTCGGGGAGGGTGCGGGGCGGGGCCGCGACGGAGAGCTCCAGGCAGTCGAAGGACAGCCCGATCACCCGTATTCCGAACCTGTCCTCCCAGGAGCGGAGGACCGCGCAGAGCACGTCCGTCTCCGCGTGGTTGCACGGGCCCGTCCAGCCGAGGGCGTACGGGATGTCAGCGGACCGGGCGGCCGGGACGAGCCCCGCGCGGGGCTCGGGGAAGTGCGGGGAGAGGGCGGGATCGAGCAGCGTCGCGGCGACGCGGGCGGCGGCGTCGTCCGGGTCCGTCTCGAACGGCCGCGCGGGCGCGAGGCCCGGCCAGCCGCCGTAGCGGTCCTCGCCGTGCGCGTCGTCGTCGGAGCGTACGGACCACCACAGCTCGGCGAGCACCGTCTCGGCGTCATGGTCGTCCGGATCGGACACGGCCTCCGGGGCCAGGTCCCGGTCCCAGGCGGGCGTCCGCCCCGGGCCGTTTGACAGCAGGACGGGATACATGCCGGCAGCCTGCTGGGCGCGCTGGAGCTGCGGCCAAGTCTGCGGCTGCGCGGGCTCGTTCGCGTACCAGAACGACGGGCGTACGCGTATGGCGCCGGGCTGGAGGTCGAGCCCCAGCGCGTTCGGGTTGATCACCATGCGGCGACCATAGGGGCCGCCACTGACAATTCAGCCGACGTGCGAGGTGAACGCCGCCCAGGCGGAGGGGGCGAGGGCGAGCGTGGGGCCCTCGGGGGCCTTGGAGTCCCGGACGTGGATGGTGGTGGGGTGGGCGGCGACCTCGACGCACTCGCCGTCCTCTTCGCTGCTGTAGCTTGACTTCCGCCAGGCGTAGGCGACTTCGATGCATGCGCCGCCCTCTTCGCTGCTGTAGCTGGACTTGAACCACTCAAGTGCGGTGCTCATAACTCTCCTAGCAGCTGGCTCAACAGGCCCTTGGTCTCCTCCTGATTGAGGGCCTGCGTTCGCAGCATCGCATACTTTTGCGAAAGGACACTGACCTCATCAGGGTCGGAAATGAGCTGACCGCCGCGCTGAGTCTCGGTGTAGGCCAGAAGCTCGTGGTCGTGCGTCTCCAGGAGAATGAACGGACCGGCCAGCCCTGCATGGGCCTGTCGGCCGAGCGGCATGATCTGGAGCGATAGGCCTGGTAGGTCGGCGCAATCTCGCAGGTGCCGTAGCGTCTCCGTGTACACCTTGGCGCCGCCCAGCCGGTCCCGCACGACAGCTTCAGAGACGATGAAACTGATTGTCCTCGGGGTCTGGCAGCGGAGGATCTCCTGACGTTCGAGACGGGCGGTCACAAGGGCGTTGATCTCCTCCTCGGTGACGATGGGGACCTTGCAGCGGAAGACGGCGCGGGCATAGTTCTCCGTCTGGAGCAGCCCCGGCAGCACCTGGTTTTCGTACCACGAGATGGCAATCGCCTCGCGCTCGATGTCCATGAACTGCTCCGCCCACACCGGATACAGGTGTTCTTCCGGCAGGTTGTCCAGCGCCGTCTCCAACGCCCCCTTCGTGTCCAGAACCCTGTCCATCAGCCTGGCCAGATCCGGCTTCAGAGCCCGTCGTCCCACTTCGATCGATGAGATCGTCTCCACATGGAGCCTGACCCGCTCCGCCAGTTCCCTCTGTGTGAGGCCCGCCGCCTCCCGGAATCGGGCGACCAGTGCGCCCACGAGCTTCATGGCCGACGCGTTCTTGGGGCGTCGCTTCTTGGAGTGCATGACCTGTCAACTCTCCGTACACGGTGGAAGGTCATGCCCGGTCCACCCGTACCAAAATTCTGTACGGGTGGACGGAGCGGCCGAGACGAGCGGCTCAGACTCCAAGCGCAGCGCGGCCCGCGAGGACGACGCCGGTGTGGTGGCCGACCCGCGCGCCGAGGTGTTCGGCTGTGGCGAGGTCGGCCTTGTGGACCGACTCCACCGGGAGGTCGGCCGGTGTGGTCGCGGCCGCGCCGCTGAAGTAGCCGAGGCGGTTGAGGTCGTTCTCGCTGCCGGTGCTGGTGTACCAGCCCGGGGGCAGACCGAGGTTGACCCAGTTCATCTGGTGCTGGGCGGCGAGCGTGGCGAAGTAGGCGAGGGTGGAGTGCTTGTCGCCGGACTTGCAGGCGGAGTTTGTGAAACCCGCGGCCGTCTTGTCCTTCCATGTCTGGGCCTGCCAGCGCTTGCTGGTCGCCTCGGCGAAGGCGTGGAAGTCGCCCGAGGCGGTGCCCATATAGGTGGGTGAGCCGAAGACGATCGCGTCGGCCGTGTCGAGGGCGTGCCACTGCTCAGCGGTGACATCGCCGACTTGGATCATCGTGACCTCGGCGCCGGCGGCGGCCGCGCCGGTTCTGACCGCCTGGGCCAGCCGCTCGGTGTGACCGTGGCCGGAGTGGTAGGCGATGGCTATGCTCGGCTTGCGAGTCATGGGTGAATACCTTGTCTGATCTCGGTCTCGGTCTTGGTCTCGGTGGCTGTCGATGTGGGTGTGCACTGCTCGGCGGAGGGGCCGTCACCCTGCGGGCGGGGTGAACGCCTCGCGCCGCCGCTGGACCACGGGGCGGATTGCGCACTCCGCCGAATGGTCGTTGATCAGGCCCATGGCCTGCATGAACGCGAATGCCGTGGTAGGTCCGACGAAGCGCCAGCCGCGGCGCTTGAGGTCTTTCGACAGCGAGATCGATGCGGGCGAGACGGATACGGTCTGAGGTTTGGGCAGTTCTTCAGGGGCGGGCTCGTAGCGCCAGATGAACCGTGCCAGAGACCCTTCCTCGTCGAGGAGTTCCTCGGCGCGCCGCGCGTTGTTGACGACGGCCTCGATCTTGCCGCGGTGCCGCACGATGCCCGGGTCCTGGAGGAGCCGTTCGACGTCGTGCTCGGTGAAGCGGGCGATGCTGGGGATGTCGAAGCCCGCGAAGGCGGTACGGAAATTCTCTCGCTTGACGAGGATCGTGCGCCAACTGAGCCCGGACTGGAAACCCTCCAGACACAGCTTCTCGAACAGCCGGCAGTCGTCGTCGACGGGGAAGCCCCACTCGGTGTCGTGGTAGGCCGGGAACTCCGGTGCGGCGCGGCTCCACGCACACCGAGGCGCTTCGGGTCCGGGCAGGTCTGCGGTCATCTCGGTCTGTTCTTGCGTGACGGCTCAGGCGAGCAGGAACTTCAGCCGGTCGTCTGCCAGCCACGGGGCGATCTCGACGATCTCCGAGCTGACGATGGACTCGACGACGAAGGGGTCGGCCGCGACGCGGCGCTCAAGGTCCTCCAGCGATGTGCCGTCGGCCAGGATCGCGCCGCCGAGTCCCGGGTTGATGCTTCCGACCAGCAGGAAGACCCCGTCGTCCACACCGCGCTTGATCCATTCCTTGTGGTCTGCCATGTGCTGCTCGGCAGCGGCCTTGTTGTCGGAGAACCGCAGCAGAACCATGAACATGTGGTGCCTCTCGGTTGGTTGAAGTGGATGAGTCAGACGTTCGCCGGGCCGACGGCGTCTTCGTTTCCGGCGTGCCGGGCGGTTCCGGGATTCGCGGCGCAGGCGCTCAGCCAGTCGTGCATGCGCTGGACCTCGCGACGGATGAAGTCCTCGTCCTGGAAGGCGTGTGCGAGCGTGGCGACGCCCTGGCTGAAGGCCAGGACGTGCATGGCCAGGGCGTCGGCCTCCGCCTCGTGCCCCAACAGCACGAACTGCCGGCGCAGCCACTCCCGGAAAAGCGTGAACAGATCGCCGGCGTCGTTGAGCGCGGGGTGGCCGAGCTTTGCCAGCTCCGTGGTCAGGGTGCCCACGGGGCAGCCGTAGTTCTGGATGTCGGCGCGGTTCGTCACGACGATCTCGATGAACCTGCCGATCCGGCCGACGGGGTCGGGCTCATCGGCCTCCCACTGCTCCAGCATCCGCCGTCTGTCGTCGAGCCGTGCGGCGATGACCGCTGTGAGGATGTCGTCCTTGGACTTGAAGTGGTAGTAGAAGTTCCCTCGCGAGATGCGTACGGCCTCGGCGATCGCCGCGAAGGACGTGTGCTCGTAGCCCTGCCGGTAGAACAGTCGATCGGCCGCCTCGACGATATGCGCCCGGGTGGTCGCGCCGCCCACTGTCACCCCTCCTTGGTGTCGCCTTGTCATACGGAGCATCTCTAGGATGTCCGTCCTAGCGAGAGCCTAGGACACTCGTCCTATTGCGTGTCAAGCAAGGATCGGGAGATCGGGAGGACAGCGGGCTTCCCCGCCTCGGCGGCGCATGGCGATCAGCAGTCGGGCGGCGCACCCTGGAGATGGGTATCGCTGGAGGTGACCGTGATGCAGACGCTGGTCGGATGGCACATCGACATGGAGTTCCGCGAGGACGGCGACCGTACGCGGGCGGCGGCGCTGGTCAGGCTCGGTGACGGTACGGAGTACCGCGGGCACGGCGCGGCCAGCCGGCATCCTTCGGATCCGCCGCAGTTGCGCGTGGGCGAGGAGATCGCAGGTGCGCGGGCGATGATGGATCTCGCCTCGCAGCTGCTGCAGAAGGCGCACAAGGAGATCGACGAGGTGAGCGGCAGGACCTCCCACCCGCTGAGGTAGACCTGCCGGTGATCTTCCAGCCTGTGGGTGATGCCCACGGGCTGGAAGCTATGGCCCCTCCAGGGCGGTGGCGCGTCAACGACTTTGCAGCAGCATTCGCTACTACGTGTGAAGAAGTGGATACGAGTAAGCGGGCATTGCGCGAGCGGCTAGCGTGCATGACCTGTCATGAGCGGGGCTGGCCGATCGCGTGTTGCGCGCGGAGCGCAGGGGAGGCACTCAGTGGATGAGCTGGGCGGGCTTTTTGCTGTCGAGATCGAACCAGAGATCCGGGAGTGGCTCGAAACGCTCGATTCCCACGCGTACAAGCGAGTGGAGGAAGCGGTCTCCCTGCTGGTCGAGATGCCCACGACGCTCGGTGAGCCCTGGAGCAGACATCTGAGCGGCCCGGTGCGCGAACTGAGGTTCACTCTTGGGGGAGGCGTGATGCGCATGACGTACTGGCTCGCCCCTGGGCGGCGGGTAATTCTGCTGACAGTATTCCGCAAAACTAGGATGAGGGAGTCGGCACAGGTACATAGGGCCGTTCTGGCGCAGAAGGTATGTGAAGCCGAGCATGAAATCGCGGCACACGAATATGTGAGGGAGGCGTGATGGCCGGTCGGCACACTCGGTGGGTTCGAGACGAAGAGCGCCTCGACGACCCTGAGCGGATCGCGATCCGCGAAGCAATGCTGTTCGGTCAGGCGGTCTATGACCGTCGTGCTGCGATCGGCTTGAGCCGTGCCGATCTCGGCGACCGCCTCGGCCTGGATGAGGATGAAGTCGAGCGGATCGAGTTGGGCGGCGAGACCCCGACGCTCGACCTGCTGAAGAAGATCGCCTTGGCGCTGGACGCGGACGTGCGCATCAGTCCTGGGGGGCCGTTTGAGCCAGGGATGTCGGCGACCGCGATCCGGTTCGACGCGCACGCCGCAGCCTGAGATGTGACGGTGAAGGCCCCGCCGGAGAGACCTTCACCGTCTGCCGTTCGTGCGGTCAGAGCCGCTCGGGCGTGCGGATGCCCAGCAGGGCCATGCCCTGGTGGAGCGTGCGGGCCGTGATGTCGCAGAGGAAGAGGCGGTTCTCGACCTGGGCCGGGGTGTCCGCCTTCAGGACCGGGCACTCCGAGTAGAAGGTCGTGTAGAGGGACGCCAGCTGGTAGAGGTACGCGGCCAGCTTGTGCGGCTCGTATCCGGCCGCGACCTCCGCGACCGTCTCGCCGAACTGGTCGATGTGCAGGCCGAGGGCACGCTCGGCCGGGGCCAGCGCCAGCTCCGGGCGGGCCGCCGGCTTGGCGTCGCCGGACTTGCGGAGGATGGACTGGATGCGGGCGTACGCGTACTGGAGGTACACGGACGTGTCGCCGTTGAGCGAGACCATCTGGTCCAGGTCGAACTTGTAGTCCCGGGCGGCGGACGTGGACAGGTCCGCGTACTTCACCGCGCCGATGCCGACCTGTGCGCCCCGCTCGGCGATCTCCTCCTCCGTGAGGTCCTGGGCCTTCTCGCGGACGACCGCGGAGGCCCGCTCGACCGCCTCGTCGAGCAGGTCGACCAGCCGGACCGTCTCGCCCTCACGGGTCTTGAACGGCTTGCCGTCCTTGCCGAGGACCGTGCCGAAGGCGAGCTGGACGGCCTTGACGTCGCCGTTCAGCCAGCCGGCGCGGCGGGCCGTCTCGAAGACCATCTTGAAGTGGAGGGACTGCCGGGCGTCCACCACGTACAGGAGTGTCGACGCGCCCAGGTTCCGCACCCGGTCGCGGATCGCGGACAGGTCGGTGGCGGCGTAGCCGAAGCCGCCGTTCGACTTCTGCACGATCAGCGGGACGGGCTGCCCGTCCGGGCCCTTGACGTCGTCGAAGAAGACGCAGAGCGCGCCCTCGGAGCGGACCGCGACGCCCGACTCCTCCAGCAGGCGGCAGGTCTCGGCGAGCATGTCGTTGTACCCGGACTCGCCGACGATGTCCGGGTCGTCGATCTGCATGTCGAGCTTGTCGAAGACCGAGTAGAAGTAGATCTTCGACTCGTCGACGAACCGCTGCCACATCGCCCGGGTCTCCGGGTCGCCCGACTGGAGGGCGACCACCCGGTCCCGGGAGCGGGCCTTGAACTCCTCGTCGGAGTCGAACAGCGCCCGCGAGGCCTTGTAGAGCCGGTCGAGGTTGGACATGGCCTCCTCGCCGGAGACGGCGGAGTCGTCCTTGTGGTCCAGCTCGTGCGGGTGCTCGACCAGATACTGGATGAGCATGCCGAACTGGGTGCCCCAGTCGCCGATGTGGTGGCGCCGGACCACCTTCTCGCCGGTGAACTCCAGGATCTCGACCATCGCCGCGCCGATCACGGCCGAGCGGAGGTGCCCGACGTGCATCTCCTTCGCCACGTTCGGCTGGGCGTAGTCGATGACCGTGGTGCCCGGCTCGTCCGCGTACGGAACGCCGAGCCGGCTGTCCGCGGCGCGCGCGGCCAGGGTCTCGACGATCGCCTGGTCGGAGACGGTGATGTTGAGGAAGCCGGGTCCTGAGACCTCGACGTCCTTCAGGACGGCGCCGGAGTCGAGCGCGCCGACGACCTTGGCCGCCAGCTCGCGAGGGTTGCCCTTGAGCTGCTTGGCGAGCGCCAGGATGCCGTTGGCCTGGAAGTCTGCCCGGTCGCTTCGTCGCAGCAGGGGGTCCGCGGAACCGGCCTCCGGCAGAGCTGCCGAGAGGGCGTCCGCGAGGCGCTGCTGCACGGTCGAAGCGAGGGAAGGGACCGAGGCCATGAGCTTCCGTTCCTGTTGTGGGTGTCGTGTGTCCGTGTCGGCTGTCAAGTGTCCCATGGGCCGTGAGCAACCTGGGACAGAGTTTTCCCGTCCCCGTCTGGGAGAATGGCTAACGCCAGCATCCACAGAACAAGATCAAGCATTTGAGGACGTGCCGATCGTGGCTCAGAGCAGCACCGAGACCGACTGGGTCTCCCGTTTCGCGGACGACGTGATCGCAGAGTCGGAGCGACGCGCGCCCGGGAAACCGGTCGTGGTCGCCTCGGGCCTGTCGCCGTCCGGACCGATCCACCTGGGCAATCTGCGCGAGGTGATGACCCCGCACCTGGTCGCCGACGAGGTCCGGCGGCGCGGCTACGAGGTCCGGCACCTGATCTCCTGGGACGACTACGACCGGTACCGCAAGGTTCCGGCGGGCGTCGAGGGCGTCGACGACTCCTGGGCGGAGCACATCGGCAAGCCGCTGACCTCCGTGCCCGCCCCGGCCGGCTCCCCGCACCCGAACTGGGCCGAGCACTTCAAGGCCGCCATGGTCGAGTCCCTGGCCGCGCTGGGCGTGGAGTACGACCCGATCAGCCAGACCCGGCAGTACACCACGGGCGCCTACCGCGAGCAGATCCTGCACGCGATGAGGCGCCGGGCGCAGATCGACGGCATCCTCGCCCAGTACCGCACCAAGAAGGCGCCCGCGAAGAAGTCGCAGAAGCCGGCCGACGAGGCGGAGCTGGAGGCGGCCGAGGGCTCGGGCGCGGCCGGCGAGGACGACGGCAGCGGCGGCTCCGCCGGGTACTTCCCGTACAAGCCGTACTGCGGCCAGTGCGAGAAGGACCTGACGACCGTCTCCTCGTACAACGACGACACGACCGAGCTGACATACGTCTGCACGGCGTGCGGCTTCGGCGAGACCGTGCGGCTGAGCGAGTTCAACCGCGGCAAGCTCGTCTGGAAGGTCGACTGGCCGATGCGCTGGGCGTACGAAGGCGTGATCTTCGAGCCCAGCGGGGTGGACCACTCGTCGCCGGGATCGTCGTTCGTGGTCGGCGGGCAGATCGTGCGCGAGGTCTTCGACGGAGTGCAGCCCATCGGGCCGATGTACGCGTTCGTCGGCATCTCCGGCATGGCGAAGATGTCCTCCTCGCGGGGCGGCGTGCCCACCCCCGCCGACGCGCTGAAGATCATGGAGGCGCCGCTGCTGCGTTGGCTGTACGCGCGCCGCAAGCCCAACCAGTCCTTCAAGATCGCCTTCGATCAGGAGATCCAGCGGCTCTACGACGAGTGGGACAAGCTGGAGGCCAAGGTCGCTGGGGGCGCCTCCCAGGCCGGAGGCTCGGTGCTGCCCGCGGACGCGGCCGCCCACTCGCGCGCCGTGCGCACGGCCGCCGGCGAGCTGCCGAAGACGCCGCGCCCGCTGCCGTACCGGACGCTGGCGTCCGTCGTGGACATCACCGCGGGACATGACGAGCAGACGCTGCGTATCCTCAGCGACCTCGACCCGGCCAATCCGCTGACCTCGCTGGACGAGGCCCGGCCGCGGCTCGACTGCGCCGAGAACTGGATCACCACCCAGGTCTCGGCGGAGGCGCGCACCATCGTCCGCACCGAGCCGGACGCCGAGCTGCTCGCCTCGCTGGACGACGAGGCGCGCGAGTCGCTGCGGCTGCTGCTGGACGGACTGGACACGCACTGGTCCCTGGACGGGCTCACCACGCTCGTCTACGGCGTGCCGAAGGTGATGGCGGGCCTGGATCCGGACGCCAAGCCCACGCCCGAGCTGAAGGTCGCCCAGCGGTCCTTCTTCGCGCTGCTGTACCGGCTGCTCGTGAGCCGTGACACCGGGCCGCGGCTGCCGACGCTGCTGCTCGCGGTGGGTGCGGACCGGGTGCGCAAGCTCCTGGCCGTGTAGGCGGTGTTCGGGGGCTTCGCCCCCGGACCCTCCGGGGGCGCGGGGCCGGCGCCCCGCGCCTGGCACGGCCTTCGGCCGCGGCCTCGATTGCCGGACGGGCTGGATGGATCCAGCGTCGCCGGCGATTGAGGCACGGGGGTTCGGGGGGACCCCCGTGAACGGGGTCCGGGGCGGAGCCCCGGTTACGGAAAGACGCGCGCCGGCGGCCCCGCCGGCGGTCAGGCGATGTGCTCGGCCTCCAGGTCCGCCTGGTAGCGGTTGCGGAATTCGGGGAGCAGCTTGCGCAGCAGGCTGGAGCTGCGCGGGTGGGTGACGCCGTGCACGTCCGTCAGCAGTATGTCGAGCTGGTCGTTGCTGGGGAACGCGCCGTACTGGTCCACGTACTGACGGAACACCGGATACGCCTGCTCGGCGAAGTGCCCGTCCTCCTCGGGGAGGGGGCCCTGGACGGGCGACTCCTCGGGGTGCGGGGCCGGGCCCTGGGGGACGGGTACGGCGGTGGGCTCCAGGCCCTCGATGTACGTGGGGTTGTAGGCGCTCTCGTACGCCTCCTGGTACGCCTCCTGAGGCAGGTGCTGGGCCGCGAACCAGGGGCTGTCATGGGTGATGGGGCCGCTGTCCTGCGTCTGCTCCTGGGCCTGCCGGGGCTGGGGCTGCTGCACGGCGGGCGTCTCGGGCCCGGGCCCCGGTGCGGGCGCCGGCTCCGGCTCCCGGCCGGCCTGGGGCTCGGGCGGGTGCTCGGGCGCGACTGCCGGCAGCTCTTCGCGGCGCTCCGGGGCCTTCGTCAGCTCGGCGTGAGGCTGCGTCGCCGGCGCCGTCCGGGCCGTGCGGGCGGTCTCGACGACGGGGTTCGGCGGCAGCAGCACCGGGTCCACCCCGGCCGCCGACAGACCGGCGGCGGCCGTATCGGCCAGCGGCACGCCGTACTTCGCCAGCCGCAGCGGCATCAGGGCCTCCACCGGGGCCTTGCGCCGCCAGGCGCGTCCGTAGCGCGCCTGAAGGCGGGCCTGGTAGATCATCCGGTCCTGCTCCAGCTTGATGACCTGCTCATAGCTGCGCAGCTCCCACAGCTTCATCCGCCGCCACAGCCGGAAGGTGGGGATGGGTGAGAGCAGCCAGCGGGTGAGGCGTACGCCCTCCATGTGCTTGTCGGCCGTGATGTCGGCGATCCGGCCCACGGCGTGGCGCGCCGCCTCCACGGAGACGACGAACAGGACCGGGATCACCGCGTGCATGCCGACGCCCAGCGGATCGGGCCAGGCGGCCGCGCCGTTGAAGGCGATCGTCGCGGCGGTCAGCAGCCAGGCGGTCTGGCGCAGCAGCGGGAAGGGGATGCGGATCCAGGTCAGCAGCAGATCGAGGGCGAGCAGGACGCAGATGCCCGCGTCGATGCCGATCGGGAAGACCAGGGAGAAGTCCCCGAAACCTTTCTGCTCGGCGAGCTCGCGCACCGCCGCATAGGAACCCGCGAAGCCGATCGCCGCGATGATCACCGCACCGGTGACCACCACGCCGACGAGTATGCGGTGTGTGCGTGTCAGCTGCATCGCGGCCACCCGCGATCCCCTCCCGTCAACCGAATCCAGCGGGCAAAGCCTGACACACGGCGGCGGAGCCCGTGCCTTCGGGGAGCGACGGGCTCCGGAACTCCGGTTCGGCGGGCGCCGGGCTGCGGCCGGACTGCCCCCGGGTCACTGCTTGTTGGCGGCGTCCTCCGAGGGCTTCGCCGAAGGCTCGCCCGAAGGCTTGGGCGAGTTCTTGTCGTCGGCCGCGCCGCCGCCCTTGTTGGCGTCGGCCACCGCGGCCACCGCTTCCTTGGCCGCCTTCACGGCGCTCTTCGTCACGGCCTCGACGGAGGGGCTCTTCGCGCCGCCGTACCCCGCGCCGTTGTAGCTGACGGTGATCACGGCGTTCTCCGTGCGGGCCACGACCACGGCGTAGGTGAAGTCCTCGTCGGTCTTGTTGAGCGTGTAGTTGACGACCGTGGCCGCGTTGCCGACGCCGGAGGCCGGGGACGTCTTCACGTTCTTCGCGCCCTCGGTCGCCTTGGCCTTGTCGATCTCCTTGGCGTAGTTCTCCTCCGCGCGCTGCTGCCCGCTGACGCCAAGGGCCTGCTGGGAGTCGTAGCGCAGCAGGGAGACGTCCAGCCAGCGGTAGTCGGAGCCCTTGACGCCCTTGTCGTCCAGGGAGTTCCAGGCGCAGTGGCCGCTGATGGAGGTGTCCGACGACTTGCCCGCCTTGCCGGCCGCACTCGCCTCCGGCACCAGTTCCTTGATCGTCTTCTCGGATATCGTCTTGCAGGGGTCGGGCAGTCCGGCGAACTTCGCAGGGGCGACGGCCGGCGTCTTCGCCGCCTCGGGGGAGGTCGAGGCGGCGGCCGACTGCTGCTGCCCGCCCTTGTCCTTGCCCGAGTCGGCGGAGCCGCCGTCGGAGTCCGAAGAGCAGCCGACGACGACGAGCATGGCCGGGACGGCTGCGGCTGCGGCGATGATGCGGGTGAGTCGCGGAGCTGAACGGTGCATGGTTCCTTCAGTCGATCGTCGTACTGGAGTTCGTGCAGGGGTGCGGGCGGGCCGGAATCGACACGGTACGCGGGCCGGGGCCGCGGCGGGGCCGGTCCGGTCGGCTCATTCCTCGCTCACGTCCGGCTCACTCCTCGAACTGGTCGACGAGCCTGCGGGCCAGGTTCTGCGCTCTGTCCTGCATTTCCTCGCGGCTCGGAGCCGCCGCGGACGGCGCGGACTGCTCCATGTACTGGATGGTCACGATCACGTTCGATGTGCGGAACACCACGCTGACGGTGCGGCGGTGGGCGGCTCCGCCGGCCCCGCCGAGGGCGTCGTCGATGAACGCGGCGTCCCCCAGGCCGTCGAGGATGCGCGGTTGGAGGCCGTCGACGCTGCCTGCGCCGCCGGAGGGGGTGGCGAAGGGGGAGCCCGAGGCGCCCGCGGACGGCGAGGAGGAGGGCGAGGGAGACGAGGTCGGGGGCGCGGCCTCGGCGGGGGAGCCGTCCGCCGCGGCGTCCGCGCCGCCGTCGTCCTCGGCGGCGCCCGCGTCCTCGGCGGCGTCCGTGGAGTCCTCGTCACGCCGCGGGGCGACGGGGTCCGGGAGCGCGGCGTCCTGCTTCTTGGCGAAGACCTGCTGTGCGCGGTCGTCGTCGCTGACGGCGCCGTCGTACGACACGACCCGCTCGAAGTCCACCCGGAGCTGGTGCGAGGCGTGCGCCGCCTCGGCCTTCCAGCGGCAGCCGACGCGCCGGTCGGTGTCGTAGGTGACGTCCGACGCCCCGCGGAGGACCTTCTGCCGTGTGTCCTCGGGCAGAGAGGCCGTGCCGGGGAGCAGCTCCTCGAGCGCGTCGCGGCCGACGGAACCGCAGGGTTCGGGGAGCGTGCGGTATCTGCCGGGGGCGGCGGTGGTCTTGGAGTCCCCGGACTTGGGGTCGGTCGCGGAGTCGCCGCCGTCGGCGGCGGTGCAGCCGCCGGCCGTGAGGACCGTGAGGGCCGCGAGCAGCGACGCCGTCGCCAGACCGGGTGCGTACGCCTTTCGCTGCACGGTCCCAGGCTCCTTCCACGCTGACTGCCGTGAAAAACGGTTTGCCGCCTCTTGGCGGCGGATGGACACAATGTGTATCGCACGCGCAGCCGCGGATGCCGGTCCGTCGAGCGTTTTACGGACCCTCGCTAGGGATTTTGCGCTTGGCGGCTTTTCAGGTGATTTTCAGGTGATTCAGGGGTTCAGGGGGACGCATGTCGTATGTAGAGGTGCCCGGTGCGAAGGTGCCGATCCGGATGTGGACGGACCCGTCGACGGTCGAAGGCGTCGCCATGGAGCAACTGCGGAACGTCTCCACACTGCCGTGGATCAAGGGTCTCGCCGTCATGCCCGACGTCCACTACGGCAAGGGCGCGACGGTCGGGTCGGTGATCGCGATGCAGGGCGCGGTCTGCCCGGCTGCGGTCGGGGTCGACATCGGCTGCGGCATGTCCGCGGTGAAGACCTCCCTCACCGCGAACGACCTGCCCGGCGACCTCTCCGGCCTCCGGTCCCGCATCGAGCAGGCCATCCCGGTGGGCCGCGGCATGCATGACGAGCCGGTGGATCCGGACCGGCTGTACGGCTTCCGGGCCCAGGGGTGGGACGACTTCTGGACGCGGTTCGACGGCATCGCCGAAGCGGTCAGGTTTCGTCAGGAGCGGGCCGTGAAGCAGATGGGGACGCTCGGCTCCGGAAACCACTTCGTGGAGGTGTGTCTGGACGAGTCCGGGGCGGTGTGGCTCATGCTGCACTCCGGCTCCCGGAACATCGGCAAGGAGCTGGCCGATCACCACATCGGAGAGGCCCGCAAGCTGCCGCACAACCAGGGTCTCGTCGACCGCGACCTCGCGGTCTTCGTCGCGGACACCCCGGAGATGGCGGCCTACCGGAACGACCTGTTCTGGGCGCAGGAGTACGCCAAGCACAACCGCGCGGTCATGATGGCGCTGCTGCAGAACGTGCTGCGCAAGCAGTTCAAGAAGGCCAAGGTCACCTTTGAGCCGGTGATCTCCTGCCACCACAACTACGTGGCGGAGGAGCGGTACGAGGGCATGGACCTGCTGGTCACCCGGAAGGGCGCGATCCGGGCGGGCAGCGGGGACTACGGCATCATCCCGGGCTCGATGGGCACCGGCTCGTACATCGTCCGGGGCCTGGGCAACGAGGCGTCGTTCAACTCCGCCTCGCACGGCGCGGGCCGGAAGATGAGCCGGAACGCGGCCAAGCGCCGCTTCTCCACGCGCGACCTGGAGGAGCAGACGCGAGGCGTGGAGTGCCGTAAGGACTCCGGCGTCGTGGACGAGATCCCCGGCGCCTACAAGCCCATCGAGAGGGTCATCGACCAGCAGAAGGACCTGGTCGAGGTGGTCGCCAAGCTCAAGCAGGTCGTCTGTGTGAAGGGCTGACGTCCAACATTCCACGTGAACGACACGCCCCGGACTCCGCGTCCGGGGTTTCGTCGTCCCTTCCGATTGCAGACTGATCTTCTGAATTCGCAGCGTCCCTCGGTACACAGGCTGAGGGACGCTGTCGCTTTTCAAGGGAGTGCTGCGGTAAGCGTCTTCACCGCGTCTGACCTGCTTTTCCTTGCTGATGGGGCCTTGCGTAACCGACGGCGGTCCACACCTGGTCCACTGCGACCGCAGCACCCGGGTACGTCAGCTGAACGACTTCTCAATGGCCTCGAAGATGTCGGCGTCGGTCTCCTGCTGCCAGGACGGAAGGTCCGGCCAGTCAGCAACGTACCCCGGCTTCGGGTCCTCGAAGTGCTTGAACATCTGGGCGGTCCAGCAGGTCGCGACGAAGCGGCTCTTCTGCTCGCGGGTCAGCCGGGCTGTGGTGCCGCCGCTGATATCGATGAACTGGCGGACCTGCTCGTACACGGAGCCTGCGGCCTCGCGTTCCCACTGCGGTGTGTCCGACCAGGGGGTCACGTAGCCAGCCTTCGGTTCGCCGGGGAAGTGCTGGTGCACTCCCGCGATCCAGGCTTCGCGGAACAGTCGTGCGCCTTCGGTCTGCGACATGGCAACCCTTCTCGTCACGGCGTCCTCAGCATAGAGATCTCCGCCCCCAACTCCGCTACGCGGTGGTCCCGGCGCAGGGGGCCGAACTCGTCGCACAGGCTCCGGAGTCTACGGGCGACGTACCCGGACGATGATGCGCGGGCGAGGCCCAGGGCTTCCCGCGCATACGTGATCACTTGTTCCGGATCGCGGCGCTTCGCCCCGACGATGGCCAGGTCGACGAGAACGGCTCCTCTGCGGCGGTACGAGTACCCGGGAGCCAGCGAGGTCTGGTCCAACGCCTGCTTCAGTGCGTGCTCCGCCAGATCGAGGCGGCCGAGCTGTACGTACCGTGCTCCACGCTCCCCAGTCAGACGGGTGCCGTCGAACCGGAGCCACCCGCCGTTCGCGCTGTCTTCCGGCAGGCTCTGGACCTCCTCGGCCTGGGAGAGAGCTCGCTCGCATCCCCCCAGGTCGCCGAGGCCGGGCCACCGCCATGGCTGTGGACGGCCTGGCCTTCCTTCACACCCGGATGCAGGCTGGCCGGTGCGGCCCCGTCCTCGCGGCAGCCGTCGAAGTCCGCATCGTGGGCGCGATCGGCCCCATGGAAGTACGCCCCGACGCCATCGGACGCCCCCCAACTCCTTCCCCAGTACTTCGCCGTACTGCCCGAAACCCGAGGGCAGGGCTTGGGCCGTGCCCTGTGGCGAGCAGCCATGCACTGGGGCCAGTCCCACGGTGCCTTCTACCAACTCCTCCAGACCGAAGTCGGCGGCCCTTCCGACAACCTGTGCCAAGCCGAAGAACTCACCTCCCTCGGCTTCACGCACACCACACGGGCGTAGCAGCCGGGCGCTCGCACTCCGTCCACCGCGCGCTATGACCGTTCCTTCTGGCAGGCGCGGGACTACGGCATCATCCCGGGTTCGATGGGCACCGGCTCGTACATCGTCCGGGGCCTGGGCAACGAGGCGTCGTTCAACTCCGCCTCGCGCGGCGCGGGCCGGAAGATGAGCCGGAACGCGGCAAGGCGCCGCTTCTGCACACGGGACCTGGAGGAGCAGACGCAGGGCGCGGATGGACACGATGTGTATCGCATGCGCAGCCGCGGATGCCGGTCCGTCGAGCGTTTTACGGACCCTCGCTAGGGATTTTGCGCTTGGCGGCTTTTCAGGTGATTTTCAGGTGATTCAGAGGGTCAGGGGGACGCATGTCGTATGTAGAGGTGCCCGGTGCGAAGGTGCCGATCCGGATGTGGACGGACCCGTCGACGGTCGAAGGCGTCGCCATGGAGCAACTGCGGAACGTCTCCACACTGCCGTGGATCAAGGGTCTCGCCGTCATGCCCGACGTCCACTACGGCAAGGGCGCGACGGTCGGCTCGGTGATCGCGATGCAGGGCGCGGTCTGCCCGGCCGCGGTAGGAGTCGACATCGGCTGCGGCATGTCCGCGGTGAAGACCTCCCTCACCGCGAACGACCTGCCCGGCGACCTCTCCGGCCTCCGGTCCCGCATCGAGCAGGCCATCCCGGTGGGCCGCGGCATGCATGACGAGCCGGTGGATCCGGACCGGCTGTACGGCTTCCGGGCCCAGGGGTGGGACGACTTCTGGACGCGGTTCGACCGCATCGCCGAAGCGGTCAGGTTCCGTCAGGAGCGGGCCGCGAAGCAGATGGGGACGAAGCTCAAGCAGGTCATCTGTGTGAAGGGCTGACTCCAGCACTCCACGTGATCGACGGGCCCCGGGCTCCGCGTCCGGGGCTTTGTCGTCCCTGCCGATTGCGGACCGATCTTCTGGCGGCTGACCCCTAGTCAGCACATGTACGCTCTTCCCTTATTCGTCAAGCCGACGCGAATTTATCCCAACGTGGCCACCGAGGGGACCCCCTCTGCGATGCTGGGCTGATCGAGAGGGGGCGGCAGCGATGCAATGGAAGATCCACGGGGAACGTCCGATCTACGAGAACCAGTGGGTCAACTTGTGGTTGACCGATGTGGAGCAACCGGACGGGCGCCGGTGGGAGTACCACGTCGTCAAGCTCCGGCACCTGGCCGTGGCCGCCGTGATCAACGACAAGCGAGAGATCCTCATGATGTGGCGGCACCGCTTCATCACGGACGCGTGGGCTTGGGAGCTCCCTATGGGCCTCGTCGAGGACGGGGAGAGCCCCGCCGACGCTGCCGCTCGTGAGGTCCTGGAGGAGACCGGCTGGCATCCTGGGCCGATGAAGCCGCTGATCTACGCGGAGCCAGCGAACGGGATCACGGACTCGCAGCACCACTTGTTCCGTGCTGACGGGGCCACCTACTCAGGCCCGCCCACGGAGAAGAACGAATCCGACCGCATCGAGTGGATTCCATTGACTGACATCCGGGGCATGATCGATCGCCGCGAGATCGTGAGCAGCGGCTCGCTCGTCGGCCTCCTGTACGTCCTCATGGACGAGGGGGTCCGCTGACCAGAGTGGGGACGAGATCCCGTAGCCGTGACTCGAAGGCCACTGCCACGGGTTCCCGCCGGTACGGGGCAAGCTCGTCGTAGAACTCGCGCAGATGCCCGGCCACACGCTCTGAGGCGACCGAGGAAGCGGGCTCCAACGCGTCCGTCGCCGTCTGGCACGCCTGGTCCAACTTGCCGAGGCTGAGTTGTGTCCGGGCGAGCCAGAACGCGTGGAATGCCCGCCCTCGCTGATTGGCGCTGTTCTCCCGCCTCAAGGCGTCGGCGATCAGAGGCTCGGCGGTCGCTGCTTCGCCGAGCCGGCCGAGTGCGATGCCAGTGTCGACGATGAGCTTGGTCTCGCCGAAGTAGGTCACCCACGCGGGGTCGGGGTCGCTGACCTTGATCCGCTCGAACTGGCGGTATGCCTCGGCGATAGCCGCGTGGGTGGCGGTGTGGCTGCCCAGCGTGGCATGTGCGAACGCCTCACGTAGTGACAGCATCGACAGCACGCGTGGGGTGGTGCCGTCTGCGGCGCGGGCCTCGTCCTGGGCAGCGTTGACAAATGCCAATGCGTCTCCGGGCCCGTCCTCGCGCTGGCGCGTGGAGGGCAAGTCCCTGAGGGATTCGACTTCCCGTTCCGGGGCTGTCTCGTCCACTACGAGGCTCCAGAGATCTCGCGCAGCGTGCTCGCCACAGGGGAAGCCGAGCCGACGCAGGCCGCTGACGTCTACGCCCTCGGTGCGTCCCTGCTGATCTCGGCTACCGGTTGGCGGGCGGTCGACTATCCCGATGACGCGCCGCGCCCCGTGCAGCGGCAGGCGATCGCGGACGGAAGGCGTCGGCCCGTGACCGCGCCCGGGGAGCTGGGCGGCGTGATCGAGGCCATGCTCAGTTTTACGCCTGAGGACCGGCCAACCATCTACGAGGTGGGCAAAGCGCTGAGCTGCGGCTGAAGGGCTGAGCGGCGTGAAGGGCTGAGCGGCCGCACGCGACCTCAGGGCTCGCGGTGGACCTTCGTGTTGGAGGCCTGGGCGCGCGGCCGGACCACCAGGAGGTCGACGTTGACATGGGAGGGGCGGGTGACCGCCCAGGTGATGGTGTCCGCCACGTCGTCGGCGGTCAGGGGGGCGGCGACGCCCGCGTAGACGCGGGCCGCCTTCTCCTCGTCGCCGCGGAACCGGGTGGTGGCGAACTCCTCCGTCCTGACCATGCCGGGGGCGATCTCGATCACGCGCACCGGCGTGCCGACGATCTCCAGGCGGAGGGTCTCGGCGAGGACGTGCTCTCCGTGCTTGGCCGCGACATAGCCGCCGCCGCCCTCGTACGGACCGAGGGCCGCCGTGGAGGACAGGACGACGACCGTGCCGTCGCCGGAGGCGGTGAGGGCGGGGAGCAGCGCCTGGGTGACGTTGAGGGTGCCGATGACGTTCACCTCGAACATCCGACGCCAGTCGTCGGGGTCGCCGGTGGCGACCGGGTCCGCGCCGAGCGCGCCGCCCGCGTTGTTGACCAGCACGTCGCAGCGGTCCAGGGAGGCGGCGAAGGCGTTCACCGCCGGGCGGTCGGTGACGTCGAGGGTGCAGGCCGTGGCCCGGTGGCCGGCCGCGGTGAGCTCCGCGGCGAGCGCCTCGACGCGGTCCTTGCGGCGGGCGGCGAGCATGACGTGGTAGCCGACGGCGGCGAGGCCGCGCGCGGTGGCCGCGCCGATGCCGCTGCTCGCTCCGGTGACGACGGCGACGCGGCCGTCTGCGACGCTGCTGTCTGCGATGCGGCTGTCGGCGAGGGTGTCGGCGGGGGTGTCGGCGGCGGTCAAGGTCGCACTCCTCGCTTGTGTGTCGCTGTCGTGCAAGTGATCGATACGGCGCTACGCGCCAAAGGATAGGTGAGCCCGCGCCACGTCCGGATCAGCGGGCGCGGGGCGCGTACATGATCAGCGCCACGCCGAGCAGGCAGACGAGCGCGCCCGCCACATCCCACCGGTCCGGGCGGAATCCGTCCGCCGCCATGCCCCAAGCCAGTGAGCCCGCCACGAACACGCCGCCGTACGCGGCCAGCACCCGGCCGAAGTGGGCGTCCGGCTGGAACGTGGCCACGAACCCGTACGCGCCGAGTGCGATCACGCCCGCGCCGGCCCAGAGCCACCCCCGGTGCTCCCTGACCCCCTGCCAGACGAGCCAGGCCCCGCCGATCTCCAGAAGGGCCGCGAGCAGGAACAGGGACACGGAGCGGGCTGCGAACATGGCCCCAGCCTGTCATGCCCGTCGGATGGGGCGGTCGGGGGAATCCTGCGCGCCGTCGGGTGAAGAGCCGTCAGATCATATGGTCGAGATGGGTATGTTCGCGGCATGTGGTGGAAAAGCAGAAGGCGCGCAGGGCTGTGGGCGGTCGCCGGGGCGGCCGTGCTGGTGGTCGGTACGGGTGCGAGCGCGGGCGCGGGCGGCCGCATCGCCCCTGAGGCGGATGTGGCGCACCACGGCCATGTCACCGTGCTGGACGGGCGGCTGGAGGTGTCCCTGCACAGCCGGAGCCACGGCCCCGCCTCCCTGGACGGCGCGACCGTGCGGCTGCGCTTCTCCGAGCCCCTGGCGGGCGCGCAGAAGCTGCCGGGGCGGTGCCTGTGGGGAAGCGACCGGGTGGTGATGTGCGGCGTAGGCGAGCTGCGGGCCGGCGGGGCAGCCCGGCAGGTGCGGCTCGACCTGCGGACCGTGGGCGCGCCGGCCGAGGTCGTCATGGAGATCGACACGATGTGGAACGGCGGCGCGAGCGACCGCAACCCGTCCAACAACGAGCACCGGGTACTCGCCCCGGCGACCGGCGATCCCTACGCCTTCTGACGCCGTCGCGTCCTCCGGTGACCGCTGCTGACGGCCCTGCCGGGCGCGGACATCGTCGAGGTCGGAGAGCACGGCATGCGGCGCGTCGCGTGGTGGGAGCCCGCGGTCGTCGACCACCGGCGTCGGGACCTCGCCGACCGCAGGCCTGTCTGCGTCACATCGTCGACCGAGCGGACTCCTTCTGCTCCATGTGGCGCACCGCTTTGCGGACGATCGCCTCCAGCCGGGAGTGGTGCGCGCCGCGCCAGTACACCCTGCCGCAGGAGGTGCACCGCGCGAAGACGTCGTATGTGCGCTGAGTGCCCTGCTGGAGCTGTTCCTGGACGTCGTCCTTGTCGGCGTCCACGAGCGGGCCGTTGCAGGCCGTGCAGCGCGTCCAGGGGGTCAGCTCCGGGACGAACCGGTCGAGGACGTCGTGCAGTTGGGCGTCGGGACGGTCGCTGTAGACGTACGCGCCGGCCCAGATCTCACGGCGGCGCAGCAGACCGCGGTCGCGGGAGAGGAGCACCCGGCGCTCGCGCGCCGAGAGCGAGGCGAGCGCGGCGTCGCCGATGTCCTCGTTCTCGTACGCCGCATCGACGCCGAGCAGCCGCAGCCGCCGGGCCAGGGTGCCCAGATGCACGTCGAGCAGGAAGCGCAGCGGGGTGCCGGGGACGCGCTGGGGGCGCTCCACCCCATGCACCTCGACGTGCTCACCGGCGCGCGGGATGTGCGAGACCGGCGTGTCCCGGCCGTCGACGACGAGCCGGCCGACCTCTGTCAGCGGCACTCCGAGCGACTCGACGACATGGCCGAGCGTCGAAGCGCCGTCGGTGACCAGGTCGGCGGGGCCGTCCTCGCGGTGTCCGGCGGGGACGAAGAGGCGCAGCTCGGGGGCGACAGCAAGGGTGATGACCGGTCCGTTCACGCAGCCCAGGATGTCATCGGGGGGCACGGCGCGGCCACGTCGTTTCCGTCGACGCCGGGCCCGGACGTGTCTGGACGCCGGGGCCGACGCGCCAGGCCGGGGTGTCCGGGCCCGGGGGCGTCCGGGGGCGGCGCGGCCGGGCGCGGCGTCCTGCCCGATGGTCCGGGGCACGGCGCCGGGCCGGCCGGCCGTCCGGTCGCGGTGCCGGTCCAGCCGTCCGGTCGGCGGCCAGGGCTCAGGCGTCCTCGCCGGACGGCGGGGCTTCGTCGGCCGGCAGATCCTCCTGGGCCCTCAGGTCGAGCCGCCAGTCGTGGGAGCGGCCGACATGGCCGGGCGGGTACTCGAAGGCGCACTCGCCCATCAGCGAGAAGCCCGCGTTGCGGCACACCCCGTTCGACGCGGCGTTGTCGACGGACGGGAAGGCGTGCAGATAGCGGTGCCGGTGCGCGGCCCTGGCCGTCCGGACGACCGCGAGGGCCGCCGCCGTGGCCAGACCGCGCCCCTGGTGGGCGGGCAGCACCGTCCACCCCGTCTCGTACACGGTCCGTCCGTGCCAGTTCTGCTCCCAGTAGCCGACCGTGCCGACGGCTGCCCCGTCGGCCTCGGCCACGATGGAGAACATCCGGCCCTTGCCGGTGGTGTCCGCGCTCAGCTCGACGTACCGCCGATGTCTGCTGAGCAGCTGCTCCTCGGTCTCCGGGCCGCCGAGGTGGTTCATCAGCTCGGGTGTGTTCGCCGCGCGGAGCAGTTCGAGGTCAGCTTCCGTCCACGGCTCGATGCGCACCGCCGGGGGTCTGGTGTCCATGCCCCGCACTGTAGGCGGTGGGCGGGACGCCGACCGTGGCCGTGAAGTCGCGCACCAGATGGGCCTGGTCGCTGTAGCCCAGGTCGGCGGCGAGCGCCGCCCAGTCGGGGCCCGCCCCCTGCCGGGCGCTCTCCTGCCGGGCGCCCTCCTGGGACTCGGCTTGCTCCAGCGCCTCGTGGATGCGGTAGCGGAGGATCACCCACTTCGGGCCGACCCCGACATACCCGGAGAACAGCCGCTGCAGCGAGCGCGGCGAACTGCCGTCGACGGCGGCGAGCTCGCCGACACGACGGATGCTCCGGTCCGTGCGCACCCGCTCGACCAGGGCCATCGCATGCAGCGCCCGCGGGTCGGGGGCGGGGTCGAGGGAGAGCAGGAACGCGTCGAGGGCCGCGACCCGGGCGTCGTCGGTGTCCTGCCGCGGGGCGCCGGGCAGCACCTCGGCGGGGTCCGCGCCCGTCAGCACGTCGGCGACGGGCAGCCGCCGCCCCGTCCAGTCGGACACGGGGCGGCCCGGCGCGAAGGGACGGAAGCCGCCGGGTCGGAACTGGACGCCCGCCACGCGCCCGAGTCCTTGGAGCTTCTGGGTGAACAGCCCGAGCCCGATGCCTGCCGTCTCGCCCCAGGCGGGCTGGTCGTCGTACTGCTGGAAGACGACGTTCACGGAGGGGTGCGGCACGACGTGGGTGGCGTAGGGCTCGGGCAGGTCCCAGTCGATGAGCCAGTAGTGCTCTAGGTACGGACGCAGGGCGGGGGCGGGCGCGCGGCGGCGGAAGCGTACGCGGGTGAACAGCTCCTGCGCGTCGACGATGCCCCGGGTGTCGCGCCGCGGGCCGGACGAACCGGGCGCACCGGATGCATCGAGCGGGCCGGGCGTATCGGGCGCCCCAGGAGGATCGAGCGGGCCGGGCGGATCGAGCGGATCTGCCATGCCGCGATCCTATGTCGCGTTTGTTCAAGACCGCGGCGGTGCGGCCCGCCTAGCGTCGCGCCATGACGAACGACGAGACGAACGACAAGCCCGTCGCGGAGCTGCTGCAGGCCGCCGCGCGGCGCGCCGTGCCGGTGGTGCGGGGAACCCGGGACGAGCAGCTGGGCGACCGTACGCCGTGTGCGGAGTACGACGTACGGGCCCTGCTCAACCATCTCTTCCAGGTCGTGATCAACTTCCAGGCGCTGGCCGCCCGCAAGGACACGGACTTCTCCGCAGTTCCCGACGTCGTCGGCGAGGGCGGCGACTGGCGCGAGCGCTTCGAGAAGGAGACCGCCGCCCTGGCCGAGGCATGGGCGGCGCCGGGGGCGGCGGAGGGCGCCGCGGGCTCCATGGGCCTCCCCGCCCTGACGCTCGCCCGGATGGCGCTGGGCGATCTGACCGTCCACGCCTGGGACCTGGCCCGTGCGACGGGCCAGCGTTTCACCCCGGACCCGGCGGCGGTCGCCGACGTCCTCGCATGCTTCGAGGAGCTGGCGCCGACCGCCCGGGCGTGGGGCGTGTTCGCCGACCCCTTCGAACTGCCGGACCCGGCGTCCGCGTCGGACTTCGAGAGGCTGCTGGCGGTGACGGGGCGGGATCCGCGGTGGCGGTGAGGGGCGGGGGGACCGTTTCCCCTCCCATAGCCGGGGGCTCCGCTAGCCGGGGGCTCCGCCTCAAACGCCGCAACTCGAACGCCGGCGAGGCTGAAGTCCAGCCGGTCCGGCGCTTGGGTACACGGCCGAAGGCCGTACGGGGGGCCGGGCGGAGCCCCGGGTCCCGGGTCCCGGGAAAAGGAGGGACGGGGGGAAACCGACCGCTGAGGCCGGACCAGGCAGTTAAGGCCAGACCAGGCAGTACGGCTGATGCCCCGCCTCATGTAGACGATGGCTGAAATCTTGCCATTCATGGAGCAGTTGATAGACGTCGAACGCGTCCCGCGGCCCACCCCTGTCCGGCACCGTCGACCAGATGAACGCCGCCGCGCCCACCGATTCCTCGCCGACGTCACGCAATGGGTCGACCGTCGTCATCGGAAGCTTGACCACCGCGTAGTCCGGGTGCAGCACCACCAGCTCCAGCGGCGGCACCTTGTGCAGCGGCATGCCCTGGATGCCGGTCAGCACCATCGCGGCTATCGTCTCGGGCTTGATCTTGGTGAACATCCCGCCCATGCCGAGCTCGTCCCCGCCCAGCTCCTCAGGGCGCATCGAGATCGGCACACGGGCAGCGGTGGCCCCGTCGGGAGCCCCGAAGTACTTGTAGGTCACCCCCACTCGGCCGCTCCTGCTTCCTGCGGGCTCTTCCGCGCCGTGCCGCCGGTGCTTACCCCGCCGGGCAGGCTCAGGACCCAGATCGTCGGTCCCCTCGCCCAGTCCGCCACCGCGATGCATATCTCCACCCGACCACTCGCAGCCCCCGCCGCGCAACCCGATCATCGTGACAAACACCTCCCCCGACAACGTGCGGTGAAACACCCGTCCTCGGAGAACGTCCCGGCCTCTGCCACCATGGATTCCGTGAGCTTTCCCTATGACGCCCCAGTTTCGCAGACGCTCTTCGACCGCGCGTCCCTCGTGACGCCCGGCGGCGTGAACTCTCCCGTCCGCGCCTTCCGCGCCGTGGGCGGTACGCCCCGGTTCATGGTGTCCGGCGACGGCCCGTACCTCACCGACGCGGACGGCCGTGAATACGTCGACCTCGTCTGCTCCTGGGGACCCATGATCCTCGGGCATGCCCATCCGGCCGTCACGGAAGCCGTCCAGGCGGCCGTGGCCCGCGGCACGTCCTTCGGGACGCCGGGAGAGGGCGAGGTCGCGCTCGCCGAGGAGATCGTCGCGCGGGTGACGCCGGTTGAGCAGGTGCGGCTGGTGTCCAGCGGCACCGAGGCGACGATGTCCGCGATCCGGCTGGCCCGCGGATTCACCGGCCGCGCCAAGGTGATCAAGTTCGCGGGGTGCTACCACGGTCATGTGGACGCGCTGCTCGCGGCCGCCGGTTCCGGCGTGGCCACCTTCGGACTGCCGGACACGCCGGGTGTCACCGGCGCACAGGCGGGCGACACCATCGTGCTGCCGTACAACGACCTGGACGCCGTGCACGCCGCCTTCCACGCGCACCCCGGCGAGATCGCCTGTGTGATCACCGAGGCGTCGCCGGGCAACATGGGCGTCGTCCCGCCCCGCGACGGTTTCAATGCCGGGCTCAAGGCCGCCTGTGGGAAGAACGGCGCACTGTACATCTCGGACGAGGTGATGACCGGCTTCCGCACCTCCAAGGCGGGCTGGTACGGCATCGACGGCGTCGCCCCCGACCTGATGACCTTCGGCAAGGTGATGGGCGGCGGCTTCCCGGCCGCGGCGTTCGGCGGGCGCGCCGACGTGATGGCGCACCTCGCACCGGCCGGGCCGGTCTACCAGGCGGGCACACTCTCCGGGAACCCGATCGCCACGGCCGCGGGCCTGGCGCAGCTGAAGCTCCTCGACGACGCCGCGTACGAGAAGGTCGACGCCGTCTCGGAGGAGATCCAGGGCCTGGTGACGGGCGCGCTCGCCAAGGAGGGCGTGGCGCACCGGCTGCAGACGGCGAGCAACATGTTCTCCGTGTTCTTCACGGACCGCGAGGTGCGCGACTACGAGGACGCCAAGGGGCAGGAAGCTTTCCGCTTCAATGCGTTCTTCCACTCGATGCTGTCGAACGGGGTGTATCTGCCGCCTTCGGCCTTCGAGTCCTGGTTTGTCTCGACCGCGCACGACGACCGGGCGATCGAGCGGATCGCGGCCGCGCTGCCCGCCGCCGCCCGTGCCGCCGCGGAGGCGGTCGCATGACGGACGGTCGCATGACGGACGGTCGCATGGCGGACGGTCGTATGGCGGGCGGACTGCGGAGCGGGCTGGCCGACGGGTTGTCCGGCGAGGGGTTGTCCGGCGACGAGATCACCGTGGTGCATCTGATGCGCCATGGCGAGGTGCACAATCCGGACGGCGTGCTGTACGGCCGCCGACCCGGCTACCACCTCTCCGATCTCGGCCGGCAGATGGCCGACCGTGTCGCCGACCATCTCGCCTCCCGCGACATCACACAGGTCATCGCCTCCCCACTGGAACGCGCGCAGGAGACCGCGGCGCCCATCGCCAAGGCGCGCGGACTGACCGTCGACACCGACGACCGCCTGATCGAGGCGGGCAACGTCTTCGAGGGCAAGGCCTTCGGCGTGGGGGACGGCGCGCTGCGCCGGCCCGCCAACTGGAAGCATCTGACCAATCCGTTCCGCCCGTCCTGGGGGGAGCCGTACATCGAGCAGGTCGTACGGATGATGGGCGCGCTGAGCGCGGCGCGGGACGCGGCGCGGGGCCATGAGGCCGTGTGCGTCAGCCACCAGCTCCCGATCTGGATCGTGCGGAGCTTCGTGGAGCGGCGGCGGCTGTGGCACGACCCGAGGCGCCGCCAGTGCACGCTCGCCTCGCTGACCAGTTTCACCTACCAGGGCAACAAGATCGTTTCCGTGGGTTACAGCGAGCCTGCGAGGGATCTGGTGCCGGCGCATCTGCTGGCGGGGGCGAAGCCGGTGAAGGGCAAGTCGAAGGCGTTCGGAGCCTAGGCGGTCTGTGCGGGGGCTCCGCCCCCGCACCCCGCCGGCTCCGCCGTCCCGGGGCCCAGGAGACCCGCGTCCGTCGGTCTCGCCCTCGAAATTGGGCACATCTGTCCGGAACCGCCTGTATCCATCCCGCATCTCTCCCTTTGCCGGTTTGGATGGGCTCTCTTCTCCATGAGGGCCGGATGGGGATGGCGATATGCGCGACATCACTCGAAGGGGCCTGCTCGGGGCGGGTCTTGGGGCCGCTGCGGCGATCGGGATCGCGGGGTGCGGGTCCGGGGCCGACGGGGGCGGGAGGAGCGGCACGGGCAAGGGTGGCGGCGCAGGCGGCCCGTCGCCCTCCGGGGCGGGGGGCCGGCCCATCGGCGACGGCTCCACGTCCGACACCGGGAAGCAGCCGAACCAGCCCGACAAGCCCGTTCCGCTGGAGCCGGGCGAGACCCCTCCGCAGTTTGTGATCTTCTCCTGGGATGGCGCGGGCGAGGTCGGCGACGGGCTCTTCGCGCGCTTCCTGGAACTCGCCAGGAACCACGACGCGGCGATGACCTTCTTCCTCTCCGGGATCTATCTGCTCCCCGAGTCGAAGCAGACGCTCTACCGCCCGCCGAACAACCGCATCGGCGCGTCGGACATCGGATACCTCACCGACGAGCACATCAAGGACACGCTGAAGTACATACGCCAGGCGTGGCTCGACGGGCATGAGATAGGCACGCATTTCAACGGACACTTCTGCGCGGGCTCCGGCTCGGTGGGCAACTGGACGCCGGCGGACTGGCAGAGCGAGATCGACCAGGCTGTGTCCTTCGTCACACAGTGGCGCACCAACACCGGGTGGAAGGACCTCGACCCGCTGCCGTTCGACTACCGCAAGGAGCTCGTCGGCGGCCGCACCCCCTGCCTCCTCGGCCAGGACAAGCTGCTGCCCGCCGCCAAGAAGCTGGGCTGGCGCTATGACGCCAGTTCGCCCGGCGGCTTCCAGAAGTGGCCCGAGAAGAAAACGGGCATCTGGGACCTTCCGTTGCAGCAGATTCCGTTCCCGGGGCGCTCTTTCGAGGTGCTGTCCATGGACTACAACATGCTCGCCAACCAGTCGAAGAACACGACCAAGGGAATGCCCTCGCGCTACCCGGAGTGGAAGAAGCAGGCCACCGGCGCCTATGTCGAGGGCTTCAAGCGCGCCTACGAGAGCAATCGCGCGCCGTTCTTCATAGGGAACCACTTCGAAAACTGGAACGGCGGCATCTACATGGACGCCGTCGAGGAGTCGCTCAAGCGGATGGCGGGCGAGAAGGACGTACGCCTGGTCTCCTTCCGGCAGTTCTGCGACTGGCTCGACGTCCAGGACCCGAAGGTGCTCGACAAGCTGCGCACCCTGGAGGTCGGGCAGTCCCCGGCGGGCGGCTGGAACGCCTTCCTCAAGGCCTCTTGACAAGGGGCCGTCCGGACGCCGTGGACGTGGCAGGGGGGCGCGGAAGATCGCCCGAGGGCGCATGCGAAACTTTTCACATGAGCCTGAGCCGAGCCCCCCGCGCCGCCCTGCCGGCAGCCGCCGCGGTCGCCGTCTGCGCGCTCGCCCTGACCGCCTGCGGCGCGGAAGGCGGCAAGTCCGGCGGGGGCGGCAACTCCAACTTCGTCAGCGGAAGCGGCGGGGTCGCCACGGTCGCCAAGGGGGAGCGGCAGCCCGTCAAGAAGCTCGCCGGTGAGACGCTCACCGGCGAGCGGCTCGACGTGGCCGACCTCAAGGGCAAGGTCGTCGTGCTGAACGTCTGGGGCTCCTGGTGCGGACCGTGCCGTGCCGAGGCCAAGCATCTCGCGAAGGTCTCCAAGGAGACCGAGAAGGACGGCGTCGAGTTCGTCGGAATCAACACCCGCGACCCCGAGAAGGCCCCCGCGATCAACTTCGAGAAGGACTGGGGAATCGAGTACCCCAGCCTCTACGACCCGAACGGCAAGCTGATCCTCAACGGCTTCCCCAAGGGCAGCCTCAATCCGCAGTCCATTCCCACGACGATCGTGCTGGACCGGGAAGGGAAGATCGCGGCCCGCGCCTCAGGCGGGGTGGACGAGAAGAAGCTCCGCTCCATGATCGACCCGCTGATCGCGGAGAAGTAGCCGATGACTGACACGGTCGTCGGCGGGGCGCTCCTGCTGGCCCTGCCCATTGCGCTGCTCGCCGGTTTGGTCTCCTTCTTCTCCCCGTGCGTGCTGCCGCTCGTACCCGGCTATCTCTCGTACGTCACCGGTGTCACCGGAACCGACCTCGCCGAGGCCCGGCGCGGCCGGATGGTCGCCGGCGCCTCCCTCTTCGTCGTCGGCTTCACCGCCGTCTTCGTCTCCGGCGGCGCGCTCTTCGGCTACGCCGGCTGGACTCTCCAGGAGCACCGCGAGACCCTCACTGCCGTCCTCGGTGTGCTGATGGTCCTGATGGGCGTCTTCTTCATGGGGCTGATGCCCTGGATGACCCAGCGGGAATTCCGCTTCCACAAGAGGCCCGCCACCGGGCTGGTGGGGGCGCCGCTGCTGGGCGCGCTCTTCGGCATCGGCTGGACGCCGTGCGTCGGTCCCACGCTGACCGCCGTCAACGCGCTCGCCGCGGAACAGGGCAGCGCCGGTCGCGGGGCGCTGCTGTCGGCCGCGTACTGCCTCGGCCTCGGACTGCCGTTCGTGCTCGCCGCCGTCGCCTTCCGCAAGGCCCTCGGCGCGTTCGGCTGGGTCAAGCGGCACTATGCGTGGGTGATGCGCATCGGCGGCGGCATGATGATCGCGACCGGACTGCTGCTGCTCACAGGTGCGTGGGACACGATGGTCCAGCAGATGCAGGTGTGGTCCAACGGCTTCACGGTGGGGATCTGACCCATGAGTTCCACGAGCAGGACAGAGACGGGCGAAGAGCGCGACGCGCTGAGCGCGACCGACCTCGGCGACGCCGCCGACCGGCTCTCCACCGCCCCGAAGGACGACGGCGGCGACTCTCGGGGCGTCGGTGAGCCGGCCGGCGGCCCGGTCCTCGGCGTCATCGGCTGGCTGCGCTGGTTCTGGCGGCAGCTCACCTCCATGCGGGTCGCGCTGATCCTGCTCTTCCTGCTGTCCCTGGGGGCGATTCCCGGCTCGCTCATCCCGCAGAACAGCGTGAACGACCTCAAGGTCCAGGACTTCAAGGCCGCGCACGAGACCCTCGCCCCGATCTACGACAGGCTTCAGCTCTTCGACGTCTACAGCTCGGTGTGGTTCTCGGCGATCTACATCCTGCTGTTCGTCTCCCTCATCGGCTGCATCGTGCCGCGGTCCTGGCAGTTCGTCGGCCAGCTGCGTTCCCGCCCGCCCGGCGCGCCGGGCCGGCTGACCCGGCTGCCCGCGTACACCGCCTGGCGCACCGACGCCGCGCCGGAACAGGTCCGCGAGACCGCGCGGACGCTGCTCGCCAAGCGCCGCTTCCGTGCCCACACGGTCGGCGACGCCGTCGCGGCCGAGAAGGGCTATCTGCGCGAGGTCGGGAACCTGGCCTTCCATATCGCTCTGATCGTGATGCTGGTGGCGTTCGCCGTCGGCCAGCTGCTCAAGTCCGAGGGCGGCAAGCTGATGGTGGAGGGGACGGGCTTCTCCAACACGCTCACCCACTACGACGACTTCAAATCCGGTTCGCTGTTCACCACCGACGAGCTGGTGCCGTTCAGCATCTCCCTGGACGAGTTCACCGGCACGTACGAGAAGACGGGCCCGCAGCGCGGCACCCCCCGCACCTTCAAGGCGGACGTCACCTACTCGCAAGACGACGGCAAGGAGCACAAGGCCGTCATCGAGGTGAACAAGCCCCTCGTCATCGACGGCACCAAGGTCTATCTGCTGTCCCACGGCTATGCGCCCGTCGTCACCGTCAAGGACGGCCGCGGCAAGGTCGTCTTCAACGGGGCGGTGCCGCTGCTTCCCATCGACGACAAGGTGTCCTCCACCGGCGCGATCAAGGTGATGGACGGCTACCGCGACAAGGACGGCAAGCGCGATCAGCTCGGCTTCGCCGCGTTCTTCGTGCCGACGTACGGGGGCAAGGGCAGCGGCCAGATGTTCTCCCAGTTCCCGGGGCTGGAGTTCCCCGTGCTGAACGTCGGCGCGTACCACGGCAGCCTGGGCGTCGACTCCGGACTGCCGCAGAACGTGTACCAGCTCGACACCCGCAAGATGACGCCGTTCAAGGACGCCGACGGCAATGTGCTGAAGAAGTCGCTGCTGCCGGGTGAAACCCTTGAGCTGCCGGACGGCGCGGGCTCCATCACCTTCGAGAAGGAGGTGATGGAGTGGGCCAGCTTCCAGATCTCGCAGCAGCCGGGCAACGGCTGGGCGCTCGGCGGTGCGATCGCCGCGATCGCCGGGCTTGCCGCGTCGCTGTTCATCCACCGCCGCCGGGTGTGGGTGCGTGCCCGGACGGGCGAGGACGGCGTCACCGTCGTCGAGATGGCGGCACTCGGCCGCAGCGAGTCGGCGAGACTGCCGGAGGAACTGGCAGACCTCGCCGCGACCCTGCACGCCGAGGCGCCCACCGCGACGCCCGATCCGTCGGACGCCGAGAACGCCGAGAACGCCGAGAACGCCGAGAACGCCGAGAACGCCGAGAACGCCGGGAACACCGGGAACACCGGGAACACCGGGAACACCGGGAACTCCCAGGACACCGAAGACCCTGTGGACACATCTGCCGAAGGGGCTGAGAAGTGACTCTCGCCGCCGCGACCAACGAGAACCTCGCCGGCATCAGCAATGTGCTGATCTACTCCGCGATGGCCGTGTACACCCTGGCCTTCCTCGCCCATATCGCCGAGTGGGTCTTCGGCAGCCGCAGCAAGGTGGGCCGCACCGCCGCCGCGCTGACGACGGACGCCGACGCCGCCAGGAGCGCCGCGGGCCCCGTCGTGCAGACCAGGGCGGGCGGCACCGCCGTCCTGGAGCGGCCCAAGGTCGTCACTCGCTCTGCCGCCGGGCAGCGGGACGTCCCGGACGGCCCCGGCGCGCACGGCGGCACCGAGAAGGGCGATCTGTACGGGCGGATCGCCGTCTCCCTGACCGTCCTCGCCTTCCTCATCCAGGCGGCGGGCGTCCTCGCCCGCGCACTCTCCGTGCAGCGGGCCCCCTGGGGCAACATGTACGAGTTCTCCATCACCTTCTCCACGGTGGCGGTCGGCGCGTACCTGGGCTTCCTCGCCGCGAAGAAGAACATCCGCTGGATGGGGCTGGTGCTCGTCGCGACCGTCCTCGCCGACCTGGGCATCGCCACCACCTGGCTCTACACCGAGAGCGACCAGCTGGTCCCGGCGCTGCACTCGTACTGGCTGTGGATCCATGTCTCCACCGCCATCTTCTGCGGCGCGGTCTTCTACCTCGGCGCGGTCGGCACCCTGCTGTACCTCTTCCGCGACTCGTACGAGGCGAAGCTCGCCCGCGGCGGCAACCCCGGCGGCTTCGCCCGCTCCGTCCTGGAGCGCCTGCCGTCGGCCGCCTCCCTGGACAAGTTCGCCTACCGCGTCAACGCGGCCGTCTTCCCGCTGTGGACCTTCACGATCATCGCCGGGGCGATCTGGGCCGGGGACGCCTGGGGCCGCTACTGGGGCTGGGACGCCAAGGAAGTCTGGTCCTTCATCACCTGGGTCGCCTACGCCGCATACCTCCACGCCCGCGCCACGGCCGGCTGGAAGGGCCGCAAGGCCGCCTGTCTTGCGCTGATCGCCTTCGCATGCTGGCTGTTCAACTACTACGGCGTCAATCTGTTCGTGAACAGCCTCCACGGCTACGCGGGCGTCTGACCGGTCGCCTGCGGTAGCGGGCGCGTTCCGTCGGCGTGACGCTGGTTCCATGGGCAGTGAGGCGATTCCCTACGGAACCAGCGAGACCCGCGACGGCGAGCATGCGCTGCACTTCCTGCTGCACCTGCCGCATCCCGTGGTGTACGTGTGGGCCGCCGTGGCCACGCCCGAAGGCCTGCCCCAGTGGCTGGCGGTCGCCGATCTGCTGGAGCCGAGGCTCGGCGGAGGCGTGACCCTGCGCTGGCTGGGCGCCGGCGCGGAAGGCCGTCGTACCGTCGTGTCCGGGCAGGTCACCGCCTGGGAGCGGGAGTCCGTCGCGGAGTACACGGTCGAGCTGCACGGACGGGTGCGGTTCCATATGGAGCCGCCCCCCGCCGACTCGTTCGCGACGGTGCTGCGCTTCACCAACCAGTTCCGCGGCGACGACGACTTCCGGCTCGACTGCCTCGCCGACTGGCACCGGCATTTCGAACTGCTGGACGATGCGCTCGACGGACGGCCCGCGGACTGGTCCGCGTGGAGCCCGGACCGCTGGCAGCGGCTGCGGGAGGAGTACGCCCGGCGGCCGTCACCCAGCCGACCGTGACCAGCGGGCAGTGACGAGTGGGCGGTGACGAGTGGGCAGCCCCGGCCACCGGTCACCGGCCACCAGCACCGGCCACTAGCGGCCAGCGGCCGGCCGAGCGTGATCAGTCAGGCGTGATCAGTCGAGCGCGATCGCGTCCAGCTGGGCGCGCAGATGCGCATGGGAGTCGACGCCGCGGATCACTGTGCCCGGATCACACTCGTAGAAGTACACCAGCGACATCAGCTCCTCGGCCGGCGCGTCCGCAGGCGGCGGAAGTACCCGGTGCCGCCCCGAACGCCAGCGGCCGCCACTCCAGTGGGCCATCAGATCGCCGATGTTGACCGTCAGCGCATCGGCCTCCGGGTCGTACGGCGCGTCCTCCCAGCCGCCCTCGTCCGTGAAGATCTGGAGCCCGCCCTTGCCCGACTGGCGGTCCAGGACCGTGACCGTGCCGAAGTCCGTGTGCGGCCCGATCCGGAACTGGCCCGGCTGCGGCTCGCCGACCACCTCGCGCCCCGGATACCAGTTGATGTTGAAACCCCAGGTGGGGTGGGCGGTGTGGCGGGTGAAGAAGTCCTCCTCCTCGCCGAGCGCCACGCCCAGCAGCCCCAGCAGCCGGTCGGAGAGCGTGCGCATCGCGGTGAGATACCGCTCCACGGCCGGGCGCAGCCCGGGAACCTCCCGCGGCCAGGCGTTCGGCAGAAACCACTCGGCGTCCACCGCGGGGTCGCCCGTCGGCTCGTAGGAGGCGAAGGAGAACGACTCCTTCAGATCGGGCGGGGTCTCGGCGCCCTCCGCATAGCCGTTGGCCTCCGCGCCGGGACCGAGCCAGCCGCGCCCGCCGACCCGCACGGCGTACGCCTCCTTGGCGGAGGCCGGAAGCCGGAAGAAGCCGCGGGCCAGTTCGCGGATCTCCGCCCGCAGCGACCGTTCGACGCCGTGTCCGCTGACCAGCAGGAACCCCGCGGTGCGCAGGGCGGCGTCCACGGCGGCGGCGGTACGGGCACGGGCCTCGGCGCCGCCGGTGAGCCAGGGGCCCAGATCGACCGTGGGGATGCGCGGAACGGGCGCGGTCATGGCTGCTTGGGGTCCTCGCCCTGCTCGCGCCGCTTCAGCTCCTCCTCACGGCGGCGCAGGTCCGCCTCCCAGTCCTTGAGGAGCGACTCGTCCTTCTTGTTCTCCTTCTTCTTCTCCTCCCGCAGTGACTGGAGGAACTCGGGATTGTCGTCCGGCGCCACCCATGTGGCGCGGTGGCCGCGGCGCCGCTCGGAGGCGGTGCGGCCGTGGGCCGACGCACCGCGCGTCTTGCCCGCGGCCAGCCATACGATCGGCCCGACGATCCAGAAGAGCAGGATGATGAAGACCCAGGCGATCTTGGGCAGATGCTTGGCCTCGTCCTCAGGGGTGTTGAGGCAGTCGATGAACGCATAGATGGTCAGTGCCAGAGGCACGAGGAACATCAGGGCCCTGAGCATGGTGGATGCGTCCCCCAGAGTGCGGCGGCGGGCCTGCGCGGCCCAGGTGACTCGGCCAGGGTATCCGGCCGGTTGTTCCGACGCGGGGCGCGCGTATGCCCCCGCATGCCGCTCGGCGCTGTGTTGGTCCGGGGGCGACCCCCGGGGCCCCGGTATGACGGCGTTTTGTTCCATGCGGGGCGCGCGCATCCCCCGCATGCCCCTCAGCGATACTGGGGCGCATGGCTTACGACGATCTCCGTTCGTTGCTCAGGGCGCTGGAGCGCGAGGGCGACCTCAAGCGCATCAAGGCCGAAGTCGACCCGTACCTGGAGGTCGGGGAGATCGTCGACAGGGTCAACAAGGCCGGCGGCCCCGCGCTGCTCTTCGAGAACGTCCGCGGCTCCGCGATGCCCCTCGCGATGAACGTCTTCGGCACCGACCGTCGGCTCCTCAAGGCCCTCGGTCTGACGTCCTACTCGGAGATCAGCGACAAGATCGGCGGGCTGCTCAAGCCCGAGCTCCCGCACGGTTTCGTCGGGGTCCGCGAGGCCTTCGGCAAGCTGGGCTCGATGGTCCACGTGCCGCCGAAGAAGGTGAAGGACGCGCCCGTGCAGGAGGTCGTCCTGCGCGGTGACGACGTCGATCTGGACCGGCTGCCCGCGCTGTTCACCTGGCCCGAGGACGGCGGCTCCTTCTTCAACCTGGGCCTCACCCACACCAAGCACCCCGAGACCGGCGTCCGGAACCTCGGCCTGTACCGGCTCCAACGCCATGACCGGCGCACGATCGGAATGCACTGGCAGATCCACAAGGACAGCCGCAACCACTACCAGGTCGCAGCCAAGCGCGGCGAACGGCTGCCGGTCGCGATCGCCTTCGGCTGCCCGCCCGCCGTGACGTACGCGTCCACCGCGCCGCTGCCCGGCGACATCGACGAGTACCTCTTCGCGGGCTTCGTCCAGGGCAAACGCATCGAGATGGTCGACTGCAAGACCGTCCCACTGCAGGTCCCCGCGCAGGCGGAGGTGGTGCTCGAAGGCTGGCTCGAGCCGGGCGAGATGCTCCCCGAGGGCCCCTTCGGCGACCACACCGGCTTCTACACCCCGCAGGAGCCCTTCCCCGCGCTCACCATCGACTGTGTGACCATGCGCAGCCGTCCGCTGCTCCAGTCGATCGTCGTGGGCCGCCCGCCGACGGAGGACGGCCCGCTGGGCCGGGCCACCGAGCGGTTCTTCCTCCCGCTGCTCAAGATCATCGTGCCGGACATCGTGGACTACCACCTCCCCGAGTCCGGCGGCTTCCACAACTGCGCGATCGTCTCGATCGACAAGAAGTACCCCAAGCACGCGCAGAAGGTCATGCACGCCATCTGGGGCGCGCACATGATGTCGCTGACCAAGCTGATCGTGGTGGTGGACGCCGACTGCGACGTCCACGACCTGCACGAGGTGTCCTGGCGGGCTCTCGGCAACACGGACTACGCCCGTGACCTGACCGTGGTCGAGGGCCCGGTCGACCATCTGGACCACGCCTCCTACCAGCAGTTCTGGGGCGGCAAGGCGGGCATCGACGCGACCCGCAAACTGCCGGAGGAGGGGTACGTACGGGACGGGGGCTGGCCGGACATGGTCGAGTCCGACCCGGACACGGCGGCGCTGGTGACGAAGCGCTGGAAGGAGTACGGGCTGTGAGCGCCTCCGCCGCAGCCGTACCCGGCCCCGGTCGCACCCGCGCGTTTCTGCGCCTGGTGATGATCGAGCACTCGGTCTTCGCGCTGCCCTTCGCCTATATCGCCTCCCTCACCGCGATGTTCCAGCTCGACCGGAGCATCCACTGGGGCAAGCTGCTCCTCGTCACCATCGCCATGGTGGGGCTGCGCACCTTCGCGATGGCCTGCAACCGGATCATCGACCGCGAGATCGACGCCCGCAATCCGCGCACGGCGGGCCGGGAACTGGTCACCGGGGCGGTCTCCGTGCGTTCCGCGTGGACCGGTGCGCTGATCGCCGTCGTTCTCTTCCTCGGCGCGGCCGCCGCGCTGAACCCGCTCTGCCTCGCTCTCGCCCCGCTCGCCGTGATCCCGATGGTGGTGTATCCGTACGGCAAGCGGTTCACCAACTTCCCGCACGCGATCCTGGGCCTGGCCCAGGCGATCGGCCCGATCGGGGCGTGGCTGGCCGTCACCGGCGCGTGGTCCTGGGAGGCGGTGATCCTGGGATTCGCCGTCGGCATCTGGATCGGCGGCTTCGATCTGATCTTCGCCTGCCAGGACGTGGAGGCGGACCGCACCGAGGGCGTGATGTCGGTGCCGGCGCGTTTCGGCGTGCCGGCGGCGCTGTGGGGTGCGCGGTGGAGCCATGCCGTGACGATGCTGCTGTTCGTCTGGTACGCGCTGGCGACGGACGCGGGGGCGTTCTTCTGGCTGGGGCTGGGGGTGGTGGCGACCGCGTTCGTGTACGAGCACACGATCGTGCGGCCGCATGATCTTTCGCGGCTGAACCGGGCGTTCTTCACCGTGAACGGGTTCATCGGGATTGCGCTGTTCTGCTGTGCGCTGCTGGATCTGCTGGTGCGGGGGCTCACGGTCTGAGCGGCCGAACCCAGCCCCGCCCGGGGCGCCTTGGTGGGGGAAGTTCGAGGCGCGGGGGTTCGGGGGCGGAGCCCCCGGCTACAGGGTGGGGTCCATGGCGGCCGGAGCCCGCGGCGGGTCGCGGAAGAGGAACGCCGCGCCCGCACCGCCCAGCAGCCCGAACAGATGGCCCTGCCAGCTGATGCCCGCGTCCGTGGGGAGGACTCCCCAGACGAGGGAGCCGTACAGCGCGGCGACCAGCACGCCGACGACGACCTCCAGCGGTTTGCGGTTCACGAAGCCGCGGACCAGCAGATAGCCGAAGAGGCCGAAGACGACTCCGGACGCGCCCGCGGTGATGCTGTTGTCGGGGGAGGTCAGCCAGATGCCGAAGCCGGAGACCACGATGACGGTCGCCACCACCGCGAGGAAGCGGCGTACGCCGGAGAGCGCGGCCAGAAAGCCCAGGATCAGCAGTGGCACGGTGTTGGCCGCGACATGCTCGAAGCCGTGGTGCAGAAAGGCCGCGGGGACGATGTCCCGCAGTTCGCCGGGCTCGCGCGGTGTGATCCCGTACGTGTGAAGTCCGCCGCCGGTCGCCAGGTCGAGGGCCTCCAGCGTCCACAGCAGCGCCACCCAGCCCAGCATCAGCTTGGCCGCGGCCCGGGCGCGGGCGCCGGCGCTCCATCCGGTCGGCTCTGCGGTCGCCATTGACAGACCCTCCCGGTGTCGGCGCTTCCTCCCCCCGAAACGTCCGGGAGACCTTGCACAGTTCCGGGCCCGTCCCGGCGGATAGGCTCATTGGCGTGGAGCCGGTACAAGAACAGCGTCGCCCCTGGGTCGTCGGGGTCTCGGGCGCGTCGGGGACCCCTTATGCGGCCTCCGTGCTGCGGGGTCTGCTCGCGGCGGGCGAGAGCGTGGATCTGGTGGTGAGCCGGGCGGCGCGGCTGACGCTGCTCGACGAGACGGGCATCTCCTTCCGGGACGCGCGCTGGCGGGAGGATCTGGCCGAGTGGCTGGCGCGCGGCGCCGACGGCAAGCCCGACGCGTTCGGCGGTGACGCCGTCGACGTGTCGGACGTACGGCACTGGGCCGCGGGGGATCTGGCCGCCGGGCCGTCCTCGGGGTCGTATCCCGTCAAGGGGATGCTGATCGTGCCCGCGTCGACGGCCTGTGTGGCCGGTGTGGCGCTGGGGCTTTCGAAGGATCTGCTCCAGCGGGCGGCGAGCGTGACGCTGAAGGAGCGGCGGCCGTTGGTGGTGGCGGTGCGGGAGACTCCGCTCAGCGGGCAGACGCTGAAGGCTCTGGTGGCGCTGGACGAGGCGGGCGCCGTGGTGCTGCCCGCCTCTCCGGCGTTCTATGCGGGGGCGACGCACATCCAGGATCTGGTGGACTTCGTCGCGGGGCGGGTGCTGGACGCGGCAGGCGTGCCGCACCGGCTGTACCGCCGTTGGGAGGGAGAGCTGGGCGGCTCTCGTACCGGTTAGCGCTTCTTGGAGCGGCGCGGGGTACGGGTCCTGTCGGTCCGCCGGGCGGCCGAGGGCTGGTGGGCACGCGAGCGGTCGGCCAGTTCCTGAAGCTGTCGCATCTGGGCCTAGGCCATCTCGATCGTGTACACGGTGGGTTTCATCTCCTGAAGGATCGTCGTTGATCGTCTGAAAGATTCACAGGGCGTCGACCCTGTATGCCTTAGATTCTACACGTAAACTCGCGGTATTGCTGAACAATGGAAGGCTCAGGCTTATGGACGCCGTGGACAGGCAGCTCATCCAGGCCCTCAGGGAGAACGGCAGGGCCTCATATGCGGAGCTCGGCCGGCTGGTGGGGCTCTCCGGGCCCTCCGTCACCGACCGGATCAACCGCCTCGAGGCCGCGGGCGTCATCACCGGCTACCGCGCCACGGTCGACGCGCCCTCGCTCGGCCTCGGCGTCACCGCGCTGATCGGCATCTCGCTCTCCGACGCCGCCGACCACGAGGACGTGGCGCGTCGGCTGAAGGACCTCGCCGAGATCGAGGACTGCTGGTTCATCGCGGGCGACGACTCGTACATGCTCAAGGTGCGCGCGAGCGACGTCGACGGCCTGGAGAAGACGATCCGCCGGCTGTCGGGGACGCGCGGCGTGTCCCGTACGCGTACGACGATCGTGCTGTCCACGAAGTGGGAGAACCGGGTCGGGGACCTGCCCGAAGAGGCCTAGCCGTAGTCTGGGTGGGGCCCGATTGGTTGACGTATGGGAGGCGGGCGCATGGACGCTGGACTCAAGCGCGAGCTGGAGGAGAAGGTCCGCTCCGGCGAGCGGCTGACCCGCGAGGACGGCATCGCGCTGTACGAGTCGGACGACCTGGCCTGGCTCGGCGGACTCGCCCATGAGGTGCGCACCCGCAAGAACGGCGACGTCGTGCACTTCAACGTCAACCGCCATCTGAACATGACGAACGTGTGCACGGCGTCCTGTGCGTACTGCTCCTTCCAGCGCAAGCCGGGGGAGAAGGACGCCTACACCATGCGCATCGAGGAGGCCGTCCGCCTCGCCAAGACGATGGAGAGCGAGAACCTCACCGAGCTGCACATCGTCAACGGGCTCCACCCCAATCTGCCGTGGCGCTACTACCCGCGCTCCCTGAGCGAGTTGAAGAAGGCGCTGCCGAACGTCTCGCTGAAGGCGTTCACGGCGACCGAGATCCACCACTTCGAGACCATCTCGGGGCTCTCGGCGTCGGAGATCCTCGACGAGCTGATCGAGGCGGGTCTGGAGTCGCTGACCGGCGGCGGCGCCGAGATCTTCGACTGGGAGGTGCGGCAGCACATCGTCGACCACCGCACCCACTGGGAGGACTGGTCGCGCATCCACCGCCTGGCGCACGAGAAGGGCCTCAAGACGCCGTGCACGATGCTGTACGGCCACATCGAGGAGCCGCGGCACCGGGTCGACCACGTCCTGCGGCTGCGGGAGCTCCAGGACCAGACGGGCGGCTTCCAGGTCTTCATCCCGCTGCGCTACCAGCACGACTTCGTCGATGTGAAGGACGGCAAGGTCCGCAACACGCTCCAGGCGCGGACCACGATGGCGACGGGCGCGGAGGCGCTGAAGACGTTCGCCGTCTCCCGGCTGCTGTTCGACAACATCCGGCATGTGAAGGTCTTCTGGGTGATGCACGGCGTGCAGACCGCCCAGCTCGCGCTGCAGCACGGTGCGGACGACATGGACGGTTCCGTGGTCGAGTACAAGATCACGCATGACGCGGACAACTACGGCACGCCGAACAAGCTGACGCGGGACGATCTGCTGGACCTGATCCGCGACGCGGGCTTCCGCCCGGTGGAGCGGAACACGCGGTACGAGGTGATCCGGGAGTACCCGGGGCCCGACCCGGACCGCCGGGAGGCCCCCCAGCCGATGCGGGTCTGACCCGTCCGCCCCCGCCCCGCCCACGGGCGAAGCCCCCGGCCTGCCGATCGGCCGGGGGCTTTTCGCGTTCTCCGGCCGGCGGCCGCGTCAGTCGACGGCGCCGTTCCGACAGGGGACGGACGTGACAGGTCCTGTCCATTGAAACGGCGCTTCTGACAGCGAAAGTCGTTCAAACTCTCGCCTCTGATCATCTTGTCCGATGGCCGGATAAGTCGCATCCACGCCTGCTAAAAATCCCCGTGAACCGGCGCGTCGGGCACTTCCGTGGAAGGCGCGCGCCTTCCACGACAGGGCACGACGCGGCGCGGCGATGAGGGAGCGATGGCGAGCAGCAGCGATTCGCTGAAACAGGACGCCTGCGACCTGCTCACGGTTTCGCTCGATCGCTGTGTCGCCGACCGGGCCACCGGCACGCTGCATGTGGCGGGAGCGCCCGGCGGGACGATGCATATGAGACGGGGCGCTGTGATCGCGGTCGAGAGTCCGGGCTCCCCCGCCGTGTGCACGCTGCTGCTGCGGTCCGGCCGGATCCGCGAGGACGCATGGCTGGCCGTCCTGGGCACGGGCACCACGCCCCGGGACGCCGTCCCCGCGCTCGTCGCGCACGGCTGCCTCGGCGCGGCCGAGCTCAAGGTGCTGGCGCGGATGGCCGCCCGGGACGCGGTGTTCGCGATGGCGGCCGGCCCGGTCTGGGGCTGCCGACTGGACGCCGACGCGGCCCTTCCCGACGTGGTGCTGCCCGACGCCGACCCGCGTGACCTGCTGCGAGAGGCGGTGTGGCGGCGCGATGCGCTCGCCACGCTCCCCGTCCCCGTGGGCCCGGACCGGGAACGCTTCGTCCCCGCGCCGGGGGTGGACATGGAGCGGGAGCGTGGACCGGTGAGCCGGGAACGCCTCCGGATCCTCCGGTCCGCCAACGGCCGGCGCAGCGCGCGGGACATCGCGTTCGTCATCGGTCGCGGCGTCTACACCGTGACGGTGGACATGTCACGCATGCTGGCCGAGGGGCTGATCGAGGTCGTCGGCGGCGGACCCGAGCCGCGCTCCGCGAGCGGCTCCCGGGGCCCGGGGGCGGCTCCGCCGCGGGGTGCTCCGACGGCCGCCCCGTCTGCCGCGTCGGCCGCCCCGTCGCGGGAGCCGCTGCCCCGCCGCAGCCCGGGCGCCAGCGGCATCAACGAGATCCTTCCCGCCGTCCGGCCGTCCGGCTGGACGGACTTCGCCTGGCTGCGTCAAGGGAGGCGCGGGCTCCTGCGCGGCTCCGACTCCCACGACGCCTGAGATTCGAGAACCCCCGACCGAAAGGGATGTGCCCTGATGAACCATGACGGGCTGGTAGCGGAAATGCGCACGCTGAGGGAGCAGGTGGCGGGCGTCACCGACGCCGCCGTCGTCGCCGTGGACGGGCTGCTGATCGCCGCCGACACGGAGGACGGCATCGACCCCGACGCACTCGCCGCGCTCGCCGCCGCCGGCCTGGGACTGGCTCGCCGCACCACCGCGACCTGCGGCAGGGGCACGTTCCAGCAGAGCGTCACGCACGGCACCGCAGGCTGCGCGGCCATGTACGCCGTGGGAGACACCGCACTGATGGTGGTCCTCGGGGACGAGGGACTCAACCTGGGCCGACTGGAGGCGGAGTCGCTCAAGGCAGTGGAGCGCATCAAGGGGGTGCTGAGCCTTCCGGGCGCTTCGAGGGCGGACAGGTGAGCCGCAGGCGCGGCAGACGCGTCGCGAACAAGACAGGCCGAACACGAGGAGCATGATGAGCACGGCAGGAAACCGCGCACACCGTACGATGTCGGATCAAGTGACCGCACTGGTCAAGAACTTGCGAAACGAGGTGCCCGACTGCCTGGCGGCCGGAGTGGTCGATATGGCGACCGGCATGCTGCTGTCCGTCGACACCGTCGACACGCACCCCACCGAAGTCCTCGATCTGCTGGCCGGGGCCACGCTCGACCTCTTCCAGGGGCGCACCGTGGTGATGATCGAGGACCTCTTCAAGGAGCGCCGGGGGGTCAGCACCGCGCAGCACTACTTCCAGGAGATCCTGGTCAACAGCGACAACCTCACGCACCTGTTCATCCGCAACACCCAGAACGAGGACATCGTGGCCGTCGTGGTCTGCCGCAAGTCCTTGAACGTGGGCATGCTCTTTGCGCAGGCCCGGCGAGTGGTCAAGGAGCACAGCGGCCACTAGTGCCCCTCCCGGCACTAGGCTGTTCCGTCCGGATCAGGCCTGATCCGGACGAGTCTCCGGCCGCGCGGGGGCGCGGCCGGACCCTGTGGGACGGGTGGGCCGGCGGGCGTGCTTCACTGGACAGGCATCGCCTGTTGTACGAAGAGAGAAGGCCCGCCGTGTCCGCAGCAAAGCCGAACGCCGCGATCCGGTACACGCTCCTGCGTCTTGCCGTCTTCGTCGGCTCGTTCGTCGTCGTCGCCGGACTCGTCCAGTTCGGCATCCTGCCCAAGGGGCTCGGCGACTCCAACTTCGTCTGGGTCGTCCTGCTGGCGGTCGTCGTCTCCGCGCCGCTCAGTTTTGTGCTGCTGCGCAAGCAGCGGGAGGCGATGTCCGAGCAGATCGTGCAGAAGGTGGACCGGGCGAAGGCGCGCCTGGAGGCGAACCGCACCCAGGAGGACGGCGCGTAACGTTCCTCACATCCGCCGATAGGCCTTCCGGAGTCCCAGGTAAGGGAGCACCCGCTCTCTACCTGGGACTCCGTTGTCATGGGCTCTGTTCTCCTTCGAATTAGCCCAAAGAAGTGCTTTGAGGTTCTCAAAGTTCAAGTGTTAGCGTGTTCGGCATGACGACAGCAGTGCGCCACCGCCACGACGCCGCGGGCAGCCCGCTCGTGGCGCGTCTGCATGTCGATCTCTGCCGCTGTATGTCCGCGGTCTGTTGCCGCTCGGTCTGACCCGGCATCATGCAGCGGCGCCGCGCACTCGCGCGTGGGCGCCGCACCTTCTGTCCGTACGGCTTGAAGCTCTGATACGTCACTGGAGTGTGCCCGTGTCCGCGAACACCGCGAACACCCCATCCGCGTCGTCCCCCACATCCGGCCTCCGGCTGCCGAAGGTCCCGTTCTGGGCCCAGATCGCAGCCGGCCTCACTCTGGGCGTCCTGCTCGGCTGGCTCGCCCGCAGCCAGGACCTCTCCTGGCTCAAGGACACCCTCGACCAGATCGGCTCGATCTTCGTCCAGCTGCTGAAGCTGGCCGTCGCGCCGCTCGTCTTCTTCGCGATCCTGGTGTCGATCACCAATCTGCGGAAGGTCAACAACGCCGCTCGGCTGGCCACCCGCACCCTGCTCTGGTTCATGATCACGTCGCTGATCGCGGTCGCCATCGGCCTGACCATCGGTCTGCTCACAAACCCCGGCTCAGGCACCGGTCTCACGCCCCGCGACGGGGCCGCGCCCAAGCACGAGGGCAGCTGGATCGACTTCCTGACCGGGATCATCCCGACCGACGTCATCACGCCCTTCACCGAGCTGAACGTCCTGCAGATCGTCTTCATGGGCGCCGTCGCCGGCATCGCCGCCCTCAAGCTCGGCGAGCGCGCCAAGCCGGTCCTCGCGCTCAGCGAGTCCGTGCTGGAGCTGCTGCAGAAGGCCCTGTGGTGGGTCATCCGCCTGGCGCCGCTCGGAACGGTCGGCCTCATCGGCTATGCGATCGCCGACTACGGCTGGGAGCTGATCGGCCAGTACGCCACCTTCACCGCGGACGTCTACATCGGCTGCGCGCTGGTGCTGTTCGGCGTCTACCCGCTGCTGCTCGCCACGGTCGCCAGGATCAGCCCGCTGCAGTTCTTCCGCGGCGCCTGGCCCGCCATCCAGCTGGCCTTCGTCTCCCGCTCCTCCGTCGGCACCATGCCGGTCACCCAGCGGGTCACCGAGCGCCTCGGCGTCCCGAAGGAGTACACCTCCTTCGCCGTGCCGTTCGGCGCGACGACCAAGATGGACGGCTGCGCCGCGATCTACCCGGCCATCGCCGCGATCTTCATCGCGGAGATCTTCGGGGTACAGCTCGGCATCCAGGAGTACCTGCTCATCGTCTTCGTATCGGTCGTCGGATCCGCCGCCACGGCGGGCCTGACCGGCGCGACGGTCATGCTCACCCTGACCCTCTCCACGCTGGGCCTCCCGCTGGAGGGCGTGGGTCTGCTGCTGGCCGTCGACCCGGTCCTGGACATGATGCGCACGGCCACGAACGTCGCCGGCCAGGCGCTGGTCCCGGTCGTCGTCGCGGCCCGCGAGAAGATCCTCGACCACGACGCGTACAACTCGGCCACTTCGTCCCCGATCACGGATGCCGACGCCCGCGACGCAGGGCAGAAGCCGACCGTCCCGGTGGCCGCCGCCTGAGCGCTCCGCGAGAAGTGCCGCGACCGGCCGTCGAGCGTGCTCGGGCGCGCCGTGGCGGCCATCCGGTTCCCCGGGGTTCCGTGAGGCCCTGCCGGTCGCCCGGCGATCCCCGGGCTCGCTTCGAGGCCCTCCTGCCCCCCGGGCAGGAGGGCCTCGGCCGTCAGCTCGCGACGCCCGGCGGCGCCGTGGACCGGAGGCGACTTCCGGTGTCTCCCACGGCATGCCGCCGGGCGTCGCTGAGCGTTCCTATGGCTGCAATACGTAGGGAACGTGAGGAAGGTTCAGTTACTCGTCGGCCACCCGGTCGCGAGGGACGGTTCAGGGCCGCCGGCGGGCCTTAGGCTTACCGCGCAGTAGGGGGAGCAGGGGAAACAGGTGTGGTGTGTGGGGCGGGAGGATGTTCTCAACATGGGTGCCGTGAAGAGCGCGAAGGGTAAACGCATGCCGCGTGCCGTGCGCGAGCGCCAGATGATGGACGCCGCGGTGCGGACCTTCGGACAGCGCGGTTACCGCGCGGCTTCGATGGACGAGATCGCCGAGCTGGCGGGGGTCTCAAAACCCCTCGTCTATCTCTATCTCAACTCCAAGGAGGAGCTGTTCACCGCCTGCATCCGACGGGAGGCGCAGGCGCTGATCGAGGCCGTGCGCGCCGGCGTCGAGTCGGGGCTCCCCGCCGACCGGCAGCTGTGGACGGGGCTTGCGGCGTTCTTCACGCACACCGCGCAGCATCCGGACGGCTGGGCGGTGCTGCACCGTCAGGCGCGTACGCACGGCGAGCCGTTCGCCGCGGTCGTCACGGCGATGCGGGACGAACTGGTGGCCTTTGTGACGACGCTGATAGGGGCCGCCGCCCGTGAGGCGCACCGCGGCACGGAGCTGGCCGACCGCGATGTCGCCGGGCTGGCGCAGGCCCTGGTGGGAGCGGCCGAGTCCCTCGCGGGCTGGGCGAACGAGACCGGGGCCGTCACCGCCAAGGAAGCGGCGGGCACCCTGATGAACTTCGCCTGGATGGGCCTCGGCAACCTCATGGAGGGCCGGCGGTGGTCTCCGTCCCGCTGACGCTCAGGCATCCGCACGCCGCCGACGCCACTCCCGTACGACCTCCTCGACGTCATACGGCCTGAGCCCCAGCGGGGGACCCTCCGGCGGGCGGCGGATCGCCTGGGCGATCTTCTCGTTGACCTCGGTCACGATGCGGCGCACCGCCGTCTCCGAGGGCGCTCGGGCCGCGGACGCCATCGCGTCTTCCGCCTCCTTGCGGAGGGCGAGCGTCGGCGGCAGCACGGACAGTCCCTCGCGCTGCATCTTGCCCTTGACCCACCACAGGTCGTCGTAGGCCGCGCCGCTCTCCGGCAGGGGCATGCCGATGCCGGGCAGGTCCTTGAAGTCGCCGCGCTCCGTCGCCTCACGGATCTGCCGGTCGACCCATGACTCAAAGCTGACACCGGGTGGCTTCCGCTCCGTCATGCATCCAGCGTACGAGCCCGGCGTGCCGGATGGCCGGGATCCGCCGCCGGAAGAGGCGAATCCAGGCCAGGGAGTGCCGGGCCGCCCCGCTGTGTGCCGGGACGGCGCGGTCAGCAGCCGCCGGCCGTCCGCTTGCCCGCGAAACGCTCGGCCAGCCGGCCAGCCGGCCAGCCAGTCAGTCGCCCGCCCGATCCGACTCCGTGATCACGCCGCTGACGTGCTCGCCGACCCAGATCATGCGCCACCGCGCGCCCTCCCCGGCTACCGCCGCAACCCGCAGGGGCCACCGCCGCCGCGCTCGACGCGGAACGGCCGGCTGCACACCGGCGATCTGGGCGTGCTGGACGAGGAAAGGGCAGGAGCCCTGTTCCGTACGGGAGTACGGAACAGGGCTCCTTGGATACTGCTGAGTAGGACGCGACAGCCGCCCGGGTCGCTTAGACCGGGGTGACGTTCTCCGCCTGCGGGCCCTTCGGGCCCTGCGTGACGTCGAAGTTCACCTGCTGGTTCTCCTCGAGGGAGCGGAAGCCAGAGGCGTTGATCGCGGAGTAGTGAACAAAGACATCCGGGCCGCCGCCGTCCTGGGCGATGAAGCCGAAGCCCTTTTCAGCGTTGAACCACTTGACGGTTCCGGTAGCCATAAGCCCTCCTTGGGCCAAAGGGTTGCCCTGCTCCAGAACCTGCAAGAAGTCTGAAAACTACAAAAGCCTGCGGGTTACATGCTCCGCAGGCTCTGTACTGCAAGGGAAACCAAACTGCAACTTGCGTTGAGCCTAGCACGCAGGGTGTTCGTTGCGGTAGAGGGAAAGATCACGTCACCCGGATGTTTGACAGAGGGTGTCGACGTGCTGACGGCGGACCCGGCGACGCCGGGCGGCGCGGCCTGGGTCTAGCCTCACGATGTGGACAAATCTCTGCGGAGCCGGCCTCGTGTCGGCCACATCCAGTTCCTGAACTGTCTGCCGCTCTACTGGGGGCTGGCACGGACCGGAACGCTGCTTGATCTCGAGCTGACCAAGGACACCCCGGAGAAGCTCAGCGAGCGCCTGGTGCAGGGCGACCTCGACATCGCCCCGATCACCCTCGTGGAATTCCTGCGCAACGCGGACCGGCTGATCGCCTTCCCTGATCTCGCGGTGGGATGCGACGGCCCCGTCATGTCCTGCGTGATCGTGTCCCAGCTCCCGCTGGAGAAGCTGGACGGCGCCCGAGTCGCACTCGGCTCCACCTCGCGCACGTCCGTACGCCTGGCGCAGCTCCTGCTTGCGGAGCGGTACCGGGTCGCCCCCGACTACTACACCTGCCCTCCCGACCTGGGCGTGATGATGCAGGAGGCGGAGGCGGCCGTGCTGATCGGGGACGCCGCACTGCGCGCCTCGCTGCACGATGCCCCGCGACTCGGCCTCCAGGTCCACGACCTGGGGCAGATGTGGAAGGAGTGGACCGGTCTGCCGTTCGTCTTCGCGGTGTGGGCGACGCGCAGGGAGTATCTGGAGCGCGAGCCCGGTGTGGTCCGGTCGGTGCACGAGGCCTTTCTCGCCTCGCGCGATCTGTCCCTGGAGGAGGTCGGGAAGGTCGCCGAGCAGGCCGCCCGCTGGGAGGCCTTCGACGCGGAGCTGCTGGAACGCTACTTCACCACGCTCGACTTCCGTTTCGGCGTCGAACAGCTTGCCGGAGTAAGGGAATTCGCCCGCCGGACCGGCCCGACGACCGGCTTTCCTGCGGATGTGCGGGTCGAGCTGCTCGGCTCTGCCTGAGTCGATCTGGAAGGCCAGAAACCCTCGTTTTCCTTGGCGGCAGGCCGCCTGGACAGAGTTTTCGCGAGTTTTTCCGGGGTGTATGCCTGGCGTTCCCTCTCGTGTGCGGACCAGAGCGGGGAGTCGGGCACGGTGTCGGGGCCCGAGGCGATCACCGCCTTGAATTCGTCCGGATGTTCCAGTACCGGCGTCAGCCCGACGAACCCGCCGGAGGACGACCACATGAACGCCCAGCCGCCACGGGATTTGAAGGTGCGGAAATTGCCCGGAAGAAGTGGGGCACGTCCTCGGTCATCAATGTGCCCGTCTTCGGTTCGCCCGGGATGGCGCTGCCGTCGCAGCAGTGGTCGGAGTCCGGGTTGAGCACCGGCATCACCACGATGAACGGCAGACTCCCGCCGTCCGGCGACCACCGGCTGACGTTCTCCTGGAGCTTCAGGTCCGTGCCCGTCCGGTAGTTCGCCGGGTAGCCGTGGCCGCCGGGCAGGATCATTCGGTTGGCTGTGTGCGGGGACAACCCCTGTGAGGCGGCCCACGCGGGCCGCCTAGGCTTGCCCACGCGGCAACGCGCCGCGGGGGATCCGCGGGAGGTCCGCGGGAGATCCGGGGGAGTGACGCGAAGTGCGGATACAGCCGCTGGAACCGGGGGAGCCGGCGACCGTCGGCCCGTACCGGCTGCTCGGCCGGCTCGGCGCGGGCGGCATGGGGCGGGTCTACCTCGGCCGCAGCGCGGGCGGCCGTACCGTCGCCGTGAAAGTGGTCCACCCCCACTTCGCGCTCGACGAGGAGTTCCGCGCTCGCTTCCGGCGTGAGGCCGACGCGGCGCGCCGCGTCGGCGGCCGCTGGACGGCCCCCGTGCTCGACGCCGACCCGGACGCCTCCGTGCCCTGGATCGCCACCGGCTATGTGGCCGGTCCTCCGCTCTCCTCCGCCGTCCCCGAACACGGCCCGCTGCCGGGGCACTCCGTACGGGCCCTGGGCGCGGGGCTCGCCGAGGCGCTCCGGGCCGTGCACGCACTGGACCTGGTACACCGCGATGTGAAGCCGTCCAACGTGCTGCTCACGCCGGAGGGCCCGCGCCTGATCGACTTCGGGATCGCGCGGGCGACGGACGGGACGGCCTCTCTGACGTCGACCGGCGTGTCCGTCGGCTCGCCCGGCTATATGTCGCCCGAGCAGATCCTCGGCAAGGGCGTCACCGGCGCGGCGGACATCTTCTCGCTGGGTGCGGTGCTGGCGTACGCGGCGACCGGCCGGGCGCCCTTCCCCGGCGACTCGTCCGCCGCGCTGCTGTACAAGGTGGTGCACGAGGAGCCGGAACTGGGCGCGCTCCAGGGCGAGCTGCGGGAGCTGGTCGCCGCCTGCCTGGCCAAGGACCCGTCCGCGCGGCCCGCTCCGCAGGATGTTGCACGCGCCCTCGCGCCGGAAGGGGTCGCCGCGCTGCTCGGGCAGGGGTGGCTGCCGGGGCCGCTGGTGGAGCAGGTGAGCCGGTCGGCAGTCAGCCTGCTGAATCTGGAGGCGGCGGAGCCGGAGCAGGCCTCCGGGCCGGGCGGCGGTCCCGCCTTCGGGCCTGTCTCCGGGCCGGGCCCCGGTCCCGCCTTCGGGCCGGGCGGCGGTCCTGCGTCCGGCCCTGTCTCGGAATCGGCCGCCGGTCCTGCGTCCGGACCGGCTTCCGATCCCGTATCCGGTCCTGTCTCCGGCCCCCTCGACTTCTCCAGGCCGGCGATCGGTGTGTTCGGTCCCCCGGCCGAACCGATGCCGCCGTCCGCAGGGGACCGGCCGCCGGCACGCCGTACGCACGGACGAAGAGTCAGCTGCACCGTGGCGCTGACCGTCGCGGGGGCGCTGGCGGCCGTCACGGTCGGCGGCACGCATCTCCTCGGCCTGTGGCCCGGCGGCGGGCCGGGCGGCCGGAACGGCGAGGACGACGTCGCGGCACGTCCGCCCGCCACATCCCCAAGCCCGCAGCCGGCGACGACGCAGGACGCCGACGGCGCGTACGGCACGCTGCCCGAGGCGTTCGTCGGGACCTGGAGCGGCCCCGCGGTGGAACGGACCGGACTGCCGCACGGCCAGGTGACGGCGGAGTTCCAGGCGGGCGCGAAGGGTGAGGACGTCCTGCGCACCACCAACTCCATCTCCCTGCTGGGCGTGGAGATCACCTGCCATGGCATCGGCAGGCTGGTGTCCGCGACCGCCCGCGAGGTCCGCATCGAGGAGCGCCCCGACCCGGACCGCCCGGGCGCGGGCAAGGGCAAGTGCACCGGAGGCCGCGCGGAGCTGACGTTCACACTCGGCGGCGACGGCACCCTGCGCTACCAGTCGGACGAGGAGGCCGCGGGCAAACCGTCCGGCACCCTTGCCAAGAGCGGCGAGCCGAGCGGCTGAGGGGGCGAAAACCGAGCGAAACCGCTGGCGTAGGCTGGTCCGGTCCGTCCAGAACCCTTCGAAAGGGACGCCCGGTGATCGAGAAGGCCGACCTTCAGCCCATCCTCGACCGCGCCGCCGCAGGTGGGCGGATCACCCCCGAGGAAGCCCTCGAGCTGTACCGCCGCGCGCCGCTGCACGCGCTGGGCGCGGCGGCCGACGAGGTGCGGCGGAGGCGGTACGCGGGCGCCGAGCACATCGCCACGTACATCATCGAGCGGAACATCAACTACACCAACGTCTGTGTGACGGCGTGCAAGTTCTGCGCCTTCTACGCGCCGCCGAAGGACACCGCCAAGGGCTGGACGCGCGATCTGGACGACATCCTGCGGCGCTGCGCGGAGACCGTGGAACTGGGCGGCACGCAGATCATGTTCCAGGGCGGACACCACCCGGACTACGGCGTCGAGTACTACGAGAAGCACTTCGCGGCGATCAAGGAGGAGTTCCCCCAGCTGGTGATCCACTCGCTGGGCGCCTCCGAGGTCGAGCACATGGCCCGCATCTCGGGCGTCTCGGTCGAGGAGGCGATCTCCCGCATCCACGCCGCCGGACTCGACTCCTTCGCAGGCGCGGGCGCGGAGCTGCTCCCAAAGCGCCCCCGCAAGGCCATCGCCCCGCTCAAGGAGAGCGGCGAGCGCTGGCTGGAGATCATGGAGATCGCCCACGGCCTGGGCGTCGAGTCCACGTCGACCATGCTGATGGGGACGGGCGAGACCAACGCCGAGCGGATCGAGCATCTGCGGATGATCCGCGACGTTCAGGACCGGACGGGCGGCTTCAGGGCCTTCATCCCGTACACGTACCAGCCGGAGAACAACCATCTGAAGGGCCGCACCCAGGCCACGATCTTCGAGTATCTGCGGATGATCGCGACCGCCCGGCTCTTCATGGACAACATCCCCCATATCCAGGGTTCCTGGCTGACCACCGGCAAGGAGATCGGCCAACTGTCGCTGCACTACGGCGCGGACGACCTGGGCTCGATCATGCTGGAGGAGAACGTCGTCTCCTCGGCGGGCGCGAAGCACCGCTCGAACCGCCAGGAGATCATCGACCTGATCCGCCGGGCGGGCCGCGTCCCGGCGCAGCGCGCGACGACGTACGAGCACCTCGTCGTCCACGACGACCCGGCGAACGACCCGGCCGACGAGCGGGTGGCCTCCCATATCTCCTCCACGGCCATCGCAGGGGGCACGGCCCACCCGGAGCTGAAGCTCCTCGCGTCCAGCTGAGGCGGCGTTGCTGACGCTGCACACGGCGCCGCTGCTGCTGCCGGTCGGCGCGCCGCCCGCGGCCGACGGCGCGGTCCTCGTCGACGGTGACCGGATCGCCGCACTCGGCCGGTACCGGGAACTCGCCGCCGCGCACCCCGCCGCACGCGTACGCCGCTGGCCGGGCATCCTCACCCCCGGCCTGTGCCAGCCGCACGCCGGACAGCTGCTCACCCGCGCCTACCATCCGGACCCGCGCGAGGCGGACCGGCTCGGCGTCGAGCCGATCACCGGCGAGGCGCTGGAGCGGCTGCATCTGGACGAGGCCCGCTGGGCGGGCAGCGTACGGCGGGGCCTCCAGCGGATGCTCGCGCACGGCGTCACCGCCCTGGCGGGGCCCATCCCACAGTGGGCGCGGCCCGCGGTCGCCCGCTCCGGTCTGGCAGTCCTCCCCGCGCTCACGGCCCCCGCCGGCCGGGCCCCGCGCCTCGACCCCCTCGCCGTGGCCGCCGGCCTCGCGGCTTCGGTCCACGCTCCCCTGCGGCAGGCGGCCCGCGCGGATCTGGCGGCCTTCGACGTCCCCGACGAGGCCGCGCTCGTCGAACAGGGCGCGGGGGCCTGCGTCGCGACCGTGCTCGCGGGACGGCTGGTGTACCGGCGGCGCTGAGCCGCCCCGCCGGTCTCCCGGCGGCTCCGCCTCACCTCGCGCTCTCCGGAACTCCGCTTCGAGGACCTCGGCGAGAACGTGCACTTCCGCTACCGCTACTCGGGTCTGCGGCTCATCGCGGCGCGCGACGGGCGCTACTACACCGTGCCCATCGGCTGGCGGGCGAGGACCGACCATGTCCATGTGCTGCGGGAGGCCGACGATATGCGCATCGAGCTGACGCCCGGGGTGCAGTAGGCGCGGCGTCGGAGTCCGCGGGAGGTGGCCGGAGCCCGGGCTCCGGGGGCCGCGACCCGAGTGCCCCGCTCGGCCGCCGGGTCCGCCCGACCGGCACAATGGGCGCGTGACCCGAGCCTCGCTGGACAAGCAGCCGCATGAAGTCGCCTCCATGTTCGACGACGTGGCGGCCAACTACGACCTCACCAACGACGTGCTCTCGCTCGGCCAGGACCGGCGCTGGCGGCGGGAGGTCGCCAGGGCGGTGGACGCGCGGCCCGCGCAGAAGGTGCTGGATCTGGCGGCCGGGACCGGGACGTCGTCGATGCCGTTCACCGAGAGCGGAGCGTACGTCGTGCCCTGCGACTTCTCGCTCGGGATGCTGCGCCAGGGCAAGAAGCGCCACCCGTGGCTGCCGCTGACCGCGGGCGACGCGATGAGACTGCCGTTCAGGGACGACGTCTTCGACGCGGTGACGATCTCCTTCGGACTGCGCAACGTCCAGGACACCGGGGCGGCGCTGCGCGAGATGCTCCGAGTGACCAAGCCCGGCGGGCGGGTGGTGATCTGCGAGTTCTCGCATCCTGTCTGGGCGCCGTTCCGGACGGTGTACGAGGAGTACCTGATGCGGGCGCTGCCGCCGGTGGCGCGGGCCGTGTCGTCCAGCCCCGACGCGTACGTCTATCTCGCCGAGTCGATCCAGTCGTGGCCCGAGCAGGCCGAGCTGGCGCGCATGCTCCAGCGGGCCGGCTGGTCGAAGGTCGCCTGGCGCAATCTGACCGGCGGGATCGTGGCCCTGCACCGGGGGTTCAAGCCCGTCGGCCGGTGATCGGCGCGCCCCCATAGACTGCACACGTCCTGTGCCTTCGGTACGCAATAACGAGCAATCGGGAGCCCCCGCCGTGACCGAGCCCCTCTCCGAACACACCGCCGATGTGATCGTCGTCGGGGCAGGCCCGGCCGGCTCCACAACCGCCTACCACCTGGCCAAGTCCGGGCTGGACGTCCTGTTGCTGGAGAAGACCGCCTTCCCGCGCGAGAAGGTCTGCGGCGACGGCCTCACGCCCCGCGCCGTCAAGCAGCTGGTGGCGATGGGCGTCGACATCTCAGAGGAAGCCGGCTGGCTGCGCAACAAGGGCCTGCGGATCATCGGCGGAGGGGTGCGGCTCCAGCTCGACTGGCCGGATCTGGCCTCGTATCCGGACTACGGACTCGTCCGCAAGCGCGACGACTTCGACGAGCAGCTCGCCCGGCAGGCGCAGAAGGCGGGCGCGCGGCTGTACGAGCGCTGCAACGTCGGCGCCCCGGTCCTCGACGACCGCACCGGTCGCATCACGGGCGTGCACGCCAAGCTGGGCGAGGAGAAGCGGGACGTGGTCTTCCGCGCCCCGCTCGTCGTCGCCGCCGACGGCAACTCCTCCCGGATCTCGCTGGCGATGGGCCTGCACCGCCGCGAGGACCGCCCCATGGGGGTGGCCGTGCGCACCTACTTCACCTCGCCCCGCCACGACGACGACTATCTGGAGTCCTGGCTGGAGCTGTGGGACCGCCGCGGGCCCGGCGAGGACCGGCTGCTGCCCGGCTACGGCTGGATCTTCGGCATGGGCGACGGCACCTCCAACGTCGGTCTCGGCGTGCTGAACACCACCGCCTCCTTCCGGGAGCTGGACTGGCGCGAGGTGCTCAAGACATGGTGCGCCTCCATGCCGGAGGACTGGGGGTACGTGCCCGAGAACATGACCGGCCCGATCCGCGGCGCGGCGCTGCCCATGGCCTTCAACCGGCAGCCGCACTACACCCGCGGCCTGCTGCTGGTCGGCGACGCGGGCGGCCTGGTCAACCCGTTCAACGGCGAGGGCATCGCGTACGCCATGGAGTCCGGCCAGATCGCCGCGGACGTCATCGTGCAGGCCCACGCGCGGCGCACCCCGGCCCAGCGCGAGGCCGCCCTGCTCCACTACCCCAAGGTCCTCAAGGACACCTACGGCGGCTACTACACGCTCGGCCGGGCGTTTGTGAAGCTCATCGGCAATCCGAAGGTCATGAAGATCGCCACCCAGCGCGGACTGACGCATCCGGTGCTGATGAAGTTCACGCTGAAGATGCTGGCGAACCTGACCGACCCGACGGGCGGCGATGCGATGGACCGCATCATCAACGGCCTGTCGAAAGCGGCGCCGAAGGCCTGAAACCGACGGCTTGAACCGACGGCCTGAACTGAAGGCCTGAACTGAAGGCCTGAACCGAAGTCTGAAACGAAGGCCTGCAACGTGAGGGCCGCCGCTCCCGGACGGGGGAGCGGCGGCCCTCACGGCGTGGGCGCCGCGGTCACAGCACGCGGACCGCGCCCGTCGCCGGGTAGCCCGAAAGGTCCTGGATCACCACGCCCTTGCCGGGGTTGGCGGCGTCGAGGTACTGGCCGTTCCCGATGTAGACGCCCGTGTGGTACGCGGAGCCCGCGGCGCCCCAGTAGAGGATGTCGCCGACCTGGAGGTTCGACAGGCTCACCTGGGTGCCCGCGGTCGACTGGGCCTGCGAGACGCGCGGCAGCTCGATGCCGACCTGGCGGAACGCGGCCTGGACCAGGCTGGAGCAGTCCCAGGCGTTGGGGCCGGTGGCGCCCATGATGTAGGCGTCGCCGAGCTGTGCCTTCAGGAAGCCGATGACGGTCGCGACGCTGCCCGTGGCCTGCTGCGAGCTGCTGCCGGAGGAGCCGGCGCTCGCGGAGGAGCCGGAGGAGCCGGAGGAGCCCGAGGAGGCGCTGTACGAGGACAGGGAGGTCCGCTCGGCTGTGCGGGAGGCACGCTCCTCGGCCTCGGCCTCGGCGCGCTTCCTGGCCTCCTCCTTCGCCGTGGCCTCAGCCTTGCGGTCCGCCTCTTCCTTGGCCTTCTCGGCGGCCTTTGCGGCCTTCTCCGCGGCGGCGTCCTCCTGGGCGCGCAGTTCGTCCTGCTGCGCCTGGAGTTCGAGGTCGACGGCGACCTGCTGGGTGGCCGCGGCGGCCTGCGCCGCGGCGACCGAGAGGTCGGCGGTGATCATGGGCATCTCGATGGTCTCGGTCACCGGGTCGGCGTTCGCCGGACCGGCCGCACCGGCCACCGCAAAGGTGCTGAGGACGCCACCGGCAACTCCGGCGCGCAGCGAGAGCTTCGAGGCGCTGCGGCGGGGCTTCCGGTGGCTGGGTATGTGAGCGGTCTGGGACATGAGAACAACCGCTATCAAGCCGGCACGGTTCCCTTCAAGAAACGTGTGTTGCGCCACAGTTGCGTACGGAACCCTTGAATCCGCTTCCCGCGGGCCTTTATTGACGCCGTAACGGTCAAAACGGGCATGCGTGATCACGGCCGTGATCACGGGCTTTCTGTGAAACGCCCGAATTGCCGGGGGCCTACCACTCCCGCGGTCCGTTGGCCAAGCCCGCTTTTGGCGACCCTCGGGGCGAGTGGTGCAGGTCACAGAAAGGTCACCGCTCGGCGGCGTCTCGATTGCTCGTGAATGTGTGAACGAGTGCGCGACCCGGCGGCGGCCGTCCACTTCGCTCCGATGAGGCCCCCTCGTGAGTGACTACGGGTCCAATATCACCCGGAACGGTCCGTTGCGAATTTGCATGTAGATCCCATCGTTTGATATGGCAAACATGCCTCGACCAGCGGAAACGAGCTTGGATGTCACGTATCGCGACCACTCGGATGCTTCGCGTATGAAGATCACTTCTCATCCGGCTTCATGATCCTTCGTCAGGTGTCAGAGATCACAAACTCCCTGCCGTACCCCGTGTCGCAGATCACAGACCGGCAGGCATAGGATGCGTGGCAGTCGGGCTTGTGAACTGCCTCACATATGCACGATCTTCGCGAGGCGGCGATGGGAAAGCCCGGTGCGGTCCAACGGTCAAGGACGACTGGAAGGAGCGAGGAGGGTGAATGTCTACGCGCCCATCCTTGTGCTCGGCGCCCTCGGGGCAGGGTTTGCGATCTTCTCCGTGGTCATGGCCACGCTCATCGGCCCCAAGCGCTACAACCGGGCGAAGCTCGAGGCATACGAGTGCGGCATCGAGCCCACGCCCACGCCGGCCGGCGGCGGCCGCTTCCCGATCAAGTACTACCTGACGGCGATGCTCTTCATCGTCTTCGACATCGAAATCGTCTTCCTCTACCCCTGGGCCGTCACCTTCGACGCGCTGGGGCTTTTCGGGCTTGTGGAGATGGTGCTCTTCGTTCTGACCGTCTTCGTCGCCTACGCCTACGTATGGCGGCGCGGCGGCCTGGAATGGGACTGAGCGATCAGAGGGCCAGGACTACTCAAGCGGCGTCAGGAGCACACCAATGGGACTCGAAGAGAAGCTGCCGAGCGGCTTTCTGCTGACCACCGTCGAACAGGCCGCGGGCTGGGTGCGCAAGTCATCCGTCTTCCCGGCGACCTTCGGGCTGGCCTGCTGCGCCATCGAGATGATGACGACCGGCGCCGGCCGGTACGACCTGGCCCGCTTCGGCATGGAGGTCTTCCGCGGCTCGCCGCGCCAGGCCGATCTGATGATCGTCGCGGGGCGGGTCAGCCAGAAGATGGCGCCTGTCCTGCGGCAGGTCTATGACCAGATGGCCAACCCCAAGTGGGTGATTTCCATGGGGGTTTGCGCTTCATCGGGTGGAATGTTCAACAATTACGCGATTGTGCAGGGCGTTGATCATGTTGTCCCCGTCGACATCTATCTGCCAGGCTGCCCGCCCCGCCCGGAGATGCTGATGGACTCGATCCTCAAGCTCCACGAGAAGATCCGGACGTCCAAACTCGGCGTCAATGCGGAGGAAGCGGCCCGCGAGGCGGAGGAGGCGGCCCTCACCGCGCTCCCCACCATCGAGATGAAGGGGCTGCTGCGATGAGCGAGCCCACCGAGCCGAACCCCGAGAAGGAGCTCAGCGAGCAGAACCTGCCGGGCCAGCGGGGCGAGCACGGCGAGGAGATCCGCGTCCAGCGCGGCATGTTCGGGGCCGACAACGGCGGCGACACCTCCGGCTACGGCGGACTCGTCCGCTCCGTACGGCTGCCGGGCCCGGCCACCCGCCCGTACGGGGGCCCGGGCGGCGAAGCCGCATACGGTGAGTTCGACGAGGTCGCCGACGAGCTCGAAGGCGCGCTGGAGGAGCAGGGGCTCGTCCCCGAGAACGCCATCGAGAAGACGGTCGTCGACCGCGCCGAGCTCACCTTCCACATCGCCCGCGAGCATCTGGCGCTCGTCGCCCGCACCCTGCGCGACGACCCCGCGCTCCGCTTCGAGCTGTGCACCGGCGTCAGCGGGGTCCACTACCCGCAGGACACCGGCCGCGAGCTGCACGCCCTCTACCATCTGCGCTCGCTCACACACGGCCGGCTGCTCCGCCTGGAGGTCTCGGCCCCGGACGCCGATCCGCACATCCCGTCCCTGGTGTCGGTCTATCCGACCAACGACTGGCACGAGCGTGAGACCTACGACTTCTTCGGGCTCGTCTTCGACGGACATCCGGCCCTCACCCGGATCATGATGCCCGACGACTGGCAGGGCTTCCCGCAGCGCAAGGACTACCCCCTCGGCGGCATCGCCGTCGAGTACAAAGGCGCCCAGATCCCGGCTCCGGACCAGCGGAGGTCGTACTCATGACAACGCCATCTGCTTCGGCGCGCGAGACCACCGAGGGGCCCGTCTACACGGTCACCGGCGGCGACTGGGACGAATTCGTCCGGTCCACGGCCAAGGCCGACGACGAACGCATCGTCGTCAACATGGGACCCCAGCACCCCTCCACCCACGGCGTCCTCCGCCTCATCCTGGAGATCGACGGCGAGACCGTCACCGAGGCCCGCTGCGGCATCGGCTACCTCCACACCGGCATCGAGAAGAACCTCGAATTCCGCACCTGGACGCAGGGCACCACCTTCGTCACGCGCGCGGACTATCTGACGCCGTTCTTCAACGAGCAGGCGTACTGCATGGGTGTGGAGCGGCTGCTCGGCATCGAGGACCAGATCCCGGAGCGCGCCCAGGTCATCCGGGTGCTGCTGATGGAGCTCAACCGGATCTCCTCGCATCTGGTGGCCATCGCCACCGGCGGCATGGAGCTCGGCGCCACCACGATCATGATCTACGGCTTCCGCGACCGGGAGATGATCCTCGACATCTTCGAGCTGATCACCGGGCTGCGGATGAACCACGCCTTCATCCGCCCCGGCGGACTCGCCCAGGACCTGCCGCCCGGCACGATCGACCAGCTGCGCGAGTTCCTCAAGACCATGAAGAAGAACCTGCCGGAGTACGACAAGCTCGCCACCGGCAACCCCGTCTTCAAGGGCCGGATGCAGGGCATCGGCTACCTCGACCTCGCCGGCTGTATGGCCCTCGGCGTGACCGGCCCGATACTGCGCTCCACCGGACTCGCGCACGACCTGCGCAAGACCAACCCCTACTGCGGCTACGAGACCTACGACTTCGACATCCCGACCGCCGACACCTGCGACTCCTACGGCCGCTTCCTGATCCGCCTGGAGGAGATGCGGCAGTCGATGCGCATCGTCGAACAGTGCCTGGACCGGCTGGAGCCGGGCCCGGTGATGGTCGCCGACAAGAAGATCGCCTGGCCCGCGCAGCTGGCGCTCGGCCCCGACGGGCTCGGCAACTCCCTGGACCACATCAAGAAGATCATGGGCACCTCCATGGAGGCCCTGATCCACCACTTCAAGCTGGTCACCGAAGGCTTCCGGGTCCCGCCCGGGCAGACGTACGCGGCCGTCGAGTCACCCCGCGGCGAGCTGGGCGCCCATGTCGTCTCCGACGGCGGCACCCGCCCCTACCGGGTGCACTTCCGCGACCCGTCCTTCACCAATCTCCAGGCCGTGGCGGCGATGTGCGAAGGCGGCCAGGTCGCCGACGTCATCGTGGCCGTGGCGTCCATCGACCCCGTGATGGGAGGCGTCGACCGGTAATGACGGACGTATCTCTGGGGATGCCCCAGCTGCCCGCCCCCGCCTACCCGGCCGACGTACGGGCCAGGCTGGAGGCCGACGCCAAGGAGATCATCTCCCGCTATCCGCACAGCCGCTCCGCGCTGCTGCCGCTGCTGCACCTGGTGCAGTCCGAGGAAGGCCATGTCTCCCGCACCGGCATGCGGTTCTGCGCGGAGATGCTGGACCTGACCACCGCCGAGGTCACCGCCGTCGCCACCTTCTACACCATGTACCGGCGCAAGCCGTCCGGCGACTACCAGGTCGGCGTCTGCACCAACACCCTGTGCGCGGTCATGGGCGGCGACGCCATCTTCGCCGAGCTCCAGGAACACCTCGGCGTCGGCAACGGCGAGACCACCGAGGACGGCAGGGTCACCCTGGAGCACATCGAGTGCAACGCCGCCTGCGACTTCGCACCGGTGGTGATGGTCAACTGGGAGTTCTTCGACAACCAGACGCCCCAGAGCGCCCGGCGGCTCGTCGACGACCTGCGGGCGGGCCGCCCCGTCCAGCCCACCCGCGGCGCCCCGCTGTGCACCTTCAAGGAGACCGCCCGCATCCTCGCCGGCTTCCCCGACGAGCGCCCCGGCGCGGTCGAGGCCACCGGCGGCGCGGGGCCCGCCTCCCTCACCGGGCTGCGCCTGGCCAAGGGGGAGAAGCCCGCGGCACGGGTGGTCTCCCCGCGCGCCGAGACCGTGCAGGAGCCCCCGGTGCACGAGCCCTCGCCCACCGAGCACCCCAGCTCACATGACGAGCCGCAGCAGACCTCCGACTCCGACCCGGCACACCCCGCCGGTCCCACGACAGAGGAGGGGGAGTGATGACCGTGTCCACCGAATACGGGGGCGCGTCCCAGCCGGAGGCCGGGGGAGGCGCAAGCCCGGAGAAGCTCCTCGCGCCCGTGCTCTCCGCCTTCTGGGACGAGGAGAAGTCCTGGACCCTTCAGGCCTACCGGCGCCACGAGGGCTACGAAGGGCTGCGCAAGGCGCTCGCCATGGCGCCCGACGACCTCATCGCGTACATCAAGGACTCCGGGCTCCGCGGCCGCGGCGGCGCCGGCTTCCCCACCGGAATGAAGTGGCAGTTCATTCCGCAGGGCGACGGCAAGCCGCACTACCTCGTCGTCAACGCGGACGAGTCGGAGCCCGGCACCTGCAAGGACATCCCCCTGCTGTTCGCCAATCCGCACTCCCTCATCGAGGGAATGATCATCGCCTGCTACGCGATCCGCTCCAGCCGCGCCTTCATCTATCTGCGCGGCGAAGTGGTCCCCGTACTGCGGCGGCTCCACCTGGCGGTCCGCGAGGCGTACGAGGCCGGCTACCTCGGCGCGAACATCCTCGGCAGCGGACTCGACCTCGACATCACCGTGCACGCGGGCGCGGGCGCGTACATCTGCGGCGAGGAGACCGCGCTGCTGGACTCCCTGGAAGGGCGGCGCGGCCAGCCCCGGCTGCGGCCCCCCTTCCCCGCGGTCGCCGGTCTGTACGCGTGCCCCACCGTGGTGAACAACGTCGAGTCCATCGCATCGGTTCCCGCGATCGTCAACCGCGGCAAGGAGTGGTTCCGGTCGATGGGCAGCGAGAAGTCCCCCGGCTTCACGCTCTACTCGCTCAGCGGCCATGTCGCCAGCCCCGGCCAGTACGAGGGACCGCTCGGCATCACGCTGCGCCAGCTCCTCGACATGAGCGGCGGGATGCGCCCCGGCCACCGGCTGAAGTTCTGGACCCCCGGAGGCTCCTCCACCCCGCTGCTCACCGACGAACACCTCGACGTCCCACTGGACTACGAGGCCGTGGGCGCGGCCGGGTCCATGCTCGGCACCAAGGCGCTCCAGTGCTTCGACGAGACCACCTGCGTGGTGCGCGCCGTCACCCGCTGGACCGAGTTCTACGCCCATGAGTCCTGCGGCAAGTGCACCCCCTGCCGGGAGGGCACCTACTGGCTCGTCCAGCTGCTGCGTGCCATCGAAAACGGGGAGGGCATCCGCTCCGACCTCGACAAGCTGAACGACATCGCCGACAACATCAACGGCAAGTCGTTCTGCGCCCTCGGCGACGGCGCAGCCTCGCCGATCTTCTCCTCGCTGAAGTACTTCCGCGAGGAGTACGAGCAGCACATCACCCAAGGCGGCTGTCCCTTCGACCCCGCGAAGTCCACGGCATGGGCCGACAAGCACCTGGAGGCGCGGTCATGACCGTCACCACGTCCAACAGCGCGGGAGGGGGCGCCGTGCCCGCCGAGGACCTGGTCGCCCTCACCATCGACGGCGCCGAGATCTCCGTGCCCAAGGGGACGCTGGTGATCCGGGCCGCCGAGCAGCTCGGCATCGAGATCCCCCGCTTCTGCGACCACCCGCTCCTCGACCCGGCAGGCGCCTGCCGCCAGTGCATCGTCGAGGTCGAGGGCCAGCGCAAGCCGATGGCGTCCTGCACCATCACCTGCACCGACGGCATGGTCGTCAAGACCCAGCTCAGCTCCCCGGTCGCCGAGAAGGCCCAGCGCGGCGTGATGGAACTGCTGCTGATCAACCATCCGCTGGACTGCCCGGTCTGCGACAAGGGCGGCGAGTGCCCGCTGCAGAACCAGGCCATGTCGCACGGCGACGCCGAGTCCCGGTTCGAGGGCAGGAAGCGCACCTTCGAGAAGCCCGTGCCGATCTCCCCTCAGGTGCTGCTCGACCGCGAGCGCTGCGTCCTGTGCGCACGCTGCACCCGCTTCTCCAACCAGATCGCGGGCGACCCGATGATCGAAATGCTGGAGCGGGGCGCGCTGCAGCAGGTCGGCACCGGAGTGGGCGACCCCTTCGAGTCGTACTTCTCCGGCAACACCATCCAGATCTGCCCGGTGGGCGCGCTCACCTCGGCCGCGTACCGCTTCCGCTCCCGCCCCTTCGACCTGGTGTCCTCGCCCAGCGTGTGCGAGCACTGTGCGGGCGGCTGCGCCACCCGCACCGACCACCGGCGCGGCAAGGTCATGCGGCGGCTCGCCGCCGACGACCCGGAGGTCAACGAGGAGTGGCTGTGCGACAAGGGCCGGTTCGCCTTCCGCTACGCCCAGCAGCGCGACCGGCTCACCGGACCGCTGGTGCGCAACCGGGACACCGGTGAGCTGGAGCCCGCCGGCTGGCCGGAGGCGCTGGCCGCGGCCGCCGAAGGACTGGCCGCCGCAGGCGGCCGGGCCGGGGTGCTGGCGGGCGGCCGGCTGACCGTCGAAGACGCCTACGCCTACGCCAAGTTCGCGCGGGTCGTCCTCGACACCAACGACGTCGACTTCCGCGCGCGCGTGCACAGCAGCGAGGAGGCCGACTTCCTGGCCGCCCGGATCGCCGGCCGCGGCCGCGACCTGGACTCCACCGGTGTGACCTACACGGCGCTGGAGAAGGCCCCGGCCGTGCTGCTGGCCGGGTTCGAGTCCGAGGAGGAGGCGCCCGGCGTCTTCCTGCGGCTGCGCAAGGCGAACCGGAAACACGGCCAGCGCAGCTTCGCGCTCGCCACGCACGCCACGCGAGGCCTGGTCAAGGCCGGTGGGACCCTGCTGCCCGCCGCGCCCGGCACCGAGACCGAGTGGCTGGACGCCCTCGCCGCGGGCGTCGGCCCGGACGGCGACGGCGAGGCGGCCGCCCGGGCGCTGCGGACCGAGGGCGCGGTGCTGATCGTCGGCGAGCGGCTCGCGGGCGTGCCCGGTGCGCTGACCGCCGCCGTGCGCGCCGCGACGGCCACCGGGGCGCGACTGGTGTGGATTCCGCGCCGGGCGGGCGAGCGCGGCGCGGTCGAGGCGGGCGCGATCCCCTCGCTGCTGCCGGGCGGCCGCCCCGCCACCGATCCGCGCGCTCGTGAGGAGACCGCGGCCGTATGGCGCGTACGGGAGCTTCCGCACCGCTACGGCCGCGACACCGGCCAGATCGTGGAGGCCGCCGCCACCGGCGAGCTGGCAGCGCTGCTGGTCGGCGGGGTCGAGGTGGCCGACCTGCCCGACCCGGCACGCGCGCGTGAGGCGCTCGCCCAGGCGTTCACCGTCTCGCTGGAGCTGCGGCCCGGCGACGTCACGGCACATGCCGATGTCGTTCTTCCGGTTGCGGCCGTCGCAGAGAAGCCCGGCGCCTTCCTCAACTGGGAAGGCCGGGTGCGGATGTTCGAGGCCGCTCTCAAGCCGGACCAGCTGACCCGTACGCCCGCCCCGGCGGACGCACGTGTGCTGCATATGCTCGCCGACGCCCTCGACCACGACCTCGCCCTGCCCGACCTGCGGTCCGTGCGGCGGGAGATGGACCGGCTCGGCCGCTGGGACGGGCCGCGGGCCGGCGAATCGGCGGCGCCGGCGCGGTCGCTGCCGCACCCCGGTCCTGGAGAAGCGGTCCTGGGCGGCCATCGGATGCTGCTCGACCAGGGCGTTCTCCAGGAGGGCGACCCTGCGCTGGCCGCCACCCGGCACGCGGCCGTGGCCCGGCTCTCGGCGACCACCGCCGCCGAGACCGGCGTCAAGGACGGCGACATGCTCCAGGTGTCCGGACCGGCGGGCGCGGTGCGGCTGCCGCTTCAGGTGAGCGAGATGCCCGACCGGGTGGTGTGGCTGCCGCTGAACTCCGCGGGCGGCGGCGTCCTGGCGGACACCGGCGCCCGCCCCGGTGAACTGGTGCGCATCACGGCGGCTCCGGGAGCGCCGGAGACGGCTGAGAGTGAGGTGGAGGCATGACGGCGAACCCGGCTCTGGCTCTTGAACACCTGGCCCTTGAAGACCTGTCCATGTTCGGGCGGGACCCCTGGTGGCTCATCGTCGTCAAGGCGGTGTTCTGCTTCGCCTTCCTGATGGTCACCGTGCTCTTCTCCATCGTGTGGGAGCGCAAGGTGGTGGCCTGGATGCAGCGGCGCATCGGGCCGAACCGGCACGGCCCCTGGGGGCTGCTGCAGTCGCTCGCCGACGGCGTCAAGCTGATGCTGAAGGAAGACCTTGTCGTCCGGCGGGCCGACAAGGCGGTCTATGTCCTCGCGCCGGTCGTGGCCGCGATCCCCGCCTTCATGGCATTCGCCGTGATCCCCTTCGGGCCGGCGGGCAACGAGGTCTCGATCTTCGGCCAGCGCACCACGATGCAGCTCACCGATCTGCCGATCGCGATGCTGTACATCCTCGCGGTCGCCTCGGTCGGCATCTACGGCATCGTGCTGGCCGGCTGGTCCTCCGGATCGACCTACCCGCTGCTCGGCGGACTGCGGGCCTGTGCGCAGATGATCTCGTACGAGATCGCGATGGGCGCGGCCTTCGCCTCCGTCTTCCTCTACTCCGGGTCGATGTCGACCTCGGCGATCGTGGAAGCGCAGGCGGACCGCTGGTACGTGGTGCTGCTGCCGGTGTCGTTCCTGATCTATGTGGTGACGATGGTCGGCGAGGTCAACCGCGCACCCTTCGACATGCCGGAGTCCGAAGGCGACCTGGTCGGCGGCTTCAACACCGAGTACAGCTCCATCAAGTTCGCGATGTTCATGCTGGCCGAGTACATCAACATGGTCACGGTCGCGGCGGTGTCGGTGACCCTCTTCCTGGGCGGCTGGCGGGTCCCGTACCCGGTGTCCGCCGTCTGGGAGGGCGCGAACCACGGCTGGTGGCCGCTGCTCTGGTTCACGCTCAAGCTGCAACTGCTGCTGTTCTTCTTCATCTGGCTGCGCGGCACGCTCCCGCGGGTCCGCTACGACCAGCTGATGAAGCTCGGCTGGAAGGTGCTCATCCCCGTCTCGGTGGTCTGGCTGATGCTGGTCGCCACCGTGCGGGCACTGCGGAACGAGAACTACGACTTCCAGCAGATCGTGCTGTACGTCGGCGGCGCGGTCCTCGCCGTCCTGCTGCTGTCCTTCGTCGCGGACCTCTTCCGGGGCCGGCAGGAGAAGGCGGAGGAGGCGGAGGAGGCGGCGGCCAAGCGGAAGCCCGCCGAGTTTGACCCGATGGCCGGCGGATTCCCCGTGCCGCCGCTGCCCGGACAGACCCTGCCGCCCGTGCCGCGCCGCAGGCCGCGCCGCGAGCGCGAGCTGATTGCCAGCGGTGGACCCGGCAGCGACAGCGGCGGGGGACACCCCCGAACCCCCGGGGACAGTGACGGAAAGGAGGCTGACGGTGTCTGAGGAGAACGAGACCACATCCACATCCGCGCAGGCGTCCGCGTTCCACAATCCCGTGGCCGGCTTCGGCGTGACCTTCAAGGCCATGTTCAGGAAGCGGCTGACCGAGCAGTACCCGGAACAGCGGAAGGTCACAGCACCGCGCTTCCACGGCCGGCACCAGCTCAACCGCCATCCCGACGGCCTGGAGAAGTGCGTCGGCTGCGAGCTGTGCGCCTGGGCCTGCCCCGCCGACGCCATCTATGTCGAAGGCGCGGACAACACGGACGAGGAGCGCTACTCCCCGGGCGAGCGCTACGGCCGCGTCTACCAGATCAACTACGCCCGCTGCATCTTCTGCGGGCTGTGCATCGAGGCCTGTCCGACGCGCGCGCTGACCATGACCAACGAGTTCGAGCTGGCCGACAGCAGCCGGGCCAACCTCATCTTCACCAAGGACCAGCTCCTCGCCGGTCTGGAGGAGGGCATGGTCGACAGCCCGCACGCCATCTACCCCGGGATGGACGAACAGGACTACTACCGGGGGCTGGTGACCGAGGCCGCACCCGGCACCGTCCGGCAGCAGCCCGGGTCCCAGGAGGACGACGAGAAGGAGAAGCGGCAGGAGGAGGTGGCGGACGCATGAACACCACCCTCGCCGCCACCCTGACCTCCACCGGCGAGGCCGTCCAGTTCTGGATCCTCGGCACCGTCGCCGTCGTCGGGGCGCTGTGCACCATCCTGATGAAGAAGGCCGTGCACAGCGCGCTCTGCCTGGCCGGGACCATGATCGTGCTGGCGGTGTTCTACCTCGCCAACGGCGCCTACTTCCTGGGCGTCGTACAGATCATCGTCTACACCGGCGCGATCATGATGCTGTTCCTGTTCGTCGTCATGCTCGTCGGCGTGACCGCGGCGGACTCCCTGAAGGAGACCCTCAAGGGACAGCGCTGGCTGGCCGCGGGCTGCGGTCTCGGCTTCGGCATCCTGCTGATCGCCGGCATCGGCAATGCCTCGCTGTCGACGTTCAACGGCCTGGGCGCGGCCAACGCCGCCCACGGCGGCAATGTCGAGGGACTCGCCCGGCTGCTCTTCACCCGCTATGTGTTCGCCTTCGAGATCACCGGCGCACTGCTGATCACCGCCACGGTGGGAGCCATGGTGCTGACCCACCGGGAGCGCACGGAGCGGGCCAGGACCCAGCGCGAACTGGCCGAGCAGCGCGTCAGGGAAGGCAAGCAGCTGCCCCCGCTGCCCGCACCCGGCGTCTACGCCCGGCACAACGCGGTGGACATCGCCGGGCTGCTGCCCGACGGCACCCCGTCCGAGCTGACCGTCAGCAAGACCCTGCGGGAGCGGGACCAGGTCCGCGATGTGTCGAGCGAGGCGCTGAACGACCTCAAGGCACTGGAGCAGCGCTCCGAGGAGCGGCTCGGCCGGGACGAGGAGGCGGTCAAGTGAACCCCGTCAACTATCTCTATCTCGCGGCGCTGCTGTTCACCATCGGCGCGGCGGGCGTGCTGATCCGGCGGAACGCGATCGTGGTGTTCATGAGCGTGGAGCTGATGCTCAACGCCTGCAATCTGTCGCTCGTCACCTTCTCCCGGATGCACGGCAACCTCGACGGCCAGATCGTCGCCTTCTTCACGATGGTCGTCGCCGCCGCGGAGGTCGTGGTCGGTCTCGCGATCATCGTGTCGCTGTTCCGCTCCCGCCACTCGGCCTCGGTCGACGACGCCAGCCTGATGAAGCTGTAAGGGGACGCTGACCGTGGACAATCTGATTGCGCTGCTGATCGCGGCGCCATTGCTCGGAGCGGCGCTGCTGCTGTGCGGCGGACGGCGGCTCGACGGCGCCGGGCACTGGGTCGCCACCGTGCTCGCCTTTGTGTCCTTCCTCTTCGGCACGGTGCTCTTCGCCGACATGCTGGGCAAGGCCGCGGACGACCGGACCGTGCAACAGCAGCTGTTCAGCTGGATTCCCGTCGAGGGCTTCCAGGCGGACGTCGCCTTCCAGCTGGACCAGCTGTCGATGACGTTCGTCCTGCTGATCACCGGTGTCGGCTCGCTCATCCATCTGTACTCCGTCGGATACATGGAGCACGACGAGCGCCGCCGCCGCTTCTTCGGCTATCTGAACCTCTTCCTCGCGGCCATGCTGCTGCTGGTCCTCGCCGACAACTATCTGCTGCTGTACGTCGGCTGGGAGGGCGTCGGCCTCGCCTCGTATCTGCTCATCGGCTTCTGGCAGCACAAGCCGAGCGCGGCGACGGCCGCCAAGAAGGCGTTCCTGGTCAACCGGGTCGGCGACATGGGCCTGTCGATCGCGGTGATGCTGATGTTCACCACCTTCGGCACCTTCGCCTTCACTCCGGTGCTGGAGTCGACCGGGGAGACCAGCGAGGCCATGCTGACGGCCATCGGGCTGCTGCTGCTGCTGGCCGCCTGCGGCAAGTCCGCCCAGGTGCCGCTGCAGTCCTGGCTCGGGGACGCGATGGAGGGCCCCACGCCCGTCTCCGCCCTGATCCACGCGGCCACCATGGTGACCGCCGGCGTCTATCTGATCGTCCGCTCCGGCGCGATCTTCAACGCCGCGCCGGACGCACAGCTCGCGGTCGTGGTCGTCGGCGCGGTCACGCTGCTCTTCGGTGCGATCATCGGTTGCGCCAAGGACGACATCAAGAAGGCGCTGGCCGGATCCACCATGTCGCAGATCGGCTATATGGTCCTGGCGGCCGGGCTCGGCCCGATCGGCTACGCCTTCGCCATCATGCACCTGGTGACCCACGGCTTCTTCAAGGCCGGACTGTTCCTCGGCGCCGGATCGGTCATGCACGGCATGAACGACGAAGTCGACATGAGGAAGTACGGCGGCCTGAGGAAGTATCTGCCGATCACCTTTGTGACGTTCGGGCTCGGCTATCTCGCCATCATCGGCGTGCCGCCGTTCTCCGGATTCTTCTCCAAGGACAAGATCATTGAGGCGGCCTTCGCCCAGGAGGGCGCCCGGGCCTGGATCTTCGGGGGCATCGCGCTGCTGGGCGCCGGCATCACCGCCTTCTATATGACCCGCGTGATGCTGATGACCTTCTTCGGCAAGCAGCGCTGGCAGCCGGACGCCGAGGGCGAAGAGCCGCATCCGCACGAGGCGCCGCGCACCATGACGATCCCGATGATCCTGCTCGCGGTCGGCTCGGTCGGCGCCGGAGCGTTCTTCAGCATCGGCGACCGGTTCGTCAACTGGCTCGCCCCCGTCACCGAATTCGAGCACCCCCATCCGGTGATCAGCGTGCCGGTCATCACCGCCTCCACCATCGCGGTGCTGCTGGTCGGCGCGGCCCTCGCGTATGCGATGTACGGCACCCGACCGGTGCCCGTCACCGCCCCGCGCGGCTCACTGCTCACCCGGGCCGCCCGCCGCGACCTCCTCCAGGACGACTTCAACCATGTGGTCCTGGTCCGCGGGGGCGAGCATCTGACCCGCTCGCTCGTCTATGTCGACCACACCCTGGTCGACGGGGTGGTCAACGGCACGGCCGCCGGCTTCGGCGGCCTCTCCGGCCGGCTGCGCAAGCTGCAGAACGGCTACGCCCGCACCTATGCGGTCTCGATGTTCGGAGGTGCAGCGGTGCTGATTGCCGCGACCCTGCTGATGAGGGCGGTCTGACCATGTCCTTTCCCCTGCTGACGGCGACGGCGGCGCTTCCCGCGGTCGGGGCGGTCGCTGTCGCCGCCGTCCCCGCCGCCCGCCGCACCGCGGCCAAATGGCTCGCGCTGCTCTTCTCGCTCGGCACGCTGGCGCTGGCCGTGACCGTGCTCGTACGGTTCGAGCCGGGCGGCGCGCGCTATCAGCTCACCGAGTCCCACGCCTGGATCGCCGACTTCGGAGTCCGCTACGAGCTGGGCGTGGACGGCATCGGGGTGACGCTGCTGGCGCTCACCGCCCTGCTGGTGCCCTTCGTCATCGCAGCCGGCTGGCACGACGCCGACCCTTCCCCTGACTCCGGCGGAGAGGCGCCGGCCGAGACGAAGCACTATCGATGGCGGCCGACCCAAGGCTTCTTCGCGCTGATCCTGATGGTCGAGGCGATGGTGATCCTCTCCTTCGAGGCCACCGACGTCTTCCTCTTCTACATCCTCTTCGAGGCCATGCTCATCCCGATGTACTTCCTCATCGGCGGCTTCGGAGACCGCGCCCATGCGCAGGGCGAGGAGGCGGCCGCCACCCAGCGGTCGTACGCGGCCGTGAAGTTCCTGCTCTACAACCTGGTCGGCGGGCTGATCATGCTGGCCGCCGTCATCGGGCTCTATGTCGTCGCCGGGAGCTTCTCGCTGGGCGAGATCGCCGCGGCGCGGGCGAGCGGCGAGCTGGAGATGGCGACCAACACGGAGCGGCTGCTTTTCCTCGGCTTCTTCTTCGCCTTCGCGATCAAGGCCCCGCTGTGGCCGCTGCACACCTGGCTGCCCAACGCGATGGGCGAGGCGACCGCCCCCGTCGCCGTGCTGATCACGGCGGTCGTCGACAAGGTCGGCACCTTCGCGATGCTCCGCTTCTGCCTCCAGCTCTTCCCCGAGGCGTCGAAGTGGGCCACCCCGGTGATCATCGTGCTGTCGCTGATCAGCATCGTCTACGGCGCGCTGCTCGCGGTCGGCCAGCGCGACATCAAGCGGCTGATCGCCTACGCCTCGATCTCCCACTTCGGCTTCATCATCCTCGGCATCTTCGCGATGACCAGCCAGGGCCAGTCCGGAGCGACGCTCTACATGGTCAACCACGGCATCTCGACGGCCGCGCTGATGCTGGTGGCCGGGTTCCTGATCTCGCGGCGCGGCTCGCGTCTCATCGCCGACTACGGCGGGGTGCAGAAGGTGGCGCCGGTGCTCGCGGGCACGTTCCTGGTGGGCGGCCTGGCGACGCTGTCACTGCCCGGACTCGCGCCCTTCGTCAGTGAGTTCCTGGTCCTGGTCGGCACGTTCACCCGCTATCCGGCCGCCGGGATCGTCGCCACCTTCGGCATCGTGCTGGCGGCGCTCTACGTCCTGGTGCTCTATCAGCGCACCATGACCGGCCCGGTCAAGGAGGAGGTGCGGTCCATGCCGGACCTCCGGGTGCGTGAGCTGGCGGTGGTCGCCCCGCTGATCGCGCTGCTGATCTTCCTGGGCGTCTATCCGAAGCCGGTCACCGAGATCGTCAATCCGGCCGTGGAGCACACCATGTCCGATGTTCAGCAGCAGGACCCCCGGCCCGATGTGGAGGCAGCCAAGTGAGCGCTTCAGCTGTCCACAGCCTGTGGACGACGGCGGCGCAGCAGCCGGTCGACTCGATCCCGGCGCCGCATATCGAGTACTCCCAGCTCGCCCCCATGCTGATCGTCGTGGGCGCGGCGGTCCTCGGGGTGCTGGTGGAGGTGGTCGTCCCCCGCAAGGCCCGCTACCACTCGCAGCTGTTCCTCTCGGTCACGGCGCTGGCCGCCGCCTTCGCGGCGGTCGTCGGCCTGGCGGCCACCGGCCACGGCACGACCAAGGTGCAGATCGCGGCGATGGGCGCGATCGCGGTGGACGGGCCCGCGCTGTTCCTGCAGGGCACGATCCTGCTGGCCTCCCTGGCAGCGGTGTTCACCTTCGCCGAGCGGCGGCTCGACCCGCGGGCGCACGGCAAGCACGTCGACTCCTTCGTCGCGCAGGCCGGTTCGGTGCCCGGCGGCGAGGGCGAGCAGGCCGCGGTGCGGGCCGGGTTCACCACCACCGAGGTGTACCCGCTGATGCTGTTCGCGGTCACCGGCATGCTGGTCTTCCCGGCGGCCAACGACCTGCTGACGCTCTTCATCGCCCTGGAGGTCTTCTCCCTTCCGCTCTATCTGCTGTGCGCACTGGCCCGCCGCAAGCGGCTGATGTCGCAGGAGGCCGCGGTCAAGTACTTCCTGCTGGGCGCGTTCTCCTCGGCCTTCCTGCTGTTCGGGATCGCGCTGCTGTACGGCTACGCGGGCTCGGTGTCGTACGCCCGGATCGCGGAGGTCGTCGACGGCAGCGTCCGCGCGATCGACCCGGCGCTCGCCCAGACCATGGGCAATGACGCGCTGCTGCTGATCGGCGGTGCGATGCTGCTGATGGGCCTGCTGTTCAAGGTGGGCGCCGTGCCGTTCCATATGTGGACCCCGGACGTCTACCAGGGTGCGCCGACCCCGGTGACCGGCTTTATGGCCGCTGCCACCAAGGTCGCCGCGTTCGGCGCTCTGCTCCGCCTGCTGTACGTGGTGCTGCCGGGCCTGAACTGGGACTGGCGGCCGGTGCTGTGGGGCGTGGCGATCGTGACCATGCTCGGCGGCGCGATCGTGGCGATCACCCAGACCGACATCAAGCGGCTGCTGGCCTACTCGTCCATCGCACACGCGGGCTTCATCCTGGCCGGTGTGATCGCGCTGACGCCCGATGGGATCTCGTCCGTCCTCTTCTACCTGGCCGCGTACTCCTTTGTGACGATCGGCGCGTTCGCCGTGGTGACGCTGGTGCGGGACGCGGGCGGCGAGGCGACGCACCTGTCCAAGTGGGCGGGGCTCGGCCGGCGTTCGCCGCTGGCCGCCGCGGTCTTCGCGGTGTTTCTGCTCGCTTTCGCCGGCATTCCGCTGACCAGCGGCTTCGCCGGAAAGTTCGCCGTCTTCAAGGCGGCGGCGGAGGGCGGTGCGGGGGCGCTGGTGGTGATCGGCGTGATCGCGTCGGCCATCGCCGCGTTCTTCTACATCCGGGTGATCGTGCTGATGTTCTTCAGCGAGCCCAAGCCCGAGGGCCCCACGGTCGCCGTCCCCTCGCCGCTGACGATGACCACGATCGCGGTCGGCGTCGCGGTGACGCTGGCGCTGGGGGTGGCCCCGCAGTACTTCCTGGACCTGGCGGGCCAGGCGAGCGGATTCGTGCGGTAACCGTGCCCTGCGGCCTGAAGGCCGTGTCCTCAATCGCCGGACGGGCTCTTGTGAGCCTCGCCGGCGATTGAGGCGCGGGAGTTCGGGTGGGGGCCCCGGCCAAGGCCGACCGCGGGTCAGCGCGTCGGCCGCACCCGCCCCGTGACCTCGGCCAGCCCCACGCGTGTGCCGTCCGGCCCCGGCGCCCATGCCGTCATCGTGACCTCGTCGCCGTCTTCCAGGAACGTGCGCTTCCCTTCGGGAAGGTCGAGGACGTCGCGGCCGTTCCAGGTCAGCTCCAGCAGCGAGCCCCGCTGGTGGACCTCGGGGCCGCTGACCGTGCCGGAGCCGAAGAGGTCGCCGGTGCGCAGCGACGCGCCGTTGACCGTCATATGGGCGAGCTGCTGGGGGGCCGTCCAGTACATCGTGGCGAACGGCGGCTCCGCGATCACATGGCCGTTGAGCGCGACCGTGATCCGCAGGTCGTAGCCGCCGGGCTCGTCCTGCGCCGAGTCGTCCAGATACGGCAGCAGTTCGACGTCGCGGGCGGGCGGGGCGACCCTTGCCTCCTCCAGCGCCAGAAGCGGGGTGACCCATGCGGAGACGGAGGTGGCGAAGGACTTGCCGAGGAACGGCCCGAGCGGCACGTACTCCCAGGCCTGGATGTCACGGGCGGACCAGTCGTTCAGCAGAAACAGGCCGAAGACATGGTCCCTGAAGTCTCCGAGCCCCACCGGGCGGCCCGGTTCGGAGGGCGTTCCGACGAGGAAGCCGACCTCCGCCTCGATGTCGAGCTTCATGGACGGGCCGAAGACGGGCGCGGCGTCGGCCGGGGTCTTGCGCTGGCCGGAGGGCCGCACCACATCAGTGCCGGAGACGACGACCGTGCCGGAGCGGCCGTGGTAACCGATGGGCAGGTGCTTCCAGTTGGGGGTGAGCGGCTCACCGTCCGGGCGGAACATCCGGCCCACGTTGGCCGCGTGGTTCTCGCTCGCGTAGAAGTCGACGTAGTCCGCGACCTCGTAGGGGAGGTGCATGGTGAGCGAGTCCAGCGGGTGCAGCAGCGGCTCGATCTGCGGCCGGTGCGCGGGCACGGTGACCCAGGCGGTGATCGCCCGCCGCACGTCCTGCCATACGGTCCGCCCGGCGGCCAGCAGAGGGTTGAGGCTCGGCTGCGCCAGCAGGGCGGCGTACGGGGAGCCGAGGGAGTGGGCCGCGGCCCCGAGGTCGAGCGCGTGGCCGCCGATGCGGACGCCGAGCCTGCGGTGCTCGGGTTCGCCGGCCGTGGTGAAGACGCCGTACGGGAGGTTGTGCGGGCCGAAGGGATCGCCCTCGGGGAGATCGAGCGGGCTCTGCTCGGGCATCGGTGCTTGCCTCGCTTTCCACGGGTGTGAGGGCCACGTTACGTCGGGCGGCGGCGCGGCACGTAGGGGGCTTCTGCGATCAGTTCTCCCGGCGCGGGATGTGCTTCTCCCAGGTCCGGTGGAAGACGATCTCCTTGCCGTCGCGGCAGACCAGCTCGTTGGAGAGGAGGAAGTCCGCTTCGTCGCAGCCCAGTTCGGAGCGGGATTCCAGGCGCACGTCCCACGGCAGGTCGGGGCGGTGCAGCCGGATCGTCCAGTCGGACCGCGCGTGGGCCGAGAGCGGGTCGCCCTCCTGGATGGTGTAGGCGTCCAGGGCGTCCTCGGTGTATTCGAGCCCGTCGGGGTGGATCCGGGTGCCGCCGTAGCGGGAGGCGAGCTCCAGCCGCCATTCCCCCTTGGCGACATCCCGGATCACCAGGCGCTCCGGCCGCTGCTCGTCCAGCGTGGCGGGCGAGCTGACGCCCAGCGGCTCGGACTGCTCCGGCTCCTCGAAGGCGATGGCGTCCTCGGTGGGGGTGCGTACGGGCAGCTCCAGATGGGACCCGGAAGGTTCCAGGGTGAAGCCGGGGTCCTCGTGCGCGCCGGGGCTCTGCGGCCAGATCCAGGGCCAGTACGCGGAGGAGACGGCCAGCCGGATGCGATGGCCGGGCGGAAAGGTGTGGCCGATGGCGCTCAGCTCGAAGGTGACGCTCTCACTCGCGCCGGGCGGCCAGGCGTCGGCCCGGTCGTGGCCATGGCGTGCGGCGAGATTGAGGACGCCCCGTGTGACCAGGGTGGACGCGCCGTCGGGCGCGACGTCGCAGAGCCGGGCCGCCACCTGCCCGTAGGGGACGTCCAACCGCAGCCGCAGGGTCACGCGCGGGCAGCCGAGGATCTCGACCGGGCCGTCCGCCTCGGCCACCGGGAACTCGAAGCAGGCGCAGTGCGCGTCCTCGGCCCGCTGGTCGGGCGGCAGATCCGCGTCATTGCCGAGCGGGAGGTGCCGTCCGGCGTCCAGGCCGGTGTGCTCCGGCGAGCGTACGGGCACGGGCGCGCCCGTCAGCCCGTATGTCACGGGAGCGAGGTGCGGGGACGGCCAGGAGGGCTCGCCGACCCAGCGGCCCGGCAGCTCGGGGTAGACCGTCGCGGGCGGGTGGGAGCGGCTGATCCAGCAGCGCAGCAGCGGCTCGGACAGCACGTCGTTGTCCGCGCCCTTGAGGTGGCGGTCCCACCAGCGGAGCGTCTCCTGGAGGAAGCCGATCGACGGTCCCGGCGGTCTGCCCCGGTCGGGGTACTGGTGGCACCAGGGGCCGATGATGCCGCGCACCCGGTCGGGCGGCAGCAGCTCCGCCAGCCTCAGCACCGCGTCCCGGCAGGGGTCGTGCCAGCCGCCGACGGCGAGCACCGCGGCTTCGATCTTGGCGCAGTCCTCGCGGACGCTGCTCTCGGTCCAGTAGGCGTCACGGGTCTGGTGGGCCAGCCAGGTGTGGATGAGCGGTTCCAGCGTGTCGAGGCGTCGCAGCCACAGTTCGCGCCAGCCGTCCCCGGCGTACACGGGGTCCGGCGGCCGGGCGGCGAGGGCGAGCAGCGCGGCGGAGCGGGCGTGCATGCCCTCGGCGAGCAGGGAGCCGCCCAGATAGTGCACATCGTTGTCGTACCGGTCGTCTCCGGTGCACACGGCCACCACCGCCGCGAGCGGCTCGGGGGTGAGCGCGGCGATCCGCAGGGCGGTGTAGCCGCCCCAGGAGATCCCGAACATCCCGACACGTCCGCTGCACCAGGGCTGCCCGGCCAGCCAGTCGATCACCTCGACGCCGTCGGACGTCTCGGCAGGCGTGTACTCGTCGCCGGGCGTCCCCTCGCTGTTGCCGTGGCCGCGCACGTCGACGCGTACGGAGGCGTAGCCGTGGCCCGCGTACCAGGGGTGGCGCTGCCAGTCGCGCGGCGCCGTCCAGTCGGTGAGCCGGTAGGGGACGTACTCGAGCAGGGCGGGGACGGGCTCGTCGGTCAGCGGCCGCCATACCCGCGCGTACAGTCTCACCCCGTCCGGCAGCGGGATGCGGACATCCTCGTGGAGGGTCTCGTAGGGGAAGTCGGTGCGGATGCGGCGCATGGTATGACCTGCCTTCGCCCTGCCATGACCTGCGGATGGGGCTGTCGAACAAGCTCCGGACATAAATTCGAAAGAGCTCGAAAGACATGAATAGGTGGTGTATCTCCTGTTCCCGAACATACCGGCGGCGGCGGGCGGCCGCCCATGGTGATCGAAACGCGACCGGATACGCTGACTTGAGTGAATCCAGTGACACATCGACAATCCGTGTGATCATCGGCAGACAGGAGACCCCCTCGTGACCGTCGTCGGGCCGTTCGGGCTGAGCGTGCGGGACCAGGCTCTTGAAGCCGATGTCCAGACCGGATTGGCGGCTGTCGAGGCGGGGCTGCTCGATGCCTGCAAGAGCGACGTGCCCTTCATCACGGAGGCCGCCCAGCATCTGGTGCGCGCCGGGGGCAAGCGGTTCCGCCCGCTGCTGGTGATGCTCGCCGCCCAGTTCGGCGACCCCTACTCGCCCGGCGTGGTGCCCTCGGCGGTCGTGGTCGAGCTGACCCACCTCGCCACGCTCTACCACGACGACGTGATGGACGAGGCCGAGGTCCGCCGCGGAGTGCCCAGCGCCAATGCCCGCTGGGGCAACTCGGTGGCCGTCCTCACGGGTGACTTTCTCTTCGCGCGCGCCTCACACATACTGGCGGATCTCGGCCCGGAGGCCGTGCGCATCCAGGCCGAGGCCTTCGAGCGGCTGGTGACGGGCCAGATCCTGGAGACCGCCGGACCGCGCGACGGCCGCGACCCGGTCGGGCACTACCTGGACGTCATCGGCGGCAAGACCGGTTCGCTGATCGCCGTCTCCGGCCGCTTCGGCGCGATGATGTCGGGCGCGGACGAGAGCGTCGTGGATGTGCTGACCCAGTACGGGGAGCGGCTCGGCGCGGCCTTCCAGCTCGCCGACGACGTGCTGGACATCGCCAGCGACTCGCATGAGTCGGGCAAGACGCCCGGCACCGATCTGCGCGAGGGGATCGCCACCCTGCCGGTGCTCCATCTGCGCGCCCAGGCCGCGGCGCACGGACGCGAAGAGGACCTGGCGCTGGTCGAGATGCTCGAAGGGGATCTCACGGACGACGCCCGCCACGCGGAGGCGCTCCGGCTGCTGCGCGTGCACCCGGCGCTGGAGCAGGCCCGGCGGGACACCGTGCGGTACGCGGAGGAGGCGCGGGCGATGCTCGCCCCGCTGCCCGACGGGTATGCCAAGGCGGCGCTCGCGGAGCTCTGCGACGCGGTGGTGCACCGCGCCGGCTGACGCCCCGAAGCCGCTGATGTGAGCGGAAGGCACAAGGTGCGACCCGCGTCCTTCGGGCGCGGGTCTTCTGCTGTGCGCGCCATGACCCCTACTGGATGGGGGAGATGTCGGGGTCCGCTGTCATACCGCAGCAGTACGTCAACTTGCTTCCGCGGTCTGACGCTTTCGCAGAACCGATTTGGTCAGATGAATACACCACTGCTTGACCACTCAGACCGAATCGGGTGAGGGCACACCATGGCACCGAACGACAGCGCACAGACCACCGAAGAGGCCGAGGACCTCACTGCGGGCCGCCGCAAGGCCGCCCGCTATCTCGTCCCGGTCGCGGTGGCCGGGGCCGCCGCGGCGACCATCGGGCTCGTCCCGGCGCTCGCGGCGGCAGGTGACCCGGACCTGCCGAAGATCAGCGCACAGGAGCTGATCGAGAAGATGGCCGCGTCGGACGCCGAGCAGTTCTCCGGGACCGTGAAGATCCGCACGGATCTGGGGCTCCCGGCGCTGGCCGGGCTCTCGGACCTCGGCGGCCTGGCCGGCACGGCGGGCGGGAACGGCTCGGGCCCCGGCTCCGCCGCCTCGCCCGACGCGAAGCTGATGGAGCTCGCCACGGGCACGCACACACTGCGGGTCGCCGCAGACGGCCCCGACCGGCAGCGGCTGACGATCGTCGAGGGTGCGGACGAGTACAGCCTGATCCACGACGGCGAGGAGTTCTGGGCGTACGACAGCGCCGCCAAGGAGGCCGTGCACGGCACGGAGAAGAAGTCCGGGGCGGGCGCGGACGAGCCGGCGGAGCCCCTCCCGGACGACCTCCCCGCCACACCCAAGGAGCTGGCCGACGAGGTGCTCAAGGCGGCGGACGAGACCACCTCGGTGACCGTCGGAGGCACGGCGCACGTCGCCGGGCGCGACGCCTACCAGTTGGTGATCAAGCCCAAGCAGCAGGGCTCGACGATCGGCTCGGTCAAGATAGCGGTGGACGCGCAGAACGGCGTGCCGCTGAAGTTCACGCTGATCCCGAGCAGCGGCGGCAAGGCCGCGATCGACGCCGGATTCACCAAGGTCGACTTCTCCAGGCCGGACGGCTCCGTCTTTGACTTCACCCCGCCGAAGGGGACGAAGGTGACCGAGGCCGACGAGCTTGAGCGGCAGCACGCGGGGATCGCCGAGCCGGGCAAGGGCGGCAAGCACGCGGAGGAACTGGAGGAACTGGAGGAACTGGAAGGCCTGGAAGACCCCGAGGGCCTGAACGTCATCGGCGAGGGCTGGACGTCCATCGCCAGGGTCGAGGTCCCGGGCGGCGCGCCGCTGTCCGAGATGAAGGACAGCGAGGACCTGCCGGCCGAGGCCCGCGGGCTGCTGGACTCCTTCGGCGACAAGGTCGAGGGCAAGTTCGGCTCGGGCACCTTCTTCTCCACTCGGCTGGTCAACGCCCTGATGACGGACGACGGGACGGTCTATGTCGGCGCGGTCACCAAGGACGCGCTGGTGAAGGCGGCTGACGAGGCGAAGTGACCGTCTGCGGCGGCTGACGGACGACTGCATGCGCGCGCCGCAGGGCACGCGCATGCAGTCTCCTGTGGGGGGTGGCGGTCTGCGGCCCCCGCCGGGGCTCACCCCGGACCGGGACGGCCCCGGACGGGGCTCAGAAGGTCAGCCGGAAGCTGTCGACATAGCCGGTGTCCCAACGGGCCACGTCCTGGACGCGAAGCTGCCAGGTGCCGTTCGCGGTCTCGTCGGAGGCGTTCACCGTGTACGTCTCGATCACGTTGTCCGCCGAGTCGCCGCCGCTCGCGTTCTTCAGCCGGTAGGCGCTCCCGTCCGGCGCCACGAGATCGATGACCAGATCGCCGCGCCAGGTGTGCTTGATGTCCACGCCCACCCGGAGCGCGGAGGGCGCGTTGCCGGTGCGGCCGGTGACGGTGACGGAGGAGGTGACGGCGGCTCCGTAGTCGGGGATGGAGACATCGGCGGTGTTCTCGTAGACGTCGCCGTCGGGCGGGGTGGTCGGCTCGGCGCCGAGCGTCCACACGGCGTGCGCGATGGCGTCGCTGTTGCGGTCCAGCGCGGTGTCGTCGATGTTCGAGGTGGTGTCGCAGGAGCGGTGGTAGCAGCGGTCGAAGGCCTGGCCCGCCGTGCCGCCCCACTTCGCCGCCTGGGCACTGGACTTGTAGCGGCCGGCTCCGGTGAACAGCCCGCCGACCGGGATGCCGGCGTTCTTGAAGTTGGCGTGGTCGGAGCGGCCGTCGCCTTCGGTCTCGATCTCGGTGGGGACGCCGATCCCGGCGAAGTAGTCCTTGAGCGTGGCTTCGAGCACGGGGTCGTCGTCGTAGACGAAGTACCCGGGGTTCGGGGACCCGATCATGTCGAAGTTGAGATAGCCGGAGATCTTCGAACGCTCCGCGGACGGCAGGGTGTTGACATAGTGCCGGGAGCCGACCAGCCCCAGCTCCTCCGCGCCCCACCAGGCGAACCGCAGATGCTTCGTCGGCTCCAGCTGGGCCCGGGAGACGGCGAGCGCGGTCTCCAGCACGCCTGCGGAGCCGGAGCCGTTGTCGTTGATGCCGGGGCCCGAGGAGACCGAGTCGAGGTGCGCGCCCGCCATCAGGACGTCGTCGGGGTCGCCGCCCGGCCAGTCGGCGATCAGGTTGTAGCCGGTCGCGCCGTTGGAGCTGAACTGCTGCACGGTCGTGGTGTATCCGGCGGCGTCCAGTTCCGCTTGCGCGTAGTCGAGGGACGCCCGGTAACCGGGGCGGCCGTGCGCACGGTTGCCGCCGTTGGCGGAGGCGATCGACTGGAACTGCGTCAGATGCGCCTTGACATTCGCCACGGGTATGTCGGGGGCGGCAAGCGGACCGACGGCGGCCGCGGACGGCGCGGCCGCCGTCGCGGGCGCGGCGGCGCCCAGCAGTCCGGCGAGGGCCAGAACCGCAACGGCGGCGGTGCGTCTGGGGACGGAGAGACTCATGTGGGGGCTCCGATATTCCGTACGGGGACAGGACGGAACGTGCGTGACGCCCGAGGACGGCGGTGTCCCAGGGCGCTGGAGCAAAAGACGCGCAGAGCGCGCGCAGACAATGGCCGACTCATGGCCCGGCTATTGGTGCGCAGCGTGTGCTGAATGGTCAGGGAGGTACTGACTCACCGTCAAGGGCGGAAACCGGTCAGCAATGTTCATATAGCGGACGGATTCGCGGCAGGTTCATTCCACGCAGAATTCATTGCCTTCCGGGTCGGACATCGTCGCCCAGGCCCCCATCGGCTCGTCGATCCGGTACAGCACCCGCGCCCCCAGTCCCTCCAGTCGTGCGACCTCGGCCTCTCGCCGCTCCTGGCCGACATGCAGATCGAGGTGGAGCCGGTTCTTGGTCTCCGGCCTGGGCTCCGGGACGCGTTGGAAGAGGAGCCTGCGGCCCAGGCCGACGCCGGTCACCTCGTCATATGGATCGTCCGGATGGCGGACGGCGGCGTAATCCCGCCAGGCCGGACGGCCGTGCGATGCGACTGTCGCCCCTTCGGGCAGGCGGCCCGAGCCGCGCAGCTGCTCGATGAGCACGCTGTGGTCCTCCCGCGCATAGTCGAGGGCCGCGGCCCAGAAGTCGGCCTGGGCGTGCGGGTCGGTGCTGTCGATCACGAGTTTCCAGTGCACTGCGGTCATGTAACCAGTTATACTGGTTTCATGAGTGAGGTGGCAAGAGGGCTGACCCTGAACACTCCGGAAGGCCGTCCCTATCGCTTCGACCCGGGGGCGCTCTGCCTTGAGCTGCTGCCCACGGGCGGCCCCGGGGCATATGCGCGGTACGAGTCGCTGCACGAACCCGCCGACCTGGTGCGCTGGGCGGAGGAGAGCAGGCTGCCCGACGGGCTGGCCCCGGTCGTGTCGCCGGAGGAGGTCATGGCGGCGCGCGACCTGCGCAATGCGCTGTGGCGGCTGGTCGAGGGGCGGGTGCAGGGCAGTCCGCCGGCCTCCCTCGACCTGGGGAGGGTCAACGCCGCGGCCGCCGTCCCCCCGCCCGTCCCGCTGATCACGACCGGGGGCGTACGCGGCTGGGCGCCGGGGGCCGGCGGCGCACAGCTTCTGTCCGCCGTGGCGCGTGATGCGATCGAGTTGCTGACCGGGCCGTATGCGCACCGCATCCGCCAGTGCGGCGCGCACGACTGCTATCTGCTCTTCGTCGACACCTCACGGCCGGGCCGCCGTCGCTGGTGCGCGATGGAGAACTGCGGCAACCGCAGCAAGGTCCGGGCACACCGTGCCCGGCAGGCCGAAGACCCCGAACACGGGGAAGCCGGGCAGAGCGCGGAAGGCGTGGACGGCACGGCAGGCGCAGACGGCATCGAGGGCACGAAAGGAGCAGCGTCATGACGCGAGGGAAGCCGACACGAGGGACGCCGACACGAGGGACGCCGACACGCAGCGCCGCACCCGTCGGGCTCACCCGGGACGCCGGCTGGGAGATCGGGGTCTCCAGGACCCTGTCCCTGCCGCCGTCCGAGGTGTGGGACTTCATCGCGAGCCCCGCGGGCGTCGCCCTCTGGCTCGGCGAGCTGCGCGGCGGTGCGCTGCCGTGTGAGAAGGGGGAGTCGTACGAGACCCGGGACGGGTACCGCGGCGAGGTGCGCGGCTTCCGCCCCGGCGACCGCATCCGGCTGACCTGCGGCCCGACCACGGTGCAGGTCACCGTTTCCGCGGCCCCGGGCGGGCGGAGCGTGCTCCGATTCCACCAGGAGCACCTGGCGGACGCCGCCGAGCGGGAGCGGCGGCGTGCGCACTACAAGCGCGTCATGGCCGAGGTGGTTCAGGCACTGGGCGTCGACGCCGGGGCGTAAGGCCCTTCCTCCTTCGCCCCCTTCGCCCCCTTCGCCTCCTTCGGCTCGACGCGGGCCTGCTCGGTGTGCGTCTGCTCGGTGCGCGCCTGCTCTGTGTGCGCCGCCGCCAGTCGCTCGGCCTCCGCGCGGTTACGACGGGCCGTGCGCAGGGCATCCCAGGTCAGCACCGTGAGCGCCAGCCAGACAAGGGCGAAGCCCGCCCACCGCTCCGGCGGCATCGCCTCGTGGAAGTACCAGACGCCCAGCAGGAACTGGAAGACCGGAGCCAGATACTGGAGCAGCCCCAGGGTGGAGAGCCGCACCCGGATCGCCGCCGCGCCGAAGCAGATCAGCGGCAGCGCCGTCACCAGGCCGGTCGCGGCGAGCAGCGAGGCGTGCACCGCGCCGTGTGCGCCGAACGACAGCGAGCCGTCCGCTCCGAGCCAGAGCAGAAAGCCGAGCGCCGGAAGGAACTGGACGGCCGTCTCGGCCGCCAGCGATTCAAGCCCGCCGATGTTCACCCGCTTCTTGATCAGTCCGTAGCAGGCGAAGGAGAACGCGAGGATCAGGGAGATCCACGGCGGCCGGCCGTATCCGACCGCCAGCACCAGCACCGCCGCGAAGCCGACGGCGACGGCCGCCCACTGCGCCGGACGCAGCCGCTCCTTCAGCAGCAGCACGCCCATGGCGATGGTGACCAACGGGTTGATGAAGTAGCCGAGCGACGCCTCGACGACCTGGCCGGAGTTGACCGCCCAGATGTACACCCCCCAGTTGACCGTGATCACGGTTGCGGCGAGGGTGAGGAGCCCCAGCTTGCGCGGGGCGCGTATCAGCTCGCGCGCCCAGCTCCAGCGTCGCAGCGCCAGCAGCGCCAGGGCCACGAACACAAGCGACCAAACCATGCGGTGGGCGAGGATCTCCAGCGCCCCGGACGGCTTCAGCAGCGGCCAGAAGAGCGGGACCAGGCCCCACATCCCATAGGCCCCGATCCCGTACAGCAGACCCGCCCGCTGCTCACTCTGCGATGTCACTGGACCTCCCGCCCTGCGTGCGCCAACCCTGGATGAAGGTACGCGTCGCACGCGCGGAAGTCATGCCCGTATCGGCATACGGTCATGACGTTCGTACGGCGGTCGCCGACCGGGAGCCGAACCTGCCGCGGAAGACGCCAAGCCGGACCTGCCGCGGAAGACGCCAAGGGGTGCGGGACCGGGTCCCGCACCCCTTGTTCGGCGTGGTCTCCTTGCTCGGCGCGGCCTCCGCCCGGGCGTCAGCCGACGACCGTCCAGGTGTCGCCTCCGGCGAGCAGTGCGGCCAGATCGCCCTTGCCGTTCTGCTCGATGGCCGAGTCGAGCTGATCGGCCATCAGCGTGTCGTACACCGGCCGCTGCACGCTGCGCAGCACGCCGATGGGCGTGTGGTGCAGCGTGTCGGGGTCGGTGAGGCGGGAGAGCGCGAAGGCCGTGGTGGGGCTGGCGGCGTGCGCGTCATGGACGAGGATCCGCGACTCGTTCTCCGGGGTGACGGCGACGATGGCCAGATCACCGGTCTCCGGGTCCCGGACGACGCCCTTCTCGCCGTCCGCGCCGAAGCGGATCGGCTGCCCGTGCTCCAGGCGGATGACCGCCTCCTGGGCCTGCTGCTTGTCCTTGAGGACCTCGAACGCGCCGTCGTTGAAGATATTGCAGTTCTGGTAGATCTCCACCAGCGCGGTCCCCGGGTGGTCGGCCGCCTGGCGCAGCACCTCGGTGAGGTGCTTGCGGTCGGAGTCGACGGTGCGGGCGACGAAGGAGGCTTCGGCTCCGAGCGCCAGCGAGACGGGGTTGAAGGGGGCGTCCAGCGACCCCATCGGCGTCGACTTGGTGACCTTGCCCAGCTCGGAGGTGGGGCTGTACTGCCCCTTCGTCAGCCCGTAGATCCGGTTGTTGAACAGCAGGATCTTGAGGTTGACGTTCCGCCGCAGCGCGTGGATCAGATGGTTGCCGCCGATGGAGAGCGCGTCGCCGTCACCGGTGACGACCCAGACGGACAGATCGCGGCGCGAGGCCGCGAGTCCGGTCGCGATCGAGGGGGCGCGGCCGTGGATGGAGTGCATCCCGTAGGTGTTCATGTAGTACGGGAAGCGGGACGAGCAGCCGATTCCGGAGACGAAGACGATGTTCTCCTTCGCCAGGCCGAGTTCGGGCATGAAGCCCTGTACGGCGGCGAGGATCGCATAGTCGCCGCAGCCGGGGCACCAGCGGACCTCCTGGTCCGACTTGAAGTCCTTCATGGACTGCCTGGCCTCGGCCTTGGGCACCAGGGACAGCAGAGAAGACGCTGTCTCAGTCATTGATGGCCTCCTTGAGCGCCGAAGCGAGCTGCTCGGCCTTGAACGGCATGCCGTTGACCTGGTTGTAGCTGTGGGCGTCGACCAGATACCTCGCCCGGATGAGGGTGGCGAGCTGGCCGAGGTTCATCTCGGGGACGACCACCTTGCGGTAGCGCCCGAGCACCTCCCCGAGATTCCTCGGGAACGGGTTGACATGGCGCAGATGGGCCTGCGCGATCGGCAGGCCCTCCTTGCGGAGCCTGCGCACCGCCGCGGTGATCGGGCCGTATGTGGACCCCCAGCCGAGCACCAGCGTCTGTGCGCCGTCCGGGTCGTCGACGGCGAGGTCGGGCACCTCGACGCCGTCGACCTTGGCCTGGCGGGTGCGCACCATGAAGTCGTGGTTGGCGGGGTCGTACGAGATGTTGCCGGTGCCGTCCTGCTTCTCGATCCCGCCGATGCGGTGCTCCAGGCCGGGAGTGCCGGGCACCGCCCAGGGGCGCGCCAGCGTCTTCGGATCGCGCTTGTACGGCCAGAAGACCTCGGCGCCGTCCTCGGTGGTGTGGTTGGGGGCGGTGGCGAACTGAACCCGCAGGTCGGGCAGTTCGTCGAGGTCGGGGATGCGCCAGGGCTCGGAGCCGTTGGCGAGGTAGCCGTCGGAGAGCAGGAACACCGGAGTCCGGTAGGCCAGGGCGATCCGGGCGGCCTCGAGCGCCGCGTCGAAGCAGTCGGCCGGCGTGCGGGGCGCGACCACCGGGACCGGGGCCTCGCCGTTGCGCCCGTACATCGCCTGCAGCAGGTCCGCCTGCTCCGTCTTGGTCGGCAGGCCGGTCGAGGGGCCGCCGCGCTGGATGTCCACGATCAGCAGCGGCAGCTCCAGCGAGACCGCGAGCCCGATCGTCTCGGACTTCAGCGCCACTCCCGGCCCGGAGGTGGTCGTCACCGCCAGCGAACCGCCGAAGGCCGCGCCGAGTGCGGCGCCGATGCCGGCGATCTCGTCTTCGGCCTGGAAGGTGCGCACGCCGAAGTTCTTGTGCTTGCTCAGCTCGTGCAGGATGTCGGAGGCCGGGGTGATCGGGTACGAGCCGAGGAAGAGCGGCAGGTCCGCCTGGCGGGACGCGGTGATCAGCCCGTAGGACAGGGCCAGGTTCCCGGAGATGTTGCGGTATGTGCCCGTGGGGAAGGCCGAACCCGCCGGGGCGACCTCATAGGAGACGGCGAAATCCTCGGTCGTCTCGCCGAAGTTCCAGCCGGCGCGGAACGCGGCGATGTTCGCCTCCGCGATCTGCGGCTTCTTGGCGAACTTCGACCGCAGGAAGGACTCCGTGCCCTCCGTCGGCCGGTGGTACATCCACGACAGCAGCCCGAGCGCGAACATGTTCTTGCTCCGCTCGGCCTCCTTGCGGGAGAGCCCGAACTCCTTCAGCGCCTCGATGGTCAGGGTCGTCAGCGGCACCGGATGCACTTGGTAGCCGTCCAGCGAGCCGTCCTCGAGGGGGGAGGTCTCATAGCCGACCTTCGCCATCGCCCGCTTGGCGAACTCGTCCGTGTTGACGATCACCTCGCCGCCGCGCGGCACATCGCCGATGTTCGCCTTGAGCGCGGCCGGGTTCATCGCCACGAGCACGTTCGGCGCGTCGCCGGGGGTGAGGATGTCGTGGTCGGCGAAGTGGAGCTGGAACGACGACACGCCGGGCAGCGTGCCGGCGGGGGCGCGGATCTCGGCCGGGAAGTTCGGCAGCGTGGAGAGATCGTTTCCGAAGGAAGCGGTCTCCGAGGTGAACCTGTCCCCGGTGAGCTGCATGCCGTCGCCGGAGTCGCCGGCGAACCGGATGATCACCCGGTCCAGTCGGCGGACCTCCTTCTCGCCACCCTCACCGGGCGGAAGCTGCCCGCCCACGACCGTCTCGCCATCCGGACGGGACCGCGCCTTTTGGGCGTCGTCGGCCCTCTTCTCCGGGTCGTCGGTCTGCTCCACTGGGCTACTGACCTGGCTGGTCACTGAACTGGACCTCCCTCGAGGCGGCTGCTCGGGCCCGGCCGGCCCATCGGCCGTGCCGGGCCAACCCTACGTCGGCAAGGGGGGCCTTCCTTGGACCGCTCATATGGTGGACATCCTTTTGAGACGTCGTGTCGCCCTGGTTTGTCACGGTTGACTCGCCCCTCGGGTTGCTGCGGTCCTGCTGGAAAAGACGCCCCCCGCTCATTCTTCGGTTGTAGGACTGCCGACTTGCTTGTGACTGACTCGACACCTGACAGGATGTCAGCCGATTAGGAGTTCAAATAGGTCAGCACGGCCAGTACACGCCGGTGATCCCCGTCACTCGGGGAGAGCCCGAGCTTGAGGAAGATATTGCTGACGTGCTTCTCCACCGCGCCGTCGCTGACGACGAGCTGCCTGGCGACCGCGGAGTTCGTCCGGCCCTCGGCCATCAGACCGAGGACCTCGCGCTCGCGGGGTGTGAGACCGGCCAGCACGTCCTGTTTGCGGCTGCGGCCGAGCAGCTGGGCCACCACCTCGGGGTCGAGGGCCGTGCCGCCGCCCGCGACCCGTACGACGGCGTCCACGAACTCGCGGACCTCGGCGACCCGGTCCTTGAGGAGATAGCCGACGCCCCGGCTGTTGCCGGCGATCAGCTCGGTGGCGTACTCCTCCTCGACGTACTGGGACAGCACCAGCACCCCGATGCCGGGGTGCTCCCGGCGCAGCCGCACCGCGGCGCGGACGCCCTCGTCGGTGTGCGTGGGCGGCATCCGCACGTCGGCCACGACGACGTCCGGCAGCGCGTCCCGGGCGGCGAGGTCGCCCACGATCTTGATCAGCGCGTCCGCGTCGCCGACGCCGGCGACGACGTCATGCCCGCGGTCGGTCAGCAGCCGGGTGAGCCCCTCCCGGAGCAGTACGGAATCCTCGGCGATGACCACGCTCACCCTGTCCCGGTCCTCCACGACGCGCTGCCCCCTGTGTACTCGCTGTGTGCTTGTTCTCCGGCGTGTCTGCTTCTCCGGCGTGTCTGCCGTGTCTGCCTGACAAGCATCCCAGGTCGGGGGCGGGAGCGGGCGTCTTTGCGGGGCGGGGCGGCGGTAGGGGACGTTCCGCTCGTCGGTGCGCTCTGCGGGCGGCTCGTCCCGTGGCCGGCCGGGCGGGCGGGCCGGGGTGCAGACCGGCCGGCGGACGTGCCGGGACTGCAGACGACGGGTCGGCGGTCGGACCGGGTCGGCTGGCAGACGGGCAGGCAGACGGGCAGGTGGGCCGGCATGCGGACCGGTCGGCTGATGTGGGGCGGACTGGTCGGCCCTCCGGCCCTCCGGCCGGGTGCCGCGGTCAGCCGCGCGGGCGACCGGCAGCCCGGCCGCGCCACGGGAGCTCGGCGGTGACGGCGGTCGGGCCGCCCGGGGGAGAGTCCACGACCAGGACGCCGTCGACCGCGTCCAGCCGCTCCGCGAGTCCCGCCAGCCCGCTGCTCTCCCCGCCCCGCCCCACCGCGGCCCCGCCCCGGCCGTCGTCCTGGATCTGGAGCATCAGGCGGTCGCCGGCGCGCCAGACGTCGACGGAGGCGCGGGAGGCCTGCGCGTGCTTGCTGACGTTCTGCAGAAGCTCGGAGACGGTGAAGTAGGCGATTCCCTCGATCGCGGGCACGGGCCTGGCCGGCAGATCCACTTCCACGGTCACCGGCACGGTGCAGCGGGAGGCGACCGCGGACAGCGCGGCGTCCAGGCCGCGGTCGGTCAGGACGGCGGGGTGGATGCCGCGGGCGAGGTCGCGCAGTTCCTGGAGTGCCAGCTTCACCTCGCCGTGGGCCTCGTCCACCATCGCCGCTGCGGTGTCCGGGTCGTCGAGGAGCTTCTCCTTGGCCAGGCCGAGGTCCATGGCGAGGGCCACGAGGCGGGCCTGTGCGCCGTCGTGGAGGTCGCGTTCGATGCGCCGTAGATCGGCCGCGGCGGTGTCGACGACGACTCCCCGGTCCGACTCCAGCTCGACGACCCGGCTGTCCAGACGCGAGGGGCCGAGCAGCCCGGTCACCAGGAGCCGGTCCACCGTCGTGAGCCCCCGGATGATCCAGGGGGTGACCAGGACGAGCAGCAGCCCGACGGCGGAGACGGCGCCGATCTCGAACGGAGTGTCGGCGTAGAGCTGCCGCCCGCTCGAATCGCCGTAGAGCGCGATGCCGGGCTGGTCCAGATAGCGCGGGAACACCCACCGCCACAGCGGGTATGCCAGCGCCGCCCAGCCGTAGAGCCAGAACGTCACGGAGACGCAGAACGCGAACACCGCCCAGGGGAAGTGCAGCAGGGCGTAGAGCAGATGCCGCCAGGACGCTCCGCTCTTGAGGACAGCGCCCACCCATGCCATGAGGCTGTTCCGGGCCGGCCGCAGCGGTGCCGGATCTGCGACCTCGGCCCGCAGCAGCGCCCGCGCCCGGGCCCGCTCCGCCACCCCGAGCGCCCGGCATCCGGCGAGCCCCGCGGCGAGGATCGGGACCCCGAGAAACGTGATCAGCAGTCCGGCGCCCAGGGACACCGCCGTCACCGCGAACACGAAGAACACGACACTCACCGGCAGGCCCACCAGCAGATACCCGAACTCCCGCCACGTCCGCCCCTCCAGCGGTGCGCGGACGGCGGGCGGCAGCGCGTGCGCGCGGGGCGCGTCGGGGGCGGTGGAATACGGGGTCGTCGGCTCGGCTCTCCTCATGTCCACCAGCCTGCGGCGCTCAGGCCATGGACACCATGAGGGGGCTCTCCGTCTTGGGCGGGGGTTTTCCCCACCCCACCCCCTTCCCGTCACCGGGGGTCTCGGCCCCCAGGCCCCCGGTGCGGCCTTCGGCCGTGTCCTCAATCTCCCCGGACTTCGTCCGAAAGGTGCCGCTGGGCAGCCCCGGACGGGGCTGGAATTTCCGGCCCCGCCTGGGTCACCTCCGTGGGGGTGCCCCAGAGGCACCTCTACGGGCACCCCCGGACGGAGTCCGAGGGAGGCAGCTTGGGGAGATCGAGGAGCGGAGCCCGGGGCATCGCGCCGCCCGAATCAAGCCCCGCCTGGGTCACCTCCGTGGGGCCCCCGGGGGTGCCCCAGGCGCCTCCGGGGGTACCTCCGGGGGAACTCCCCGGACGAAGGCCGGGGAGTTCGAGGCGCGGGACCAGAGGCTGAGCCCCTGGAAACCGGGGGCCGGGACGGAGCCCCAGGGGCCCGGCGTCACCCACCCGCCCCGCGTGAGCGCCACGGCAGCTCCGCCGTCACCACCGTCGGCCCGCCCTCCGGAGAGTCCAGGACGAACAGCCCGTCGACCGCGTCCAGCCGCTCCGCGAGCCCCGCCATCCCCGTGCCGCCGTCGATCCGCGCCCCGCCCCGGCCGTCGTCCTGGATCTGGAGCATCAGGCGGTCGCCGGCGCGCCAGACGTCGACGGAGGCGCGGGAGGCCTGCGCGTGCTTGCTGACGTTCTGCAGAAGCTCGGAGACGGTGAAGTAGGCGATTCCCTCGATCGCCTCCGCCGGCCGCTGCTCCAGATCGACCGTCACCCGCACCGCGGCCGTACACCGCGACGCCACCGCGGACAGCGCGGCGTCCAGGCCGCGGTCGGTCAGGACGGCGGGGTGGATGCCGCGGGCGAGGTCGCGCAGTTCCTGGAGTGCCAGCTTCACCTCGCCGTGGGCCTCGTCCACCATCGCCGCTGCGGCGTCCGGGTCGTCGAGGAGCTTCTCCTTGGCCAGGCCGAGGTCCATGGCGAGGGCCACGAGGCGGGCCTGTGCGCCGTCGTGGAGGTTGCGTTCGATGCGCCGTAGATCGGCCGCGGCGGTGTCGACGACGACTCCCCGGTCCGACTCCAGCTCCGCGATCCGCCGCTCCAGCTCGTCGGAGGGGCCGAGCAGCCCGCGCACCATCGCCCGGTCGAGGTTGGCCATCCCGCGCACCAGGAACGGCAGCACCGGCCACAGCACGAACAGCCCCGCCAGCGTGACGCCGAACGTCAGCACCCCCCACGGCAGCCGGACGAGGCAGTAAAGGACGCTCCGCCAGCCCACCGGATCCTTCAGCCGCAGCCACATCCAGGGGAGGAGCCCGCCCTTGCGCGGCAGCGCGCCGAGACCGCTCGGCTCGTCGACCCGCACCTCCAGCAGCGCCCGCGCCCGGGCGCGCTCCGCCCTGCCGGCCAGCCGCGCCCCGGCGAGGCCGAGCGCCAGCCACGGCAGTCCGACCACCGTCACTGACAGCCCGACGCCGGTGAAAATCATGAATGCCACGTAGACGAATCCGATGAGCGCCACCGGCAGATTCGCCAGCTGATGCGCGATTTCCCGCCAGGTGCGGCCGTCATAGGCGAGGCGGGCGGGCGGCAGCCGGTCGTGGTCGGGAACGGAGGTGTTCACGGTCATACCCGACAGCATCCACGGCCGTATCCGGGGCGCACCATGGGGTACATGGGGTGGGGGCGGGTGGGGATAACCCCACCGATGCGTGAGACGCCTGCTTACGGTCTCTTTAGCAGGGCCTAGACTCCCGTCCGTACAGATCGTCGAACAGAGTGCCCAACGAGGTCAGGAAGCGAGGGGCTGACGTGCCGGAACCGACCGTGTCGACCGTGCTCGCGGCGGAGTACTTCCAGAGCTACTCGGTCGTCGGGCTGCTCGTGCTCATCGGCGTGCTGTTCGTCGCCGTGGCCTTCGGTGCGGGGCGGCTGCTGCGGCCCGTCGTGCCCACGCAGGAGAAGCTGCTGACGTACGAGTGCGGCGTCGACCCGGTGGGGGAGGGCTGGGCCCACACCCAGGTCCGCTACTACGTCTACTCGTTTCTGTATGTGATCTTCGCTGTCGACTCGATCTTCCTCTTCCCCTGGTCGACCGTCTTCGCCGCTGCCGGATACGGTGCGACGACGCTGGTTGAGATGTTCATCTTCCTCGGCTTCCTGGCCGTGGGACTGCTCTACGCGTACAAGAAGGGGGTCCTGACATGGACGTGACCCCGACCCCCGTCGACCTGCCCGACCCCGGGCGCGCCCCCGCCGCAGGCAGGGGACGGCTCGGCGCGCTCGCCCGGCTGGCCCCGGAACCGATGAAGGTGGTCCTGAACTGGGGCCGCCGCTACAGCCTGTGGGTGTTCAACTTCGGCCTCGCCTGCTGCGCCATCGAGTTCATCGCGGCGTCGATGGCCCGCCATGACTTCATCCGCCTCGGCGTGATCCCCTTCGCACCCGGGCCGCGCCAGGCCGACCTGATGGTCGTCTCCGGCACGGTGACGGACAAGATGGCCCCGGCCGTGAAGCGGCTGTACGAGCAGATGCCCGAGCCGAAGTACGTCATCTCCTTCGGCGCCTGCTCGAACTGCGGCGGCCCCTACTGGGACTCGTACTCCGTCACCAAGGGCGTCGACCAGATCATCCCGGTCGACGTGTACGTGCCCGGCTGCCCGCCCCGCCCCGAGGCGCTCCTCCAGGGCATCCTCAAGCTCCAGGAGAAGATCGCCCGTGAGTCGCTCGGCGAGCGGTACGGCCATGGCGCCGGCGAGCGGGCCTCGGTGGGCGAGCTGCGCAGCGGCCTCGTAGCGCCGCCCGCGCCGGCGCAGTCCGCCGACGCCGACCCCGACGCCGCGACCTCGGAGGAGGAGACGCGGTGAACGGCTACGACCGGCTCCCCGACGCCGCCGCCGAGATCTTCGGCGAGGAGGCTGCGGCCGAGCACGCCTACGACCTGCTGACCGTCGACGTCCCCGCCGGCTCCTGGATCTCCGCCCTCCGGACCGCCCGTGACGAGCTGGGCTGCACCTACTTCGACTGGCTGAGCGCCGTCGACGAGCCGGGCGTCGGCTTCCGGATCTGCGCCCATGTCGCCGCCGTCGAGGGCGGGGAGGTACGCCGCCTCCTGGTGCGGACGACCGTGCCCCACGAGTCGCCCGAGCTGCCGACGGCGGTTGGCGTCTACGCGGGCGCGGAATGGCACGAGCGGGAGACGCACGAGATGTTCGGCGTCGAGTTCACCGGCCATCCGCATCTGGTGCCGCTGCTGCTCCCCGAAGGCTTTGAGGGACATCCGCTGCGCAAGGACTTCGTGCTGGCGGCGCGTGTGGCGAAGGCATGGCCTGGGGCCAAGGAGCCGGGGGAGCCGGCGGCGGGCGCAGCGCACGGGGGGCCGAAGCGCCGTCAGATGCTGCCGCCGGGTGTGCCCGACCCGAACGAGTGGGGCCCCCTCAAGGGACAGCTTCCCCCGGCCCCGGCGCGCCCTGCACGTGCCGCGCGTGCCGCGGGCGAACGGCCAGCGCGCCGCACCCGCACCGCGGGCGAGGGCTCGGCCGGCCAGACCCCCGACGCTCCGGCAGCGCCTGCGCGCCGCGCCCGCAGCGTGAGCGAGGGCTCGGCCACGCAGCGCGAACCGTCCGCAGCCTCCGCCACCCCTGCCGCCGCGCCCCGGCGGGCGCGCAGCGCCTCGGCAGGCTCCGCCTCCCAGCGCCCGACGCATGAGCCGCAGCCGGCCGAGGCAGGGGCACCTGAGGCGCAGCCCGCTGAGCCGAGGGCCGCCCGCGATGCGCAGGCGTCCGGGGGCGAGGCTCCAGGCGCCCCGGCTGCCCCGGCCGTGCCCGCGCGTACCCGGAGCTCCGACGCGCCCTGGCACCATGCCCGCCCCGCCTTCGACGAGACGTCCGCCGAAGGTCCCGCCTCGGACGAGCCGGACGCCTCGGACGAGCCGGCGGTCGACGTTCCTGACAAGGCCGATGCTCCTGACAAGGCCGATGCTCCTGACAAGGCCGATGCTCCCGACGAGGCAGACGCCCCTGACAAGGCAGACGCCCCTGACAAGGCGGCGACCGCCCGGCCCGGGGCCGGCGAGTCCCCCGGGGCGAACGCGCCCGACACCACTCCTGACCCCCGGCCGACGACCGGGCCCGCCGACGGGTCCGACAGCCGGCCGGACGAGACCGCCGGAGGCGACCCCGCGTGAACGACGCTCTCGACGTCGCCCTCCGGCTGCTCGTCGTCTTCGCCGTGTTCCTGGTGTTCCCCCTGCTCATCGGGCAGACCGAACACAAGGTGATGGCCCATATGCAGGGCCGGGTGGGCCCCATGTACGCCGGCGGCTTCCACGGCTGGGCGCAGCTCGTCGCGGACGGCGTGAAGTTCGCGCAGAAGGAGGACGTGGTCCCGGCGGGCGCCGACCGCCGTATCTTCCAGCTCGCTCCCGCCGTCGCGCTGCTGCCGTATCTCCTCGTGCTCGTCGCGATCCCGATCGGACCCGGTGAGGGAGCGGTCGGCCAGGTCATCGACGCGGGTATCTTCTTCGTCCTCGCCGTGATGGGCGTCGGGGTGCTCGGTTCGCTCATGGCGGGCTGGGCCTCGGCCAACAAGTTCTCCCTTCTCGGCGGTCTGCGCACCGCCGCCCAGCTGCTCGCGTATGAGCTGCCGATGCTGCTCGCCGCCGCCTCCGTGGCGATGGCGGCGGGCACGGTCTCGCTGGTCGGCATCCTGGATGCCTTCGAGTGGTGGTGGCTGCCCTGGCAGATCGTCGGCGCTCTGGTGTTCTTCGTCGCGGGCCTCGCCGAACTCCAGCGCCCGCCGTTCGACATGCCGGTCGCCGACTCCGAGATCATCTTCGGCGCCTACACCGAGTACACCGGGCTGCGTTTCGCCCTCTTCCTCCTCGCCGAGTACGCGGGCATCGTCATCCTGTGCGGTCTGACTGCCGTCCTGTTCCTCGGAGGCTGGCACGGCCCGTTCGGAGCCGACGGCCTGGGCTGGGTGTGGACCCTGCTCAAGACGGCCGTGCTCGCTTTCATCGTCATCTGGCTGCGGGTGAGCTATCCGCGGATGCGCGAGGACCAGCTGCAGAAGCTCGCCTGGACGACCCTCGTTCCGCTCGCCCTCGCCCAGATCGCCCTCACCGGCGTCGTGAAGGTGGTGATCCAGTCGTGACCGCTTCCCCCCGGCCGACCCCGTCGGCCCAGCAGCCGCGTTCCCGCATCCCCGGCAGCGGCCTGGCCAAGGGCCTCGCCGTCACCCTCCGCACCATGACGCGGAAGTCCCACACGGCGCACTACCCGGACGCCCAGCCCGCACTGCCGCCCCGTACCCGCGGTGTGATCGGCCTGTTCGAGGAGAACTGCACGGTCTGCATGCTGTGCGCCCGCGAGTGCCCCGACTGGTGCATCTACATCGACTCCCACAAGGAGACCGTCCCCCCGGCGGCCCCCGGCGGCCGCGAGCGCAGCCGCAATGTGCTGGACCGCTTCGCGATCGACTTCGCCCTGTGCATGTACTGCGGCATCTGCATCGAGGTGTGTCCTTTCGACGCGCTGTTCTGGTCGCCGGAGTTCGAGTACGCGGAGACGGACATCCGCGAGCTCACCCATGAGCGCGACAAGCTCCGTGAGTGGATGTGGACGGTGCCCGCGCCGCCCGCCCTCGACCCGAGGGCCGAGGAACCCAAGGAGGTCGCCGCAGCCCGCAAGGCCGCAGAGAAGCTCGCCGCCGCGCAGGAGCAGGCCGGGCGGCCTCCCGCCGAGGGAGAAGACGCATGACGCTCGCCGCCGCGCTGGCCCACGCGCCCGTCGCCGCGACCGGGGAGCAGGGCTTCCTCTCCCCGACCGGCGTCGAGATCGCCTTCCTCCTCGTCGGCCTCGCCACTTTCGGCGCGGCCGTCGTCACGGTCACCTCCAAGCAGCTGGTGCACGCCGCCCTCTGGCTGGTCGTGGCGCTCGGCGGCATCGCCGTCGAGTACCTGCTGCTGACCGCGGAGTTCATCGCCTGGGTACAGGTACTGATCTACGTCGGTTCCGTCGTCGTCCTCCTTCTCTTCGGGCTGATGCTCACCAAGGCCCCCATCGGCCGCTCACCGGACGCCGACTCCGGCAACCGCTGGGCCGCCCTCGCCGTCGCCGTCGCCGCGGCGGCCGCCCTGGTCTGGGTGGTCGTCGATGCGTTCCGCACGACCTGGATCGACCTGGACGGACCGGCCCAAGGGTCCACCAGGGTGTCCGGCGAGATCATCTTCCGGCACTGGGTGCTGCCCTTCGAGGCGCTGTCCGTGCTGCTGCTGGCCGCCCTCGTCGGCGCGATCGTCCTGTCCCGCAGGAACGCCAAGGACCCCGAGGGGAAGCGCTGATGCACCTCGTCTATCCCGCCGTGCTGGCCGTCCTCCTCTTCTGCACCGGGCTGTACGGCGTGCTCGCCCGCCGCAACGCCATCCTCGTGCTGATGTCCGTCGAGCTGATGCTCAACGCCGTCAACCTCAACCTCGTGGCCTTCGACGTCTGGCTCCGCGACACCCTGCACGCGGGCCAGGCGCTGACCCTCTTCACCATCGCCATCGCGGCAGCCGAGATCGGCATCGGCCTGGCGATCGTCCTGATGGTGTACCGCAACCGCGGAACCTCCGACGTCGACAAGCTCCGGGACACGGCCGAGGGCCGAGGCGACGGCCCCGGAACCGGCCCCGCACCCGCCGCTGCGGCGCAGAAGGCCGAGGCCGCCGCGTGACCACGACCACCCTCGCCGTACTCGTCCCCCTCCTTCCCTTCCTCGGCGCCGCGGCCGGACTCCTCCTGGGCAGGACCGCCCCTGGCTTCGTCCGCCCGCTCGCCGTCCTGCCGACCCTCGGCGCGGCCGCGCTCGCCGTCGCCGTCGCCGTCCGCCAGGGCGGCGGCGCCCCGATCGACGCGGCCACCCAGCTCACGCCCACCGGCTCGGTCCCCATCGACCTCGCCCTGTACCTCGACGGCTTCGCCGTCCTCGTCGCCGTCCTGGTCGGGGTCGTCGCCACCTGCGTCCAGCTGTACTCCACGGGCTATCTCCGCGACGACCCGCGCTATCCCTCCTACGCGGCGCTCGTGTCCCTGTTCACCTCCGCGATGCTCCTCGTCGTCTACTCGGGCGATCTGATGGTGCTGCTGGTCGGCTGGGAGATCATGGGCATCTGCTCGTACTTCCTGGTCGGCCACTACTGGGAGACGCCCGAGGCCCGCGCCGCCTCCCTCAAGGCCTTCCTCGTCACCAAGCTCGGCGACGTGCCCTTCCTGATCGGCCTGTTCGCGCTGGCCGCCGACGCCGGCACCTTCCGCATCACCGGAGTGCTCGGCGCCGTCGCCACCGGGTCCCTCGACCACCCCACCCTGATCGCGCTGCTGCTCCTCGCGGGGGTGGCCGGCAAGTCGGCGCAGTTCCCGCTGCACACCTGGCTCCCCGACGCGATGGCGGGCCCCACCCCCGTCTCCGCGCTGATCCACGCCGCGACCATGGTCGCCGCCGGCGTCTACTTCATCGCCCGGCTCCTTCCGGTGTTCACCGCCTCCGCCGCGGCCCTCGTCGTCCTCGCCGTGATGGCCGCGGTCACGATGGTCGGCTCGGCGCTCGCAGCCCTCGCCCAGGACGACATCAAGCGCGTCCTCGCCTACTCGACCATCGGCCAGCTCGGCTATATGACCGGCGCCCTGGCCGTGGGCGACCGCGGCGCCGCCGTCTTCCACCTCCTGTCCCACGGAGCCTTCAAGGCCCTGCTCTTCCTCGCCGCCGGCGTCGTCATCCACGCCGCCGGCACCAACTCGCTGGCCGCGATGTCCCGGATGACCGGCCTCGCCAAGCGCGTCCCCGACGCGTACTGGACGATGACCGTCGCCCTCCTCGCGCTCGCCGCCATTCCTCCTTTCGCCGGCTTCTTCTCCAAGGAAGCCGTCCTCGTGGCCGCCGAGCACACGGCGTTCGGCGACACCGACCTCGCACCCACCGCCGCGGGCTGGACCGTGCTGGTCGCCGGACTGCTCACCGCACTCCTCACCGCCGCGTACGCCACCCGACTGTGGCTGCTCGCCTTCCACGGCAGGGGCGTCGAAGCCCCCGACCACGGAAGGGAGCCCCTCGTCATGAACGGCGTGCTCTGGCTCCTGGCCGTCCCCTCCCTCGGCTTGGGCCTGACCGTCGGCGCGATCGCCGGCTGGTTCGACGGCCACAGCCTCGCCCCGACCGTCACCACCGCCGTACTCGGCACCGGCATCGCCGTGGCGGGCGGACTGATCACCTACGCCGCCTGGCGCTCCCTGCGCTACAAGGCGGCCACCGCCCCCATCCCCATGGACACCGCCACCGCCCACCCCGACGAGTCACCCGCCGCCGCGGAGGCCGAGGCCATCGCCGCCCACACCCCGCTCTACGGCAATGTCGCGGCCGCTGCCGACCCGGCCGACCCCGGCCGGGTCCTCCTCGGCCGGCTGCACCGCCACGCGGCCGTCGGCTTCCACATCGACGCCGTCTACTCCACGCTCTTCGTACGCCCTGTCCGGGCGGCGGCGAAGCTGGTCGCCTTCCTCGACCGTGAGGTCGTCGACACCTATGTGAACGGCTCCGGCACCGGAGCGCGCTGGCTGGGCGCCGCGGTCCGCCGTGCCCAGACCGGCAATGTGCAGACCTATCTGAGCGTGCTGCTCGCCGGCTCAGTCGTCCTGGCGCTCGCCGCCGTCGTCCTGTCCAACGTAAACGCGGGGTCCTGAGCCGTGATCGATATCAGCGAGTCCGTGATGCAGTTCCTTCTCGCGTTCATCGTCGTCGGCCCGCTCCTCGGCGCCGCGGCCGCACTGCTGCCCGCGCCCCCCGGACTGCGCGGCAAGAGCCCGGAGCAGGCCGTCCTGCGCCACGGCGTGACGGTGACCGGCGCGATCCTGGCCGCCGCGCTCGTCCTGGCACTCGGCTTTGACCACGACCAGCCGTCGAGGATGCAGGCCACGACCGACATCAGCTGGATCAGCGCACTCGATGTGCGCATCCACCTCGGCGTCGACGGCATCTCCCTCCCCCTTCTGGTCCTGACCGCGCTGCTGACCTTCCTCAGCGCGCTGTACAGCTACTTCAAGATGCCCTCGGGCCCGTCCCCGAAGGCCTTCGTCGCGCTGCTGCTCGTCCTCGAGTCCGGCACGCTCGCGACCTTCGCCGTCCTCGATCTGCTGCTGTTCTTCCTCGCGTTCGAGATGGTGCTCATCCCGATGTACTTCCTCATCGCCCGCTGGGGCGGCGAGGGCAGGCGGGCCGCCGCCTGGAAGTTCATCCTCTACACACTGCTCGGCTCCGTCGTCATGCTGCTCGGCCTGCTGCTCATCGGGTTGCAGACCGGCACCTTCGACATGGTGGCACTCGCCACTGACAACGGCCGGGGCATGACCGCGTCCGTGCAGGTCATCGCCGTACTCGCCATCGGTCTCGGGCTTGCGGTGAAGACCCCGATGTGGCCGCTGCACACCTGGCTGCCCGACGCGCACACCGCGGCGCCGACCGTCGGCTCCGTACTCCTCGCCGGAGTGCTGCTGAAGATGGGAACGTACGGTTTCGTCCGCATCGTCCTGCCCATCGCCCCCGAGGGCATGCAGACCTTCGCCCCCTACCTCGGCGGGTTCGCCGTCGCCGGCATCGTCTACGGCTCCCTCGCCTGTCTCGCCCTGGCCAGGAAGGGCACGGGCGGCGACCTCAAGCGGCTGATCGCCTACTCATCCGTGGGCCACATGGGCTTCGTACTCCTCGGCATCGCCACCATGACCCCGACCGGAGTCAACGGCGCGCTCTTCGCCAACATCGCCCACGGACTCATCACGGGCCTGCTGTTCTTCCTCGTCGGGGCGCTGAAAGACCGCTACGGGACAGCCGACCTGGACACCCTCGCCGGGGTCGCCGGCGCCGCGCTCTACGGCCGCGCGCCCCGCCTCGGCGGACTGCTCGCCTTCGCCGCCGTCGCCTCCCTCGGCCTGCCCGGCCTGGCCGGCTTCTGGGGCGAGATGCTCGCCATGTTCGGCGCCTTCGAACCCGCCGAAGGCCTCAGCCGCCCCGCGTACCTCACCTTCCTAGCGGTCGCGGGCTTCGGCACCCTGCTCACCGCCGCCTACCTCCTCGTCGTCGTACGCCGGGTGTGCATGGGCGTGCCGCGGCCCGACGCCGAGCCGCTGGCGGACGTCCAGGCGTACGAATTCGCCGCCTGGACCCCGCTCGTCGCCCTCACCGTCCTCGCCGGCCTGTGGCCCGCCGTCCTGCTCGGCCTCACCGACCCGGCCGTGCAGCAGCTCCTCGCAGGAGGCCAGTCGTGACCGCAGCAGCCGACAGCGCCACCAGCCTCGTCCAGTCCGTCGACTGGCTCGCCATCGCGCCGCCGACCATCACGGCCGCCGTCGGACTGCTGGTGCTGGTGGCCGACCTCTTCGTCTCCGAGCGGCGCAGATGGCTCCTGGGTGCCATGGCAGTCACCGGCCTGGCCGCTGCGATCCTCTCCCTCGCGCCGCTGCGCGCGGGAGACCGCGAGACCTTCTGCCTCACCGCGGCCGCCGACGCCTGCAGCTACACCGCCGACCACTTCGCGCTGGCCATCCAGTTCCTGGTCCTCGGCGGCGCGCTGCTGACCGCGCTGCTCTCGCTCCACGAGACACGCGACAGGCTGCCGGCGGGCGAGTTCTGGTTCCTGCTGCTCTCCTCCGCGGCCGGCGCGGCCCTGCTGCCCGCCTCCCGTGACCTCGCCACCCTGGTCGTGGCCCTGGAAGTCGCCTCCCTGCCGGCCTTCGCCCTCGTCGGCCTCAAGCGCGGCGACCGGCTCTCCAGCGAGTCGGCGCTGAAGTTCTTCCTGTCCTCGGTGACCGCGACCGCCGTGACGCTGCTCGGCGTCAGCTTTGTCTACGCGGCGACCGGCTCGCTCCATCTGACGCAGATCGCCGTCGAACTGGACGACGTCCCCGGACAGCTCGGCACCCTCGCCAAGGCGGGCATCGCCCTCACGCTCGTCGGCTTCGCCTTCAAGACGGCCGCCGTGCCCTTCCACTTCTGGGTGCCCGACACCTATGTGGGCGCGCCGCTGCCCGTAGCCGCCTACCTCTCGGTCGTCGGAAAGGCCGTCGGCTTCTCCGGCCTCATCCTGGTGACCGTCATCGCCTTCCCCGCCTATGCCGACGTCTGGGGCCCGGCGATGGCGGTGCTCGCCGCGCTCACCATGACCGCGGGCAATGTCGCCGCGCTGCGGCAGCGGGCCGACCGCTCCTTCAGCGCCGTGAGACTGCTGGCCTGGTCCTCGGTCGGGCAGGCCGGGTACCTCCTGGTGCCCATCGCGGCCGCCGCCTACACCAGCGACGTTCAGATCGGCGCCACCGTCGCCTACGCCCTGATGTACGCGGTGGTGAACCTCGGCGCCTTCGCTGTCGCCGCCCTCGTGGCCCGTACGCACCCGCTCAACCGGATCTCCGACTACCGGGGGCTGTACGCCGCCCGCCCGCTGACCGCCCTGGCAATGGGCTTCTTCCTGCTCTGCCTGGCCGGACTGCCCCCGGGGATCATCGGCCTCTTCGCCAAGGTGACCGTCTTCTCCTCGGCCGTCGACGCGGGCCTGGGCTGGCTGGCCGTCGTCATGGGCGTCAATGTGGTGATCGCCCTCTACTACTACCTCCAGTGGACCGCCGTCCTCTTCCGCGGAGCGGAAGAGCCGGAGGCCGCCGGGGGAGCGGAAGCGGAAGCAGCGGGGGCGGAGGCCGGCGGCGCCGCCGTGGAGGCGGCCGCTGTCCCGGCGCCTCTCACGGTCGCCCTCGCGCTGACCGCCGCAGGCGGCGTCATCCTGTCCGGCTACCCCCAGCTTGTGCTGCGGTTCGCCGCAGACACCCTCTTCTAGCACGCGGCGGACCGCCACCCGATCGGCCCAGCCCGGGTGCCGAGATGCAAGGGAACCAGTGCCCCTCGCCTGGCGTTGACCAGAACAGAAGGGTCCACTGATGAGTGGAGCACCACCACGCGAAGGGTTCCCCTGCCGCACCACCTGGAGGGCGTACCGTGCACCGCCGGCACAATGGGCTGAAGACCGCCGTCCTCCTCGGGGGGATGTCGGCGCTCATCCTCCTCATCGGCAGCTTCTTCGGCCGCACGGGGCTGATCATCGCCCTCGTGGTGGCGCTCGGCACCAACGCGTACGCCTACTGGAACAGCGACAAGCTGGCGCTGCGCGCCATGCGTGCCCGGCCCGTCAGCGAGTTCGAGGCCCCCGCGCTCTACCGGCTGGTGCGCGAGCTCTCGACCGCGGCCCGCCAGCCCATGCCCCGCCTCTATATCTCCCCGACGCAGGCCCCCAACGCCTTCGCCACCGGGCGCAACCCCCGCAACGCGGCCGTCTGCTGCACCGAGGGCATCCTGCGGATCCTCGACGAGCGTGAGCTGCGCGGGGTCATCGGCCATGAGCTGAGCCATGTCTACAACCGCGACATCCTGATCTCCTCCGTCGCCGGCGCCCTCGCCACGGTGGTGATGTTCCTGGCCAACTTCGCCTGGCTGATCCCCATCGGACGCTCGGACGACGACGAAGGGCCGGGACTGATCGGCATACTGCTGATAATGATTCTGGGTCCGCTGGCGGCCTCCGTGATCCAACTCGCCGTCAGCCGCTCGCGGGAGTACGAGGCCGATGCCTCGGGCGCCCAGCTGACCGGCGACCCGCTTGCGCTCGCCAGCGCGTTGCGCAAACTGGAGGCAGGCGCCAAGCAGCTTCCGCTGCCGCCCGAGCCCCGGCTGGAGACCGCCAGCCATCTGATGATCGCCAACCCGTTCCGGCCCGGACAGGGGCTCTCACGCATGTTCTCGACGCATCCGCCGATGGCGGAGCGCATCACCCGACTCGAGCAGATGGCAGGTCGTCGCCCATGAAGACAATCCTGAACGTCATCTGGCTGGTCCTGAGCGGCTTCTGGCTGTTCCTGGGTTACCTCGCCGCCGGGATCATCCTCTGCATCACGATCATCGGCATCCCCTTCGGCCTGGCCGCATTCCGCATCGGCGTCCACACCTTGTGGCCGTTCGGCTATATGGTCGTCGACCGGAGCGACGCGGGCGCGCCCTCCTGCATCGGAAATGTGCTCTGGCTGGTCCTCGCCGGCTGGTGGCTGGCCCTCGGCCATATCGTCACCGGGCTGCTGCTGTGCCTGACGATCATCGGAATCCCGCTGGGCATCGCCAACTTCAAGCTGCTGCCGGTCTCGCTCATGCCGTTCGGCAAGGAAATCGTGCCCACGGACCAGCCTTTCGCGACCCGTTAGCCGACCGCGCCTCGCGTGCCCGGTGCTCGATTGTCAGTGCCGTGGTCCACCATGAACACATGACCGAGACCGAGCATTTGCTCAACCGGGCCGCCGCGGCCGCGCGCACCTCCGACTGGCAGCACGAGGACCCGCTCCCGCCGCTCGCGGACCCCTCCGCCGTGGCGGACGCGGAGGCCGCGCTGGGCTTCGCTCTGCCGTCGGCGCTGACCGCCCTCCATATGCGCATAGCGGACGGCGGGTTCGGCCCCGGATACGGTCTGCTGCCGCTCGAATCGATCGCCGCACGGTATGCCTCGCAGCGCGAGGCGGCGCTCAAGGAGCCGGACTGGCCCTGGCCCGAGGGCGTGGTGCCGGTCGTCGACTGGGGGTGCGGCATGCTGGCCTGCGTCGACTGCCGCAGCCAGGAGGCCGTGGTCCTGCTCTTCGAGCCGAACGCCGGCGAGGCCGACCACGCCTGGTATGTCGACGCCCCGAGCTTCGCCGAGTGGCTCACGGCCTGGCTCGACGGCACGGCCTGGCACAGCGAAGAGGGCGGGGAGACTGAGCAGGACGCGGACGCGGAGAGCGACGACGGCCTCAAACCGTGGGAGGAGTTCCGCTCCCGCATATGACCTGCGGCCGCAGCGCCGCTCCCGGCAGGGCTGCTTCCGTCGGGGCCGCTCCGTCCGGCTGTTCCAGTCCGGGCTGTTCCCGTCCGGGCCGCTCCCGTCCGGTTGTTCCCGTCCGGCGTACCGGCAGCCGGCGTCCGGCTGTGGCCTCTGCGGGCTGCCCCGCCTCCGGCGCCCGGCTGCGGGCGCCTCGGACGGTCACCGGTCAGTAGCGCGGCGGGACCGCAGGGCGTACAGCGCCGCGCCCGCCGCCACCACCGCGGCGCCGGCGGCCACGGAGGCGGGCGGAAGCGCGAACGCCAGCACCAGACAGCCGACCAGTCCGAACGCCGCCGTCGTCCGCACCGGCCGGGAACCCAGCGTCCACGCCGACACATTGGCGATCGCGTAGTACGCCAGCACTCCGAAGGAGGAGAAGCCGATCGCCCCGCGCAGGTCCGCCGTCGCCGCCGCCACGGCGACGACGGCCCCCACGGCCAACTCCGCCCGGTGCGGCACCTGAAAGCGCGGGTGCACGGCGGCCAGCGGACGCGGAAGATGCCCGTCCCGCGCCATGGCCAGCGTCGTCCGCGAGACGCCGAGGATCAGAGCCAGCAACGATCCCAGCGCGGCCACGGCGGCGCCCGTCCGCACCACGGGCGTCATCCACCCGGCGTCGGCGGCGCGCACCGCCTCCACCAGCGGCGCCGCGGCCCGCCCGAGATCCCCGGCGCCCAGCACGGAAAGGACCGTGACGGCGACCGCCGCATAGACCGCCAGCGCGATGCCCAGCGCCAGCGGCACGGCGCGCGGAATGGTACGGGCCGGATCCCGTACCTCCTCGCCCAGTGTGGCGATCCGGGCGTACCCCGCGAAGGCGAAGAACAACAGCCCCGCAGCCTGCAGTACACCGCCGGCCGAGGCGTCCGCCCCGACGTCCAGCCGGTCGAAGTCCACCGCACCGGAAGCCGCCCCCGACCCCAGGGAGACCGTCACGACCGCAGCGAGAACCGCCAGCACCACCGCCACGATCAGCCGAGTCAGCCCCGCCGACTTCTGAACGCCCCCGTAGTTCACGGCAGTCAGCGCGACCACGGCCGCGACCGCCACCGCATGCGCCTGCCCCGGCCACACATAGTCGCCCACCGTCAGAGCCATGGCAGCACACGACGCCGTCTTGCCGACGATGAACGCCCACCCCGCCAGATATCCCCAGAACGGGCCCAGCCGCTCCCGTCCGTACACATAGGTGCCGCCCGACGCCGGATAGCGGGCGGCCAGCCGTGCCGAGGACATCGCATTGCAGTACGCGACGGCGGCCGCCACCCCCAGCCCGAGCAGCAGCCCGGAACCGGCGGACCGGGCAGCCGGCCCCAGCGCGGCGAAGATGCCTGCGCCGACCATCGACCCCAGCCCGATCACGACCGCGTCGAAGACCCCGAGCGAGCGGCGCAGTTCCTGACTCATGGGACGCACCATACTGATCACCGCAACCGCCGACGTCTGCCCCTGCGTCTTGCAGGGCAGCCGCGGCAACCACGGCAACACCGCACCGCGGAAACACCGCAACACACCATGAAAGGCAGGTTCACGGCATGAGCATCATCAGCTGGATCGTCCTGGGACTGCTCGCCGGGGCCATAGCCAAGTTCCTGCTCCCGGGCCGCGACCCGGGCGGGCTGATCGGGACCACTCTCATCGGAGTGGCCGGAGCGTTCATCGGCGGCTGGATCTCAGCGCGCTTTCTGGACCGGCCGATCGCCAACGAGTTCTACGACGGCGCGACCTGGGCGGCGGCCATCGGCGGCTCGCTCGTCCTGCTGATCGGCTACCGTCTCCTGTTCGGCCACTCACGCTCGCGGTGACGTCGGCGGCTCCACGGCGACGGCTCAGGACAGCCCGGTCTCCCGCAGTGTGATGTTCAGCCGCCCGGAGCTCATCCCCGACTCCGGATCGGCCGTCCCCGGAAGCACCCTCGGCACACCGTGGAACGCGAAGCGGGACGGGCCGCCGAAGACGAAGAGGTCGCCGGAGGCCAGCTCCACATCCGTGTAAGGCCGTCCCCGGGTCTCGGTGTTGCCGAAGCGGAAGACGCAGGAGTCGCCGATGCTCAGCGAGACGACCGGAGCACCGGAGCGCTCCTCCTTGTCCTGATGCATCCCCATGCGAGCCGACCCGTCATAGAAATTGATCAGCGCGACGTCGGGGGAATAGGCCGCCGGCGGACACGGTCCTTCCTCCCCGTAGGCGGCGGACAGGGCCTCCCGCCCCAGCCGGACCAGCCAGTCGGGAAAGTCCGCGACGCGCGCGCCGTTCACGTCGTCGGCGGTGCGCACATAGCGATACGGCAGCCAGTGCCAGCCCACGCACACCGTCTGCACCGACATCACGCCCCCGCCGGGGAGCACCGTGTGCCGGATCGGCGCCGGGCCGCGGGCCCAGACCCGGCAGGCCGCGACCAGCTCACGCCGACGGGCCGGGGCGAGCCACCCCGGCACATGCACCGCCCCCGGGGCTACGACCGCCCGCTCCCGGGGGAAGAGCGCCCCGCTCATACGGCGAGCGCGCCCTCGAGCGTCAGCAGCCGCTGCTTGCGTTCCAGCCCGGCCGCGTATCCCCGCAGCGCCCCGCCCGCTCCGACCACCCGGTGGCACGGTCGCACCACCAGGAGGGGATTGCGCCCGATCGCCGTGCCCACCGCCCGCACGCCCGCGCCCGACGCCCCCACACGGCCGGCGACCTCGCCATACGTGACGGTCTGGCCGTAGGGGATCCCGTCCAGCACCTGCCATACTCGCCGCTGGAAGTCCGTCCCGCCGCACGCGTACCCGATATCGAAACGGGTCAGCGTTCCCTCGAAGTACGCCCGCAGCTGGGCGGCGATCCCCTCGAAGGCGCTCGGCGCGCACCGCCAGCCGTCCTGGACGGCCACGGCGCCCTTCTGCCCCGGCAGGGAGAGCGACGCCAACGCCGTACGACCGTCCGCCGTCTCCTCGCCGACCAGCAGCATCTCGCCCAGCGGGCCGTCCTCCCACGCGTAGACCGTCATGGCCGCCACCTTCCCCGCCACCCTTCCCGTTGAGGCCCGTCTCGGGCGAGGCCAGGCCCCGCCCCCTGCTCCTCTCCGAGTCTGCGCCCTGCAGGGTCCACAGGCTGGCGGGTTTTCGACGTCGAGCCTGCCCGCCCAGCGGGGACAGGCCTGGACGCCGGCCCGCACGCTCAGCGGTAGTTCACGAACTGCAGCGCGAAGTCAAAGTCCTGCTGCTTCAGCAGCGCGATCACGGTCTGCAGATCGTCGCGGCTCTTGGAGGTGACCCGCAGCTCATCGCCCTGCACCTGCGCCTTGACGCCCTTCGGGCCCTCGTCACGGATGATCTTCGCGACCTTCTTGGCGTTCTCCTGGGAGATGCCCTCCTTGATCGAGGCGAACAGCTTGTGCTCCTTGCCGGACAGCTGCGGCTCGCCCGTGTCCAGCGCCTTCAGCGAGATGCCGCGCTTGACCAGCTTGGACTGGAAGATGTCCAGGATGGCCTTGACCCGCTCCTCGCCGCTCGCCTGCATCAGGATCTTCTCGCCGGACCACGAGATCGAGGCGTTGGTGCCCTTGAAGTCGTAGCGCTGAGAGATCTCCTTCGACGCCTGGTTGAGCGCGTTGTCGACTTCCTGCCGCTCGACCTTCGAGACGATGTCGAAACTGGAGTCGGCCATGTCCTGTGGCTCCTTGTATAGGGGTGCGTGGAGACGCCGCCGGAAAGCCCCGGCCGGCTGCGGCCCAGCCTAGCCACCCAAGCCCACACGGACCGCTGATCAATCCGGTGGCGAAGCACCCCTGTGCATCGGGTATCGTTTACGTCGTTGCCAGGGAGCACCGCCCACGGCGGGGTCTCTCTCGGCGACATCCCATGGCGGTGTGCCCGAGTGGCCAATGGGAGCGGACTGTAAATCCGTCGGCTTAGCCTACCCAGGTTCGAATCCTGGCGCCGCCACGCGATGCAAGACCCTCGTTGATCTGCGGAAACGCAGGACGGCGGGGGTCTTCTCGTTGACTCCGGGTGATCTTTCGAGTGGAATCGAAACAGGGTGTCCTGTCTCACTCTGCGCCGCCCGGATCTGGACGCTGACCAGCTCGTGCGGCCCATACGCGGGCCAAGCGCTGGAGGAGACGGTGAGAGTCTCGAGCCGAGGTGGAAGCGTCGCCCTGTTGGCCACCACAGAAGGCTGTCAGCTGGGAGCGATAGATTTCCTTCCTCCATTGAGTCGGCTCGCAAGCTCGCCGCGCGCGGGCGCCGTGGCGACTGGTGGCGGCTCCACGCACCTCCTCGACTCGGGGTCCCGAGTCGAGCAAGACTAGGTGCTTGTCCGGCCGATCACGCCGCTCGCTAAGGTGGCGGCGATCGAGGGGGCCTGATGAGTGCAGTGGAGTTGAGTCGGGCGGAAGCGGTCGCGCTCGTGCAGCGGATCATCGGGGCGGACTACTCTTCTGAGGACGAGGTGAACGACTGGCTGGACAGGCTCGACAGAGCTCTGGCCTGTCCGTCCGGCCATGTCAGCGGCCTGATCTTCTGGCCGCCGGAGCGGGAGTTTTCTGCCGAGGAAGTGGTCGAGGAGGCCTTGGCGTACCGGCCGATTGCCCTGTAAGGCCGGTACTCGGCTACGGAGCCAGACCACGAGGGCTGCCGCGGTGGCGACGCCGAGGAAGACGTAGCGGCGCTTGTCGTAGCGGTGGCGACTGCCTGATGCTGCTTCAAGCGGTTGATCGCTCGTTCGACGGTGTTGCGCTTCTTGTGCCGCTCTTCATCGAAGCCGGGCAGACGTCCGCCGCGTGAGTCTTTGCGTAGGCGGGCAGCCTGGCTGTCGGTCTTCTCCGGGACCGTGTGCCGGATAACTGCGTCGCCGCAGGTACTCGCGGCACGGCTCGCTGCTGTGTGCCTTGTCGACCGCGAGGCTGTCCCACAACAGACGGCAGAAGGGGTCGGCGTTGACCTACACGTTCATGCGGTGCTTCTTGTGCTTGCCGGAGTAGAAGAGGCGGTCTGCGGTGGTCCGGTCGATCGGCAACAGCGTGCCTCGAGCAGGACGAACGCCCTCGCCTAGGCGGCCCGGACCGCCTCGGTGAGAGTCGGGGCGAGCGCGGCCAGGAGGCCGACCGCCTCGGTGATGCGGTGGTAGACGGTGGTGGTGCCAACCCCGAACCCGGCTGCGAGCTAGGCGCACGTCTGCCCGTTGTGGAGGGGGGCGAGGGCGAGGAGAGCTTGACGGTCAGCGCTCAGCCGCCGCCCCCGGGTGCGCAGAACACGGCGGCGTTCCCGCAGCCGTTCGGGGAGGAACGGAGTGCAGAGCTGTGCACGTTGGCGCCCGACGGGTAGACAAGCAAGCGAAGCCTCTGGTGGAGATGGTTCTTCATGGCTGAAAACCCATCTACCAGGGGCTTCACCATGCTGTCAGGCCAACTGCCAAACGGCCAACCCAGGTTGGATAGGGCTCAGTAGCTCAAGCAACGGCATTGCGGCCGATAGGGCGCCAAGTGGCGCCCTATCGGCCGTCTTCCTCTCCGCGGTGCATGGCCACTTCTCGCCCACCACAGAAGGGTTCGGCTGACCGTTGTCCCCGTGGAGCAATCCCACGGGGTCCAGCAATGCCGCGGAGCAGGCATCGGCCCCGAGTTGCAATCACTGACGTACGGACGGATGCTGAGAGACAGGACAACTACGAGCTTGCTCACCGTCAGTCCCCGTTCTTGAGGCATCCGGTGCCTTTCGCATGGTGTCGCCATATTTCCTTGTTTCCACACGTCGGCTGTTCGAGCCGCGCCCGCTCTTCCCAACTGTGCTGCGCAGAAAGGGTCAATACCATGCATCAGATCGTTCGCGACTATTGGATTGCGTTCAACGACCCTCTCGAAGGCCGAGTGAACTACATGTACCTCGACCAAAAGGGGTGGGTGAGCACGGGGATTGGCAACAAGATCGATCAGACTGTCGCGGCCAACTCTCTCCCGACTCCAGCAGAGCGCTCCGCTTCCCTGTCCCTGGCCAACGAGTTGCGATGGCTGGGCAGCGGCGACTCTCGAGCGACTGCGGACCTCATTGCTGCCGAGTGGGACAAAGTCAAAGCACGCCTCGATCTCGCCCATCTCGGGCACAAGGCCTTCAAACCGCCCTTCACTTCCCTGCACCTGGAGGACGGCGAGATCGACCGCCATGTATTCGCCAAGCTGAATCAGATGGAGTCGTTCCTCACGCGGCGACCTGAGTTTGCCGACTTCGCCTCCTGGCCAGCCAACGCGCAGCTCGCGACCTTGAGCATGTGCTGGGCACTCGGGCCGGCGTTCAAATTTCCCAAACTCCAGCGCCACGTGTCGGTGCGGAACTGGAACGGCGCCGCCGACGAATGTCATTTCAACCCGGACGTGGGTACCATCAAGATCCGGAACAAACTCGACCGGGCGCACTTCCTGCTGGCCCAGACCGTCGAAGACCGGGACTTGGCTGCCGACCGATTGGCCTTCGACCTGTCGAACGTGTTCGGTGTGCAGGGGGGATTGCTCGCCCTCGGCTACAAACCCGGGCCCCAGGACGGCGCTGACGGACCTCTCACTCAGGGCGCGGTCCGCAAGTTCCAAGGCGACAACGGACTCGAACAGAATGGATCGTCCGAAGACTCGGTCACCCTCGCTGCACTAAGTTCGCGACTCTTGGAGGCAGGCTTCACTCCCCTCGGAGTATGACCGGCGGAGACGCGCGTGGACCAGCAACAGACCGAAGCCCGGACACAAGGCCCACTGGAGCATGTCCAGTGTTCGCCGCGAGATTTCGAACACCCTCGGAACAAGGAGAAGCACCATTCCCACAGCCAACATCTCGAGCAGGCTGGACAACGCGGTGTGGCCGGGCAACGGGGAGACGCGCGACCTGCACAAGGGCCAGGTGGCGCATCCCTCCAGCACGCTCCCCTTCGACTTCTCCATGTGCTGACCCTCTGGGACAAGGACTCCTTTCTTGGACGATGACGACCCGCTGGGCACCATCAGGATCGACACCGACCGGGGGCACATCGCGCAAGTCGCCTCGTCCGATGTCGAAGACTCGTTCTACTGCGTGACTTACGGGGTGGACTCCTGAGCCTGAGCACTGTCCAGCACTCAGACACGGCTGGTGATTCTGGTGCCGAATTTCCTTCTCGTCAGATCCGCGGACCACGTGCTGCTCGGCGTGAGCTGGTCCGATCTGACAATCGCCGAGAGGCGCCCTGACGGCATACCCATACTCAAGGCAGAGACCGACGACGCCCGGCTGTTGCTCACTTTCCCGCCTCAGCATGTGGCCGAGGAGACGTCACGGCGCGAGCAAGACGCGCCCCAGATGCTGCCTTCGGGCTCTGGTGCGCCCGTGCCGGTCTGGCGGGCCGCTCTCTCCGGTCCGAGCCGGCTCGCCTTCCACCTGCCGCGCGGCACCACGCTCGTCCCGACAGTGGACGGCATCCTCCACGCACTGAGCCGGGGCCGACCGATCCCGCCTGCGTCCCCTCCGGGGGTCACAGACACGGCTCTCGAGCTGCCTTGGCGAATGGTCTTCTCGGTGGAGGATCGCCTGGGCGGTCAGGACGTGACGTCCGTCCATCCCGTGCTGCCAGTGACCATCGCGGGAGTCACCGGCCTGTGGCGGGCCCGCCTTGCCGCCGACCGGTCGCAGCCGGGGAGCTCCGTCCAGGACGCCTGCCTCGGGCTGCGCGCCATCGACATGGGAACCGCAAAGACGGCCGATCCCGTCTTCTCCATCCCGCTGAGCAGGGAACAAAGGACACGGCTCGCCGCCGAGGACCGCCTACCCGCACAGGCCACCCGACTGGAACTGAGCGCCTTGGGCGGCACCCTGTCAGCCATCGGACTGTGGGATGACTTCCAATGGGAACACGAGGCAGTACTCGGCCGCGACGTCCGAGTCCGCACAGTGACCGCCGGCGTGCTCTATCCACTGGGTCACCGCGCGACATACACGGAACTCAGCGAACGGATCTTCGACCAGTCGGCCGGGAACGCAGCTGTGCTCCGGAGCAAGTTCGTCCTCACCGTCACCGAGCCAGTGCGCCGCCCGCCTCCTGAGGGGCCCACAGCTCGCGCCTTCCCGTTCGGGGATGTTGAGATCACCACCCTCGGGTATCCGGACCTCGAAAGAGCACACTGGCATGACTTCCAGCACCCGGTAACGGGGCAACTGCACCGCGCCGTCTATTTCCAACCCACCACCCCGATGCCGGGCGGAGAGCCGATCTCCTTCCCTGTGCGGTGCGCGGCTGCCGACGGCGACGTCCGCTTCCAACTGCCGTTGGTGTTCGTGGCCGATGTGTCGCAGCCCGGCTTCAGCTCGCTCACTGATCCCGCCCTTGCCGAGCACCTCTCGAGCAAAGTCTATAAACAGCACACCGTCCCGCTGCCCGGAGTTCCGCTCGACCTGGTCCGGGCGGCAACGCGCAGCGATGGCGATGTCCACGAGGTGCACAGCATCACCATCGAAGGCAGCCTGCACTCCACCGGGTACCGTCCAGAGTTGAGCGCCCTGAAAGTGCGCCTGCCCGCGCTTCGGACCCTGCTGGGCAGCGATGCTCTGCAAGAGGTTCGTTTTAGGGCAGAGTATCTCAGCCGGGGCGTAACCCAGGACGTCCTGCTTGACATGTATCGTCTTCTCGACATCAGCTTCGTTGGCCGATCCGAACGGTCCGGCGGTCTCGTCGCACCCCACTTCGAGACCAATGCGCTCTCCCGCACGAAAGGCCCCATCGATTTGCGGGCACTGCCCGCACCAGGGTCGGAATTCATTGACCCGGGGCGTCTTTTCCCCGGTGATGCCACCCTGTTGGGATTCGCCCTGAAGGATCTGGTCACCGACCTCAAGGCACCGCCCACGATCACCTCTGTTCCCCAGCCCGGCCGACCGCCAGTGGTGACGATGGAATGGATGGGCGTCAAGCTCAAGGAGAGCGGTATATTCCAGCCGACTGGCCAGAGCACCCTTGATCTGGCCCTGACGGCGTCGGCCACCGGCAGCAACACCCACTGCTCGGTGCGCGACTTCGCCCTGGTGCTGCCGAACCCGTCCAAACCCCTGCTGAAACTCCAGTTCGCATCGTTGACCTTCACTCACCACAGCGGAGGACCTCCCCGGATTCAGGTCGGCGGAGTGGAGGTGAAATTCCTCGGTGAACTGCAGCTGCTCCAGGAACTGGGCGACGCCGTCGACCTGAACGACTTGACCCCGGACATCGACGTGACACCGGCAGGTCTCGTCGCGCATTACTCGTTGCCGTTGCCCTCGGTAACCGCGGGCGCGTTCGTGATGCGAGACCTCGCGGTGAACACCGAGATCGCCATCCCGTTCGACGGGCAGCCGGTGTCAGTGGCCTTCAGCTTCGCGAGTCGGCAGGACCCATTCAGACTTGCTGTCCTGATGTTCGGCGGCGGCGGGTACCTGGAATTGGAACTCGACCACACCGGACTGCGGTGCCTGGAGGCGTCTTTGGAGTTCGGCGCGATGCTCGTCGTCGACTTTGTGGTCGCCCGTGGTGAAGTCCACGCCCTCGGTGGGGTCAGGTTCGAGCTAGCCGACGGCGAGGTCGCACTTACCGGCTATCTGCGGATCGGCGGGTGCATCGAGGTCCTCGGGTTGGTTTCCGTGTCGGTCGAGCTGTGCATCACATTGGCCTACCAGTCCGCCACCAAGGCCCTGGTCGGCCGCGCGACCCTGGTCATCGAGATTGACCTCACTCTGTGGTCGGACAGCGTCGAACTCGACAGCGGCACATGGGTGCTGGCCGGCGGCCGGAGCAGCGACCAAGAGGGTTTCGCCCTGCACGACAGCGGCACACGGGTGCTGGGCGACGGCAAGAGCGGAAGCCGAGAGATCTTCGCCGCGCGCGACGCCGATGAGGGGCTGAAACGCTGGCGTAAATACCAGGCCGCGTTCGTTCCCATTACGTCAGGAGACCAGCAATGAGCAAGATCGGTGATGTACTGGTCACGGTACCCCTTTCCTTCACGCCGAGTGGGGTCATGTGGAGCGGGGACGGGCAGAGCTTGTTCGCCGACGGAATTGGCATTCACGTGGCTCTGAATGCCTCGACGGGCGAGGAGCGCTGGAGCTGGAGCGGCCAGAGTGGCGGGATACGAAGCCCCGACGAACGGACAATGGCGTTTGCCCATCAGGGGAGGAGGAAACCGATCGAGGAGTTCGAGGGACCTTGGGACTGCAACGAACTCCCGGCCAGTCTGCAGAAGGAGTGTGAAAGGCACAACCGGGAAGACGTTGGCTGGCATGTCGTTGGCCACAAGGAGCTTCCCGGCAGGGTCAGTGTGCATTCCCTCGAATCCGGCGCCGAGCTGTGGGGGCGGAGCTTTCCCGCGGGAGAGGTGATACAGCACCCCCGTTACAGCCCCGACGGCAAGCTGCTGGCTGTCTCAGGGAATCGCACCCTCCTGTTTGACTCGGCCAGCGGCGAGCTGAGGATTGAGCTCGATTCCCACCCTTCATCCATGTCACCGACCGCCTTCAGTTCGGACTCCCAGCGGCTGGCGACGGCTGACTCCACACGTCTGGCCCTCATCGACGTCACAGCCGGCGGGCTCAAGTGGGCCACTTCCCTCCCCGCACGCGTCACACAGTTCGCCTTCGCCAAAGACGACAGCATGCTTGTTGTTTCTACGGAGCGTCAGCATCTCACTCTCAGCGCCGAAGACGGTTCCATCGTGACGTCGGTGGAGCTCCAGGTTCCACTGCCAGGTGGCCATTCGGCCGTGTTGAGTCCCGACGGGCGGCTGCTGGCGATGGTCGTGGCGGGGGAGATGGCACTGTGGGACGTGGCCGACGGCCGCCGGTGTTTTGAGACGCCGGTGGGGGACTTTGCAGAGGTCCGGTTCAACCCCGTTCTCCCAGAGATCGCGATCGCATCGGCCACCGGAGTGAAAGTGGTGAACTCCAGGTTCGGCGCTACGGTGTGGCAGCAGGCCACAGACTCCCTGGAACTGAATGGCCTCGCTTTCTCCACGGACGGGCTACGACTGGCGCTCTACGGAAAGTCGGGCCAAGGCTCCGGATTTGTCCAGGTGCACAGCATGAGTCCCACGAGCGTGTCCCATCGGGCATGCAGTGGCCCGGTGGCAAAGATCGCTCTGAGCGCCTCCCCCGACCCTCTGGCCGTCGTGGCGAGCCATACCCCCGAAGCGGAGGCCTCGGTGTTCCGCGCCGAAACCGGCGATCTGGTGCTGGAGAAGGCCCATCCCGGGGTGATCAATGCCCTGACCCTCAGTCGTGACGGCCGTCACTTCGCCACCGGCGGCTCCGACGGCGGGGCACGGCTGTTCACCACTCTCACTGGGGATAAACAGTGGCAGGTAGCCCATAACGCACCGGTGAACGCGCTCACGTTCCTTGCCTCGGATGGTGGCGACGACGTAATCACCGTCGCCGGCGACAGGGCCGCGCGCCGCCTGGCCCACGACACCGGCCAAGAACGGTGGAAATTCAGCCACCCGCATGCGGTGACTCTCGTGGCCGCCAGCCCTGACGGCCCCTTCGTCGCCACGGCTTGTGCGGATCGTTCGACAAGACTCTTGAACGCGGTCACAGGCAAGGAAATCTTCAGCTTTCCCCACGACGGGAAGATCAGGGCGATCGCCTTCAACTCGACGGGCTCGATGCTGGCCGCCGGCGGCGACGACGGGGCCGTACTGATCATCGACACCGCCTCCGGCAGGGTACTCGCGAAATCCGTCCACACCCGCGTGGTGACCGCCGCCGCGTTCAGCCCCGACGGAGAACTGCTGGCGACCGCCGGCAAAGACCATGCCGTCCAACTGTTCGATGTCAGTGCCGACCCACCGAAGCTGGCGTCGAGACGGATCTCCACGCAGACGATCACTAAACTCGTCTTCCACCCGACTGAACCGCAACTGGCGCTCGTCAACGACGAGCCGAACCCCGCAGTGACGATCGTCGATCCCGCCGAGGGCACTGAATTGAGCAGGTTCTCCCATCCGGCCAGGGTCAACGACCTGACCTACAGCCTCGACGGTTTGCTGCTCGCGACCGCCTGCGAGGACACGCTGGCCCGTATCTACCCGGGGAGGCGAGAACCTTGAGCACGCTTCTGTGGGTGGCGGTCCCCGCCGGGCTTTCCGCGCCGTCGAGGGGCACCGACGAAACGGCCGCCGTACGTCGACGAGCGGACGGGCGATCCGGCCAGGTCGCGGGCGAAGGGCGCTTCGCTCAACGGGAAGTGATCTCCGACAGCAAGGAGGGCGATCTCCGCGCTCGGATCCGCGTCCTAGTCGTTCCCCGGCTGGGCGAGGGCTCTCTCTCAGTCTTCGGCTTGCAGGACTGGCCCGACCTTCTCGCCAACGTCTCTTTCGAACTGCAGGTCAAGTCCGACGGCGGCATCCATGAGGCGGACCGCGCCCCAGCCTATGACCCGGTTGCCGACAGCGACGCCTGGCACGCGTTCTTCGGCGGGGGCGCCGGGATGATCAACGAGTGGACCCCTAAGGAACAGCCTGTTCCCAGGGTCCGCCGGACCTATTCCGACGCACGGGCCGTCGTCACGTCTTACCGGGAGTGCACCAGCATCCTGACCGTCCCCGCATCCGACGGCGAGGCCGCCGTCCGGCAGCGGATCGAAGGGTGGAACAGCCCGCTCTCGCCGTCCGCCGAGGTCGAGGAGCCGCTCCCGCCCCTCCCGCCGGCCATCGACTTCCACCGGGCCGTCGCGATGCTGCGCGAACACCCCACGGTGCTCCAGACCCTCGGGCTCGTCTTCGAGCTGCGTGCCGCGGTGGACGACCTGGATGTCGGCACCGGCCCGCGGTTCCTGCGCATCTGCGGAACGGACCTGCCGGTGGGCGTCACCTCGCCCTGGACCAAGTACGACCTTGCCGAAGACGCGTTCTGGCCCGCTCCCGCCGACAGCACCAGCGGTATCCGCGGGGGGCTGCTGGACCTGACCGGGGTCGGCCTGCTCGACTGGGAAGGCGCCACGACCCCGCCGTGGGCGCTCAGCACCCTCGACGTCGAGGGAGCCGTACGCGCCCTGCGCGCCGAGGCCAGAGTACTGGACGCCGACGGCGAGCATCGGCCTGCAATGCCATCCCTGCGGACGGACGGGCTCAAGCTGATCCGCCCCGATCGCGAGTCCGACTTCGCCACTCGGGCCGGCGTCGCCGCAAGCCGGGCCGGAGACCCTCTGGCCAATGCCGAGTTCACAGCTGAGGATCTGGTACTCGGCTACCGGGTCGACATCCGAGTTGAAGACGCCGACTGGCTTCCGCTGTGCGAGCGCCAGGCTACCTACACCGTCGAAGGCCCCGAAGGCCGGACGATCACGCTCGGCCACAAACTCGAAGAGGGCCACATCAAGCCCTATGCAGCGGTGAAGACCCCCGACGGGCGCCTGCACGCCGACGAGGTGGTGGCCCGCTGGGACGGGTGGAGCCTTGCGGCGCCGTTCATGAACCTGCTCGGCGACGATCCCAAGCCCGAAATCAACCCCGCGCAGCAACCCCCGTACACCTTCCGCTGGGCCTTCGGTCCGCCGACGGGCCGCCTGCCCCGACTGCGGTTTGCGACCCGCTACCAGATGCGGGTCCGGATCGCCGACCTCACCGGCGGCGGACCCGGCTTGAACGACCCGCGCGACACCACGGGCGCCACCGACACGATCTTCTACACCCGCAGCGACCCCATCCAGCCGCCACGGCTGAGTCACGAGGGCACATTCAATGTCGGCGCGACCATCGACCAAATGGTCATCCGCAGCGACCTCGACATGGACGCCGCCCAGTTCCACGCCGCCCACCCCCATTATCCCGCGGTCGAACGGCGCACTCTCCACCCGCCGACCGTCAGCTTCGCCCTCGCCGAACAACACGGCAAGTTCGATCCGCAAGGCCCCGAAGACTCCGGCCCGCAGTTCACGGAACGCACCTGGAAGTGGGCGCTGCGCGCCCTGCGCGCCGAAGCCGCCGGCGACCCCGTCGGCGCGCTTCCCGACCCGGCGGCCAACGGCATCAGCGCGCACATTCCCGCCGCACCCGGCGGACTCAGCAGGCCGCTCACCGAGCGGACCGACTGGCAGCCCTGGCCCTCGGCCGCCCCCAAGCGCATCGAACTTTCCGAGCAAAATTCCGCAAACCCTCCCATTCAGCTCGACTGGGAAGGCAACGCGCTGGACATACGGTTGGCCAAGGCCGAGGAGGCGGTCCTGGAACTGTCCTCCACCGTCCGCGGCGACTTCATCGACCACTTCTCCGTCAATTCCTGGCTGCTCCGGCCAATCGACGCCGTCGGGGTCCCCCCGCCGATCGACCAGTGGCAGGTCACCGTCCTCAACGGGCGGCACCCACTGCTCTCACCCATCCGTCGGATTCACCTGGTCCACGCCGTCAGACGTCCGTTGGCAGAGCCAGTCTGGGAGCTTCCGGCCGGCGCCGTCACCCGTGCCGAGCACGACACCAACGCCGTTCTGCGGCCCCTCTTCTCTCCCGCCGGGCTGAACACCGACAGCACAGGACGGCTTGAGATCTCCGCGACCTGGCGCGAATGGACGAACGATGGCGACCACCAGCAGACCGTCGACCACCTGCATGGGGAGACCATCCCCCGAGGCGACCCGCCCGCACTGTCCGTCCGCCACGAGTTCGGCGACACCAAACACCGCAAGGTGACCTACACCCTGAAGGCGATCAGCCGCTTCCGCACGTACTTCGACGCCTCCGACCCGGACGAGGCCTTCCAGTGCAGTCGCGCCCAGGCACCCGTCACCATCCGCTCCAGCGCCCGCCCTCCGGACCTGACGCTGCTGTCGACGACGCCTTCCTTCCGCTGGCAGAGCCAGGCGACGGCCACCCGGATCGAGCATTTCCGTTCGTCCCAGCGGCTGCGGGTGGAACTCGCAGGCCCCTGGTACGAGACCGGCGAGGGGGAATGCCTCGCCGTTCTCGTCGCCGCCGACGGCACCGTGCCTGCGGTCCCGGTGACCCGGCTCGGCAGAGACCCCATCTTCGGGTCTCCACCACTTCCGCCACTCGCCGCCGCGGACTGGTTCGCCGGATTCAGCGAGCGCCCGGACGTCTCGCGGGACCTCGGCCCGTCGGTCTTGCTCGTTCCCTACGCCGTCACCCGCGAAGGCGACCGCCGGTACACCGACATCGAGATCACCCCGCCCTCGTCGGCACCCTCCTACGCGCCCTTCGTCCGGCTTGCGCTCGCCCGCTTCCAAGCCAACAGTCTGCCCAAGCTGTCCCTCTCCCCCGTCGTTGTATCCGACCCGGTACGGCTCCTCCCCGACCGCCGCCTGGTCATCGAGCGGGTCGGCCCCGACCTCCATGTGTCCCTGCTGGGAACCGGCCCCAACCCGCCGAACCGCCTGGAAGTGATCCTCGAAGAAGCGCACGCGCCGTCCGGAGTCCTACCCAGCGCGATCGACCTGGTCGACGTCACTACCCCACCCGCGGCCGACATCCCCGCCTGGCGTCCGCTGTCGTCCCCCGTGACAAGCGACAGGCCGGAGACCCCGTCCACGCTGCGGATACCCGCTGGCACCGCCCCGCTCCGGCTCCGCGTCCGCGAAGTCGAGCGACTCGACGCCCCTCTGCCCTCAATCTCACCTGCCGAACTCCGGGACCGGACGGTATTTGTCGACGTCATTCCCCTCCCTGCCGAGTGGCGATCAAGTTGACTCTCGGTGGTTGGAGCCGAGCCACTCGTCGCTGTTCCGCATGACCGGCACGGCCCCGACGGATTCGAACCGGATGTCGGGGTCGTTGCTGTGGATCAGGGCGAAGAAGCGGCGCGGAACTACCGCCGCGCAGCGGGCATGGTCAGCGATGATCTCCATGGGCTACTCAGAGGGAGTGAAGAAGACCCAACGTCTGTCGCGGCGCACCGTCGAAGCCTTCGTCACCAGATTCGACCTCCTCGTCACGCCCACGATGGCGTGCTGCCGCCACCCGTCGGCTTCTGGCGAACAGACACGGACGACGATCCCCTGACGCCACTGTTGAAGAGCTGCTCGCTGGCCGTGTTCACATCACTGTTCTCTCTTCGCCTCCTTCATCCACCTCCGCCAAGACGGTCAAGTGCGCGCCGAGCAGCCAGTGTTCGACCCTGCGCGGGCCGGCCGGCAGGTGATGACCTCCGGTGGAGACCGACGCCGAGCCCGGACGTGACGCGATCGGGGGCGACGCGATTCCGGTCCGTCCCGTGGCCGGAACGGCGGAGCCCATCGCTGAGTCAGTTGCCGGCGATGTCCTTCACGGCGACTGGCACCGGGATCGAGCCGCTGATCAGTTCCAGGGTCAGACCCGCGGTGGCCGGGGTCTCGAGCAGCTCTGCGAGGACCGCCGCCACATCGTCGCGGGGCACCGGGGCACGGCCCGTGGAGGCCTTCAGCTCTACGAGGCCGGTGCCGGCGTCGTTGGTCAGGATGCCGGGGCGCAGGACCGTCCAGTCGAGTCCGGACCGGGAGCGCACAGCGTCGTCCGCGGCGCCCTTCGCTCGCAGATAGGCGTCGAACTCGCCGTCCCCCTCGCGCTGTGCGTCGGCGGCCATCGCCGAGATGATCAGATAGCGGCGGACGCCTGCCGCTTCCGCGGCGTCCGCGAGGAGGACGGCGGCGGCGCGGTCCACGGTCTCCTTGCGGGCGACCCCGCTCGCGGGGCCCGCGCCAGCGGCGAAGACGGCGGCGTCCGCGCCGCGCAGCACGTCCGCGACGGCGTCGACGGAGGCGGATTCCAGGTCCAGGACGACCGGTTCGGCGCCGACGGCGCGCAGATCGGCGGCCTGCTCGGGTTTGCGGATGATGCCCGCGACCTCATGCCCGCTCTTCGAGAGCAGCCGCTCGAGGCGGAGCGCGATCTGACCGTGTCCTCCAGCGATGACAATGCGCATGGTTACGACCGTACGTCCGCGGCGCGCGCCCCGCTCAGCAAAGCCGCAGGAAGCAGCAGGAAGCCGTAGAAAGCTGCAGGAAATCGCTGGAAATTGCTGGAAGCATTAGGAAGCCGTAGGAAACTGGCGCTGAAGGGGCGGGGAGCGGGAAAGCGGTGCGGGGGCGGTGTTCAGGGGGCCGGATCGGGGCGGCCCTGCCGGGGCAGTTCGAGCGCCACGGCGGCGGCCGAGTCGCAGTATTCGCGCACCGCGCTGGTCCTTGCCACGACCCGCCCCCGGTGGACGACGATCCTGCTGTACGCGAGCGAGAGCACACCCGCGATCCGCTCACCGCGCACGGCCAGCAGCTCCGCCGGGAAGCCCGCCTCCACCCGTACCTCGGGCAGCCCCATCGCCTCCCGCGCCGCCCCGGCCGCGGCGGCGTACGCCTCAGGGGCGCGCAGCCCGTTCTGCGACGCCAGCAGATAGGCGGCCTCCAGCGGGTCCCCACGGCCCACCGGGTTCGTGACATCCCGCAGCGCCCCGCTGCCCGCGGCCACCCGCACGCCCGCCGCCCGCAGCAGCCGCACCGGCGGGGTGCCGCGCTGTTCCACCCCCGCGCAGCCGCCCTGCGGCAGGCAGACCACCGCGACCCCGGCCGCGGCGAGCTGGTCGGCGGCCCGCGACGCGACTTCCCTGGGCAGCCGCGCCAGCCCTGCGCACGGCCCGATCGTCACTCCGGGCCGCAGCCCGCCGGCCATCGCCGCCAGCCGGGCGAGTCGGGCCGGGTCCTCGCCGTGGGTGTGCAGGTCGACCGGGCAGCCATGCTCGGCGGCGACCTCGAGCACCGCTTCGGTGAACCCCGACGGGTCGGGGTCGGCGTCCGGGCAGCCGCCGACGACCGCGGCGCCCATCTTCACAGCGTCCCGCAGTATCGCCAGCCCGTCCGCGCCCGCGATCCCGGTCAGCAGCCGGGGGACGGCGACGGCGGTCAGTTCGGCGAGTCCGCGCAGTGAGCGCCTGGCCTGTAGAACGGCCTCTATCGGCCCCAGACCCTGTACGTCCCCGATGCGCACGTGTGAGCGCAGCGCCGTCGCACCGTGGCCGAGCTGGAGCAGGGCGGCCTCGGTGGCGCGCCGCTGCACGTCCTCCACGGCGTACGACACCGGGCCCGGGTTATCGGCGGTGAGGGCCGTGTCGCCGTGGGCGTGCGGTTCCGCGGGGGCGGGCAGCAGCAGGTAGCCGTTCAGGTCCACCCGGGTGCAGCGCGGGGCCGGGGTCAGGCTGCCCGCGGTGCCCACGGCCTCGATGCGTCCGCCGCTGAGCCGTACGTCGACGGTGCGGCCGTCCGTCAGTCGCGCGCCGTACAGCAGCAGCGCTGTGGTGTCCGCGGTGGCGCCGTCGGGGGGCTGCGGCTGACTGTCGGGCATCGCGCTCCTGCGGGGGCGGGCGGGCGTGACCGTCGCGGAAGGCGCAGGATCACGCTGCGTGAGTCGAGCCTAGGGGCGCTCGGGGCGCGCATCGAGGAGGAGCGCAATAGTCGTACCGGTGGAGCCACGAGTGGCCTACGTGGCGGGAGGGGTACAGGGCGGGAATCGGATTTGGGCGAACGGCGACTGACCGTGTAATGTCTTCATCGCTCGCCCCAATAGCTCAGTCGGCAGAGCGTCTCCATGGTAAGGAGAAGGTCTACGGTTCGATTCCGTATTGGGGCTCTGGTGTTGGATCGTCCTCGCCCTCCGGGCGAGGGGATCTTGCATCGCAGCGGTGTAGCTCAGTCGGTAGAGCAAGCGGCTCATAATCGCTGTGTCACCGGTTCAAGTCCGGTCACCGCTACACACAGTAGCCGATTGTGGGGTCGGTCCTCCGATCGGCTACTCTTTTATGCGTTCAATTTCCGACCATCCGTCCGTCAAGGAGCACTCACGTGGCTGCCACCGACGTCCGCCCGAAGATCACGCTGGCCTGCGTGGAGTGCAAGGAGCGGAACTACATCACCAAGAAGAACCGGCGCAACAACCCGGACCGTCTTGAGATGAAGAAGCACTGCCCGCGCTGCAACTCGCACACCGCGCACCGCGAGACGCGCTGATTCCAGGCTCGTACACGAGGCCGCCCCCAGCTGGGGGCGGCCTCGTGTCGTTCCACCCCCAAGCACATACCAGGAGGGAGCCAGCCCTATGGCGCTCGACCAGTCCTTCGTGGGGCGTAGCTATCCGCCCACCGCGCCGTATGAGGTCGGCCGGGAAAAGATCCGTGAGTTCGCCGAGGCCGTGGGCGACGCGAATCCCGCGTACACGGACCGGGAGGCCGCGAAAGCGCTCGGCCACCCCGATGTGATCGCTCCGCCGACTTTCGCTTTCGCGATCACATTCAAAGCGGCGGAGCAGGTCATTCAGGACCCCCAACTGGGCCTGGACTACAGCCGGGTGGTGCACGGCGACCAGAAGTTCGCCTACACCAGGCCGGTACGGGCGGGAGACCGGCTCAGCGTCACCTCGACCATTGAGACGATCAAGTCGCTGGCGGGCAATGACATCCTCGACGTCCGCGGCGAGGTGCACGACGAGAGCGGCGAGCACGTGGTGACGGCCTGGACGAAGCTGGTGGCACGTGCCGCCGAGGAAGGGTGAGGCGGATGGCCGCGAAGATCGCATTCGACGAGGTCGAGGTCGGCTTCGAACTGCCGGCGCAGACCTTCCCCGTGACACGCGACACGCTGGTCCGCTACGCGGGAGCGTCCGGCGACTTCAACCCGATCCACTGGAATGAGAAGTTCGCCACCGAGGTCGGGCTGCCCGACGTCATCGCCCACGGCATGTTCACCATGGCCGAGGCCGCCCGCGTGGTGACGGACTGGGCGGGGGACCCGGGCGCGGTCGTCGAGTACGGCGTTCGCTTCACCAGGCCGGTCGTCGTGCCGAACGACGACAAGGGTGCGTCGATCGAGGTCAGCGGCAAGGTTGCGGCCCTGCTCGACGACAAGCGGGTGCGGGTGGATCTGACCGCCGTCAGCTCTGGGCAGAAGGTGCTGGGGATGGCGCGCGCGGTGGTGCGGCTCGCCTGACCGGCGCGCCCCTCACAGAGGCCGGTGGCAGGGGCGGGCGCTCTGGAGCGTTCGCCCCTTACCGGCGGAGCGCAGCCCCTGGCAGGCGCTCTCCCACCGTTGCCTCTGCCGGCAACAGGCGCATTCACCGCCGCCTCTGCTGGTAACAGGCGCATTCACCGCCGCCTCTGCCGGCGGGCTCCGGACGGGACCGTACCCTTGGGCGGGTGCAGGATATTCAGGATGCTTCACTCGCGCCCCTCACCACCTTCCGGATCGGCGGGCCGGCCACACGGCTGGTGACCGCCGTCACCGACGACGAGATCGTCGCCGTCGTACGGGAGGCGGACGCCGCCGGCACGCCACTGCTGATCATCGGCGGGGGCAGCAACCTCGTCATCGGCGACAAGGGGTTCGACGGCACCGCGCTGCGCATCGCCACCAAGGGCTGCACGCTCGACGGGACGACGCTGGAGCTCGCCGCGGGCGAGATCTGGAGCGACGCCGTCGCCCGCACCGTCGAGGCGGGGCTCGCCGGCGTCGAGTGCCTCGCCGGCATCCCCGGGTCGGCCGGCGCCACCCCCATCCAGAACGTCGGCGCGTACGGCCAGGAGGTCTCCGGCGTCATCACCGAGGTCGTCGCATACGACCGCCGGGCCGAGGAGACCGTGGTCGTCCCCAACGCCGACTGCGACTTCTCCTACCGCCACAGCCGATTCAAGGCCGACCCCGGGCGCTATGTGGTGCTGCGTGTCCGCCTCCAGTTGGAGGACGCGGGCGGTCTGTCCGCTCCCCTCCGGTACGCCGAGACCGCCCGCGCCCTCGGCGTCGAACCCGGCGACCGGGTGGCCGTGGCCGACGCCCACGACACCGTGCTGAAGCTGCGGGCCGGCAAGGGGATGGTCCTCGACGCGGACGACCACGACACATGGTCCGCCGGCTCCTTCTTCACCAACCCGATCCTCACGGACGCCGAGTTCGAGGCGTTTCTCGTCCGGGTGCGGGACCGGCTCGGCGCAGATGTCGCGCCGCCCGCGTTTCCGGACGGGGCGGGACGGATCAAGACCTCCGCGGCCTGGCTGATCGACCGCGCCGGCTTCCCCAAGGGGTACGGGGAGGGGCCTGCCCGAATCTCCACCAAGCACACGCTCGCACTCACCAACCGCGGCGGGGCGACCGCGGAGGACCTGCTGGCGCTTGCGCGGGAGGTGGTGGCGGGGGTGCGGGAGGCGTTCGGGGTGACGCTTGTCAATGAGCCGGTGACGGTGGGCGTGACGCTCTGACGGGCCCGGGTTCCTTTCCCCGACCCCGCCCCTTCCCGGAAACCGGGGGCTCCGCCCCCAGCCCCCCGTATGCGGTGACACGAGCCTGACGCCCCGCCCTCCCCATACGCGGCGGTTTCGCGCGGCGACTCGGGCCCGCGCTCTGTGCGTGGCAGACGCCGGGCCGTGTGGGGGCGAGTCCGCGCTCCGTCTTGTCTGTGTGTCGCAGGGGCGGCTGCTTCCGGCCGGTGCCCTCTCCGCGTGCCGCGCGGGCGGCGGTTTCGCGCGGCGACTCGGGCCCGCGCTCTGTGCGTGGCAGACACCGGGCCGTGTGGGGGCGAGTCCGCGCTCCGTCTTGTCTGTGTGTCGCAGGGGCGGCTGCTTCCGGCCGGTGCCCTCTCCGCGTGCCGCGCGGGCGGCGGTTTCGCGCGGCGACTCGGGCCCGCGCTCTGTGCGTGGCAGACACCGGGCCGTGTGGGGGCGAGTCCGCGCTCCGTCTTGTCTGTGTGTCGCAGGGGCGGCTGCTTCCGGCCGGTGCCCTCTCCGCGTGCCGCGCGGGCGGCGGTTTCGCGCGGCGACTCGGGCCCGCGCTCTGTGCGTGGCAGACACCGGGCCGTGTGGGCGCGAGTCCGCGCTCCGTCTTGTCTGTGTGTCGCAGGGGCGGCTGCTTCCGGCCCGTGCCCTCTCCGCGTGCCGCGCGGGCGGCGGTTTCGCGCGGCGACTCGGCCCCGCCCCCCATACGCGGCGGTTTCGCGCGGCGACTCGGGCCCGCGCCATGCGGTGGGCAGGTGGCCGGTTCGCGCCATGGGTCTGCTCAGGGGGACCGAGGCCCTGGGCTCCGGTGAACGTGCCTGCGGTGGGCTATGACGCCAGCCAGGCGTCGATGTCGGCGAGGAGCTTCGTCTTGTTCTCGTCCGGGGCCGCGGAGGCTCGCACCGACTGGCGGGCCAGGTCTGCCAGTTCCTCGTCCGTGAAGGCGTGGTGTCGGCGGGCGATCTCGTACTGGGCTGCCAGGCGGGAGCCGAAGAGCAGGGGGTCGTCCGCGCCCAGGGCCATCGGGACGCCCGCGTCGTACAGGGTGCGCAGCGGCACGTCCTCGGGCTTCTCGTAGACGCCGAGGGCCACGTTGGAGGCGGGGCACACCTCGCAGGTCACTCCGCGGTCGGCCAGCTTGCGCAGCAGGCGCGGGTCCTCGGCCGCGCGGACGCCGTGGCCGATGCGGGCGGCGTGGAGGTCGTCCAGGCAGTCCCGTACGGAGGCGGGGCCGGTCAGCTCCCCGCCGTGCGGGGCGGCGAGCAGGCCGCCGGCGCGGGCGATGGCGAAGGCGCGGTCGAAGTCGCGCGCCATGCCGCGGCGCTCGTCGTTGGAGAGACCGAAGCCGATGACGCCGCGGTCCGCGAACCGCACCGCGAGCCGGGCGAGGGTACGGGCGTCCAGCGGGTGCTTCATCCGGTTCGCGGCGATCAGCACCCGCATGCCGAGACCGGTCTCGCGCGAGGCGCTCTCGACCGCGTCCAGGATGATCTCCAGCGCCGGGATCAGGCCGCCGAGCATCGGCGCGTAGGAGGTGGGGTCGACCTGGATCTCCAGCCAGCCGGAGCCGTCCCGCACGTCCTCCTGGGCGGCCTCGCGCACCAGCCGCTGGATGTCCTCGGGGGAGCGCAGACACGACCGGGCGATGTCGTACAGCCGCTGGAAGCGGAACCAGCCGCGCTCATCGGTGGCGCGCAGCTTCGGCGGATGGCCGCCGGTGAGGGCGCCGGTGAGGGCCTCGGGCAGATGGACGCCGTACTTGTCGGCGAGCTCCAGCAGCGTCGTGGGCCGCATGGACCCGGTGAAGTGCAGATGCAGATGGGCTTTGGGCAGCAGGCTGACGTCGCGGACCGCCTCCATACACCCTCCGTTACTGGTAGACTCCGCGCTGTGCCGTGAGGTGCCGGGCAGGGCTTGTCCGTGCATGAGGCCGCGCGAGCGGATGAGTGAGAAGCCCCTCCGGGGGAGGAGTCACTGCAGGATCTTGCCGCATAAATCCTGTCTCAGGCAGCCGGTTCACCGAACGGGCGCGTGTCTGAACGCACAAGCGGGCCTCCAGCCGACGGCTGGAGGCCCGCTTGCGTGCAGCGCGTGGTCAGGCCCGGGCCTCCGCCAGCAGCTTCTGCATCCGCGACACGCCCTCGATCAGGTCCTCGTCGCCCAGCGCGTACGACAGCCGCAGATAGCCCGGCGTGCCGAACGCCTCACCCGGCACCACCGCGACCTCGGCCTCCTCCAGGATCAGCGCCGCCAGCTCGACCGTGGTCTGCGGGCGCTTGCCGCGGATCTCCCTGCCCAGCAGCCCCTTGACCGACGGGTAGGCGTAGAACGCGCCCTCCGGCTCCGGGCACACCACGCCGTCGATCTCGTTGAGCATCCGTACGATCGTCTGCCGACGCCGGTCGAAGGCGGCGCGCATCTCCGCGACCGCGTCCAGGCTGCCCGACACGGCCGCCAGCGCCGCGACCTGGGCGACGTTCGACACGTTCGAGGTGGCGTGCGACTGGAGGTTGGTCGCGGCCTTCACCACGTCCTTCGGGCCGATGACCCACCCGACACGCCAGCCGGTCATGGCGTACGTCTTGGCGACGCCGTTCACGACGATGCACTTGTCGCCCAGCTCGGGCACCAGGGCGGGCAGCGAGGTGAACTCCGCGTCGCCGTACACCAGGTGCTCGTAGATCTCGTCGGTGAGAACCCACAGGCCGTGCTCATGGGCCCAGCGGCCGATCGCCTCGGCGTCCTCGCGGCTGTAGACCGCGCCGGTCGGGTTCGACGGGGAGACGAAGAGCACGACCTTCGTCCGCTCCGTGCGCGCCGCCTCGAGCTGCTCGACCGAGACCCGGTAGCCCGTCGTCTCGTCCGCGACCACCTCGACCGGCACGCCGCCCGCGAGCCGGATCGACTCCGGGTACGTCGTCCAGTAAGGCGCGGGGACGATCACCTCGTCGCCCGGGTCGAGGATCGCGGCGAAGGCCTCGTAGATCGCCTGCTTGCCGCCGTTGGTCACCAGGATCTGGGCGGGGTCGACCTCGTAGCCGGAGTCGCGCAGCGTCTTCTCGGCGATGGCCTTCTTCAGCTCCGGCAGCCCGCCGGCCGGGGTGTAGCGGTGGTACTTGGGGTTGCGGCAGGCCTCGATCGCGGCCTCGACGATGTAGTCGGGAGTCGGGAAGTCGGGTTCACCGGCGCCGAAGCCGATCACCGGGCGCCCGGCGGCCTTGAGGGCCTTGGCCTTGGCGTCGACGGCAAGGGTCGCGGACTCGGAGATCGCGCCGACGCGCGCGGAGACCCGGCGCTCGGTCGGAGGGGTTGCAGCGCTCATGGAGGCCATCGTTCCAGACGGCCTACTCACCCGGTACACAGGTTTCGCGGAGCGGACGCAACAGGCCGCCATCCGGTCATGTGTGCTCCCGCCGGGGGCGGACGCGCGGTGCGGCGGCGGCCCGCGCCGGTATCTGTTCGACGTCAGGCCTGGGAGCACGTACACTCACTCCTCGTTGGCCCTCACCGGACGGCTCCGCGGATGCTGTAGGTTTGGGGGGAACCACAAAGGGTCGTAGCTCAATTGGTAGAGCACTGGTCTCCAAAACCAGCGGTTGGGGGTTCAAGTCCCTCCGGCCCTGCTACACACACCTTTCACCAGGATGTGTGGCGCGCCGCGTGCGCATGTACGTACTTCAGACGCACCGCCGTGCGGCTCCACCGGGCGCGGCACGGCCACGACCCGGGAATCAGGTGAGAGATCGTGACGGACGCCGTAGGCTCCATCGACATGCCTGATGCCGAGGACGAGACTCCGGACTCCAACAAGAAGACCCGCAAGGGCGGGAAGCGCGGAAAGAGGGGCCCGCTGGGCCGGCTCGCGCTGTTCTACCGCCAGATCGTCGCTGAACTGCGCAAGGTCGTCTGGCCTACGCGCAACCAGCTGACGACGTACACCACTGTGGTGATTATTTTCGTCGTCATCATGATCAGCCTGGTGACCGTGATTGACTATGGCTTCTCGGAAGCAGTCAAGTACGTCTTCGGCTGATCCGCGGAGGGCGCCTGACCCGGCGCCCGTTTTCGCATGTTCCACCCCATCTGTATCCAGGAAGAAGCAGCCACCGTGTCTGACCCGAACCTGAACGACCGCAGCGAGTCGATCGAGTCCGCCGAGGACCAGCTCGACATCGTTGAGGCGGCGGACGCTGTGGAGCCGGACCAGGCGGAAGCCGCCGAGGAAGCAGCCGGCGAGCCTGCCGAGCAGGCGGCCGTGCACACCGAGGGGGACGCCGAGGCGGAGGCCGTCGAGGCCGCCGACGAGGCACAGGCCGAGGAGGCCGCGGAGACCGAGGCGGCGGCGGAGCCCGAAGCTCCCGTCGACCCGATCGCCGCACTGCGCGACGAGCTGCGCGGCCTTCCCGGCGAGTGGTACGTCATCCACACCTACGCCGGTTACGAGAAGCGCGTGAAGGCCAACCTGGAGCAGCGCGCCGTCTCGCTGAACGTCGAGGACTTCATCTACCAGGCCGAGGTCCCCGAGGAAGAGATCGTCCAGATCAAGAACGGCGAGCGGAAGAACGTCCGGCAGAACAAGCTGCCCGGCTATGTGCTCGTCCGGATGGACCTGACGAACGAGTCCTGGGGCGTCGTCCGCAACACGCCCGGCGTCACCGGCTTCGTCGGCAACGCCTACGACCCGTACCCGCTGACCCTGGACGAGATCGTCAAGATGCTCGCTCCGGAGGCCGAGGAGAAGGCCGCCCGCGAGGCCGCGGAGGCGGAGGGCAAGCCGGCTCCGGCCCGCAAGGTCGAGGTCCAGGTGCTGGACTTTGAGGTCGGCGACTCGGTCACCGTCACCGACGGCCCGTTCGCCACGCTCCAGGCCACCATCAACGAGATCAACGCCGACTCGAAGAAGGTCAAGGGCCTTGTCGAGATCTTCGGTCGCGAGACCCCGGTCGAGCTGAGCTTCGACCAGATTCAGAAGAACTGACACAGCGCTCGCTGCTGACGTTCTGCTGAGCAATGCGTCCGGGCAGGTCAGTGCGGCTCTCGTGGCCGTGCTGACCTGCCCGGTTTTTGGCCGTGCAGCCATACCCGTTATCGTTGTGCGGTATGCCTCCATCCGGATGATCGGGTGGAGCGCTGAACACTCTCACTAGGACCCGGAGAGAGCAAATGCCTCCCAAGAAGAAGAAGGTCACGGGGCTTATCAAGCTCCAGATCCAGGCCGGCGCCGCCAACCCGGCCCCGCCGGTCGGCCCCGCGCTGGGTCAGCACGGCGTCAACATCATGGAGTTCTGCAAGGCCTACAACGCCGCGACCGAGTCGCAGCGCGGTTGGGTCATCCCGGTGGAGATCACGGTCTACGAGGACCGTTCCTTCACCTTCATCACCAAGACCCCGCCGGCGTCGAGGATGATCCTCAAGGCCGCGGGCGTGGAGAAGGGCTCCGGCGAGCCGCACAAGACCAAGGTCGCCAAGCTGACGCGTGACCAGGTCCGCGAGATCGCCACCACGAAGATGCCCGACCTGAACGCGAACGACCTGGACGCCGCCGAGAAGATCATCGCCGGCACCGCCCGTTCCATGGGCATCACGGTCGAGGGCTGAACGTCCCCGCCTGAGCACGCGGCGGCAGCCGCATGCTCAACACAGTGTGGGAGGGCCACGCGCTGGCCCGGACCACGACTCCACACCCTGAACTGAGCAGGAGAAGAAGTGAAGCGCAGCAAGGCTCTCCGCGGCGCGGACGCCAAGATCGACCGGGAGCGGAACTACGCCCCCCTCGAGGCCGTCCGTCTCGCCAAGGACACCGCCACCACCAAGTTCGACGGCACCGTCGAGGTGGCCCTGCGTCTGGGCGTCGACCCGCGCAAGGCCGACCAGATGGTCCGTGGCACCGTGAACCTCCCGCACGGCACCGGCAAGACCGCCCGGGTCCTGGTCTTCGCGACCGGTGACCGTGCCGAGGCCGCGCGTGCCGCGGGCGCCGACATCGTCGGCGCCGACGAACTCATCGACGAGGTCTCGAAGGGCCGTCTGGACTTCGACGCCGTCGTCGCCACCCCGGACCTCATGGGCAAGGTCGGCCGCCTCGGCCGCGTCCTCGGCCCCCGTGGTCTGATGCCGAACCCGAAGACCGGCACCGTCACCCCCGATGTCGCCAAGGCTGTGAACGACATCAAGGGCGGCAAGATCGAGTTCCGTGTCGACAAGCACTCGAACCTGCACTTCATCATCGGCAAGGTCTCCTTCGACGAGGCCAAGCTGGTGGAGAACTACGGTGCGGCTCTGGAGGAGATCCTCCGTCTGAAGCCGTCCGCCGCGAAGGGCCGCTACATCAAGAAGGCGACCCTGACCACCACGATGGGCCCCGGCATCCCGCTGGACGCGAACCGCACCCGCAACCTCCTCGTCGAGGAGGACCCGGCCGCCGTCTGACACCGACGGCAGCCGCGGGTCTCGTCCTGAGCGAAACGCGCTGGGAAACCGGCCCCCGCACCTCTACGAGGTGGCGTGGGCCGGTTTTTCGATGCGGGGGTGTCGTACGTATGCGCTACGGTGCTGAGGTTCGCGAAAGAAAAACGAGGGGTGGGGCATGAGCATGTCCGCATGGAGGCGCGCGGGCGTCTCACTGACCGCTGCAGTGGTCGTCGCCGGTGTGGCCGGCTGTCAGGGCGGCGGTGACAAGAAGGCCGCCGACGAGCCCGAGGGCTCGTCCCGCGGGTCCGTGACCAAGGTCATCACGGCAGCGTACAAGAAGACCGCAGAGGCGAAGTCGGCCAAGGTCCGCATGACGATGTCCGTGCCCGCGGGCGTGGACGGCGCCAAGGGCGGCGAGGTGGAGATGTCCGGCGTCCTGGGGTGGGACCCGACGCTGATGGACATCACCATGAAGGGTGAGGCGTTCACGGCCGCTCCGGACGCTCCCGAGCAGATCCGCATGGTGTGGCTCGACAACGCCATGTACATGGACATGGGCTCCCAGCAGGCCGCCAAGATGGACGGCAAGCGCTGGCTGAAGCTGGACATCGCGGCCGCCGCCGAGGCGTCGGGCGACGAGGCGATGCAGAAGCAGCTGACCGCCCAGCTGGAGAACATGAACCAGGACCCGGCCAAGCAGCTGGCGCTGCTGCTCGACTCGCCGAACCTCGAGCACGTCGGGCCGGAGAAGATCGACGGCGAGGACACCCAGCACTACAAGGGCACGCTCACCGTCGAGGAGATGCTGAAGTCCAACAACGCGCTCTCCGTCCTCGGCGACGAGGAGCGCGAGGAACTGCTCTCCGAGGTGAAGGAGCAGGGCATCAAGGAGTACGACACCCAGGTCTGGGTCAACGAGGACGGCTACCCCGTCCGCATGGACCTCGGCGTGGACACTCCGCAGGGCACCATGAAGATCACGGCCGACTACTCCGACTACGGCGCCAAGGCCGAGGTCCAGGCGCCGCCCGCCGAGGAGACCTTCGACCTCTTCCAGGAGCTGAAGAAGCTCGGTGAGGGCATGCAGGAGGGCGCCGACGCCTCCGCCGACGAGCCCGTCCTCCAGGGCTGACGGCGCCGGGCGTCACTCCCTCGGCCCGATTTGCCTGACCGGGAGTCGTTCACGTACTCTTCCACGGAAGCCAAAGACCGCTGGTTGTCACCGTGCCCGTACGAGGGTATGGAGGCCGAAGGATCCGCTAGCTGCGGACGACCCGCGCAGGTGACTGTGGAAAGCTCCTGAAGAGACCCAAGGTCCGATTCGGTCGAGCTACGCCCCGTGCGCCTGCGCCGGGGCGTTTCGTTTTGCCCAGTCCCCTCCTTCGTCGATCCCGTGCGGTCCGAATCACCCGGAAGGAGGCCGAGGCTCATGGCGACGTCCGACAAGGTCGCAGCCGTCGAGGAGATCACGCAGAAGCTGCGGGACTCCAACGCGGCTGTGGTGACCTCTTACACCGGACTGAGCGTGGCGCAGCTCAAGCAGCTCCGCCGTTCTCTCGGCGAGAACGCTCAGTACCGAGTGGTGAAGAACACGCTGACCAAGATCGCGGCCAAGGAGGCCGGGGTCGAGCTGGACGAGCACCTCAAGGGCTCCACGGCTGTCGCCTTCGTGACCGGTGACCCGGTCGAGGCGGCGAAGGGTCTTCGTGACTTCGCCAAGGAGAACCCCGCGCTCGTCATCAAGGGCGGTGTCCTTGACGGCAAGGCGCTGTCCGCCGACGAGATCAAGAAGCTTGCGGACCTCGAGTCCCGCGAGGTTCTGCTCAGCAAGCTGGCGGGCGCCATGAAGGGCAAGCAGTCCCAGGCTGCCGCGCTCTTCCAGGCGCTTCCCTCGAAGTTCGTCCGCACCGCGGAGGCGCTTCGTGCCAAGCAGGCCGAGCAGGGCGGTGCCGAGTAATTCGGCTCGCGCATTGGCCGCCGTCGTCTAGGTGCGCCTAGCCGGCACGGCCGCAGCGGGCCGAACGTACGCCCGCCTCACATGTACATCCGGCACCAGCCGACTTAGTGGAAGGACCGCCACCATGGCGAAGCTCTCTCAGGAAGACCTGCTCGCGCAGTTCGAGGAGATGACCCTCATCGAGCTCTCCGAGTTCGTGAAGGCGTTCGAGGAGAAGTTCGACGTCACCGCCGCCGCCCCGGCCGCCGTCGTGGCCGCCGGCGTCCCCGGCGCCCCGGCCGCCGAGGCCGTCGAGGAGAAGGACGAGTTCGACGTCATCCTCACCGGCGCCGGCGACAAGAAGATCCAGGTCATCAAGGTCGTGCGTGAGCTGACCTCCCTGGGCCTGAAGGAGGCCAAGGACCTCGTGGACGGCACCCCGAAGCCGGTCCTCGAGAAGGTCGCCAAGGACGCCGCCGAGAAGGCCGCCGAGTCCCTCAAGGGCGCCGGCGCCTCCGTCGAGGTCAAGTGACCCCGTTGAGCTCCTGAGCCGGCCGCTTGCGGCGGCTTGAGACTCGCACCGAAGGGCGATCACCCAACCGGGTGGTCGCCCTTCGGCATGCCCGTGACGTCTGTCTTGCACTCGCCGACATGGCGAGTATGGTGATCTTCGCCGTGCGCCCCGCTCGATGGGGGGCCTTGACGAACCGCACGTAGCGCGCAATTCTCAGGACGCGTCGGCACAACGATCCGTATCCGAGGCATGGATCGCCGACCGGACGGGCAGTATCGGGGTGCGCCACACGGCGCGTGGCTAGCCGCGGAGATGAGAACAACGAGGGTCGTGGATACCCGCACTGGACATCAGTGGGCCATGTGGCTACACTGACCCTTTGCGCTGCCTGTTAGCTGCTCCCTGCCCGTCACCAGGGGCATGCCCTCGTACGAGCACACCGACCGAAACGGCCCTGACCTGGTCTTCTGACCAGTCGGGAGATGTTCTGTCTCCGTGCCCGACCTGGGACCGGTACGCGCGTAGTGAGTCCGAGCCCTCGGAAGGACCCCCTCTTGGCCGCCTCGCGCAACGCCTCGACCGCGAATACGAACAACGGCGCAAGCACCGCCCCGCTGCGCATCTCCTTTGCAAAGATCAAGGAGCCCCTCGAGGTTCCGAACCTCCTCGCGCTGCAGACCGAGAGCTTTGACTGGCTGCTCGGCAACGCCGCATGGAAGGCTCGTGTCGAGGCGGCTCTGGAGTCCGGACAGGACGTCCCCACCAAGTCCGGTCTGGAGGAGATCTTCGAGGAGATCTCCCCGATCGAGGACTTCTCCGGGTCGATGTCGCTGACCTTCCGCGACCACCGCTTCGAGCCTCCGAAGAACTCGATCGACGAGTGCAAGGAGCGCGACTTCACCTACGCCGCGCCGCTCTTCGTCACGGCCGAGTTCACGAACAACGAGACCGGCGAGATCAAGTCCCAGACGGTCTTCATGGGCGACTTCCCGCTCATGACCAACAAGGGCACCTTCGTCATCAACGGCACCGAGCGTGTCGTGGTGTCTCAGCTTGTCCGCTCGCCGGGTGTCTACTTCGACTCCTCCATCGACAAGACGTCCGACAAGGACATCTTCACCGCCAAGATCATCCCCTCCCGGGGCGCCTGGCTGGAGATGGAGATCGACAAGCGCGACATGGTCGGCGTCCGCATCGACCGCAAGCGCAAGCAGTCCGTCACCGTGCTGCTCAAGGCCCTCGGCTGGACCACCGAGCAGATCCTCGAGGAGTTCGGCGACTACGAGTCCATGCGCGCCACCCTGGAGAAGGACCACACCCAGGGCCAGGACGACGCGCTGCTCGACATCTACCGCAAGCTGCGCCCGGGTGAGCCCCCCACGCGCGAGGCCGCGCAGACGCTGCTCGAGAACCTCTACTTCAACCCCAAGCGCTACGACCTGGCGAAGGTCGGCCGCTACAAGGTCAACAAGAAGCTCGGCGCGGACGAGCCGCTGGACGCCGGCGTGCTCACCGTCGACGACGTGATCGCCACCATCAAGTACCTGGTGAAGCTGCACGCCGGCGAGGTGGAGACGGTCGGCGAGAGCGGCACCCAGATCGTCGTCGAGACCGACGACATCGACCACTTCGGCAACCGCCGTCTGCGCAATGTCGGCGAGCTCATCCAGAACCAGGTCCGCACGGGTCTGGCCCGGATGGAGCGCGTCGTGCGCGAGCGCATGACCACCCAGGACGTCGAGGCGATCACGCCGCAGACCCTGATCAACATCCGGCCGGTCGTCGCCTCCATCAAGGAGTTCTTCGGCACCAGCCAGCTGTCCCAGTTCATGGACCAGAACAACCCGCTGTCGGGGCTCACCCACAAGCGCCGTCTGTCGGCGCTCGGCCCGGGTGGCCTCTCCCGTGAGCGGGCCGGCTTCGAGGTCCGTGACGTGCACCCCTCGCACTACGGCCGCATGTGCCCGATCGAGACGCCGGAAGGCCCGAACATCGGTCTGATCGGCTCGCTCGCCTCGTACGGCCGGGTCAACGCGTTCGGCTTTGTCGAGACGCCGTACCGCAAGGTCGTCGACGGCCAGGTCACCGACGAGGTGGACTACCTGACCGCCGACGAGGAGGACCGCTTCGTCATCGCCCAGGCCAACGCCACTCTCAACGAGGAGCTGCGTTTCGCCGAGGCCCGCGTGCTGGTCCGCCGCCGCGGCGGCGAGGTCGACTACGTGCCGCCGACCGAGGTCGACTACATGGACGTCTCGCCGCGCCAGATGGTGTCGGTCGCCACGGCCATGATCCCGTTCCTCGAGCACGACGACGCCAACCGTGCCCTCATGGGCGCGAACATGATGCGCCAGGCCGTTCCGCTCATCAAGGCGGAGGCCCCGCTCGTCGGCACCGGCATGGAGTACCGCTGCGCCACCGACGCCGGCGACGTCATCAAGGCGGAGAAGGACGGTGTGATCCAGGAGGTCTCGGCCGACTACATCACCGTCGCCAACGACGACGGCACGTACACCACGTACCGCGTCGCCAAGTTCTCCCGCTCCAACCAGGGCACCTCGGTCAACCAGAAGGTGATCGTCTCCGAGGGCGACCGGGTCGTCGAGGGCCAGGTCCTCGCCGACGGTCCGGCCACCGAGCACGGCGAGATGGCGCTCGGCAAGAACCTGCTCGTCGCCTTCATGCCGTGGGAGGGCCACAACTACGAGGACGCGATCATCCTGTCGCAGCGCCTCGTCCAGGACGACGTGCTGTCCTCGATCCACATCGAGGAGCACGAGGTCGACGCCCGTGACACCAAGCTGGGCCCCGAGGAGATCACCCGGGACATCCCGAACGTCTCCGAGGAGGTCCTCGCCGACCTCGACGAGCGCGGCATCATCCGCATCGGCGCCGAGGTCGTCGCGGGCGACATCCTGGTCGGCAAGGTCACCCCGAAGGGTGAGACCGAGCTGACCCCGGAGGAGCGCCTGCTCCGCGCGATCTTCGGTGAGAAGGCGCGTGAGGTCCGTGACACCTCGCTGAAGGTGCCGCACGGCGAGACCGGCAAGGTCATCGGCGTTCGCGTCTTCGACCGCGAGGAGGGCGACGAGCTGCCGCCCGGCGTGAACCAGCTGGTCCGCGTCTACGTGGCGCAGAAGCGCAAGATCACCGACGGTGACAAGCTCGCCGGCCGCCACGGCAACAAGGGCGTCATCTCGAAGATCCTGCCGATCGAGGACATGCCGTTCCTGGAGGACGGCACCCCGGTCGACATCATCCTCAACCCGCTGGGTGTGCCGTCCCGAATGAACCCGGGACAGGTGCTGGAGATCCACCTCGGCTGGCTCGCCAGCCAGGGCTGGGACGTCTCCGGCCTCGCCGAAGAGTGGGCCCAGCGACTGCAGCACATCGGCGCCGACCAGGTCGAGCCGCGCACCAATGTCGCGACCCCGGTCTTCGACGGCGCCCGTGAGGACGAGCTGGCCGGTCTGCTGGAGCACACCGTCCCCAACCGCGACGGCGACCGCATGGTCCTGCCGTCCGGCAAGGCGCGGCTGTTCGACGGCCGCTCCGGCGAGCCGTTCCCGGACCCGATCTCCGTCGGGTACATGTACATCCTCAAGCTCCACCACCTGGTCGACGACAAGCTGCACGCCCGTTCGACCGGCCCGTACTCGATGATCACCCAGCAGCCGCTGGGTGGTAAGGCCCAGTTCGGTGGCCAGCGCTTCGGTGAGATGGAGGTGTGGGCGCTGGAGGCATACGGCGCCGCCTACGCCCTCCAGGAGCTGCTGACCATCAAGTCCGACGACGTCACCGGCCGAGTGAAGGTCTACGAGGCCATCGTCAAGGGCGAGAACATCCCGGAGCCCGGCATCCCCGAGTCCTTCAAGGTGCTCATCAAGGAGATGCAGTCCCTGTGCCTCAACGTGGAGGTGCTCTCGTCGGACGGCATGTCCATCGAGATGCGCGACACCGACGAGGACGTCTTCCGCGCTGCGGAGGAGCTCGGAATCGACCTGTCCCGGCGCGAGCCGAGCAGCGTCGAAGAGGTCTGACGGGCCTGGCCGGGGCTCCCACCCATGAGAGCCCCGGCCGGCCCCGGGCCCGTACAGACCATTGATTGACACGACCCTGAGAGGGATTGACGCATAGTGCTCGACGTCAACTTCTTCGACGAGCTGCGGATCGGCCTGGCGACCGCGGACGACATCCGACAGTGGTCCCACGGCGAGGTGAAGAAGCCGGAGACCATCAACTACCGCACGCTCAAGCCCGAGAAGGACGGACTCTTCTGCGAGAAGATCTTCGGTCCTACCCGGGACTGGGAGTGCTACTGCGGCAAGTACAAGCGTGTGCGCTTCAAGGGCATCATCTGTGAGCGGTGCGGTGTCGAGGTCACCCGCGCCAAGGTGCGCCGTGAGCGGATGGGCCACATCGAACTGGCCGCGCCGGTCACCCACATCTGGTACTTCAAGGGCGTCCCCTCGCGCCTGGGCTACCTGCTGGACCTCGCGCCGAAGGACCTGGAGAAGGTCATCTACTTCGCCGCGTACATGATCACGTACGTGGACGAGGAGCGCCGTACGCGCGATCTGCCCTCGCTGGAGGCCCATGTCTCCGTCGAGCGCCAGCAGATCGAGAACCGCCGCGACGCCGACCTGGAGGCCCGCGCCAAGAAGCTCGAGACCGACCTGGCCGAGCTGGAGGCAGAGGGCGCCAAGGCCGATGTGCGCCGCAAGGTGCGCGAGGGCGCCGAGCGTGAGATGAAGCAGCTGCGCGACCGCGCGCAGCGCGAGATCGACCGGCTCGACGAGGTGTGGAACCGCTTCAAGAACCTCAAGGTCCAGGACCTCGAGGGCGACGAGCTGCTCTACCGCGAGCTGCGCGACCGCTTCGGCACCTACTTCGACGGCTCGATGGGCGCCGCCGCGCTGCAGAAGCGCCTGGAGTCCTTCGACCTGGAGGAGGAGGCCGAGCGCCTCCGCGAGATCATCCGCACCGGCAAGGGGCAGAAGAAGACCCGTGCGCTCAAGCGCCTCAAGGTCGTCTCCGCCTTCCTGCAGACCTCCAACAGCCCCAAGGGCATGGTGCTGGACTGCGTCCCGGTGATCCCGCCGGACCTGCGTCCGATGGTGCAGCTGGACGGTGGCCGCTTCGCGACCTCCGACCTGAACGACCTGTACCGCCGCGTCATCAACCGCAACAACCGCCTCAAGCGTCTCCTTGACCTCGGCGCCCCCGAGATCATCGTGAACAACGAGAAGCGGATGCTGCAGGAGGCCGTCGACGCGCTGTTCGACAACGGCCGCCGCGGCCGCCCGGTCACGGGCCCCGGCAACCGCCCGCTGAAGTCGCTGTCCGACATGCTCAAGGGCAAGCAGGGCCGCTTCCGTCAGAACCTCCTCGGCAAGCGAGTCGACTACTCGGCCCGTTCCGTGATCGTCGTCGGCCCGCAGCTCAAGCTGCACCAGTGCGGTCTGCCGAAGGCGATGGCGCTGGAGCTGTTCAAGCCGTTCGTGATGAAGCGCCTGGTCGACCTGAACCACGCGCAGAACATCAAGAGCGCCAAGCGCATGGTCGAGCGCGGCCGCACGGTCGTGTACGACGTGCTGGAAGAGGTCATCGCGGAGCACCCGGTTCTGCTGAACCGCGCGCCCACGCTGCACCGCCTCGGCATCCAGGCCTTCGAGCCGCAGCTGGTCGAGGGCAAGGCCATCCAGATCCACCCGCTCGTCTGCACCGCCTTCAACGCGGACTTCGACGGCGACCAGATGGCCGTGCACCTGCCGCTGTCCGCGGAGGCGCAGGCCGAGGCCCGCATCCTGATGCTGTCCTCGAACAACATCCTCAAGCCGGCCGACGGCCGTCCGGTGACCATGCCGACCCAGGACATGGTGCTGGGCCTGTACTTCCTCACCTCCGAGGAAGAGGAGCGCGAGGTCGTCGGCGAGGGCCGGTCGTTCAACTCGACCGCCGAGGCGATCATGGCCTTCGACGCCCGGGAGCTGTCGCTCCAGGCGAAGGTCGACATCCGCTTCCCGGTGGGCGCCATCCCGCCGCGCGGCTGGACGCCTCCGGCCGAGGAGCAGGGCGAGGACGCCATCACCGCTCCGTGGCAGCAGGGCGACAGCTTCCGGCTGCGCACCACCCTGGGCCGTGCACTCTTCAACGAGCTGCTGCCCGAGGACTACCCGTTCGTCGACTACGCGGTCGGCAAGAAGCAGCTCTCCGAGATCGTCAACGACCTCGCCGAGCGCTACCCGAAGGTCATCGTGGCGGCGACGCTCGACAACCTGAAGGCGGCCGGCTTCTTCTGGGCGACCCGCTCCGGCGTCACCGTGGCCATCTCCGACGTCGTCGTCCCCGAGGCGAAGAAGGAGATCGTCGCCAAGTGGGAGGCCGCGGACGAGAAGATCCAGAAGCAGTACGAGCGCGGTCTGATCACCAAGGACGAGCGGACCCAGGAGCTCATCGGCATCTGGACCAACGCGACCAACGAGGTCGCCGAGGCCATGACCGTGAACTTCCCGAAGACCAACCCCATCTTCATGATGGTCAACTCGGGTGCTCGCGGAAACATGATGCAGATGCGTCAGATCGCCGGTATGCGTGGTCTGGTGTCCAACGCGAAGAACGAGACCATCCCGCGGCCCATCAAGGCGTCCTTCCGCGAGGGTCTGTCCGTGCTGGAGTACTTCATCTCCACCCACGGCGCCCGCAAGGGTCTCGCGGACACCGCTCTGCGTACCGCCGACTCGGGTTACCTGACCCGTCGTCTCGTCGACGTCTCCCAGGACGTGATCATCCGCGAGGAGGACTGCGGCACCGACCGCGGTCTGAAGCTGCGGATCGCCGACCGGGGCGCCGACGGCGCCCTGCGCAAGGCGGAGAACGTCGAGACGTCCGTGTACGCGCGCATGCTCGCCGAGGACGTCGTCGTCGACGGCAAGGTCATCGCGCCGGCCAATGTCGACCTGGGCGATGTGCTCATCGAGCAGCTCGTCGCCGCGGGCGTGGAGGAGGTCAAGACCCGCTCGGTCCTGACCTGCGAGTCCGCGGTCGGCACCTGCGCGTACTGCTACGGCCGTTCGCTGGCCACCGGCAAGCTGGTCGACATCGGTGAGGCGGTCGGCATCATCGCCGCCCAGTCCATCGGTGAGCCGGGCACCCAGCTGACGATGCGTACCTTCCACACCGGTGGTGTGGCCGGTGACGACATCACCCAGGGTCTGCCCCGTGTCGTCGAGCTCTTCGAGGCCCGTACCCCCAAGGGTGTGGCCCCGATCTCCGAAGCCGCGGGCCGGGTCCGCATCGAGGAGACCGAGAAGACCAAGAAGATCATCGTCACCCCGGACGACGGCAGCGACGAGACGGCGTTCCCGATCTCGAAGCGCGCCAAGGTCCTGGTGAGCGAGGGCGACCACGTCGAGGTGGGCCAGAAGCTCACCTTCGGTGCGACCAACCCGCACGACGTGCTGCGCATCCTCGGCCAGCGCGCGGTCCAGGTCCACCTGGTCGGCGAGGTCCAGAAGGTCTACAACTCGCAGGGTGTGTCGATCCACGACAAGCACATCGAGATCATCATCCGGCAGATGCTGCGCCGGGTGACGATCATCGAGTCCGGCGACGCCGAGCTGCTGCCGGGCGAGCTGGTGGAGCGGTCGAAGTTTGAGACCGAGAACCGCCGGGTCGTCACCGAGGGCGGGCACCCCGCCTCCGGCCGTCCGCAGCTGATGGGCATCACCAAGGCCTCGCTGGCCACCGAGTCGTGGCTGTCGGCGGCGTCCTTCCAGGAGACGACCAGGGTCCTGACCGACGCGGCGATCAACGCCAAGTCGGACTCCCTGATCGGCCTCAAGGAGAACGTCATCATCGGTAAGCTCATCCCGGCCGGTACGGGGCTGTCCCGCTACCGCAACATCCGGGTGGAGCCGACCGAGGAGGCGAAGGCCGCGATGTACTCGGCCGTCGGGTACGACGACATCGACTACTCGCCGTTCGGCACGGGCTCCGGCCAGGCCGTTCCGCTGGAGGACTACGACTACGGTCCGTACAACCAGTAAGGCGTACGTCTGAGCGAAGGGCGGGCATCCTGTGCGGGTGCCCGCCCTTTGGCGTTGCGGCGCCTGGAGTGCGGGGCTCCATCCCTTGACGAGGGGCTTCGCCCCTGTACCCGGTAACGCCGGGGCTTCGCCCCCGGCCCGGGGGTACGGGCGTCGGCGGGTGCCCCGTAACGCCGGGGCTCTGCGCTGCACCTCGGAGTGCCGGGGCTTCGCCCCCAGCCCCCAGCCCCCAGCCCCCAGCCCGCAGCCGCGCGGCCGCGCGGTGGAGGCGTCCTTCGTGCGGGTGCCGAGGTGACAGCCCCGGCCGCTGCTCGCGGGGGCTCCGCCCCTTGGACGCCAGAGGCGGGCCGTCGTTTCGGCTCTTCCTTCGCAGGTTCCCTCCGCTTCCCCGTGTGGCCTGCGGCGTGCGGGCCGAGCGGGTGCGGGGGATAGCCCGTGGCCGCTGCGCCGCGGGGCTCTGCCTCCGTGCCCGGGAGGCGGCTGCGCTCCGTGCGCGATGCGGTGTGGGCGGGTTCAAGGGCGTCGGCCCTTGGCGCGCCCTGCGCCCGCCGCGGCCGTGGGCGGCTGCGCCTGGCCGCCGTCCGCTCGCGTCAGGCCGGGGCCTTTCGTCCCCGTATCCACCTGCGGGCCGCCTACCCGCGGGGAGGGCTCCCCGCCCGAGACCTCCCGCGCGTGGGCATTTGTTTTGACCGAAGGGAATGCGGTAGGTACGCTCAGACCTTGTGCCTGGGGTGTGCCTTGGCTCGTCTGCGTGTCTACAGCCGCACGGCGAGCCTCGATCGGCCACCGCAATCCGCCACTTTCGCTGCCTTCGGCGGCGGCGGGCAGGATTCGACACACCCGACCGCGTGGGTCGGCGACGTTCCAGGTTAGTTTTACTACACGGCACACAGAAACCGGAGAAGTAGTGCCTACGATCCAGCAGCTGGTCCGGAAGGGCCGGCAGGACAAGGTCGAGAAGAACAAGACGCCCGCACTCGAGGGTTCCCCTCAGCGCCGCGGCGTCTGCACGCGTGTGTTCACGACCACCCCGAAGAAGCCGAACTCGGCCCTCCGTAAGGTCGCGCGTGTGCGTCTGACCTCCGGCATCGAGGTCACGGCCTACATTCCGGGTGAGGGACACAACCTGCAGGAGCACTCCATCGTGCTCGTGCGTGGTGGCCGTGTGAAGGACCTGCCGGGTGTTCGCTACAAGATCATCCGCGGTTCGCTTGACACCCAGGGTGTCAAGAACCGCAAGCAGGCCCGCAGCCGCTACGGCGCCAAGAAGGAGAAGTAAGAATGCCTCGTAAGGGCCCCGCCCCGAAGCGCCCGGTCATCATCGACCCGGTTTACGGTTCTCCTCTGGTGACCTCGCTGATCAACAAGATCCTGCTCAACGGCAAGCGGTCCACCGCTGAGCGCATCGTCTACGGCGCCATGGAAGGCCTCCGCGAGAAGACCGGCAACGACCCGGTCATCACGCTGAAGCGCGCCCTCGAGAACGTCAAGCCGGCGCTCGAGGTCAAGTCCCGCCGTGTCGGTGGCGCCACCTACCAGGTCCCGGTCGAGGTCAAGCCCGGCCGTGCCTCCACTCTCGCGCTGCGCTGGCTCGTGGGCTACTCCCGCGCCCGTCGTGAGAAGACCATGACCGAGCGCCTGATGAACGAGCTGCTGGACGCCTCGAACGGGCTCGGCGCCTCGGTCAAGAAGCGCGAGGACACGCACAAGATGGCCGAGTCCAACAAGGCCTTCGCGCACTACCGCTGGTAGTCGCACCCACATCGAGACCGAGAGAAGACTGAAGCCTTATGGCTACCACTTCGCTTGACCTGGGCAAGGTCCGCAACATCGGGATCATGGCCCACATCGACGCGGGCAAGACGACCACCACCGAGCGGATCCTGTTCTACACCGGTGTTTCTTACAAGATCGGTGAGGTTCACGACGGCGCTGCCACGATGGACTGGATGGAGCAGGAGCAGGAGCGCGGCATCACCATCACGTCCGCCGCGACGACCTGCCACTGGCCGCTCGAGGACGTCGACCACACCATCAACATCATCGACACCCCGGGTCACGTCGACTTCACCGTCGAGGTGGAGCGTTCGCTCCGCGTCCTCGACGGCGCCGTGACCGTGTTCGACGGTGTCGCCGGTGTGGAGCCGCAGTCCGAGACCGTCTGGCGTCAGGCGGACCGCTACGGCGTGCCGCGTATCTGCTTCGTCAACAAGCTCGACCGGACCGGCGCGGAGTTCCACCGCTGCGTCGACATGATCGTGGACCGCCTGGGCGCGACCCCGATCGTGATGCAGCTGCCGATCGGCGCCGAGGCGGACTTCAAGGGCGTCGTCGACCTCGTCCGCATGAAGGCTCTTGTGTGGTCCGCCGAGGCCACCAAGGGCGAGATGTACGACGTCGTCGACATCCCGGCCACGCACGCCGAGGCTGCCGAGGAGTACCGCGGCAAGCTCGTCGAGACCGTCGCCGAGAACGACGAAGAGATCATGGAGCTGTACCTGGAGGGCCAGGAGCCCACCGAGGAGCAGCTGTACGCCGCGATCCGTCGTATCACCATCGCCTCCGGCAAGGGCGGCGACACCACGGTCACCCCCGTGTTCTGCGGCACCGCGTTCAAGAACAAGGGCGTGCAGCCCCTGCTCGACGCGGTCGTGCGCTACCTCCCCTCCCCCCTGGACGTCGAGGCCATCGAGGGCCACGACGTGAAGGACCCGGAGAAGGCCGTCGCGCGCAAGCCGTCCGACGACGAGCCGCTGGCCGCTCTCGCCTTCAAGATCGCGAGCGACCCGCACCTCGGCAAGCTCACCTTCATCCGGGTCTACTCGGGTCGCCTGAACGCCGGCACCGCGGTGCTGAACAGCGTGAAGGGCAAGAAGGAGCGCATCGGCAAGATCTACCGCATGCACGCCAACAAGCGTGAGGAGATCGAGTCGGTGGGCGCGGGCGACATCGTCGCCGTCATGGGCCTGAAGCAGACCACCACCGGTGAGACGCTGGCCGACGACAAGAACCCGGTGATCCTGGAGTCCATGGACTTCCCGGCGCCGGTCATCCAGGTCGCCATCGAGCCCAAGTCCAAGGGTGACCAGGAGAAGCTGGGTGTCGCCATCCAGCGGCTCGCGGAGGAGGACCCCTCCTTCCAGGTTCACTCGGACGAGGAGACCGGCCAGACCATCATCGGTGGTATGGGCGAGCTTCACCTCGACGTGCTCGTCGACCGTATGAAGCGCGAGTTCAAGGTCGAGGCCAACGTCGGCAAGCCGCAGGTCGCGTACCGCGAGACGATCCGCAAGACCGTCGAGCGTGTGGACTACACCCACAAGAAGCAGACCGGCGGCACCGGCCAGTTCGCCAAGGTGCAGATCGCGATCGAGCCGATCGACGGCGGCGACGCCTCGTACGAGTTCGTGAACAAGGTCACCGGTGGCCGCATCCCCAAGGAGTACATCCCCTCGGTGGACGCGGGCGCTCAGGAGGCCATGCAGTTCGGCATCCTGGCGGGCTACGAGATGACGGGCGTGCGTGTCACGCTCATCGACGGCGCCTACCACGAGGTCGACTCCTCCGAGCTCGCCTTCAAGATCGCCGGTTCGCAGGCCTTCAAGGAGGCCGCGCGCAAGGCGTCCCCGGTTCTCCTTGAGCCGATGATGGCCGTCGAGGTCACCACGCCCGAGGACTACATGGGTGAAGTCATCGGTGACATCAACTCCCGCCGTGGCCAGATCCAGGCCATGGAGGAGCGTGCCGGCGCCCGCGTCGTGAAGGGCCTGGTGCCGCTGTCGGAGATGTTCGGCTACGTCGGCGACCTCCGCAGCAAGACCTCGGGTCGCGCAAGCTACTCGATGCAGTTCGACTCCTACGCCGAGGTTCCCCGGAACGTCGCCGAGGAGATCATCGCGAAGGCCAAGGGCGAGTAACTCACCCGAGTACACGCTTTAGGCTTATCACCGGCAGGCCTCAAGGGGTGTTCCCTCCGTATCCCGGAGGGAACGCCCCGGGCCCCGGCATCCCAGCAAAGATCACCTGGCGCCGATGAGTAAGGCGTACAGAACCACTCCACAGGAGGACCCCAGTGGCGAAGGCGAAGTTCGAGCGGACTAAGCCGCACGTCAACATCGGCACCATCGGTCACATTGACCACGGTAAGACGACCCTCACGGCCGCCATTACCAAGGTGCTGCACGACGCGTACCCGGACCTGAACGAGGCCTCGGCCTTCGACCAGATCGACAAGGCTCCTGAGGAGCGCCAGCGCGGTATCACCATCTCCATCGCGCACGTCGAGTACCAGACCGAGTCGCGTCACTACGCCCACGTCGACTGCCCCGGTCACGCGGACTACATCAAGAACATGATCACCGGTGCTGCCCAGATGGACGGCGCCATCCTCGTGGTCGCCGCCACCGACGGCCCGATGCCGCAGACCAAGGAGCACGTGCTCCTGGCCCGCCAGGTCGGCGTGCCGTACATCGTCGTCGCCCTGAACAAGGCCGACATGGTGGACGACGAGGAGATCCTGGAGCTCGTCGAGCTCGAGGTGCGTGAGCTCCTCTCCGAGTACGAGTTCCCGGGCGACGACGTTCCGGTCGTCAAGGTCTCCGCTCTGAAGGCCCTTGAGGGCGACAAGGAGTGGGGCGAGTCCGTCCTCAACCTGATGAAGGCCGTCGACGAGGCCATCCCGGCCCCGGAGCGCGACACCGACAAGCCGTTCCTGATGCCGATCGAGGACGTCTTCACGATCACCGGTCGCGGTACGGTCGTCACCGGCCGTATCGAGCGTGGTGTCCTGAACGTCAACGAGACGGTCGACATCATCGGCATCAAGCCGGAGAAGACCACCACCACGGTCACCGGCATCGAGATGTTCCGCAAGCTGCTGGACGAGGGCCGGGCCGGTGAGAACGTCGGTCTGCTCCTCCGCGGCATCAAGCGCGAGGACGTCGAGCGCGGCCAGGTCATCATCAAGCCGGGCTCGGTCACCCCGCACACCGAGTTCGAGGCCCAGGCCTACATCCTGTCGAAGGACGAGGGTGGCCGCCACACCCCGTTCTTCAACAACTACCGCCCGCAGTTCTACTTCCGTACCACGGACGTGACCGGCGTGGTGACCCTCCCCGAGGGCACCGAGATGGTCATGCCGGGCGACAACACCTCCATGTCCGTCCAGCTGATCCAGCCGGTCGCCATGGAGGAGGGCCTGAAGTTCGCCATCCGCGAGGGTGGCCGGACCGTCGGCGCCGGCCAGGTCACCAAGATCGTCAAGTGAATCTCTTGACTGTCTTCAGGGCCTGAAGCCTTCTCGGAGGGCCCCGCACCGTGAGGTGCGGGGCCCTTCTTGCGTGCCCAGCCGGTGCCCAGTCCGTGTCCTGCGCGTGGTCAGCCTGCGGTGTCCGCCGCAGGGGACCAGGTCCAGGGGTGTGCGTCCGGCCCCATGCCGACGACCCTCGGCCCGGCATGCCCCAGGTGCAGCGCAGCTCCGTCCAGCGCGACCGGGCCCGCGGCACGGGTGATCGTCGCGCCGCCCGTGTGGAGCTGGAGCCGGCCGTCCAGGGCACGGCCCAGCAGGACCGGGTGACCGGCGTGCCCGGGGGCGGCGGTGACCGGCCCGTACCCGTCGAAGCGGACGCCGGGCTCCTCCCCGCCGTCCACCCGCACCGCCGTCAGACGGGGAGAGGCGGAGCCGCGCCCGTCGTCCGGGGACTTCGGCCGCCGGGGCCGCTCGGAGCGGAAGTACAGCTGTATGCCGCCGTCGAGGGCGGGCAGCGCGGCGGGGACGTCGACGGGGGCGGGCAGGGGCCGGCTTGTCTGGAGCGTCAGGGCCTGCCCCGGCGCCGTCTGAGCCCAGTGCCGTACGCTCTCCCGGCCCGCCGCGAAGAGATGGATGCGCCCCGCGCCGTCCACGGCCGCCGACATCCCGTCCTGGACGCCGCCGCCGTCGGGGAGTGCCTGCCAGCCGCTCCAGGAGCCGTCCGCCTCCCGCACCCGGGTGCTCACCCCCTTGTCGGCGTTGCGTACGAAGAGATGGACGCGGCCGTCGGGGGCCGTCACCGCGGTCGGCACGCCGATGCGGCGTCCGCGGTCGTCGCCGTGCTCCGGATTGCCGAGGCCCCGCCAGGCGAGGAACGGCCCTCCGGGGGAGCGCTGTTCCAGCAGCACGATCTCGCGCCGGTTGGGCCCGCTGTGCCCGTTGACCGCGGCGAAGCGCAGTCCGAAGAGCAGCTGTCGGCCGTCCGCGAGGGTCGCGGAGCCGAGGGCGGGGGCGAGCGGTCCACCGCCCAGATCCCGGGGCGCGCCCCACCGGCCGCCGCCGGGGTCGCGTTCGCGCCACCGTACGGCGCGCAGGCCCAGCACCCCGTACGCCGAGAGCCGCCTGTCCGGGTCTGCCGCGACGCGTATCCGCGGTCCCGGATGGCGGTGGCGGGTGGAGCGAACCCAGCCCTTCCAGTTCGTCAGCGGCCGGTCGCCGCCGACGTTGTAGTCGCCGCAGCCGCTTGCGTTCCCGCACTCCCAGTCGGGCGAGCCGCCGTACGGCACCAGGTGCGACGCCTTCTCCTTCAGCACGCTGTCCGGCAGGTTCTTCGGCCAGTGCCGGTTGTAGTAGCCGCGGAACGCGGTCGCGACAAAGGCCGGCACCTCGCCGCCGTCCCGTGTCTCCTCCGCCACCCAGCGCACCATCGCCGCCCAGCTGAAGCAGGCGGCGGCGGTGTGGTCGCCGTGGTCGGAGTAGCCGCGCTGTTCGCTGTCCCTCTTACGGGTGTTCTCGTCGCTGTGTTGGATGTCCGGGTCGGGGTCCAGCGTCTGGATCACGGTCGGCCGGTAGCGCGCCATCAGCCCGACGAGTACGTCGATGAGCCCGCCGTAGTCGTAGGTATCCGCACTGCGCAGCGGAGATCCGGCGGCCACGAAGGTGCTCAGCCCGGCCGAGTGGTCGTTCCACAGGGCGGGCAGCGCCATATGGCGGCGCAGCGTGTGCATGGACAGATTGAGGAACACCAGCTCGACTCGGCGGGGGCCGCTGACCAGTGTGTTGGTCTCGGCGCGATGGCCGCCGCGCAGGGAGGCCACGTCCTTGGCCCAGTCGGTGAACCGGTCGAGGCCGAGAAGCTCCGCGTAGGCCTGGCGCAGTCCCTGGTGCCGGGCGGAGGAGTACGCCGCCCGGTCGGCCGGCACATCGTCGCGGCCGGGTATGCGGTTCTTGCCGTTGTGCTCGCCTGCTGTGACATAGACGCAGACGAGGGGGACTCCGGCGTCGAGCATCTGCCGGGTGTCCGGGTTCATGAAGTACAGATCGTCGTCCGGGTGGGCCAGGACCTGCATCAGCTGCGCCCGCCGGGCTTCGGCTACCGGCATCCCGGGCGCCGGGTCCGCGGCCGGTCCGGTCCGCCGCGGCCGCGGTACGGAACACCCTGCCGCGGCTGCGGCGACGGCGGCCGCCCCCGCGATGAAGGCCCGCCGCCGCGGCCCGGTCGACGTGTGTCCGGTCGACGTACGCCCGTTCGGCATATGTCCGGTCGGCATATGTCCGGTCGACGTGCGCCCGCTCGGCATCCGCCCGGCGGCAGGGGTGTGGGCAGCTCTGTCGTTCACCTGTCGTGTGCTCCGTCCGCTTCCCCCGCAGCGCACGGGCGTGCCGCCCCCGGCTGCGCTGCTCTGCTCTCCCCATGACGCGGAACGGGCTGGTCGGCGCAGCGTTCCGCGATCACCTAGACGGCGATCAAGGGCCTGGGGTTGCCCCGGACCAAGCAGGTCTGGTGGAGTGCGGCCCGGTTGGGCAGCGACTGGAAAGGGTGCGGGCTGTATCGATACGGCTCCGCCGCGTAGGCCCGACCGGTCACCACGTCCCCGCACACGACGTCCCCGCACACGACGTGCCTGCACAGGACGTGCCTGCACAGGACGTGCCTGCACAGGACGTGCCTGCACAGGACGTGCCTGCACAGGACGTGCCTGCACAGGACGTGCCTGCACAGGACGTGCCTGCACAGGACGTGCCCGCGCACGCTGGACGGCCTGCCGATCGCCTCGCTTCCCCGCGGAGCGCCAAGGCTGTCCGGCTTCATCGCAGCGACGGGACCTCGCCCCCTGCGGCCCAGCTGAGCGTCGTGCCGGTCAGGCCCCTGAGCCAGGGCGCGGCGAGCCGGGTCAGTCGGCCCTTGTCCGGGGGAGCCGAGCCGAGGCCGATCGCATAGCGGCGTGCGGCGCCGGTCACGGCGAAGGGGCGGGGCCAGGCGTGGGCGTCGGCCACGCCCGCGTCCTCCAGAGCGGTCAGCAGTGCGCGAAGACGGCCGCGGACGCGGCCCTCCTCCGGGCCGACGGGGACCGTCAGGACCGCCCATGCCGCGTGGCGGCGGTGCAGCGGGGGAGGAGAGAGCAGCTCGGGGCGCGGGTCCGAGCCGTCGGCGAGCGCGGTGTCCACCAGTTCCCATGCGCGGTAGAGCTCCTGGCCCAGCAGATCCCGCATGGCCGGGGTGAGCTGGTCCGTGCAGGAACGCACGGGGTCCGTCGGGGTTGTCGCCGGGGGCTCCCGCCAGTCCCAGACTGCCCAGGCGGCGAAGAAGTCACGCAGGAGTTCGAGGGCCGGACGGTCCCCGGACCCGCTCACCGTGTGTGCCGCCAGCAGCGACCACGCCAGGCCCGGCACGCCGCCGAAGGGCGCCGTGTCCAGACCGCGGGCGCGCGCCCAGGCCTTCACCTCGCGCGCCAGCCGCGTGAAAGCGTGCCGGTGCGGCCCGGCCAGCGCGGGCACCGCGTCCGCGTCGCTCACCGCACTCAGCGCCACCGCCGCCGCCTCGCCCAGCTCCGCACGCCGGGGCACCGCCTCCCGCGGGGGCAGCGCACCCGTCGCGACGACCGCCAGATCCACACCGAGGCCGTCCACCCTCAGCCGCAGACCGGGGACGCGTGCGCCGACGACCTCGCGGATGTCGGCCGCTTCCGGCAGCGCGGCCGAGAGCCGGGCCCGTACGGCGTCGATCGGGACATCGCCCGGCAGCGCGGCCACCAGGTCCAGGTCCGCGTCCGGCAGCGCGCAGCCCATCCGGCGGGAGCCCACCACATGGACGCGGCCCTCCGGCAGAGCGTCGCCGATCCGCCGGGCGGTGTCGGCGGCGTGCGGGAACGGCCCGGCGGAGAGCGGACCGGAAGGGGGCGGCTCGACGGAGGCCCCGGCGGAGGGCGGCCCGGCTGGTGGCGTCGCCGCCTCCCGCTCCCACATCGCCTCTCCCGTGCCCAGCCGCACCCTGGCCCGTACCTCCATCGGCTCCGCGCCCCGCCGCGACAGCAGCACCACCTCGCCGACCCGGGCGGTCATCCGCTCCAGCCGGGAGGCGCACTCCCCGATCAGAGCATGCGGCTCGCGCGTGCGGCCCAGACTCAGATGCGGGGTGAAGCCCCTGCGGTGACCCCGGCAGCGCGGGAAGCGCTGCTCCAGCGCCCGGCGCAGAGCCGCCCACGGCTCCTCGCCCGCGGCGGCCGGGTCCAGCCAGACCGTGGCATGGTCGCGATGGCCAAAGCTGTGGACCCCGTCCAGGACGCAGTCGAAGGGATCGACGGCGGAGGCGGCCGCGGCGAGCAGCGGGACCGCGGCCTCGAAATCCGCCTCCGGAACAAAGCCGAACAGCAGGTTCACATGGGGCGGCCACCGCCCGATCTGCGGGTCGTGGTCCCGGCGGACCGCCTGGACCGGCGGCCACAGCTCGTCCGGCGGCAGCCACGCCACCGCCGTCCTGGCCGTAGGCCGTACGTCGAGAACGCCTGCGGGGCCCTGGCCGTCCAGGCTCAGATCCGCCTCGACGCCGTAGTGGTCGGAGACGAAGAGACCGGATGCGGACGGGCGGTCTCCCAGCAGCGCCGCCCCGTCCACCCGGATCTCCCCGCCCGCGCGCACCAGCACCCGGTCCAGCCGGGAGGCCCGGCCCGACAGCGACGAGACGGCGGCCAGCGGATTGGCCGCCGGGTCGAACGTCGGCGTCCGGTCGTCCGGGCCGTGCACCTCGCTCCAGGCGTCCCGCATGCCGAGCGTCGTCTCCACGGCGTCCGAGCCGTCGTTGAAGTCGCCCAGCACCACCAGATCACCCTCGACGCCCGCCAGCCCCTCCGCGATCCGCACCAGCTCCGCCTCCCGGCGCGCCGCGCCGTCCTCGGAGTGGTCGCTGGTCAGATGGGTGGCGGCGACGACCAGCGGACCGGCGGCAGTCTCCACCGCCAGGGCCGTCACTGCCTTGTGCCGGCCCAGCACATGCAGCCCCGCCTCCCGGACCGGCAGCCGGCTGAGCAGCAGCAGCCCGCAGTCGTCCACCTCAGGGCCGTACGGGTCAGCGCCCAGCGTGTACGCCTCGCGCACCCAGCTCTCCCGCAGCAGCATCGCGAGCAGCTCGTCCTCGACCTCCTGGAGGGCGATGACATCGGCGTCGGCGTCGCGCAGCGCTGCCAGCAGCAGCGGCCGTCGCCGTGCGGTGTCGATGTGGTCGGCGTCGTACCGGTCCCACAGGGTGTTCCAGGTCAGGACGCGCAGCCCCGCGGTCGCGGGTGTGCCGTGCGGGGTCCCGGCGGGCGTCCAGGCACCGCCGTCCCAGGCGTGGGGGGAGCGCGCCGCGAAGAAGGGGGACCGCAGCCGCCGGGGGTCGTGCACCCGTCCCGCGTCCGTGGCGTCGATCCGGTCCACTCCCGACGGGCGGTCCCACACCAGCTCGCCGTCCGCCTCGAAGAACAGCACCCGGTGCCAGGGGATGTCCCCGCCCGGTGTGAACGCGGTCAGCGGGATCCGCTTCGGCGGGGCGCTGCGCTGGGCGACGCCGATGACGAAGCGGGCCGGGTCGAAACGCGCGTCCCAGCGGACCCGGTGGTAGATCTCCTCGCTGGTACGCATCTACGCCTCCTCCTCCATGGTCCCGCCCGCCCCGATGTACCAGGTGCGGTGCGCCTGGCCCGGGTACGGCGGGACGAACCGGCGCAGCTGGCTCTCCAGGACTCCGGGCGGCACCGGGTGCTCCCGCACGGCGTTGCGCCGGATCAGTTCGCCCTCGTCGACCAGGGCGACCGCATGGGTGATCAGGGCGTCGCGCCGTCGGGCGACCGCGTGCACCAGGGAGCGCTGGTGCGGGTTGAGCGAGGTGGCGTCCCACACCACGGTGCCGCTGCCGCGCGCCAGCGCCGCGTCGAGCCGGTCGAGGCCCTCGCGCAGGACCGCGCCGTTGTCACCCTGGTCTGCGCGCGAGCCCCGTGCCGTGCGCAGTTCGTCGAGCGAGATGTACGCATCGACCCCGGTCAGGTCCCGGGCGAAGCTGCTCTTGCCGCTGCCCGCGGGGCCGACCAGCTGGATCAGCCGGGGGAAGTCCCCGTCCCGCCAGCGCCAGGTGGCAGCGGTCGCCTCCTCGGCGGAGTGGATGCGGCCCTCGGCGTGAGCCTGGCGCGCCTCCGCCAGGCAGCGGGCGGCCGAGGCGGGATCCGGAAGGCCGGCGAAGGCCTGGTGCAGCCCGTGGAGCGGACCTGCCTCCTCCGCGTGCATTGCGGACCACTCCACCTGCTCTCGCGCCTCGCTGTCGTCCGCGACCGCCGCGGCGACGGCGTGCAGGACGTCGAGTTCCACGGCCCAGGACATCCGTACGAGCCCCGCTCTGCGCTCCTCGTCCGGGTAGGGGCGGTGCAGGGCGGAGTGCAGTCCGACCAGGTCCGCGACGCGCCGTGCGAGCGGCAGGCCCAGCGGCGCGGCGAGTCGGCCCGCCAGTGTGCCGCGCGGGCTCCGGTGCAGCAGCGCGGCCAGGACGCCCGCGAGCCGGGTGTCCCCCGTGCAGTCGAGACGTCCCGCGACGTCGTGCGCGGCTTCCGCGTCGACCTCGTCCACACCGAGCGCGGCGGACAGCCCGGCCGCATCGGGTGCGGCCCCCGACCGCACCGCCCACAGCGCCGCCTTCGGCCCCAGCCCGTTGGGCACGACCTGCGCGTGCATCCAGTGCGCATCGGTCTGCACATGCCCGGGCCGCACCCATTTGGCGACCCGGCGCGGGAACTCCTCCGCGGCGAAGCCCTCCACCGTCCGTACGACATAGCCCTCCTGCCGCCCGGTGTCGACGGCCAGCCGCCGCAGCGCCCGCTCGGCCCGTGCGTCGAAGACCCCCCGCCACAGGACGGGGGCCGTGGGCACCCCGAGTTCGCGCAGGAAGTCCACGGTGCGGTCCCAGTCCAGGCACCGGCCGTCGGCGTCCCACACCGAGAAGCCGTAGAAGTAGCCGTCCAGCGCCTCGTACACGAGCGAATGGCGGGCGTACATGTTCTCGCCGCAGATCCGCCAGCCTGCGGGAATGCCGTGCCCGATCCGGCCCTGCAGCGCCTTCACCCAGGTCCGCGACGGATGGTGCGCGGAGTCCACCGAACGGGCGTGCAGCCCGTCCGCGTACAGCGTGGTGTTCTCCCCGTCGAGCTTCTCTGTGACCACGACCTCCCGGCCGTCGAAACCGCTGAGATCACCTGCTCGTACGTCGTCCGAAGCCGCCCCCGGCGACCACGGCAGATGCGGAGTACGCGGATACGACGTCCGCATGGCCGACTCCCCCCCCGTTGTGCGACGGCACGCCAATGTAGGGGCGAGGCGAGGGGCCCGGCCACCGAAATATCCCGTGCGTGCACACACCCGGGCAGACCCGGTTCGCCGTCACCCGAATGAATGGACTGCCCCAACCGGGCTGTGTATGAGAGGGGTTGGCGGTCGTATGGTCGCCGCTGCGGCCACGTTTGCATGCGACCGCCTAGCATGAGGGGCACGACTCCGGCCCGACGGCACCGATGGGGAGCGCGCGCCATGACCATCGCCCCGAATGACGCGACGAACGACTCCTCGACGTACCAGAGGATGCTGGAGTTCGTTCAGTCGATGGACGACACCCTTCCCGGGAAGTTCGAGATCACGAAGGAAGGAATCGTCCACGACATGATGGCGCCGACCGGCCCGCATGAACTCACCACGCTGCGCATCCGCAAGCGCCTGGAGAAAGCAATGCCGGAGGAGCTCGCCGCGCATACCGGGACCCCTGATGTCGAGAACAAGCCCGAAGGCATCATGCGCCACCCCGACCTCATGGTGATCGCCGAGTCCGACATGGAGATCCAGGGCTCGTTCGACCCCCGCACCCTCATCGCCGCCGTCGAGGTCGTTTCCCGCTCCAACCCCGACAACGACTGGGTCAGCAAGATGCGGGACTATCCGCTGCTCGGCATCCCCATCTATGTGATCTTCGACCCTCGCACCGGCTCCGGCGCGGTTCTCTCCGACATTCACCCCACGCCGAGCGGTCCCCGCTACGCCACGCGCAAGGACTTCCAGTACGGCGAGGACGTCACCATCGCCGACTGGACGATTCCGACGGACAACCTGCCGCGCTATCCGTAGCTGCCCCTGCGGTCAGCAGGTCCAGCGGTTCCGAGCGGCCGTCTCCGACGGAGCGGCGGCGCATGCGGGTGCCCAGTCTGGGTGACCGGACCGGGCACCCGACAGAGGTTCCTACTCCTCGAAGATCTCTTCGGCGGAGGTGGCGGTGACGGCGCGGATGAGCCAGCGGCTCAGCATCTCGGGATCGGCACACTCGGTGATGCGCTCGCGGATCTGATCCGATGTGGTGAGACCGCGCTGCTCCAAGACAAGCAGGACGTCTTCAGCGGCCCGCTTGACTTCGCCTTGTTCTCGGCCTTCGTCGCGGAGTTCTTCTGAGAGGGGGGACTTGTAGAAGGAGAGGTCCACGGCCACCAGGTTCCTCCAGATCTCGGCGGCTGGGCGGTCGCCCAGGCCCTGTGCGGTGAATTCGACGACGGGATTGACGATGTCTTCGGGCTCGCCCCGCAGCGCGTTGGACAGCGCCTTCAGTATCGCATCGACCGACGGATTGGCTGCGTGTGTGATCGCGGCCAGTGTGGCGAGCGCGAGGTCCTTGCGCGCCTCTGCTTCCTTGGTGATCACGGGCATGTTGTGCGGCCCTGCCACAAGGGGGCGGAGCGTGAGTGTGGCCCACTGGGCGGGGCCGATGAGTACTGGTCGCTCTGCCCACTCCGCAGTCGCACGGTCCTGGCAGACCACGAGCAGCAGCGGCGGAAGCTGATGCTTCGCGTACAGGTACGTGACGTAGTACGCCCAGCTCGCGGGTTTCGCCGGGTCCTTCTTGCCCTGCGCCTCGATAGCGAGGAGTAATCCGCCGTCCTTCTCGGACTTGAAGTGCAGCAGCGTGTCGACGCGCCGCTCGATGGGGCGGACCTCGGTGAGATCGGTGGACATGACGCTGACCGAGGCGAACGGTGGGAACCTGACGCCCAGCATCTCTGCCACGCGAGAGAAGAGTTTTGGGTACTCCTGGAAGATCCGGTGCATGGCTTCGTGGGGTGAGCTGACCATAGGGCTCCTTGTCGGATGAACATGCAGTGTGTGGATATGCCAGAAGCGTATGCAGATCAAGGCGGGTAAATAGCAGCCAAGTTGGGTGTATTCACCCGGTGGACTGGTGTGCGAGGTCAAGCTCGGCCCACACCGTCTTGCGTGGCACCGGTCCGTCCGTCACGCCCCATCGGTCGGCGAGTGTGTCGACGATGAGCAGCCCGCGTCCCGACTCCTCGTCGGGTGCTGGTGCCTGCCGCTGGGTTTCCGGCAGCCGCTCGGTGCGGGTGTCGGTCGCCTCGATCCGGAGGATGCGGTCGTCGTCCGCGAGGTGGAGGGTGATCAGGAAGTCCCGCCCCGGCACTCTGCCGTGCACCGCCGCGTTTGCCGCGAGCTCGCCCACGAGCTGGGTGACGGTTTCGGCCACCTCGCGAGGCGCGTCCCAGGTGCGCAGCCACATCGCGGCGAGCTCGCGCGAGAGCCGTGCGGAGTAGCGGGTGGGGGCGAGCTGGATCGCGAAATCGCGTTCCGGTGCCGTGAATTGAGCGGTTCCGTGCGTCATTTCACTGATCCTGGCCGGGGTCGCCATCCGGCTTCCAGTGATCGCGTCGTTGCGTACAGTCACTGTCCGGGCCTTGTCCGGTGGTGTCCGGACTGTCCGGAGGGGTGTGCGGACAGGGAGGTGAGCACAGGTGGCGTTAGGTCGGAGGTGGCATGGTGGCGACGGAAGTCGGCAGCGCGGAACAGCCCACGACTGAGGTGGACGAGCCGGGCTGGGAGGTGGACCCGGCCGACGAGTCGGGCGCGGCGGTCGTGGCAACTGTGGGCCGCCAGCTCAAGCTGCACCGCGAGGCGGCGGGCCTGCGCGCGGCGGAGTTCGGGAGCGCGATCGGGTACGGCGAGGATCTGGTCTACAAGGTGGAGTCGGGCCGCCGGATTCCCAGGCCGGAGTATCTGGACAAGGCGGACCAGGTCCTGAAGGCGGGCGGACTGATCGCCGCGATGAAGAAGGACGTGGAGGAGGTCCGCTACCCGAAGAAGGTCCGGGACCTGGCGAGGATGGAGGCGCAGGCGGTGGAACTGGGGATCTACGCCAGCCACGGCATCCATGGTCTGTTGCAGACGGAGGGGCACGCACGGGTGCTGCTGGAAACGCGACAGCCTCCGTACTCGCAGGACGAGGTGGAGCAGGGCGTGGCAGCCCGAATGGCCAGGCGTTCTGTCTTCGACCGAGCACCGTCGCCGTCGCTCAGCTTCGTCCAGGAAGAGGCGGCGCTGCACCGCCCGATCGGAGGCAAGATGGAGTGGCGTCAACAGCTTGAACGCCTCCTGGAAGTGGGACGGTTGCGAAACGTCTCGCTCCAGGTGATGCCGACGAGTGTGGAGGCGCACCCTGGGCTGGACGGCGGGATCGAGCTGCTCAAGTTCGCAGATGGCTCGGCCGTAGGGCGCTCCGAAGGAGCGTTCAATGGGCGCCCGGTGTCCGACCCCAAGCAGATCCGAATCCTTGAGCTGCGCTATGGCATGATCCGGGCCCAGGCTCTCAGCCCACGGGAGTCACTGGCCCTCATCAAGCAAGTGCTGGGAGAGACATGATCCGCAAGGCCTTTGCCGAGGGCGACTCCCTGCTGGAGTGGTTCAAGAGCAGCTACAGCAGCAGCGGCAACAACGCCGACTGCGTTGAGGTCGCCGCCACCCCCCGCGCCGTCCACGTCCGCGACTCCAAGAACATAGGCGGCCCCCGTCTGGCGGTCACGCCCCTCGCCTGGGCCGGCTTCGTGCGGTACGCCTCCGGGCGCTGAGCGCGGTCACCGGTTCGGCGTGCGCCCGTTCCCGTCGCCGTCGACCCTGGATGCAGGGGGTCCTCGCACGGATCGGACGGGAAAAGGTGAACGCCATCATGAAGACGCCCCCTGTCGTCTCACCGCAGGAGTGGGAGGCCGCCCGCCAGCGGTTGCTGGCTGAAGAGAAGGCGCTGACCCGCGCCCGTGACGCGCTGGCCGCCAGGCGGCGGCGGATGCCGTGGCAGGCGGTGGAGAAGGAGTACGCGTTCGAGGGGCCCGAGGGCAGGGTCGGCCTGCTCGACCTGTTCCACGGGCGTCGGCAGCTGATCGTCTACCGCGCCTTTCATGAGCCGGGCGTCTCCGGCTGGCCCGATCACGCGTGCGTGGGCTGCTCCATGCTCGCCGACCATGTCGGCCACCTCGCGCATCTGAACGCCCGCGACACCACCCTCGTCTTCGCCTCGCGCGCCTCGCAGCCGGACATCGAGCGGGTGAAGGCGCGGATGGGCTGGACGATGCCCTGGTACACGATCACCGACGACTTCGACGCCGACTTCGGCGTGGACGAGTGGCACGGCACGAACGCGTTCATCCGCGAGGGCGACGCCGTGTTCCGCACCTACTTCATCAACGTCCGCGGTGACGAGGCGCTGGGGAGCACCTGGAGCTATCTCGACATGACCGCGCTGGGGCGGCAGGAGACATGGGAGGACTCTCCCGAGGGCTATCCGCAGACTCCGCCGTACGAGTGGTGGCACTGGCACGACGAGTACGGCAAGGGCGGCGAGGCGTAGCCGCAGCCGGGGTGGTCGGTCACACTCGGTGACAGGTCGAGAAGCGGGGTGCCGCCGCCCCGCGCGTCCGGTTTGATCAGTCCCGGCCGCGGGGTACGATCCTCGGCTCGATTCGCGGCGACCCCGCCCCGTATGGCAGACTGTCCGGGTTGCTCGGTTGAGTGCCGATGCTGCGCGCCTCCCGCCGGGAGGACTGGAAGCGAGTCCCACAGTACTCGTCGCCCTATCTGCCACACGGCTTGGACGCCGCACGGCAGCGCTGGGGCGGACGTACGGGAATCTTCCGGGAAGTGTCAGCGGGGTGCCGGCCAGGCGCCCGGTGGGTGTCTTGCCCCCGGTTCCGCGGTTCCAGGCGGGCCCGCACCCCCTTCTATGGGAAATCCTTCGGGAGATCTTCGCAGAGGGGCTGCGACACGCCCGACCGCGTGGGTCGGAGCAGGACAAGGAAACCCACGGGTTCCAGAGCGTTTCGAGAGACAGGACTACGAAGTAGCCATGGCGGGACAGAAGATCCGCATCCGGCTCAAGGCCTACGACCACGAGGTCATCGACTCCTCGGCGAAGAAGATCGTCGAGACGGTGACCCGGACTGGTGCGTCGGTCGCGGGCCCGGTGCCGCTGCCCACTGAGAAGAACGTGTACTGCGTCATCAAGTCGCCGCACAAGTACAAGGACTCGCGCGAGCACTTCGAGATGCGCACGCACAAGCGCCTGATCGACATCCTCGACCCGACGCCCAAGACCGTTGACTCGCTGATGCGCCTGGACCTTCCGGCCGGCGTTGACATCGAGATCAAGCTCTGAGAGGCGCGGAAGAGATGGCTAAGCAGATCAAGGGCGTCCTGGGCGAGAAGCTCGGCATGACCCAGGTCTGGGACGAGAACAACCGTGTCGTCCCGGTGACCGTCGTCAAGGCCGGGCCCTGCGTCGTTACCCAGGTCCGTACGAATGACACCGACGGCTACGAGTCGGTCCAGATCGCCTTCGGCGAGATCGACCCGCGCAAGGTGAACAAGCCCCTCAAGGGTCACTTCGCCAAGGCCGACGTCACCCCCCGTCGTCACCTCGTCGAGATCCGTACCGCTGACGCCAGCGAGTACACCCTCGGCCAGGAGATCACCGCCGAGGCCTTCGAGGCCGGCGTCAAGGTGGACGTGACCGGCAAGAGCAAGGGCAAGGGCTTCGCCGGTGTCATGAAGCGCCACAACTTCGGTGGCCTCGGCGCCGGACACGGCACGCAGCGCAAGCACCGCTCTCCCGGTTCCATCGGTGGCTGCGCCACCCCGGGCCGTGTGTTCAAGGGCCTCCGCATGGCTGGCCGCATGGGCAATGAGCGGGTCACCACCCAGAACCTGACCGTTCACGCCGTTGACGCGGAGAAGGGGCTGCTCCTGATCAAGGGCGCGGTTCCTGGTCCGAACGGCGGCCTCGTCCTGGTCCGTACCGCGGCCAAGGGGGCCTGAGGTAACCGATGAGCACCATTGACATCCTTTCGCCGGCAGGCGACAAGGCCGGGACCGTCGAGCTCCCCGCGGAGATCTTCGACGCCAAGGTCAGCGTTCCGCTGATCCACCAGGTCGTTGTCGCGCAGCTGGCCGCTGCCCGTCAGGGCACGCACAAGACCAAGACCCGCGGCGAGGTCCGTGGCGGTGGCAAGAAGCCGTACCGCCAGAAGGGCACCGGCCGCGCCCGCCAGGGTTCGACCCGTGCGCCGCAGTTCGCCGGCGGTGGCGTCGTCCACGGCCCCGTGCCGCGTGACTACTCGCAGCGGACCCCGAAGAAGATGAAGGCCGCCGCCCTGCGTGGCGCCCTCACCGACCGGGCCCGCAACGCTCGCATCCACGTCGTCTCCGGCGTGATCGAGGGCGAGGTCTCCACCAAGGCCGCGAAGACGCTGTTCGGCAAGATCTCGGAGCGTAAGAACCTGCTCCTGGTCGCCGAGCGCTCGGACGAGGCCGCCTGGCTGTCCGCTCGCAACCTGCCCCAGGTGCACATCCTGGAGCCGGGCCAGCTGAACACGTACGACGTGCTCGTCTCCGACGACGTGGTCTTCACCCAGGCCGCCTTCGAGTCCTTCGTGTCTGGTCCCAAGACCGTTGAGACCGAAGGGAGCGAGGCCTGATGTCTGAGGCCACGATCACCAGCAAGACCTTCTCGGACCCGCGTGACATTCTGGTCAAGCCGGTCGTCTCCGAGAAGAGCTACGCGCTGCTGGACGAGAACAAGTACACGTTCGTCGTCGACCCGCGTGCCAACAAGACCCAGATCAAGCAGGCCGTCGAGGCGGTCTTCTCGGTCAAGGTCACCGGGGTCAACACGATCAACCGCCAGGGCAAGCGCAAGCGCACCCGCACCGGTTACGGCAAGCGCGCCAACACCAAGCGCGCCATCGTGACCCTCGCCGAGGGCGACCGTATCGACATCTTCGGCGGTCCGACCGCCTAAGGGGCGGTCTGGATCGTCCGAATATCGGACGAGGACTGAGAAATGGGTATCCGCAAGTACAAGCCGACGACTCCTGGCCGTCGTGGCGCCAGCGTCGCCGACTTCGTCGAGATCACGCGGTCCACGCCGGAGAAGTCGCTGGTCCGCCCGCTGCACAGCAAGGGCGGCCGTAACAACACCGGTCGTGTGACCGTCCGTCACCAGGGCGGTGGCCACAAGCGCGCCTACCGCGTGATCGACTTCCGTCGTCACGACAAGGACGGCGTGCCGGCCAAGGTCGCTCACATCGAGTACGACCCCAACCGCACCGCGCGCATCGCGCTGCTGCACTACGCCGACGGCGAGAAGCGCTACATCATCGCGCCGCGCGGCCTGAGCCAGGGCGACCGCATCGAGAACGGCCCGGGCGCCGACATCAAGCCGGGCAACAACCTGGCGCTGCGCAACATCCCGGTCGGTACGACCATCCACGCCATCGAGCTGCGGCCCGGCGGCGGCGCGAAGTTCGCCCGCTCGGCCGGCGCCTCCGTGCAGCTGCTGGCGAAGGAGGGCTCCATGGCCCACCTGCGCATGCCGTCCGGTGAGATCCGCCTGGTCGACGTCCGCTGCCGCGCCACCATCGGCGAGGTCGGCAACGCCGAGCAGTCGAACATCAACTGGGGCAAGGCAGGCCGCAAGCGCTGGCTGGGCGTCCGCCCGACCGTCCGCGGTGTCGCCATGAACCCGGTCGACCACCCGCACGGTGGTGGTGAGGGCAAGACCTCCGGTGGTCGCCACCCGGTCAGCCCGTGGGGTCAGAAGGAGGGTCGTACTCGTTCTCCCAAGAAGGCGAGCAACAAGTACATCGTCCGCCGCCGCAAGACGAACAAGAAGCGCTAGGAGCGGGTTTAGATGCCGCGCAGTCTCAAGAAGGGGCCCTTCGTCGACGACCACCTGATCAAGAAGGTGGATGTCCAGAACGAAGCCGGCACCAAGAACGTCATCAAGACCTGGTCCCGTCGCTCGATGATCGTCCCGGCCATGCTGGGCCACACGATCGCGGTGCACAACGGCAAGACCCACGTCCCGGTGTTCGTCACCGAGTCGATGGTCGGCCACAAGCTCGGCGAGTTTGCGCCGACCCGCACCTTCCGAGGCCACGTCAAGGAAGACCGGAAGTCGAAGCGCCGCTAAGTGCGGGGTGAAACCGACTATGACGAACGTGTCAGACACTGAAGGGACAACCATGGAAGCCAGGGCCCAGGCGCGGTACATCCGCGTCACGCCCATGAAGGCCCGCCGCGTGGTGGACCTCATCCGTGGCATGGACGCCACGGAGGCTCAGGCGGTCCTGCGTTTCGCCCCGCAGGCCGCGAGCGTGCCGGTCGGCAAGGTGCTGGACAGCGCCATCGCCAACGCCGCGCACAACTACGACCATACGGACGCCTCCACGCTGTTCATCAGCGAGGCGTACGTCGACGAGGGCCCGACCCTGAAGCGGTTCCGTCCGCGCGCCCAGGGCCGTGCCTACCGGATCCGCAAGCGGACCAGCCACATCACCGTGGTCGTCAGCAGCAAGGAAGGAACCCGGTAATGGGCCAGAAGGTAAACCCGCACGGGTTCCGGCTCGGTGTCACCACCGACTTCAAGTCCCGGTGGTACGCCGACAAGCTGTACAAGGACTACGTCAAGGAAGACGTCGCCATCCGTCGGATGCTGACGTCCGGCATGGAGCGCGCCGGCATCTCCAAGGTGGAGATCGAGCGCACCCGTGACCGCGTCCGCGTCGACATCCACACCGCTCGCCCTGGCATCGTCATCGGCCGCCGCGGTGCGGAGGCCGACAAGATCCGCGGCCGGCTGGAGAAGCTGACCGGCAAGCAGGTCCAGCTGAACATCCTCGAGGTCAAGAACCCCGAGGTGGACGCTCAGCTGGTGGCCCAGGCCGTCGCCGAGCAGCTGTCCTCCCGCGTCTCCTTCCGCCGCGCCATGCGCAAGAGCATGCAGTCGGCCATGAAGGCGGGCGCCAAGGGCATCAAGATCCAGTGTGGCGGCCGTCTCGGCGGCGCCGAGATGTCCCGCTCGGAGTTCTACCGCGAGGGCCGTGTGCCGCTGCACACGCTCCGCGCGAACGTCGAGTACGGCTTCTTCGAGGCCAAGACCACCTTCGGCCGCATCGGCGTGAAGGTCTGGATCTACAAGGGCGACGTCAAGAACATCGCCGAGGTCCGCGCCGAGAACGCCGCCGCCCGCGCCGGCAACCGCCCGGCCCGCGGCGGCGCCGACCGCCCGGCCCGCGGTGGCCGTGGCGAGCGTCGCGGCCGCAAGCCGCAGCAGCAGCAGTCCGCGCCGGCTGCCGAGGCCCCCAAGGCCGAGGCTCCCGCGGCCGCGGCCGCTCCGGCTGAGAGCACCGGAACGGAGGCCTGACCGAAATGCTGATCCCCCGTAGGGTCAAGCACCGCAAGCAGCACCACCCGAAGCGCAGTGGTATGGCCAAGGGTGGCACCACGGTTGCGTTCGGCGAGTACGGCATCCAGGCGATGACCCCGGCCTACGTCACGAACCGCCAGATCGAGGCGGCTCGTATCGCGATGACCCGCCACATCAAGCGTGGCGGCAAGGTCTGGATCAACATCTACCCGGACCGCCCGCTGACCAAGAAGCCCGCCGAGACCCGCATGGGTTCCGGTAAGGGATCCCCCGAGTGGTGGGTCGCGAACGTCAAGCCCGGTCGGGTGATGTTCGAGCTGTCCTACCCGAACGAGAAGATCGCGCGTGAGGCGCTCACCCGTGCGGCTCACAAGCTGCCGATGAAGTGCAAGATCGTTAAGCGCGAGGCAGGTGAAGCGTGATGTCGGCCGGTACCAAGGCGTCCGAGCTGCGCGAGCTGGGCAACGAGGAGCTTGTTGCCAAGCTCCGCGAGGCCAAGGAAGAGCTGTTCAACCTCCGCTTCCAGGCGGCGACGGGCCAGCTCGAGAACCACGGCCGGCTGAAGGCCGTCCGCAAGGACATCGCCCGGATCTACACCCTGATGCGTGAGCGCGAGCTGGGCATCGAGACGGTGGAGAACGCCTGATGAGCGAGAGCAACGTGACTGAAGAGAAGACGCAGCGCGGATTCCGCAAGACCCGTGAGGGTCTGGTCGTCAGCGACAAGATGGACAAGACCGTCGTCGTCGCCGTCGAGGACCGCGTCAAGCACGCGCTGTACGGCAAGGTCATCCGCCGTACCAACAAGCTCAAGGCGCACGACGAGCAGAACGCCGCGGGCGTCGGCGACCGCGTCCTCCTCATGGAGACCCGGCCGCTGTCCGCGACCAAGCGCTGGCGCGTCGTCGAGATCCTCGAGAAGGCCAAGTAATCGCTTGAAGGGGTAACCCTTCGAGTTCGTTCCGCCAGGCTCGGCAGGGGCCGCCTCGCCAGAGGGCCCCTGCCGGGAACCGGCAGACAATCAGGAGATAGACGTGATCCAGCAGGAGTCGCGACTGCGCGTCGCCGACAACACTGGTGCGAAGGAAATCCTTTGCATCCGTGTGCTCGGCGGCTCCGGTCGCCGCTACGCGGGCATCGGTGACGTCATCGTCGCCACCGTCAAGGACGCGATCCCCGGTGGCAACGTGAAGAAGGGTGACGTCGTCAAGGCGGTCATCGTTCGCACCGTCAAGGAGCGCCGCCGCCAGGACGGCTCGTACATCCGCTTCGACGAGAACGCCGCCGTCATTCTGAAGAACGACGGCGACCCTCGCGGCACCCGTATCTTCGGCCCCGTGGGCCGTGAGCTGCGCGAGAAGAAGTTCATGAAGATCATCTCGCTCGCGCCGGAGGTGCTGTAAGCATGAAGATCAAGAAGGGCGACCTGGTTCAGGTCATCACCGGCAAGGACAAGGGCAAGCAGGGCAAGGTCATCGCGGCCTTCCCGCGCGAGGACCGCGTCCTGGTCGAGGGTGTCAACCGGGTCAAGAAGCACACCAAGGCGAACCAGCCGGGCCGCGCCTCCCAGGCCGGCGGCATCATCACGGTCGAGGCCCCGATCCACGTGAGCAATGTTCAGCTCGTCGTGGAGAAGGACGGCAAGAAGGTCGTGACCCGTGTCGGTTACCGCTTCGACGAAGACGGCAACAAGATCCGCGTTGCCAAGCGGACGGGTGAGGACATCTGATGACGACCACCACCACGCCGCGCCTCAAGGCGAAGTACCGCGGCGAGATCGTGGACAAGCTGCGTGACGAGTTCAAGTACGAGAACGTCATGCAGGTCCCCGGCCTCGTCAAGATCGTGGTCAACATGGGTGTGGGCGACGCCGCCCGCGACTCCAAGCTGATCGAGGGCGCCATCAAGGACCTCGCCACGATCACCGGCCAGAAGCCCGCCGTGACCAAGGCCCGCAAGTCCATCGCGCAGTTCAAGCTGCGCGAGGGCCAGCCGATCGGCGCCCATGTCACGCTCCGTGGCGACCGCATGTGGGAGTTCCTGGACCGCACCCTGTCGCTCGCGCTGCCGCGCATCCGCGACTTCCGCGGTCTGTCCCCCAAGCAGTTCGACGGCCGTGGCAACTACACCTTCGGTCTCACCGAGCAGGTCATGTTCCACGAGATCGACCAGGACAAGATCGACCGCGTCCGGGGTATGGACATCACCGTGGTGACCACGGCGACCAACGACGCTGAGGGCCGCGCGCTCCTCCGTCACCTCGGCTTCCCCTTCAAGGAGGCGTAAGCGAGATGGCGAAGAAGGCTCTGATCGCGAAGGCTGCTCGCAAGCCCAAGTTCGGCGTGCGTGCGTACACCCGCTGCCAGCGCTGCGGTCGTCCGCACTCCGTGTACCGCAAGTTCGGCCTCTGCCGTGTGTGCCTTCGTGAGATGGCTCACCGCGGCGAGCTGCCGGGCGTGACCAAGAGCTCCTGGTAATCCCCGTACGCCGCAAGGCCAGTACAGGGATGCCCGGACGCTCTCGGTAAGCAACTGGGTCGGCGGAGCCCCGCCTCGTATGCCGTAGGCTTGCGGGGTTGGGCGTCCGCCGCCCCTACCGACTTACTACGCCGTAGGTCCCCGTGCCGCACCCGTCCCGTCTCGGATCGGGGAGAGGGATGGCACAGACAGGAAACCCCGGCGAGAGAGGCCGAAGGCCAATTCATGACCATGACTGATCCGATCGCAGACATGCTCACGCGTCTGCGGAACGCGAACTCGGCTTACCACGACGACGTCGTGATGCCGCACAGCAAGATCAAGTCGCACATCGCAGAGATCCTCCAGCAGGAGGGCTTCATCACCGGCTGGCGGGTCGAGGACGCCGAGGTCGGCAAGAACCTCGTCCTGGAGCTGAAGTTCGGCCCGAACCGCGAGCGTTCGATCGCCGGCATCAAGCGCATCTCCAAGCCGGGTCTGCGCGTGTACGCGAAGTCCAACAACCTGCCGAAGGTTCTCGGCGGCCTGGGCGTGGCGATCATCTCCACGTCGCACGGCCTCCTGACCGGCCAGCAGGCGCAGAAGAAGGGCGTGGGTGGGGAAGTCCTCGCCTACGTCTGGTAGTCGGGAACGGAGGAAAAGCTCATGTCGCGTATCGGCAAGCTCCCCATCCAGGTTCCCGCCGGTGTGGACGTCACCATCGAGGGCCGCACGGTCACGGTGAAGGGTTCCAAGGGCACCCTGAGCCACACCGTCGCTGCGCCGATCGAGATTGTTAAGGGCGAGGACGGCACCCTCTCGGTGACGCGCCCCAACGACGAGCGTCAGAACAAGGCCCTGCACGGCCTGTCCCGCACGCTGGTGGCGAACATGATCACCGGCGTGACCCAGGGTTACGCCAAGGCGCTCGAGATCAGCGGTGTCGGTTACCGCGTTGCCGCGAAGGGCTCCAACCTGGAGTTCCAGCTCGGCTACAGCCACCCGATCCTGGTGGAGGCCCCCGAGGGCATCTCCTTCAAGGTCGAGTCGCCGACCAAGTTCTCGGTCGAGGGCATCGACAAGCAGAAGGTCGGCGAGGTCGCCGCGAACATCCGCAAGCTGCGCAAGCCCGACCCGTACAAGGCCAAGGGCGTCAAGTACGCGGGCGAGGTCATCCGCCGCAAGGTCGGAAAGGCGGGTAAGTAAGCCATGGCATACGGTGTGAAGATCGCTAAGGGTGACGCGTACAAGCGCGCCGCCAAGAAGCGCCGCCACATCCGCATCCGCAAGCAGGTGTCGGGCACGGCCGAGCGTCCTCGCCTGGTCGTCACGCGCTCGAACCGCGGTATCACCGCTCAGGTCATCGACGACATCAAGGGCCACACCCTGGCGTCGGCGTCGCACCTGGACGCGTCCATCCGCGGTGGCGAGGGCGACAAGTCCGAGAAGGCCAAGCAGGTCGGCGCCCTGGTCGCCGAGCGTGCCAAGGCCGCGGGTGTCGAGGCTGTCGTGTTCGACCGTGGTGGCAACAAGTACGCCGGGCGCATCGCCGTCCTGGCGGACGCCGCCCGCGAAGCCGGGCTCAGGTTCTGAGCCGCTTGTCGTAGCTAGCGGAAAAGAGAGAGGTAAATCCAATGGCTGGACCCCAGCGCCGCGGAAGCGGTGCCGGTGGCGGCGAGCGGCGGGACCGGAAGGGCCGTGACGGCGGCGCAGCTGCCGCCGAGAAGACCGCGTACGTTGAGCGCGTCGTCGCGATCAACCGCGTCGCCAAGGTTGTGAAGGGTGGTCGTCGCTTCAGCTTCACCGCGCTGGTCGTGGTGGGCGACGGTGACGGCACCGTGGGTGTCGGCTACGGCAAGGCCAAGGAGGTGCCGGCCGCCATCGCCAAGGGCGTTGAGGAGGCCAAGAAGCACTTCTTCAAGGTCCCCCGTATCCAGGGCACCATCCCGCACCCGATCCAGGGCGAGAAGGCCGCGGGCGTCGTCCTGCTCAAGCCGGCTTCCCCCGGTACCGGTGTTATCGCCGGTGGCCCGGTGCGTGCCGTGCTCGAGTGCGCGGGCGTGCACGACATCCTGTCGAAGTCGCTCGGCTCGGACAACGCGATCAACATCGTGCACGCGACCGTGGAGGCCCTGAAGGGCCTGCAGCGTCCCGAGGAGATCGCGGCCCGCCGCGGTCTGCCGCTTGAGGACGTCGCCCCCGCGGCCCTGCTGCGTGCGCGTGCCGGGGCGGGTGCGTAATGGCCCGCCTCAAGATCACGCAGACGAAGTCGTACATCGGCAGCAAGCAGAACCACCGTGACACGCTGCGTTCGCTTGGCCTGAAGAGGGTCAACGACGTGGTCGTCAAGGAGGACCGCCCCGAGTTCCGCGGCATGGTGCACACCGTCCGCCACCTCGTGACGGTCGAGGAGGTCGACTGATCATGGCGGAGCAGAACCCGCTCAAGATCCACAACCTCCGTCCCGCCCCGGGCGCCAAGACCGCCAAGACCCGTGTCGGTCGTGGTGAGGCGTCGAAGGGTAAGACGGCCGGTCGTGGCACCAAGGGCACCAAGGCCCGCTACCAGGTTCCGGAGCGCTTCGAGGGTGGGCAGATGCCCCTCCACATGCGTCTCCCGAAGCTCAAGGGCTTCAAGAACCCGTTCCGCACCGAGTACCAGGTCGTCAACCTGGACAAGCTCGCTTCCCTCTACCCCGAGGGTGGCGAGGTCACCGTGGCCGACCTGGTCGCCAAGGGCGCGGTGCGCAAGAACAGCCTCGTCAAGGTCCTTGGCCAGGGCGAGATCTCCGTGGCGCTGCAGGTGACGGTCGACGCCGTCTCCGGTTCCGCCAAGGAGAAGATTGCCGCCGCCGGCGGCTCCGTCACCGAGCTCGTCTGATCCGAGCCGACTCGATGGCGTGAACACTTAACCGGGGATGCCTCGCAAAAGGGGCATCCCCGGTTGGTCGTTCCTAGGTGGGCACGGTCGCCGGTAAGGTGGCGTGCACTGTTAACTTCAGCCCTGTGTGCCCACTTGGGCCACGGGGCCGTCATTGACCGCTAACTGATTCATATTCGTCGATCCTCAAGACCGTCACCTCTGACGCAGTAGCGCGGGGGTCGCAGGAGGCACCGTGCTCACCGCGTTCGCCCGGGCGTTCCAGACGCCCGACCTGCGCAAGAAGCTGCTCTTCACGCTCGGCATCATCGTGCTGTTCCGGCTCGGGTCGCACATCCCGATCCCCGGCGTCAGCTACCAGAATGTGCAGATCTGTGTCGACGCGGCCTCGCGAGGCAACAACAGCCTGTTCGGCCTGGTGAACATGTTCAGCGGTGGAGCGCTGCTGCAGATCACCATCTTCGCGCTCGGCATCATGCCGTACATCACGGCGAGCATCATCCTGCAGCTGCTGACCGTGGTGATCCCACGCCTGGAAGCCCTGAAGAAGGAGGGGCAGGCGGGCACCGCGAAGATCACGCAGTACACGCGTTATCTCACCGTCGCCCTGGCCGTGCTCCAGGGCACCGGCCTGGTGGCCACCGCCCGCAGCGGCGCGCTCTTCCCGAGCTGCCCGGTGCGCGACCAGATCGTCCCGGACCAGTCGATCTTCGTCACCGTCGTCATGGTGATCACCATGACCGCGGGCACCGCCGCCGTGATGTGGCTCGGCGAGCTGATCACCGACCGCGGCATCGGCAACGGCATGTCCATCCTGATGTTCATCTCCATCGCCGCCGGTTTCCCCGGCGCGCTGTGGGCCATCAAGGAGAGCGGCAGCCTCGCCCAGGGCTGGATCGAGTTCGGCACGGTCATCCTGATCGGCTTTGTGATGGTCGGACTGGTCGTCTTCGTCGAGCAGGCCCAGCGCCGTATCCCCGTCCAGTACGCGAAGCGCATGATCGGCCGCCGTTCGTACGGCGGAACCTCCACCTACATCCCGCTGAAGGTGAACCAGGCAGGTGTGATTCCTGTCATCTTCGCCTCGTCGCTGCTCTACATCCCGGCGCTCGTCGCGCAGTTCTCCAACTCGGACGCGGGCTGGAAGAGGTGGATCGAAGCGCACTTCGTACGGGGTGACCACCCGTATTACATCGCCACCTACTTCGTCCTCATCGTTTTCTTCGCCTTCTTCTATGTGGCGATCTCGTTCAACCCCGAGGACGTCGCGGACAACATGAAGAAGTATGGTGGCTTCATCCCGGGCATCCGGGCTGGCCGACCGACCGCTGAGTATCTGAGCTATGTGCTCAACCGGATCACCTGGCCGGGCTCGCTGTACCTGGGCCTGATCGCTCTTGTGCCGACGATGGCGTTGGCAGGCTTCGGCGGCGCAAACCAGAACTTCCCGTTCGGCGGGACGAGCATCCTCATCATCGTGGGTGTGGGTCTGGAGACCGTGAAGCAGATCGAGAGCCAGCTCCAGCAGCGCAACTACGAAGGGTTCCTCCGCTGATGCGAATCGTCCTCGTCGGGCCTCCGGGCGCCGGCAAGGGAACGCAGGCCGCGTACCTTGCCGAGAACCTGTCGATCCCGCACATCTCCACGGGCGACCTCTTCCGCGCCAACATCAGCCAGGGCACGGAGCTGGGGCTCAAGGCCAAGGCGTACATGGACGCGGGCGATCTCGTGCCGGACGAGGTCACCATCGGCATGGCCAGGGACCGCATGGAGCAGCCGGACGCCGAGCACGGCTTCCTGCTGGACGGCTTCCCGCGCAATGTCTCGCAGGCCGAGGCGCTGGACGCGATGCTCAAGGCCGAGGACATGACGCTGGATGCGGTGCTGGACCTGGAGGTCCCCGAGGACGAGGTGGTCAAGCGGATCGCCGGCCGACGGATCTGCCGCAACGACTCCAGCCATGTCTTCCATGTGACGTACTCCCCGGCGAAGAGCGAGGGAGTGTGCGACGTCTGCGGCGGGGAGCTCTACCAGCGGGACGACGACTCCGAGGAGACCGTCCGCAAGCGGCTCGAGGTGTACCACACGCAGACCGAGCCGATCATCGACTACTACAAGGCCCAGGGCCTGGTGGTCACCATCTCCGCGCTGGGCAAGGTCACCGAGGTGACGCAGCGGGCGATGGAGGCGCTGAAGAAGTCCGACCGGGACTGAGGCGCTTCATTCTCCGTACGGCCGCGGTGTCCGCTGGACGCCGCGGCCGTACTGTTGAGCCCGGAACAGGACTGGGCTCGGACCCGACGACGCTGGAAGGCAACAGAGGCATGGTGGAGATCAAGACCCCGGAGCAGATCGCGAAGATGCGCGAGGCGGGGCTGGTCGTCGCCGCCATCCACGCCGCGACCCGTGAGGCGGCGGTCCCCGGCGCCACGACCAAGGACCTGGACGAGGTCGCCCGCAAGGTGATCGCCGACCACGGGGCGAAGTCGAACTTCCTCGGGTACGGCGGGTTCCCCGCGACCATCTGCACCTCTGTCAACGAGGTCGTCGTCCACGGCATCCCCAGTGAGGACGTCGTTCTCAAGGACGGCGACATCATCTCCATCGACGCGGGCGCGATCGTCGACGGCTGGCACGGCGACGCCGCGTACACCGCCTTCGTGGGCTCCGGCCACGCTCCGGAGCTGATCGAGCTCTCCCGGGTGACCCAGGAGTCGATGTGGGCGGGCATCGCCGCGATGAAGAACGGCAACCGACTGGTCGACGTCTCCCGCGCCGTCGAGACGTACATCCGGCGCCAGCCGCGCCCCGCGACGGGCAAGTACGGCATCATCGAGGACTACGGGGGCCATGGCATCGGCAGCGAGATGCACATGGACCCGCATCTGCTGAACTACGTCTCCAGGAAGCGCGGCCGCGGTCCGAAGCTGGTCCCCGGCTTCTGCCTGGCCATCGAGCCGATGGTCTCGCTGGGCACCCCGCACACCGAGGTCCTCGAGGACGACTGGACGGTCATCACGACGGACGGCACCTGGTCCTCGCACTGGGAGCACTCGGTGGCGCTGACGGAGGACGGCCCCCTGGTGCTGACGGCGGTCGACGGGGGCAAGGCGAAGCTCGCGGAGCTGGGCGTGAAGGCGGCGCCGGACCCCCTGGGGTGAGCTCCCGGACCCCGGGGCCGGCGGACGGAGTCCGCCGCAGCCGCTCGAAGCCTGTGAGGCGCCCCGGCCGGCCTCTTGGGCTGAGCTCCCCCGTGTTGCGTACACCCACAGCTTAAGAATCTTGTACGTTGGGCAGACTCCCCGGATTCGTCTTTTCCGGGAGCCTCACGTAGACTGATGCGTCGGCTCTCGTGTATCCGCATGCCCTCAAGGGGGAGGCGGTCCCACGGGAGCTGATCAAGGTAGCCGATCCGAAGGGCGAAGCGTGGCCAAGAAGCAAGGTGCCATCGAGATCGAGGGCACCGTGATCGAGTCTCTCCCGAACGCCATGTTCAAGGTGGAGCTCCAGAACGGTCACAAGGTCCTCGCGCATATCTCCGGCAAGATGCGTATGCACTACATCCGTATCCTTCCGGACGACCGGGTCGTCGTGGAGCTCTCTCCGTACGACCTGACGCGTGGACGGATCGTCTACCGCTACAAGTAGATCTTGCCGCCGCCCCTGTTCCATGGGGCGTAGGCACTGACCCGGAGAACCTCACATCCCATGAAGGTCAAGCCGAGCGTCAAGAAGATCTGCGACAAGTGCAAGGTGATCCGCCGCCACGGCCGGGTCATGGTCATCTGCGACAACCTGCGCCACAAGCAGCGCCAGGGCTGACGCACGACCATCACCGCCTCGCACGCGAGATCGCAGTTCTTCGCGCGACGCACCACATGTACATACGCAGGGCCCGCCTGGCCAGTGCACCGCACAACGGCCGGCGACACCTCCGGCGGAGGCCGGAGACCAGGCCGTACCACTCTCCTCACGGGGAGGGCCGGCGGCCGTGGAACGGCTCTGCGGAAGACCTCCGCATATCAACAGGAGCCATGAATGGCACGCCTTGAAGGCGTTGACCTCCCGCGCGACAAGCGCATCGAGGTCGCCCTCACCTACGTGTTCGGCATCGGGCGCACCCGGTCCCAGGAGACCCTCGCGGCCACCGGTGTCGACCCCAACACCCGTGTTCGTGACCTGGCCGAAGAGGACCTGGTCAAGATCCGCGAGTACGTGGACGTCAACTTCCAGACCGAAGGTGACCTCCGCCGCGACATCCAGGCCAACATCCGCCGCAAGGTCGAGATCGGCTGCTACCAGGGTCTGCGTCACCGCCGCGGCCTGCCGGTCCGCGGTCAGCGCACCAGCACGAACGCCCGTACCCGCAAGGGACCGCGTCGCGCCATCGCCGGCAAGAAGAAGCCGGGCAAGAAGTAGTCCGCAGCCAGGACGCTCACCAGCGGTCTTCGCTGTAGGACCGACCACCTCCCCGTAGGAGTAAAAGGATGCCCCCCAAGGGACGTCAGGGCGCAGCCAAGAAGGTGCGCCGCAAGGAAAAGAAGAACGTCGCTCACGGCCACGCGCACATCAAGAGCACGTTCAACAACACGATCGTGTCGATCACCGACCCGACCGGCAACGTGATCTCCTGGGCCTCCGCCGGCCACGTCGGCTTCAAGGGCTCGCGCAAGTCCACCCCGTTCGCCGCGCAGATGGCCGCCGAGTCGGCCGCGCGCCGCGCGCAGGAGCACGGCATGCGCAAGGTCGACGTCTTCGTGAAGGGTCCCGGCTCCGGCCGTGAGACCGCGATCCGCTCCCTCCAGGCCACCGGCCTCGAGGTCGGCTCCATCCAGGACGTCACCCCGACGCCGCACAACGGCTGCCGTCCGCCGAAGCGCCGCCGCGTCTGACGCGCGCTCCGGCCGCGGGCGGCCTCCCTGCTGGGGGTGTGGGGGTTGTCCCCCTCGTGTCCCAGCACGGCTGCCGTCCGCCGAAGCGCCGCCGCGTCTGACGCGCGCATCGCTTCACCTGGGTGTTCCGGGCGGTACGGCTCGCAAGGGCCGTGCCGCCCGTACCCTTGCAGTACGCAGCACGCGCAGCCGTGCTGCGCAGTACCCGTCGGGCGTCAAATAGCGGGCGCCCACGACTGAAGGATCTGATCCACACATGCTGATCGCTCAGCGTCCCTCGTTGACCGAAGAGGTCGTCGACGAGTACCGCTCCCGGTTCGTCATCGAGCCGCTGGAGCCGGGCTTCGGCTACACCCTCGGCAACTCCCTCCGCCGTACGCTCCTCTCCTCGATCCCGGGTGCGGCGGTCACGTCCATCCGCATCGACGGCGTTCTGCACGAGTTCACCACCGTGCCGGGCGTCAAGGAGGACGTCACCGACCTCATCCTGAACATCAAGCAGCTGGTCGTGAGCAGCGAGCACGACGAGCCGGTCGTGATGTACCTGCGCAAGCAGGGTCCGGGCCTGGTCACCGCCGCGGACATCGCGCCGCCGGCGGGTGTCGAGGTGCACAACCCCGACCTGGTGCTCGCCACGCTGAACGGCAAGGGCAAGCTGGAGATGGAGCTGACCGTCGAGCGCGGTCGCGGCTATGTCTCCGCCGTGCAGAACAAGCAGGTGGGCCAGGAGATCGGCCGTATCCCGGTCGACTCCATCTACTCGCCGGTGCTCAAGGTCACCTACAAGGTGGAGGCGACCCGTGTCGAGCAGCGCACCGACTTCGACAAGCTGATCGTCGACGTCGAGACCAAGCAGGCCATGCGTCCGCGCGACGCCATGGCGTCGGCCGGCAAGACGCTGGTCGAGCTGTTCGGTCTGGCGCGCGAGCTCAACATCGACGCCGAGGGCATCGACATGGGTCCGTCGCCGACGGACGCCGCCCTCGCCGCCGACCTGGCGCTGCCGATCGAGGAGCTGGAGCTCACGGTCCGCTCGTACAACTGCCTCAAGCGTGAGGGCATCCACTCCGTGGGCGAGCTCGTCGCGCGCTCCGAGGCGGACCTCCTCGACATCCGCAATTTCGGTGCGAAGTCGATCGACGAGGTCAAGGCGAAGCTGGCCGGCATGGGCCTGGCCCTGAAGGACAGCCCGCCCGGATTTGACCCGACCGCCGCGGCGGACGCCTTCGGGGCGGACGACGACGCGGACGCGGGCTTCGTCGAGACCGAGCAGTACTGAGCAGCCTCCCGCAGGGTTACGGGGCCCACACCCGTGGGCCCCTCGCCCTGCGGGCCGGCTCTCCTATCCGGGGCTCCGCCCCGGGGCGCTGTGCCGGCCTCCGCCGGCACGGTCTCTTCGGCCCTCCGGGCCGGCAGGTCGCCCGGGTTCCGGGCGGGCTTCCAGGCCTCGGGGGCCGGGGAAGAGATGCATCCGCCGTGGCGCGGGTGGCATCTTGGCCCTGCGGGGCGCGGAAGGGCGCCGCGACGACACGGGCGGGCAGGTGCGGGTCTCCTGTGCCGTGAGAAGGACGCACCAGCCAGGTGCGCAGGCGCCCCCTCGCGGGGCGGGCCGGCCGCAGGCCGGAAGTGCAGGTCCCGGGCGGCAGCCCGGGTTGACAAGGACTTCCCCGGTCACCGACCGGGGGTGCGCGAGGGGCCGCAAGCCCCTCGCACAGGCTGACATCGGTACCTGATACGGCCGGTGCAGATCACAAGGAGAAGAACCATGCCGAAGCCCGCCAAGGGCGCCCGTCTGGGCGGCAGCGCCGCGCACGAGAAGCTGCTTCTCGCGAACCTCGCGAAGTCGCTCTTCGAGCACGGCCGCATCACCACGACCGAGGCCAAGGCCCGCCGCCTGCGTCCGGTCGCGGAGCGTCTGATCACGAAGGCGAAGAAGGGCGACATCCACAACCGTCGCCAGGTGCTGCAGACGATCACGGACAAGGGCATCGTCCACACGCTCTTCACCGAGATCGCTCCGCGCTACGCCGAGCGCCCGGGTGGCTACACCCGTATCACCAAGATCGGCAACCGTCGCGGCGACAACGCCCCGATGGCCGTGATCGAGCTGGTCGAGGGTGAGATCGCCAAGAAGGCGACCGTCGCCGAGGCCGAGGCCGCGACCAAGCGCGCGGTGAAGGAGGCCGAGCAGGCCGCCGAGGCTCCGGCAGAGCAGGCCGCCGAGGCTCCCGCCGAGGAGTCCAAGGAGGCGTGAGCCTCCAGCCCCCGCGCAGCGGGGGCGATCGCCGGGCCCGGCGGGGCAACGGCTGACGGACGGGCCCGCACCCTCCCGGGGGCGGGCCCGTTCCGTGTGTGCAGAGGTTTGAGAGGATCGGTCGCGTGAGCGATGAGGTGGAGCCCGGCTTCGTACGGGTGCGGCTGGACCTGTCGTACGACGGCAGGGACTTCTCCGGCTGGGCCAAGCAGGCCCGCGGCCGGCGGACCGTCCAGGGCGAGATCGAGGACGCCCTGCGCACGGTGACCCGCTCCTCGCAGACGTACGAGCTGACCGTCGCGGGCCGCACCGACGCGGGCGTGCACGCCCGCGGACAGGTCGCGCACGTCGATCTGCCCGGGGAGGTCTGGGCCGAGCACCGGGAGAAGCTGCTGCGGCGGCTGGCCGGGCGGCTCCCGCACGACGTCCGCGTCTGGAGGGCGGCCGAGGCCCCCGCCGGGTTCAACGCCCGCTTCTCGGCGATCTGGCGGCGCTACGCCTACCGGGTGACCGACAACCCGGGCGGCGTCGACCCGCTGTTGCGCGGCCACGTCCTCTGGCACGACTGGCCGCTGGACGTCGACGCCATGAACGAGGCGGCCCGCGGCCTGGTCGGCGAGCACGATTTCGCCGCGTACTGCAGGAAGCGCGACGGCGCGACCACCATCCGGACTCTTCAGCAGCTTTGCTGGGAGCGGGACCCCGCATCCGGGATCCTCACCGCGACCGTGCGGGCGGACGCCTTCTGCCACAACATGGTGCGCTCGCTCGTCGGCGCGCTGCTGTTCGTCGGCGACGGCCACCGGTCGCCCGACTGGCCGACGAAGGTGCTGGCCGCGGGTGTAAGGGACTCGGCCGTACATGTGGTGCGGCCGCACGGCCTGACCCTTGAAGAGGTCGGCTACCCGGCCGACGCGCTGCTTGCCGCCCGCAACCTCGAGGCCCGCAACAGGCGGTCACTGCCCGCCGGCGTTCCCGGCGGGGGCGGTGGCTGCTGCTGAGGCCTGTGCCTCGCCGCGGCGGACGATCTGCCGGAAGGTGAACTCCGCCACGTCGTCACCGCTCTGGAAGGCATTGGAGTCGCCCTTGGTGACGGACTTGGGCGTGGTGTAGCCGGTGGCGGTGAAGTAGGCGTAGCGCCCGTAGTGGTTGGCGGTGAAGCGGCAGACCGGGCCTCCCTTGCAGAAGGCGGGGACGCCTGCGCCGGGCAGGGGGGCGATGCTGCCGGCGGACTGCTCCACGGCCTTCTTCGCCGTGGCCTCCGTCTCGAAGAGGGCGACGCCGACGGTGACGGCGATGCCGTCCCGTGTGTACGTGGCGCGCAGCACCCGCTCGCAGCCGTTGGCGGTCAGGACCGCGCCGAGTCCGCCCTTGGCGACGGCCGCGCAGTTCTCGGTGTCGCCGGTCGCGCCCTTGAGATAGCCGCGGTCGCCCATGGTGAGCCGCTTGCCGGGGAACAGCGAGTCGGTGTTCAGCGGCGCCTTGTCCTTGTCGGCGCTGGAGACGAACTCCTTGGGGTCGGGCGGCGGCAGCGGGGCGACGGAGGAGAAGGACGGCTCGGGCTGCGCCGTGTCGGACGACAGGTCCGGGGTTCCGGGAACCTGCCCTGTGCTCGTGTCACCCGCGCGCTTGTCGTCGTCGGCGCCGTCAGCGGTGACGATCGCGGTCGCGACGATGCCGGCGACCGCGGCGGCGGCGAGCGCGCCTCCGCCGATCAGCAGCCAGCGCTTGCGGCGGGCGCGGGTGGCGGAGGCGTCGGCGAGCGCGGCCCAGTCAGGCGTCTGGGACTCGCCCCCCAGGGGGTCGGACGCCGGTTGCCCGTAGGGGTTGTGCGGATTGAACCGGTGTTGCGGCTGCTGCTGTGATCCTCCGGGGCTCCACTGAGGTCCCCCCTGCCCAAAGCTCATGCCGCGCATCCTAAACCTGTTGGGGGAGACCGGTCCGCCCGGTCAGAATCGGCGCATGGGACATCTTGAAGCCGCGCATCTGGAGTACTACCTGCCGGATGGGCGGCCGCTGCTGGCCGATGCCTCGTTCCGGGTGGGCGAGGGCGCGGCAGCCGCGCTGGTGGGGGCGAACGGGGCGGGGAAGACGACGCTGCTGCGGCTGCTGGCGGGGGAGCTGCAGCCGCACGGCGGGTCCGTGTCCACGAGCGGCGGGCTGGGGGTGATGCCGCAGTTCGTCGGCTCGATGGGGGCGCCTCCCGTGCCCGGAGGGCTACGGGGGAGGGACGAGCGGACCGTGCGGGACCTGCTGGTGTCGGTGGCCCCGCCGCGGATCCGGGAGGCGGCGGCAGCCGTCGACGAGGCCGAGCATCTGATCCTGACCGTCGACGACGAGGCTGCGCAGATGCGGTACGCGCAGGCCCTCAGCGACTGGGCGGAGGCGCGCGGGTACGAGGCGGAGACGCTGTGGGACGTCTGCACGACGGCAGCGCTCGGCGTTCCGTATGAGAAGGCGCAGTGGCGCGAGGTGCGCACGCTGAGCGGCGGCGAGCAGAAGCGGCTGGTGCTGGAGGCGCTGCTGAGGGGCCCGGACGAGGTGCTGCTGCTGGACGAGCCGGACAACTATCTGGATGTCCCCGGCAAGCGGTGGCTGGAGGAGCGGCTGGCCGAGACCCGCAAGACGGTGCTGTTCGTCTCGCACGACAGGGAGCTGCTGGCGCGGTCGGCCCAGAGGATCGTGGCCGTGGAGCCGGGGCCCGCGGGGTCGGATGTGTGGGTGCACGGCGGAGGCTTCGGAACGTTCCACGAGGCTCGGCGGGAGAGGTTCGCGCGGTTCGAGGAGCTGAGGCGCCGCTGGGACGAGGAGCATGCGCGGCTGAAGGCGCTGGTGCTCCGGCTGCGGCAGCAGGCGGCGAACAGCCCGGACATGGCCTCCCGCTACCGCGCGATGCAGACCCGGCTGAAGAAGTTCGAGGACGCCGGGCCGCCGCCGGAGCCGCCGCGGGAGCAGGACATCCGGATGCGGCTGCGCGGCGGGCGCACCGGGGTGCGGGCGCTGACCTGCGCGGGGCTGGAGCTGACGGGGCTGATGAAACCGTTCGACCTGGAGGTCTTCTACGGGGAGCGGGTCGCGGTGCTGGGCTCGAACGGCTCGGGGAAGTCCCATTTCCTGCGGCTGCTGGCGGGGGAGCCGGTGGCACACGACGGGGAGTGGAAGCTGGGTGCGCGCGTGGTGCCCGGGCATTTCGCCCAAAATCTCCCCCATAGCCCTCCGGGCATGGGAGGTACCCCCTTCCACCCCGAGCTGCTGGGGCGGACGCTCGTCGACATCCTGTGGACCGAGCATGCCAGGGACCGGGGCGGGGCGATGAGCGCGTTGCGGCGGTACGAGCTGGAGCGCCAGGGCGACCAGGTGTTCGAGAAGCTGTCCGGCGGGCAGCAGGCCCGCTTCCAGATCCTGCTGCTGGAGCTCGCCGGCACGACGGCCCTGCTCCTCGACGAGCCGACGGACAACCTGGACCTGGAGAGCGCTCAGGCCCTGCAGGAGGGGCTGGAGGCGTATGAGGGGACGGTGCTGGCGGTGACGCACGACCGGTGGTTCGCTCGCTCGTTCGACCGCTTTCTGGTCTTCGGTGCGGACGGGCGGGTTCGGGAGACTGAGGGGCCGGTCTGGGACGAGCGGAGAGTCCAGCGAGCGCGCTGAGCCTCGCGGGACGCTCTGGGGGTGCGCCCCCGGAGGGCAGGTCTCCCGCGAGCGCGGGCTGCCCGCCCCTCGGGGCTCGGGGTCGTGTCGGGCGCGGTTGGCCGGTGGTCCGCGCCGGAGGCGTCACCGCCGTTTTGACCCCGAGCCGACGGTCCGGCTATTCTTCTGGTTCGTTATGCGTATTGGCTTGCTCTATCTCACGTGACGGGCCCTTACGCCGGTCCACCGGGCCGATGACCAGCGGCAGGCACGCGGTTTGCGTCACCGCAGTGCTGCCAAGGCTGTCGTGATCGTCCGGGTGGCCTTGTCAGGACCCCATTCACTGAAGAAGCGAAGGCTACGACCGTGCGTACGTACAGCCCCAAGCCCGGCGATGTGACGCGCCAGTGGCACATCATCGACGCGCAGGACGTTGTCCTGGGCCGTCTGGCGACCACCGCCGCAACCCTTCTGCGGGGCAAGCACAAGCCGATCTATGCTCCGCACGTTGACGCTGGTGATTTCGTCATCATCATCAACGCCGATAAGGTGCATCTCTCCGGCAACAAGCGGACCCAGAAGATGGCGTACCGCCACTCCGGCTACCCGGGTGGTCTGCGCTCCGTCCGCTACGACGAGCTGCTTGAGAAGAGCCCCGAGAAGGCCGTCGAGAAGGCCGTCAAGGGCATGCTCCCCAAGAACAGCCTGGGCCGTCAGATGCTCTCGAAGCTGAAGGTCTACGCGGGCGACCAGCACCCGCACGCTGCCCAGCAGCCGGTCCCGTACGAGATCACCCAGGTCGCGCAGTAAGTCCGGCCACCCCTAAGACGAAGAGAATCTGAGGAGAATCGTGGCCGAGACCACCGCTGAGCAGCCTCTCGACGAGACTGTCGACATCGAGCAGTACACCACCGAGACCGAGGTCCCGCTCGAGGGCGAGTACACCACCGAGTCCCTGGCGTCCCGCTTCGGCGAGCCGCAGCCGGCCGCCGGCCTGGGCCGTCGCAAGAACGCGATCGCCCGTGTCCGGATCGTTCCCGGTTCCGGCAAGTGGAAGATCAACGGTCGCACCCTTGAGGACTACTTCCCGAACAAGGTGCACCAGCAGGAAGTGAACGAGCCCTTCAAGGTGCTCGAGCTCGAGGGCCGCTACGACGTCATCGCCCGCATCGCGGGTGGCGGCGTCTCCGGCCAGGCCGGCGCCCTGCGCCTCGGCGTGGCCCGAGCCCTGAACGAGGCGGACGTGGAGAACAACCGCGGCGCCCTGAAGAAGGCCGGCTTCCTCCGCCGCGACGACCGCGCGGTCGAGCGCAAGAAGGCCGGTCTGAAGAAGGCCCGCAAGGCCCCGCAGTACAGCAAGCGCTAATCACACGCTGGCCTGCAACGGCTACTGGAACGCCCCGGCGGCACTCCGTGCTGCCGGGGCGTTCGTCATTGACCGGCCCGGGGCGTATAACGGGCGAGTACCCCCCCACGGGCCCGGATTCTCTCAGTACGGAGCAACTCTCGGAGGACAGCTGTGGGACGACTCTTCGGCACGGACGGTGTGCGCGGTGTCGCCAATGCGGACCTGACGGCGGAGCTGGCGCTCGGCCTGTCGGTCGCGGCGGCGCATGTGCTGGCCGAGGCGGGGACGTTTGAAGGGCATCGGCCGACCGCGGTGGTCGGACGCGACCCGCGTGCCTCGGGAGAGTTCCTGGAAGCTGCCGTCGTCGCGGGGCTCGCCAGCGCGGGCGTCGACGTGCTGCGCGTCGGCGTGCTGCCGACGCCCGCCGTGGCGTACCTGACCGGCGCGCTCGGCGCGGACCTCGGCGTGATGCTGTCCGCGAGCCACAACGCGATGCCCGACAACGGCATCAAGTTCTTCGCGCGCGGCGGCCACAAACTGGCCGACGAGCTGGAGGACCGCATCGAGGCCGTCTACGAGGAGCACCGGACCGGCGCGCCGTGGGACCGGCCGACCGGGGCCGGCGTGGGCCGTGTGCGGGACTACGACGAGGGCTTCGACAAGTACGTCGCCCATCTCATCGGCGTGCTGCCCAACCGTCTCGACGGGCTGAGGGTCGTCCTCGACGAGGCGCACGGCGCGGCAGCCCGGGTCTCCCCCGAGGCGTTCGCACGGGCCGGGGCCGAAGTGATGACCATCGGCGCCTCCCCGGACGGCCTCAACATCAACGACGGCTGCGGCTCCACCCACCTGGACCAGCTGAAGGCGGCCGTCGTCGAGCACGACGCGGACTTCGGCATCGCGCACGACGGGGACGCCGACCGCTGCCTCGCCGTGGACGCGGCGGGCAACGAGATCGACGGGGACCAGATCCTGGCGGTGCTCGCGCTGGCCCTGCGCGAGGCCGGGGCGCTGCGCGGCGACACGGTCGTCGCCACCGTCATGTCGAACCTCGGCTTCAAGCTGGCCATGGAGCGGGAGGGCGTACAGCTGGTGCAGACCGCGGTCGGCGACCGGTACGTCCTGGAGTCGATGAAGGAGCACGGCTACGCGCTCGGCGGCGAGCAGTCCGGGCATGTGATCGTGCTGGACCACGCCACCACGGGCGACGGCACGCTCACCGGCCTGCTGCTGGCCGCGCGCGTCGCGGCGACCGGCCGTCCGCTGGCTGAGCTGGCGGCGGTGATGGAGCGGCTGCCGCAGGTGCTGATCAACGTCAAGGACGTGGACAAGTCCCGGGTGAAGACCTCGGCCGAGCTGGCGAGCGCCGTGGCCGAGGCGGAGCGTGAGCTGGGCGAGACCGGCCGGGTCCTGCTGCGCCCCTCCGGGACCGAGCCGCTGGTGCGCGTCATGGTCGAGGCCGCGGACATCGAGCAGGCGCGGTCGGTCGCGAGCCGTCTCGCCGATGTGGTGAAGTCGGCGCTGGGCTGACTGCCTGTCTGATCGGGTGACCGGCTGACCGAGCGTCAAGAGCCGTCGGCCGTACGGCAGGGGCCGCCCCGAGGGGCGGCCCTTCGCCGTGTCGGGATCGTGTGCCGGCAGTCGGCGGCAGTCAGAGCTTGCGCAGCGAGAGGCGCTGGACCTTGTGGTCCGGGCCCTTGCGCAGCACCAGTGTGGCCCGGCCGCGGGTCGGGGCCACATTCTCCAGCAGATTCACCTTGTTGACGGTGCGCCAGGTGGTGCGTGCGTAGTCCATCGCCTCCTCCTCGGAGACCTGGGTGTACTTGCGGAAATACGAGAAGGGGTTCTGGAAGGCCGTCTCGCGCAGTGTGCGGAAGCGGTTGAGGTACCAGTTCTCGATGTCCTCGGCGCGCGCGTCCACATACACGCTGAAGTCGAAGTAGTCGGCCAGACCGACCCGGGTGCGGCCGTCCTTGCCGGGCAGCGCGGGCTGCAGGACGTTCAGCCCCTCGACGATCAGGATGTCCGGGCGGCGGACGGTCAGCACCTCGCCCGGCACTCGGTCATAGATCAGATGGGAGTAGACGGGGGCGGTGACCTCGTCTTTGCCCGCCTTGATGTCGGCGACGAAACGGGTCAGCGCCCGCCGGTCGTAGGACTCGGGAAAACCTTTCCGCGACATCAGTCCTCGGGACTGGAGCTCCTTCATGGGTAGCAGAAAGCCGTCGGTGGTGACCCGCTCCACGCGCGGGTGCTCCGGCCAGCGGGCCAGCAGCGCCTGCAGCAGCCGGGCGACGGTCGACTTGCCGACGGCGACGCTGCCCGCGACCCCTATGACGAAGGGCGTGCCGCGCTGTTCGCCGTGGCCGTCGCCCGCGTCGCCCAGGAACGTGTTGAGCGCCCCCCGAAGCCCGGCCGTGGCCTGCACATACAGATTGAGCAACCGGGACAGGGGGAGATAGACGTCCCGGACCTCGTCCAGATCGATGACATCGCCGAGACCGCGCAGCCGCTCGACCTCCTCGGCGGTGAGGGGGAGCGGGGTCCTGTCGCGCAGCGCACTCCACTCGGCGCGGGTCAGATCGACGTACGGGGTGGGGGCGGGCTCGGCGCGACGGTGGGCGCTTCGTGGCGGCGAAGAGATCACTCAGCCATTGTCGGGGCTGCACGGCGGCTGTGGGCCGTGGGCTAGGTCACGTGCCGCGGGGGGATGTGCTCATCCACGGGCCGTCGACCGATGAGGAATGTCAGTGGCGTGCGTCACAGTTGTCAGAGGAGTGAGCGCCGACCCCGGTGTTCGCCACCCGGTGTCCGTCGACCCGAGGGGAACCCCATGACGTACGCGATCCAGGCGGAGGGCTTGGCCAAACGCTTCAAGGAGACCCAGGCGCTGGCGGGAGTCGACCTGGCGGCACACACCGGCACGGTGCTCGGGATGCTCGGGCCCAACGGCGCCGGGAAGACCACAGCCGTCCGGATCTTCGCCACGCTGCTGCAGCCCGACGAGGGCAGGGCCGAGGTCGCCGGTCACGACGTGGTGCGGGAGGCGGGCGCGGTCCGGGCGATGGTCGGTCTGACCGGACAGTACGCGGCGGTGGACGAGAATCTCACCGGCACGGAGAACCTGCTGCTGATCGGCCGACTGCTGGGCATGCCGCGGCGCGACTCCAGGGCGCGGGCGAAGGAGTTGCTGGAGCGCTTTCATCTCACGGAGGCCGCGGGGCGTGCCGTGAAGACGTTCTCCGGCGGTATGCGGCGACGGCTGGACCTGGCGGCCAGCCTCGTCGGACGACCGAGGATCCTGTTCCTGGACGAGCCGACGACGGGGCTCGATCCGCACAGCCGGGGCGAGCTGTGGGACATGCTGCGCGGCCTGGTGGCCGACGGGGTGACCGCACTGCTCACCACCCAGTATCTGAACGAGGCCGATCAGCTCGCCGACCGGATCGTGGTCATCGACAGGGGCCGGGTCATCGCCGAGGGCACGCCGAACGAGCTGAAGGCGCAGGTCGGCGGGCAGGTGCTCCAGGTCAGACCGGTGAACCGGGCGGAGCTGATGACCGCCCATGTGCTGGTCATGGAGGAGGCGGGGCCGCAGACGCAGATCGAGGGCGATTCGATCACCGTCCCGGTGAAGGATCCGGCGCTGATGCCCGCAGTGGTGCGCAGGCTGGACGGCGAGGGCATAGCCGTGGGCGAGCTGACCCTGCGCCGTTCCTCCCTCGACGAGGTGTTCCTCGCGCTGACCGGGCACCGGGCGGAGCCCGAGCAGCCGGAGGAGCCTTCCGAGGCGGACGAGGCGGCAGCCGTCGCGGGCGCCCCCGGTGAGGGGCGCGAAGGAGCCGAGAGGGCGGTGCGTTAGCCATGGCTGCCACGACGGTCGCCGCTCCGCTGTCCAAGAGCGGGCGGGTGCATCCGCTGGCCGGCCTCCAGCAGACGTTCACGATGGCGTGGCGGAGCCTGGTGGCCGTCAAGCACAACCCCCTGGAGCTGGTGGACTACAGCATCACGCCGATCATGTTCGTGTTTCTGTTCACCTATGTGCTGGGCGGGCAGATGGCCGGCTCACCCGAGGCGTATCTGAAGTACGCCCTGCCCGGGATCATCGTGCAGAACACGCTGTTCATGACGATGTACACGGCCATGGCGCTCAACACCGACCTGACCAAGGGCGTCTTCGACCGGCTGCGGAGCCTGCCGATAGCCCGCTCCGCGCCGCTCATCGGCCGGATCACCGCGGATCTCGCCAAGCATGTGTGGGCGATGCTGCTGATGATCGGCCTGGGCATGGCACTGGGCTTCCGGATCACCGGCGGCCTCGACGGACTGCTGCTGGGCGGCGCGCTGGTGATCGTCTTCGCCGCCGCGGTGTCCTGGTCCGCCGTGCTGATCGGGATGCTGGCCGGCGACGCGGAGAAGGTGCAGGCGTTCGCCTTCACCCTGATCTTCCCGATCACCTTCACCAGCAGTGCCTTCGTCCGGGTCGAGACGATGCCCGGATGGCTCCAGGCGTGGAGCGACGTCAACCCGGTGTCGCATCTCTCGGACGCCTTCCGGGGGCTGCTGCTGGGCGGGCCGGTCGCCGGACCGGTGCTCTGGTCGCTGGCCTGGGCCGCGGGCATAGCCGTGGTGTTCTATCCGCTGGCGATGCGGGCCTATCGGGCGAAGGCGTGACGGGTTCGCCGCGTCAGGGCCGGTTCGATCACAGGGGCATTACAGTCTTGTCCTGGCAAAGCCTGAGATGATCACCGGGCGAGGTGGTGCCTTTATCGTGTTCACGACATTCGTCTGAACACGGGGAGAGTCATCGCATGCGAGCCGCCGTCGTCCGCCGTTCCGCCGTCGCCGTATCCGCGGTCTGTCTGGGCCTGCTGGCCACAGCCTGCAGCGGCTCGTCGGACGAGGAGAACAAGTCCTCCGGCAGGGAGGCGGCCCGGAGCGAGAAGCCGGCCGCCGCGGAAGGCGGGGGCAGGCCGCTGACCGCTGCCGAACTGGAGAAGATCGTCTTGGCGCAGGGAGACGTCAAGGGCCACAAGGTGGAGAAGAGTTCGGTCGCCGCAGCCGCCACGCCCGATGGGGTCAAGGTCGACAGGGCCGAGTGCGAGCCGCTGGCCCACGCCATGTCCGGAGTGAAGCTGGGCAAGCCCGCCGCGACAGTCACCCGGCAGGCGACCCAGGAGCCCGCCGAGCAGAAGCAGGACGTCTCCATCGAGGACATGACGGAGGAGGAGATCCAGGAGCAGTTGGCCGAGAACTTCAACCTCACCTCCACACTGGTCGGCCTCGCCGCATACGAGGGGACCGGCGCCGAGGAGGTCCTCGCCTCGCTCCGCAGCGCGGCCAAGGCGTGCTCCGGCGGGTTCACGGCCACCATGCAGGGCGAGAAGTCGAAGATCCTCAAGGTGGAGGAGATCAAGGTGTCGGGCGGCCAGGAGGCCGTGGCCTGGTCGCTCACCGCCGACCTGGAGGACGGCGACACCATGCCCACCAAGCTGGCCGTCATCCGAAAGGACGGCACCCTGGCCCGCTTCGTGGCCGTCAACTTCGGCGGCCTGATCAACGGCAAGGACTTCCCGCTGCCGACAGCCGTCGTCGACGCGCAGCTCGCCAAGCTCGGCTGACCGCCTCCCTCCCGACCGCCGTCGGGGCGCTCCGGTCTCGGCTGACCCGGACGCCCCCGGCGGCGTCGTAGGCTGCCGCCATGTGCGGAATCGTGGGTTACGTCGGCGGACAGTCGGCGCTCGATGTAGTCATGGCGGGTCTCAAGCGGCTGGAGTACCGGGGGTACGACTCGGGCGGGGTCGCCGTGCTCGCCGACGGCGGGCTGGCCGCGGCCAAGAAGGCGGGCAAGCTCGTCAATCTGGAGAAGGAACTGGTCGACCGGCCGCTGCCGAGCGGCTCGACCGGCATCGGGCACACCCGCTGGGCCACCCACGGCGCACCCAACGACACCAACGCCCACCCCCATCTGGACAACGCCGGGCGCGTCGCCGTCGTGCACAACGGCATCATCGAGAACTTCGCCGCTCTGCGCGAGGAGTTGGCCGAACGCGGCCACACCCTGGCGTCCGAGACGGACACCGAGGTGGTGGCGCACCTCCTCGCTGAGTCGTTCTCCTCCTGCGGCGATCTGGCCGAGTCGATGCGTCAGGTGTGCCGGCAGCTCGAAGGGGCGTTCACCCTCGTCGCCGTACACGCGGACGAGCCCGACGTCGTCGTCGGCGCGCGCCGCAACTCGCCGCTGGTGGTGGGCGTCGGAGAGGGCGAGTCCTTCCTCGCCTCCGACGTGGCCGCGTTCATCGCCCACACCCGCTCGGCGATCGAACTCGGCCAGGACCAGGTCGTGGAGCTGCGCCGCGACGGTGTCGAGGTCACCGACTTCGACGGCGCCCCCGCGGACGTCCGCTCGTACCACGTCGACTGGGACGCCTCGGCCGCCGAGAAGGGCGGCTACGACTACTTCATGCTGAAGGAGATCGCCGAGCAGCCCAAGGCCGTCGCCGACACGCTGCTGGGCCGTATCGACGCGGCCGGGTCCCTCACCCTCGACGAGATCCGCATCCCCGTCTCCGTGCTGCGCGAGGCCGACAAGGTCGTCATCGTGGCCTGCGGCACCGCCTTCCACGCCGGGCTCATCGCCAAGTACGCCATCGAGCACTGGACCCGCGTCCCGTGCGAGGTGGAGCTGGCGAGCGAGTTCCGCTACCGGGACCCCATCCTCGGCCAGCGCACCCTGGTGGTCGCGATCTCCCAGTCGGGGGAGACCATGGACACCCTCATGGCGCTGCGGCACGCCCGGGAGCAGGGTGCGAAGGTGCTGGCCATCTGCAACACCAACGGCTCCACCATCCCCCGTGAGTCCGACGCCGTGCTCTACACGCACGCCGGGCCCGAGGTCGCAGTCGCCTCGACCAAGGCGTTCCTGACCCAGCTTGTGGCCTGCTATCTGGTCGCCCTCTACCTGGGGCAGGTGCGCGGCACCAAGTGGGGAGACGAGATCCTCGCCGTCATCCGAGACCTGGCGCGCATCTCGCACCAGGTGGAGAAGGTCCTCGACACCATGGAGCCGGTGCGCGAACTGGCCCGCTCCCTCGCCGACAAGGACACCGTGCTCTTCCTGGGGCGGCATGTCGGCCATCCCGTCGCGCTGGAGGGCGCGCTGAAGCTCAAGGAACTCGCCTATATGCACGCCGAGGGCTTCGCGGCGGGCGAGCTGAAGCACGGGCCCATCGCGCTCATCGAGAACGACCTGCCGGTCGTGGTGGTCGTGCCGTCGCCGCGCGGCCGCTCCGTGCTCCACGACAAGATCGTCTCCAATATCCAGGAGATCCGGGCGCGCGGCGCGCGGACGATCGTGATCGCGGAGGAGGGCGACGAGACGGTCGTCCCGTACGCCGACCACCTCATCCGCATCCCCGCGACGCCCACCCTGCTGCAGCCCCTGGTGGCGACCGTGCCGCTCCAGGTCTTCGCCTGCGAACTGGCCACCGCCCGCGGCAACGAGGTCGACCAGCCGCGCAATCTCGCCAAGTCGGTCACCGTCGAATGATCATCGGGGTGGGGATCGACGTCGCGGAGATCGACCGCTTCGCCGCGACCATGCGGCGCACGCCGGCATTGGCGGAGCGGCTCTTCGTCCGGCAGGAACTGCTGCTGCCCAGCGGGGAGCGGCGGGGCTTCGCCTCCCTCGCGGCCCGTTTCGCCGCGAAGGAGGCCGTGGCCAAGGCTCTGGGCGCGCCGGGCGGACTCCACTGGACCGACGCCGAGGTCTATGTCGAGGATTCGGGCCAGCCCCGCCTGCGCGTCACCGGCACGGTGGCGGCGAGAGCCTCGGAGCTGGGGGTGCGGGCGTGGCATGTCTCGCTGAGCCATGACGCCGGGGTGGCGTCGGCGGTGGTGATCGCGGAGGGGTAGCCGGAGGTGGGCGGGAAGGGCCCCGTCCGCGGGAGCAAGTCGCCGCACCGGCACGAGGGCTGCGGCAGACTCAGGGCATGCGTACTGCGTACTGCGTGGAGACCGTCAGGGCCGCAGAGGCCGAGTTGATGGCGCGGCTGCCCGGGGGCGCGCTGATGCACCGCGCCGCAGCGGGCCTGGCCGCGGCCTGTGCCGGGCTGCTGGGCCGCGTGTACGGCGCGCGGGTGGTGGTCCTCGCAGGCAGCGGGGACAACGGTGGCGACGCCCTGTACGCCGGCGCACGCCTCGCCCGCCGCGGCGCCGGCGTCGCGGCCGTCCTCCTCGCGCCCGACCGCGCCCACCCCGGCGGCCTCGCCGACCTGCTCGCCTCGGGCGGCCGTGTCGCCGACGACCCGTTCGAGGCGCTGGCCGCCGCGGACCTGGTGCTGGACGGCATCACCGGCATCGGAGGCAAGGGCGGGCTGCGCGCCGACGCCGTCCCCCTGGCCCGTGCCGCCCGCGGCTCGAACGCCGTCGTCGTCGCCGTCGACCTGCCCAGCGGGACCGAGGCGGACACCGGCGAGGTCCGCGGCGAGGCCCTGCGAGCCGACGCGACGGTCACCTTCGGCGCGTACAAGCCGGGGCTCCTCGTCGATCCGGCCCATGAGCACGCAGGCCCGGTCCGCCTCGTTCCCATCGGCCTGGAGGAGCATCTGCCGTCCGTGCCCGACCTGGAGGCGCTCCAGCACGGGGACGTCGCGCGGCTGCTGCCGCACCCCGCAGCGGAGAGCGACAAGTACCGCAGGGGCGTCGTCGGCGTCGTGGCCGGTTCCGCCCGCTACCCGGGCGCGGCCGTGCTCGCCGTCGCGGGCGCGCTGCGCGGCGGGGCCGGGGCCGTACGGTATGTGGGCCCCGGGGCCGACGCGGTGATCGCCCGCTTCCCCGAGAGCCTGGTCCAGGGCGGCCCCCCGTCGAAGGCCGGCCGCGTCCAGGCCTGGGCGGTCGGCCCCGGCCTCGGAGAGGACGCCGAGGGGGCCGTCCGCGATGTGCTGGCCTCCGACGTCCCCGTCCTGGTAGACGCGGACGGTCTGCGGCTGCTGGACCCGCAGACCGTACGGACCCGCGCCGCCCCCACCCTGCTCACCCCGCACGCGGGCGAGGCGGCCGCCCTGCTCGGCGTCTCCCGTGAGGAGGTGGAGTCGGCGCGCCTCGCCTCCGTGCGGGAGCTGGCCGCCCGCTTCGGGGCGACCGTGCTGCTCAAGGGCTCGACGACGCTCGTGGCCGCCCCCGGGGACGCCGCACCGGTGCGGGCCAACCCCATGGGCACGCCGTGGCTCGCCACGGCGGGCAGCGGCGACGTCCTGTCCGGCCTGACGGGCTCGCTCCTCGCCGCGGGCCTCGACGCGCGCGACGCGGGCTCGGTCGGGGCGTACCTCCACGGCCTGGCGGCACGCCTTGCCGCGGCCCGCGGCGGCACTCCGATCACCGCCCAGGAGGTGGCGGACGCGCTGCCGTCCGCCTGCCGGGACGTCCGGAACATCCGGGACGTCGTACCAGGGGTGTCATAACGCTTTGAGACACTGGGCGGGATGAGCCACCAGACACACCAGACACAGCAGCGCGCGCTCCGGGCCCGGGCGGAGATCGACCTCTCGGCCCTGCGCGCCAATGTCCGTGCGCTGCGCGCCCATGCCCCGGGGTCCGCGCTGATGGCCGTGGTGAAGGCCGACGCGTACGGGCACGGCGTGCTGCCCTGCGCCAGGGCCGCCCTCCAGGGCGGGGCGACATGGCTCGGCGCCGCCCTCCCGGAGGAAGCGCTCGCACTGCGCGAGGCGGGGATCACCGCCCCCCTGCTGTGCTGGCTGTGGACTCCCGGCGGCCCGTGGCGCGAAGCCGTCGAAGCCGGCATCGATGTGTCGGTGAGCGGCCTGTGGGCGCTGGACGAGGCCGCCGCCGCGGCCCGCGCCGCCGGCCGGACGGCCAGGGTCCAGCTCAAGGCCGACTCGGGTCTGGGGCGCAACGGCGCTTCGCCGGCCGACTGGCCGGAGCTGGTCGCGGCCGCCCGCGCCGCCGAGGCCGAGGGAGCGGTCAAGGTCACCGGCCTGTGGTCCCACTTCGCCTGCGCCGACGAGCCCGGCCACCCCTCGATCGCCGCCCAGCTCGACTCCTTCCGCGATCTGGTGGCCTACGCGGAGAAGGAGGGGATGGATCCGGAAGTGCGGCACATCGCCAACTCCCCGGCGACGCTGACCCTCCCCGAGTCCCACTTCGATCTCGTACGGACCGGAATCGCCGTCTACGGGGTCTCGCCGAGCCCCGAGATCGGCACGCCCGCCGACTTCGGGCTGCGCCCCGTGATGACGCTCTCCGCCTCTGTCGCGCTGGTCAAGCAGGTCCCCGGAGGCCATGGCGTCAGCTACGGGCACCACTATGTGACGGACGGCGACACGGCCCTCGGCCTCGTCCCCCTCGGCTACGCCGACGGCATTCCGCGCCATGCGTCCGGGCGTGGCCCGGTCCTCGTGGGCGGGAAGCGGCTGCGGGTGGCCGGCCGCATCGCGATGGACCAGTTCGTGGTGGACCTCGGGCCGGGCGAGCCCGGCGGGCGGCTGCTCGGGGAGGGCGCGGAGGCGGTGCTGTTCGGGCCGGGCGACCGGGGTGAGCCGACCGCCGAGGACTGGGCGGAGGCGGCCGGCACCATCGGATACGAGATCGTCACGCGCATCGGCAAGCGGGTTCCGCGCGTCTATCTGCACGAGAAGCACGAGAAGCACGAGAAGCACGACAAGCACGAGAAGCACGGAGAGCGCGAGGAGTAGGAGCGGAGGGTGAGCGAGAGCAGCACCGAGGACGCCGCTGCCGCCGCATCGGCGGCGGCAGCAGCCGCGACGGCTGCGACGGCAGCGGCGGGGGGCTGGCGCCGGGCGGGTGTCGCCGGCGCCGCGATAGGGGTGCTCGCGGCCGGCGCCGCCGCGGGCGTCGCGGTCGAGCGGCTCACCGTCGGCCGCGGCATGCGCAGGAAGGCGCGGCTCGCCCTCGACGCCTCGGGGCCGTACGGCTCGCTGCGCGGCACCCCCGGCAAGGCGGTCGCCGACGACGGCACCGAGCTGTGGTACGAGGTCGACGAGGTGGACCCGGAGACGGCGGGCGGCCAGGTGGGGCCGCGCCGTCGCAGGCTGTTCGGGCGCAGGTCGCCCGCGCCGGTGACGGTCGTCTTCAGCCACGGCTACTGCCTCAGTCAGGACTCCTGGCACTTCCAGCGCGCCGCGCTGCGCGGGCTGGTGCGCACGGTGTACTGGGACCAGCGCAGCCACGGCCGCTCGGCGCGCGGCCTGGCACAGGCGGGCCCGGACGGCGCGCCGGTCACCATCGACCAGCTCGGCCGCGACCTCAAGGCGGTCATCGACGCCGCCGCCCCCGAGGGGCCGCTGGTGCTGGCCGGCCACTCCATGGGCGGCATGACGATGATGGCCCTCGCCGCGCACTGCCCCGAACTGGTGCGTGAGCGGGTCGTGGGCGCCGTGTTCGTCGGCACATCGGGCGGCCGGCTCGGCGAGGTCACCTACGGGCTGCCGGTGGTGGGGGTGAACGCGGTGCGGCGGGTGCTGCCCGGCGTGCTCAGGGCGCTCGGCTCACAGGCCGATCTGGTGGAGCGCGGGCGGCGGGCGACGGCGGACCTCTTCGCCGGGCTGATCAAGCGGTACTCGTTCTCGTCGAAGGACGTGGACCCGGCGGTCGCGCGGTTCGCGGAGCGGCTGATCGAGTCCACGCCGATCGACGTGGTCGCCGAGTTCTATCCGGCCTTCGCAGAACACGACAAGTCGGCGGCGCTGGAGGTCTTCCTGGAGGTGCCGGTGCTGGTGCTGGCGGGGGAGCGGGACCTGGTCACGCCCAGCTCCCACAGCGAGGCCATCGCCGACCGGCTGCCGGACGCGGAGCTGGTGCTGGTGCCGGACGCCGGCCATCTGGTGATGCTGGAACACCCGGAGACCGTCACCGACCGGCTTGCCGACCTGCTGGCGCGGGTCGGCGCGGTGCCGCGAGCGGCTAACGTTGACCCGTATGGAAGCACCGCACAGCAGCCCGGCACGTCCGGCGGCTGAATCATCCCTCCAGTTCCCGGTCGAATCCCCCGAACAGATGCAGGAACTGGGGCGCAGGCTCGCGAAACTGCTGCGCCCCGGGGACCTGGTCATGCTCAGCGGCGAGCTGGGCGCGGGCAAGACCACGCTGACGCGCGGGCTCGGGGAGGGCCTGGGAGTACGGGGGGCGGTGACCTCCCCGACGTTCGTCATCGCGCGCGTCCACCCGTCGCTGACCGGAGGGCCGGCACTCGTCCATGTGGACGCCTACCGGCTGGGCGGCGGCCTGGACGAGATGGAGGACCTCGACCTCGACGTGTCGCTGCCGGAGTCGGTCGTGGTCGTGGAGTGGGGCGAGGGGAAGGTCGAGGACCTGTCCGAGGACCGGCTGCACGTGCGGATCCACCGGGTCGTGGGCAGCACGGACGACGACCGGCGCGAGGTCACGCTGACCGGATACGGGGAGCGGTGGACGAGCGTGGAACTGGGGGCGGCGGCGGGCTGAGCCCCCAGCGCGGAGGGCTGTACATTCCGACGAAGACGCCGACAGGCTGTCGGTAAATTGTTGCATCGGGTCGGCGGGCGTGGTGACATGGTAGTCAGTCCTGGTTAGGTGTGCCTAACTAAGCCCCCGGGAGGCTTCCATGCCGGCATCCGAGCGCGAAGCGCAGCGGACGCAAGCGCCGTCGTCGACGCCGTCGCCGTCGGGCGTCCCGATGAGCGACCTTCTGGCGTCCTGCGCCGCTGCGAACGCGGTCTCGACCCCGCCGCGGGCGGGGCGCCGTCCGGCGGAGCCGGCGGACGAGGGCGCGGAGGAGGACGAGCGCCGCACCGCCGCGTAGCGGCCTCCGGCCCGGTTGTCGGCCTCCTCGCGGTGCGTGGGCTCCTTCCCCGCCCACCCGCCCCTTCTTCGTGTGGGCCCTCGCCCTCACACCCGTGCGGCACTGGCTCGTTGCCAGGCTCCCCGTTCCTGTGGCACTGGCTCGTTGCCAGGCTCCCCGTTCCTGCGGCACTGGCCCGCCGCTGGGCTCCCCGGCCCCGCGGAGCCGTGCCCCGCGGGCGTTTCCCGGGGGTGTGGAGCCCGTGGCCCGTGGGCGTTCTCGGGGGTGTGGCATTGCTCGTGGCCTTGGGGAGTCCTGTACGCCCCGGCCGGAGGCGCATGTTCTGCGAGGGGACCCCGTGTCAGGGGAGGACGACCACCTTGGAGCCGATCGTCGCGAAGCGCCACACCGCGTCGCCGTCCGCCCGCGCCATCCGCACCCCGCCCGTCTTCTTCGACGGGTCAGGCGCCGCCGTCGACCCGTCCACG